>JAKSLE010000031.1 GCA_024401365.1 Bacteroidales bacterium | reverse complement strand
TACATGCCTGTCACGCATGGGGTCGCGGGTTCGAGTCCCGTCCATACCGCAAGAAAGTCCTTGATTCTTCAACGAGTCGAGGATTTTTGTTTTTGGGGTATGTGGGTGTAGATGTGTGAAACCAAAAATAGTTGGGTTCGTATTACATGACGATTCGGTTTGGCATGCTGAAGATACCAATAAATAATCGGAATAAAAACTTTAATAAAATGAATATGTTGAAAAGAATCTCTCTAAAGAGTCTTGCTATTATTGCAAGTGTTGCTTTTTTAGCGTCATGTACGGAGCCAAAGAAGGGCGACGAGAAGCACAATCCAGTTGAAGGTACATGGGTAATCGTTGCAGTAGACGGCATGGAGATTGGCACTGCAGGAGAGCAGCCGATAGTTACTTTTGAGGGTGATGGCAGTATAAACGGCACATTAGGGTGCAATACATGGAATGCTACAGCCATAGTTGACTCATTAGGAGCTGGCAATATATCTATCAAGACAGTAGGTACGACGAAGAAGTTGTGTCCAGACATGGTAGTAGAGAACACGGTATTGCGTACAGTAGGCAAGATAGAGAAGTATGAGATAGCTTCGATTACAGAAGAAGAAGACGAAGCAGGAGAGGGTGGTGTATTCCTTCAGATGTTCAACAAAGAAGGGCGCATAGTTATGGTAGCCAAGAAGTTGGGAGACAACACGCCAGTTGACGCCATGGTAGCCCTCAGAGGTGAGTGGATTGTCTATCAGATTGGCGATGAGCAAGTTACAACAGACCAGACATTGCCATTTATTATAGATCCATCGACAGAGTCGGTAAACGGTCACACGGGGAGCAACTCGTATGGTGGAACAGTAGTTTTGAAAGGATCGCACGGCATCACTTTCCCAGCCATTGCCTTGACGCAAGCCATGGGCAGTGATGAGGAGAATGCCAGAGAGAAGGCGTTGATGGACGCTATAAACAACACTACAGCCTGGAAAGAGAGTGGAGACGGCAGGATTCACTTTGTAGACAAGTTGGGCAAGACAATGTTTGTAGTTGAGCGATAAATGGGTAACATTTTGTTCCAAATCAGCGTAATATAGAGCATATAACCATTACACGAACGCAGATGAAAATTTGGGCCAAAATAGTTAGTTCTGTTCTTGCATGTGCTGCATTTGCATCATGTACAAAAGAGGCGACGCATGAGGGAGGGGTTCCGCCTAAGTCCGGTGCTGTTGAGTATGAGATTACCTACTCGAAAGATATACATGATGATTTGACGATTGGTCAGTTTTTGCCAAGGAAGTTGCAAGGAGAGTACAATTCTCATGGTATAAAGATGGGGGCGTCGGTTGGTCTTGGCATGGTAGATCTGAATGTTGTATTTACCAACAAAGACAGTTACATGGAGTTGGCGTTACCAGACATGCATATGTTGCTACCTATTGAGAAGTTGGTCATTCAAGACAGCATAGATGCCCATATAAACCAGATATTAGTTGACCGAGACGACAACATGGTAGACGTTATGGGCTATCAGTCGAAGAAGCTATTGATATCCATTACGGGAAGCAATGAAATTGGCGGCAAGGGCTTTGGTCCAGGGCAGATGGAGGTATTTTATGCTCCGCTACCAGATGTAGACCATAGGATAGCTGGTTTGCCACAATTCAGTGTTCCGGGGCTGATAACAGCCATGAAGTTGACATCTGACGACAGCAGTGTTATGTTTATGCTCAGCAAGTTGAAAGAAAAAGAGGTAGATGACAATATATTTGTCAGGCCTGCTGGTGCGAGGGAAGTTGACCTAGATGTAGTGATGAGTTTAGGCGAAAAATTGAATTAGGGTTAATACGAACAGAAGATATGTATTCCTATCCGGGCGGAGTCTGGGTAGGAATCTTTTTTTATTATTCAACTAATTGTAAAAATCCGTCAATTGTAGTTAATTAAATTGGAAACTTTTTCTATATTTGCCGATAATTGGTTTTAATACAAAACATGATGATAAAAAAGATTCTTCTATTGGGTTCTGGGGAACTTGGAAAAGAGTTTGTGATAGCCTGCAAGCGACTTGGTCAGTATGTAGTGGCTGTTGACAACTACAAGGGTGCCCCTGCACACCAGGTTGCTGATGAGTATGAGGTAATAGACATGCTCAACGGTGAACAACTCGATGCGATAGTTGCTAAGCACAAGCCAGACATCATTGTACCAGAGATTGAGGCTATACGTACTGAGCGATTCTATGATTATGAGAAGCAAGGCTATCAGGTTGTGCCATCAGCCAAGGCTGCGAACTACACGATGAACCGCAGGGCGATTCGTGATTTGGCTGCAAAAGAGCTTGGGTTGCGCACAGCGAAGTACAGATATGCTTCGTCGCTAGAGGAGATGAAAGAAGCGATAGGAGAGATTGGTATTCCATGTGTTGTTAAACCATTAATGTCGTCATCGGGCAAGGGTCAGTCGTATGTCAAGAAAGCAGAAGACATAGAGAATGCATGGTTGGCAGCTGCCAAGGGCAGAGGAGACTCGACGGAGGTTATTGTTGAGGCATTTGTGCCATTCAAGAGTGAGATTACGCTTTTGACGGTAACCCAGAAGAACGGTCCAACGCTATTCTGCAAGCCTATCAGTCATCATCAAGAGAGGGGAGACTACCAAGAGAGTTGGCAGCCAGCTGCTATTTCGGATGAGTTTGTAAAGCAAGCTCAAGAGATGGCGGACAAGGTAACCAAGGCTTTAGGAGGAGCGGGTATATTTGGTGTTGAGTTCTTCATTTGTGATGACGGTGTAGTATTCTCGGAGCTTTCGCCTAGGCCACATGACACGGGTATGGTAACACTTGGAGGCACTCAGAATCTGAATGAGTTTGAGTTGCACGCTCGTGCTGTTTTAGGCTTACCTATTTCGTCGATAGAATTTATTCGTCCAGGAGCCAGTGCGGTAGTACTAGCCAAGGAGGCATTTATGGGTCCTGACTATACGGGTGTTGAGAATGTTCTGTGTGAGCCAAGATGTGATGTTAAGATATTTGGCAAGCAAGAGGCAAGAGTCAACCGCAGAATGGGTGTTGTAGTTGCCTGGGACGAGATGGGTACAGATCCTGCAGTCATAAAAGACAGGGCACGTCAGTTGGCTGACAGAATTACGGTGGTAAAAAAGGTCTAACGAGTAAATAATCTTACTATGGAAGAGAACCAGAATACTGAGCTTGGTGTTTACAATGCTACGGCAGAGGAGCCAGAGATAGTAGCAGAAGCTACGCAAGAAGAGGCAGAAGTTCAAGCTGCTGTACCAGCCTTGACACAAGCAGAGCGTGAGCAGAATCTTTTGGTTAAGCAAAATATTCTTGAGCAATTTACAAGACTTGTAGAATCGGGGGAGGCAATACATAAGTTCTCTGAGTGCAGGGATTGGCAGAAGCAGTGGAAAGAGACAGGTGCTGTACCACAAGAAAATGCTGCGGAGCTCAATACACAATATAAGCGACTGCTCGACAAGTATTATGAGCAGGTGAAGTTGGACCGTGAGATGCGAGAATTGGATCAGAAGCGCAATTTGGCGGCTAAAGAGGCTATCATTGCGCAGGCAGAAGTTTTGCTAGATGAGCCAAATCACACGAAGGCATTTCATGCTATTCAAGACCTTTTTGTAAGATGGAAAGAGGTTGGTGCGGTATCCAGAGATCAGAATGATGCTGTATGGGAGAAGTTTTCTAGCATCAGAAAGCAGATTACGGACAAGTTCCATGAGCATGTGGACAAGTTGAAGAGCAACGAGCAAGAGAACTATACGGTTAAGCAAGGACTCTGCAAGGAGCTAGAAGAGCTTGTAGCCGGTCCATACGATTCGAACAGGAACTGTGATTTGGCTCTCAATAAGTTGAAAGACATTCAGGAGAGATGGAGAAAGGTAGGATTTGCTCCAAAGGCCAATCGTGATGAGATATTCACACAGTACCGTCATCTCTGTGATATGGTATATAGAAAGCGCAGAGAATTTTATAAGGCGCAAGATGCTGAGTTAGAGGGCAATTACAAGAAGAAGTTAGAGCTTTGCAAGAAGGCTGAAGAACTTCAAGACAGTACTGACTGGAATGCCACGGCAGATTTGCTCAAGGCATTGCAGAGAGACTGGAAGAATATTGGTGGTGTGCCAAGAAAGCACAGTGATGATATTTGGAAGCGATTCAGGGCTGCTTGTGATAAGTTCTTTGAGAACAAGGCAAAGCATGCCAGCGGTCAAGAGGCAGAATATGCTGAGAATCTGGTAAAGAAGCAAGCTTTGATAGAAGAGTTGAAGTCGGCAGCATCGCCAGCAGACGAGAAAGAGCACTTGAAGTTGATTAAAGAATATCAGACAAGGTGGTCGGAGATAGGCTTTGTTCCTTCGAAGGATAAGGACTCGATAAATAAAGAGTTTACAAAGCTTATTGACCAGCACTTTGACAAGTTGCATTTGGATTCAGATGCTCGAGAGATGAAGTCGTTTGAGTTGAAGATTGACACATTGGCGCAAGATCCAAAGGCAGAAGATGTTCTATACAGAGAGCGAGAGAAGGTATATAATCAGTTGAGAAAAGCTGAGACAGACCTCAATCAGGTACAGAACAATGCAGGATTCTTTGCGAATAGTGGAGACAACAAGATAATGCGAGATATTCAGAAGAATATTGACAAGGCGCAGAAGGTTGTTGATAGGCTCAAGGCGCAGATGAAGCTTATAGATGATAAGGTGCGTTCCTTGTAAGCGGGGAAGTATCAAATAAAATTTGAGGGAGGTATTGCCTTAGGGTAGTATCTCCCTTCTATTTTGCAAAAAAAGTGCAGATAATAATTGGTTAAGACACATTAGTTTCGTAAGTTTGCATTATAATATTCTTGGAGTATTTAGTCTCTCCGTGGTAGTGGTCCAACATATTCAGTATGTCTAAATATAACTGTATAGTCATAGATGATGATGCATTTGCCGCAACGATTCTGAAGAATTATTGTGATAAGTATGAGGCGCTCAATATGCTTGGTAAGTTTGTGAATGGGGTAGAGGCCAAGAAATATTTGGATGAGTATCCCAACGTAGACATTATTTTCCTAGATATAGAGATGCCTGTGATGAATGGTATGGACTTCATGCGAAGTGTGAAACATACTGGGGCGCAGGTAATTGTATGTTCCTCCAAGAGTCAGTATGCCGTTGAGACCTATGAGTACAACGTATGCGACTATCTACTCAAGCCTGTTGCTTATGACAGGTTTATGCGAAGTGTGGAGAAGGCTATACTTGAGATAGACAAGACGAAGAAGTGGATTATAGCCAGTTCTTCCATTAATTCTCAGGGAGGGGATGATGCTGAGTCGGATATCTGGATTAAGGATATTGACGGTAAGCAGTTGAGGATAAAGATAGAAGACATTGTCTACATAGAGGCGATGGAGAACTATATGGCGATGCAGACCAAGCATAAGAAGTATACCATACACTCGACGATGAAGAGTGTGATGGAGATGTTTGGTGGGGATACGCCGGTAATGCGAGTTCACAAGTCGTACGCTGTGAACATAGACAATATGTTGCGACTAGAAGATGGCACCCTTATAGCTGAAGTTCAGGGAGAAAAGATGTTAATCTCGGTTGGTCGCACCTATATCAAAGAACTCAGGGACAGAATCAGTAAAAGATGATAAGTATTCGCTATGCAACTATGGTAGCTATAGGCCTTGTTGCGCATATAGCCATGGGGCAGACTACGCATTATGATGATGTGTTGTGGCGGGATATGAATGCTGGTTTTGTGGTTGATATAGAAGAAGATATACCAGCGTTTGAGGTTGAGACGCTTGATGGAGACGTATTAGATACGGATGTTTTTGCGGGGCAAGTATTACTTATACAATTTGTAGCGTCGTGGTGTCCGTACAGTGGGGATCAGATGGCGGCCCTTGAGAAGATTCGCAAGAGATACGAAAAGCATGTCAATGTACTGGTAGTCAGTGTAGACGACAGGAAAGACCAAGAGGCATTCAGGGAGAAGATTTCGGGGGTAGATTATCCTTTTTATTATGCGTTTGACCCTGATGAGAGGGTATTTAAGCTATTTGCGCAATCGCATTCCACGTTACCAAGAGTAATAATAGTGAATAAAAAAGGTAAGATTGTTGGTCTTTTTGACGAACATTCCAGGCGCATGGTACGTATAATAAGGAGAATTACAAAAAAATCTGTGTGGGGATAGATACGATTATACTACTATTGGTAGCATCTACCGTTGCTAGTGTTGTACAAAGGGTAAGTGGATTTGGCTTTGGCATATTTGTCATGACGATGTTGCCATATATTATGCCTACATACCCTGAGGCTACGGCGCTAAGTGCGTTATTGGCGGGTACTCTATCTGTGATAGTAGTAGTTCAGATGTGGCGGTATATAAATCTAAAGCATTTATTGCCTATTCTTACTGCATTCTTTGTTACTTCATGGATTTCGATACAATTTCTTGAGTACATAGACAAGAAGATGATGCAGATTATCTTCGGTTCGGTACTTATAGTACTCAGTATATACTTCTTTATAATCAGTGAAAGGGTATATGTGAAGCCACTGATATGGATTCAGGCGTTATTAGGATCTATAAGTGGAGTTATGGGAGGGCTATTTAACATGCAAGGTCCACCTGCGGTATTATATTTTGTTGCGTCGGAAAAAGACAAAGAGCACTATTTGGCCATTACGCAAGCCTATTTTTTGGTTGGCAATCTATTCATGACAGTTGTCAGATATTTCAAGGGCTACCTTACGGAATATGTAGGGTGGGGATATTTATATGGTATAGCCGGGGTATTTATAGGTTTTTATATAGGAAAAGAGGTATTTAAGAGAGTATCCAATAATCTGCTGAGGAAGTTGATATATGGGTTCATGGCTGTCAGTGGAGTATATTCCTTGGTGATGGCGCTGACGGAATGACACGAGAGGTGTCATGTTTTCTGCCTTTTTGTCATAAAAAACATTGTGGCACGCCTTTTGAGATAGAACTTGCCGAGAAATCAATATAGAATAACAAAAAAACACAAGATATTATGGCAAGTGGAAAGATTGGAGTGTCTACCAAAGACCTCTTCCCGATTATTAAGAAGTTTCTTTATTCAGATCACGACATATTTCTTCGTGAGATAGTAGCCAATGCTGTAGATGCTTCGCAGAAGTTGAAAGTATTAGCACAGAGAGGAGAAGCCAATGCTAATGCAGAAGATCTCTGTGTAAAGGTAACAGTAAATAAGGACAAGGGCACGTTGACAGTATCCGATAACGGTATTGGTATGACACGTGACGAGGTTGAGAAATACATCAACCAGATTGCGTTCTCGGGAGCAGAAGAGTTCCTTGAGAAGCATAAAGACGATGCTGCTACTATAATAGGTCATTTCGGTCTTGGTTTTTATTCATCGTTCATGGTTAGTGACAAGGTAGAATTATTGACCAAGTCGTACCGTGAAGGGGCGCAAGCAGTTCGTTGGACCTGTACAGGAGATCCAGAGTACACACTTGAAGATGACACGAGAGCAGAGCGTGGTACAGACGTTATCATGCACGTTACAGAAGAAGAGAAAGAGTTCCTTGACGAGCAGAAGATAGAATCGTTGTTGCAGAAGTACTGTAAGTTCCTTCCTATCAAGATTGTGATGGGCAAGAAGAAAGAGTGGAAGGACGGCAAGCAAGTTGAGACAGCAGAAGACAATGTAATCAACAATACAGAGCCTGCGTGGACAAAGAAGCCAGCCGACTTGAAAGAAGAAGATTACAAGACATTCTACCATGAGCTATATCCAAATCAGTTTGAGGAACCATTGTTCAATATTCACTTGAATGTTGACTATCCATTCAATTTGACAGGTATTCTTTATTTCCCAAAGATTAAGAATCAGATAGACGTTAACAGGAACAAGATCCAGTTGTACTGCAACCAAGTGTTTGTTACAGACCAAGTTGAGGGTATTGTACCAGACTTTTTGACATTGCTTCATGGAGTAATAGACTC
This sequence comes from Bacteroidales bacterium, assembly GCA_024401365.1. GTDB lineage: Bacteria > Bacteroidota > Bacteroidia > Bacteroidales > Marinilabiliaceae > W3P20-009. The sequence goes on along the minus strand of JAKSLE010000031.1, from coordinate 18,718 downwards.
TCCGGATATTCCGTTGAACGTTTCGCGTTCGTACCTGCAGTCGGACTCAAACGTCAAGAAGATATCCTCGCACATTACCAAGAAGGTATCGGACCGTCTAGAAGAGATGTTCAAGAAAGAGCGTACTATGCTAGAAGAGAAGTGGGATGACCTAAAGATATTCATCCAGTATGGTATGCTTACAGACGAGAAGTTTGCAGAGAGAGCTCAGCAATTTGTTCTTTTCAAGAATGTTGACGGCAAGTACTTCTCGATAGACGAGTACAAAGAACTTATCAAGGCAAATCAGACAGACAAGAACGACAACCTTGTAATTCTCTATGCCAATGACAAGGAGGCGCAATTCACAGCCATTCAGAGTGCGCAGAACAAGGGATATGATGTTCTTTTGATGGACGGTCAGCTTGAGACGCCATTGATGAACCAGTTGGAGCAGAAGTTGTCCGATGCCAAGATACGTTTTACGCGAGTTGACTCAGACGTTATAGACAAGCTCATAGAAAAAGAGAATGCTGCGCAATTGACACTGACAACACGTCAGAAAGGCGACCTTGAAGAAGCAGTACGTTCGCAATTGCCAAAGATGGACAAGATAAACTTCACGGTATCGGTAGAAGCCCTTGGTGCGGATGACATGCCAGTAGTAGTGACACAGAATGAGTGGATGCGAAGGATGAAAGAGATGTCGCATTTGCAAGGTGGAGCCATGTCGTTCTATGGTGAGATGCCAGACTCGATAAACATTGTAGTAAATGGCAATCATGCGTTGACGACCAAGTTGGTAGCAGACATTGAGGCGAAGACAAAGTTGCAGCTTGACCCAGTATATGCTGATATTGACAGCAAGAGTGCTCGTAAGGGCGAGCTCAACAAGGCTAAAGAAGGCAAGAAAGACGACGAAGTGCCTCAGGCAGAGAAGGATGAGATGGAGACGCTGAACAAAGACATTGACGGATTGAATGCCAAGAAGCAAGAAATTCTCAAGGCCTTTGCTGGAGAAGAGAAGTTGGTAGGTCAGCTTATAGACCTTGCGCTACTATCGAACAACATGTTGAGGGGTGAGGCTTTGACTGCGTTTATCAAGAGAAGTATTGAGTTGATGAAGTAGTACATTTCGGAATTGAGAGATAAGAAGTGGGATTGTCGATAAGGCGATTCCACTTTTTTATTGAAGAGAGGGGGGGATTTAGTTTTTGTGATTAAAAGATAAGATAAATGAGTAGTCTGTGTGTTAAGCGAGGTATAAGAGTGTATTAAGAGAGTGTTAAGAGAAAGTCAAGGCAGATAGGGAGTTATGATTTCATGATAATTATTTGCATTGAAGGGATAAGAGATATGGCAGATAATATGGAAGTAGTTATATAATAATTGTTAACACGTTGTGTTTTTTTGAGCAGAAAGGTGTAATTTTGTGCCATAAAGTGAGTTACGTTTACTCATGCACAATCACATAGAATGAAAAAACTAACAATTTCGTTGGTACTTGCTGCAATGGTGGGGGTATCAGCAATGGCACAGACCCACAATTATACGAGAGAGGAAGTGCTATCAATGTCGGTGGAGCAGTTATCCGATCTGCCGCTAGAAGATTTGATGCAAGCAGTTGAGACACTTGGAGTGTCGAGTGTAGATGAATTGTTTGCTATGATCATGAACAAAACCGTATCATCGGCCTCAAAGAATGAGGAATCGGCGTTTACATCTCCTCTTGCGTCGACGATGATTACCAGGGCTGAGATTCTCCAATGGGGATGTAATTCGATAGAAGAAGCCCTTAGACTTGTACCAGGAGTAATGGTTTCGCAGAAGACGAATGGTAATTTTGACATTCAGTTGCGAGGCTTGAACAACATTGTAGACGGACAGCGTCTTTTGTACACAGAGAACTACAACACGAAGCTTCTTTTGGACGGTCGTGATTTGACTGACTATGTAACAGGTGCTTTATTGATGGAGTTCTTGCCAATTGGTATTGAGGATGTAAAATGTATTGAGGTTGTAAGAGGCCCAGCATCGTCGCTTTATGGACAGAATGCTATTACGGGTGTTATCAACATTATTACAGAAAAGCCAGCAGAGCATCCTGAGTACATGACAGGAGGTACAATTCAGACATCATTTGACAATGGAACAACTATTGCTTCGGCTGCTACACGATTGAGGTTCAATGATTTCGTTGCTGGTGGTGCCAGTGTGAATATTGAGACACGTGACCGTTCGACCAAGCAAGTATATGTACCTGGCACCAAGGCAGACTACTGGTATTCGCCATATTTTGGCAACTATTCAGATGAGTCGTTAGCTGAGCCAGTGAGATTTGAAGGTGGCTGGATGGATTTGGAAGATGCGGACTGTCTAAGGACTAAGAATGATGCAGGAGGATTTGACCGCGTAACATACAAGCACTATACGGTAGAAGACCTTGTTCCAGACCCACAGTTGGGCAAGAAGCACCTAGCAGTGAACGGCTATTTGAACTTTATGTTCAATCCACAGGCGAATATTGATGTAACAGCAGGTTACAACAAGACACATGTAAATACTACTACACTTGAGGAGTGTGTATTCTCGCTAGGTGGACGTAAGAATGAGGGTGGTTATATCAACCTCAACGGTAAGTTTGGTGATTTGTCGTTGATTCTTAACTATGACCATCGTACGGCAGACTACTGCGTTGGTACTCCAGGATATCAAGCCATTGTAGCCAGAGGTTCTGCTATTGTAGATTACACATGGAATCTTTTGGATGGTCGTATGCAGGTACGTCCTATTTTTGAGTACAACTCATACAATGCTACAGATGAGCATGGTGCGCATGACGAGACGATCAACGGTAAGGTATATCACATACCATCGTTCTTTGGTGGTTGGGTAAATACTTCGACATTTGCGCCATCGGTAAAAGTTGACTACAGGACAGAAGGTGGTTGGAAGTTTACAGGTGCAGGTCGACTTGACATTACTACAAATCCAGCGCATGAGAATTTGAGTTGGCAGTTGCAAGTCAACAAGCAGCTCAACAAAGACAACTTCTTCCGTTTCTCGTACGGTCGTGCTACACGTGCAGCTGTGTTGACTAATACATCAGTAAACTATTTGGTAGACAGAAGTGATCTTTCGATGCCAAAAGACATTACATTGAAAGGTTCTACACATGACTTGATGTATCTTGATGGCTTTGAGTTGGGTTATCGTGTAAGACCTACAAGTTCGATTTTGCTTGATGCAGAGTTGTTCTACTCGATATCGAAAGATTATGGTTCATTGAAGGCATACGATTCGTACTTGACTACAACAGCTGAGAAATTTACCAATTGGATGTATGGTTCATTGAATGCGCTTATGGGCAATCAGGATCCAAACATAACAAACGAGCAGATATTGGGTGCATACATTATGAATAACTGGAACAAGACATATGATACGCACTCAATATTCAAGTATGACAATGTACAATTCAAGGCAAAGCAGATGGGTGCCTCGGTCAACATGGACTGGATTATCACCACAAAGTTGATTGCCAAGATGAATTTGAACTGGCAGCAGACGAAGGTAGACAACTACTACACCTACAGTCAGTCGGAGTCGATCAAGGCACAGATAGCAAACTGTGTAAACAACACAAACGTTGCACCAGGAGAAGCCAACAAGTCGGTAGCCGGCTTCACAGCACAGATAGTAACAGCGGCAATCAAATATGCAACTATCAATGCGATGAAGGGTGGATATGACAAGAGTGACCCTCGTTTTATGGGAGACATTGTAGCATACGGCACATATTTGGCTAAGGCACCTTCGGGACTTTCTACCAAGTATGGCAGCAAGTTTGACAAGTCGTCATACGATGATCTTCATACAGCATTTGAAGGTGGCAGAGAGAATTACAGTGGAAGTGTGAATGGGGTAGCGATAGCATACGACGAGTTGCTCGCAGCATATTATGCACTCAAGTATGACATTCTTATCAATCCAGAGACAAAGAACTTTGAGATCAGCAATTCGGTACAACCATCACGCAAGTTGGAGAACAACCACAAGCACAAGTCTACACCTTCATTCTATGGTACAGTAGGTTTGATTTTCAAGCCAGTTGCGGTATTGAATGTTTCGGCATTGATGAGTTTCATGTCCAGTCGTGAGTTCCTCACATCGTACGGCTATGCTAAGCAGAGTGCTACCAGAAACTTGAATTTGAAGATTGGTTGGACACCAAACAAGAATGTTGAGTTCTTTATTCAGGGACACAATCTTTTGGGAGGCAGCAAGACAGAATTTATCTATGGTGACCCAGTTAAATCTATGTTTACAACAGGTATGAGTTGTAGATTCTAGAATTTGGCGAACAAGCGATAAGACAGAGGCGGTTGCTATCGTGAAAGGCGATAGCAACCGCTTACTTTTTTGGTTGAAAAAAGACAACCAAAGTGGCGATAATACGTATTAGTATGCGAATAAATAAATAAGAATGTCATTAGATTTACAGAACATACCTTTAACGGCAGAAGAGAAGGAAGTAGTAGCACAGAATATTTCTGCGGACGTAGCTGATCTTGCGTTACAATTAAAGCCAAGTAAGAACGTACGTACGGAAGTGGTGTTGCGTCAGATAGACGGTATTCAGCACATGAAAGATAAGTGTCCTATGTGGGTAGAAAAAGAAGATATAGTATACCCTAGGAAGTTGTCATTAGAGCAATCGTCCAGTCAAGACACAGCTGAGTACAAATCCAATCTCTGCAAGGGAGAGTCGTTGGTAGATCTCACAGGAGGTATGGGTATTGACTTCTCGTTTATGAGCAGAGGCTTCAAGAGAGCCACTTACGTTGAGATGAACGAAGAGTTGTGTGCTATATCTGCGCATAATTTCAAGGTATTGGGGTTGGACAATGTAGACACGGTCTGTGGTAATGCTGAGGCATATCTTGACAAGATAGAGGGTAAGGTATCGTGCATTATGATTGACCCAGCCAGGCGAGACGGGGTAGGCAGGAAGACGGTAAAGATTTCGGACTGTACGCCTGATTTGGTAGAGATACACGACAAGTTGTTGTCGAAGGCGGATATGGTAATAGCCAAGCTATCGCCCATGCTTGATATTTCGCAGGCGTTATCGGAGATGAAATCTGTAAGTGAGATACACATTCTCTCTGTAGGGGGAGAGTGCAAGGAGCTTCTGTTGGTCATGAAATCTGGGGTAAGTGTTCCACAGCAGCAGTTGCCTATCCACACGATAAATATTTTGAAAGACGGCAGTAGAGAAGAGTTGACATTTACCCCTGCAGAAGAGAAGGGAGCGTTTAGTAAGTTTGCCATTACACCTAGACTGTACTTATATGAGCCAAATGCCTCTATATTGAAGGCTGGAGCGTTCAGAACCATATCTACCAGGTATGAAGAGCTATATAAACTTCATGTAAATACGCATCTTTATACTTCGGATGAAGAGATTATGGATTTTCCTGGAAGAAAATTTGAGGTATGCAGTTGGTCGACCCTTGCTCCTGGAGACATACAGATATTATTGAGGAATGTCAAGAAAGCGAACCTGTCGGTAAGAAATTTCCCTATGACGGTAGAGAAGTTGAGGCGCAAGTTGAATATTAAGGAGGGAGGAGATATTTATCTATTTGCGGTTACGCTATCGGATGGCAAGAAAGTTATTTTGAGGTGTAAGAAGATGTAAGTTGACATTATAAAGCAGAGCGAGCAGGCTTATAAAAATTGGTCTGCTCGCTTTTTTTATTGGGAGTATATTTACTTAATCAGTAAAGGATGGAAGATGCGCAAAGCAGCTAAAATGATATATAATATAGATGCAGTCCAAGTGATAATTCTATATGTGTAGAATGATGAATTACATGTTGCTTGTAGATCGCCAAGAGTCTTCTTCTCCCATTTTAGGGCATATACATCTATCAAAGCTACAGCGACAACATACAATAAGTTGATGCTATTAGAAAGGGTCAGTATTATATAGAACAGAACAGGAACTACAGTCAGACATTTTGCGATTAAAAGATCAGATTGTGTACATTCTGCTTTTTGTGCGGCTTCAGATAACCGTTTGTAATGATATACGCCACAGCCGAGTATGATACCAAACAATACTCCGATAATCAAGTAACTAAATGGTCGATCATGCTCGACAGTTAATGTTTTAGTTACAGTAATCTCGCTAGCTATCTGGGTTTCGTCGATGAGGATATTAGTAGGAGGGGTAGTAAAGTTGGTTATGCCATTGTTATGGTCAAAAGCCAAAATATTTGTGTTATTATTCTTGTCTAGGTATAATACGACAAGCTCATTTTCATCATCTGTGTCGAGATTCTCGAATTTGTATCTGACAGTATAGTTTTGGTTTTCGGTTGTGTTTTCCTCAACTTGCATACTATTGGCAATAAATGTTTGCAGATTCATATTACTTATGCAAGCTGAGTTGCTTAGAAGGACATTTGAGAATAAAACAGAGTCGTGCTCGCACATTGATGTAAAATCTGTTGTACTGTAAGTCTTACCTGTATAGGTGTTTGTAGTGTTACGTTTGAGTATATTCAAATGTATACCAATATCAAACAAAGAAACAGCCAGTGCAACGACTATAGCTACGACGATAATGATGATAGATTTTTTAGACATTGTAATATATGTGTTAGTTCTTGGCTCAAAGTTATAAAAAAAACTTTAAAATGCACGATAAAGCCTAGCAAATACGGTATTGCAGAGTTGTTTATTCAAAACCAAGTCCCCCTCTAATCAAATAATGAGAGTTGAAGTGGAGGCTCTTTCGCCTAAGCAGTGAACCATTCAGAAGGCTCGTTGCCGTTCTGCTCGTGTTTGTGCTGCTGTTTTCCAGATAACGGAGATATTCCCTATAGATTGTGAGAATAAAAGAAATCCGCAATGCCAATAAAACGGCATTGCGGATTTTATTTTAGAACACTATATAAATAGCTTTGTTCTACTTATTATTGCCACTTAAGACTACAACTTTGCGAGTTGCTCTTTTATAGCAGTGATTTTAGAAGTAGCATCAGCCTGCTTCTTACGTTCCATCTCTACGACCTGAGCAGGAGCGCCAGAGACGAACTTCTCGTTGGAGAGTTTTTTCTCTACGCCTACGAGGAAGCCCTCGAGGTGCTTAAGTTCGGCCTGGAGCTTAGCTATTTCGGCGTCCTTATCGATGAAGCCATCGAGAGGTACGGTACACTCCTGAGTGCCTACCATGAAAGACTGAGCGTTGTCGGCCTTAGCAGGAACTATTGTTATACCCTTGAGGTTAGCCATCTTGAGGACGATAGAATCCATAGAAGCGTAATCGTTCTTAGAAACTATCTGCAGATCCAAAGCCTCCTTAGGAGGGATATTCTTCTGGTTGCGGATAGTACGTACGCCAGAAACTATGTTTTTAGCTGCATTTACCATCTCAATGAGCTTCTTATCGGCAGCAGTAGGCTCTGCGATACCCACCTCGGCGAACATGATAGACTCGCCATCCTTGCGCTCGCCCATATTCTGCCACAACTCCTCTGTAATGAAAGGCATGAAAGGGTGGAGGAGTTTGAGGAGCTGCTCGAAGTAAGCGAGAGTCTGGTTGTAAGTCTTGCTATCGATAGGACATCCGTAAGCAGGCTTAATCATTTCGAGGTACCAGCTAGAGAACTCATCCCAGAATAGCTTGTATATAGCCATGAGAGCCTCGGAGAGACGATATTTAGAATAAAGGTCGCGAACCTCGGCTGCGGTCTCACGGAGTTGAGCGCCGAACCAATCCACGGCGATCTTAGCTGCTTCTGGTTGCTCTATATCCTTAACCTCGAGGCCCTTAACCAAGCGGTAAGCGTTCCAAATCTTGTTGTTGAAGTTACGACCCTGCTCGCAGAGAGACTCATCGAAGAGGATATCGTTACCTGCAGGAGCAGAAAGCATCATACCCATACGGACGCCATCGGCGCCGAAGCGGTCGATGAGATCGAGAGGGTCGGGAGAGTTACCCAGCTGTTTAGACATCTTACGGCCCAACTTATCGCGAACGATACCAGTGAAGTATACGTTTTTGAAAGGCATCTGGCCCTTATACTGGTAACCAGCCATGATCATACGAGCTACCCAGAAGAAGATGATATCAGGACCAGTTACGAGGTCGGAAGTAGGGTAGTAATAGTTGATCTCCTCGTTATCAGGGTCATTGATACCGTTGAACAAAGAGATAGGCCACAACCAAGAAGAGAACCATGTATCGAGGCAATCCTCATCCTGACGGAGATCCTCCTTTTTGATGCTTGCATCCTTCTGCTTAGCCAATTCGAAAGCCTCCTCGAGAGAGTTGGCAACTACGAAACCACCCTTAGGGAGGTAATAAGCAGGGATACGGTGGCCCCACCAGAGTTGGCGAGAGATACACCAATCCTTGATGTTCTCCATCCAATACTTGTAGGTATTCTTGTACTTAGCAGGGTAGAACTTGATATCGTCGTTCATTACTGCATCGAGGGCAGGCTTAGCGAGGTCGGACATCTTAAGGAACCACTGCATAGAAAGTTTTGGCTCGATAGGTACGTTTGTACGCTCAGAGAAGCCCACGTTATTGGTATACTCCTCAGTTTTTTCGAGGAGGCCAGCATTCTGGAGGTCGATTTCGATCTGCTTACGAACCTCGAAGCGATCCTGTCCAACGTACATGCCAGCTGCCTCAGAAATTGTACCATTATCGTTGAAGATATCGATGCTAGGGAGGTTGTACTTCTCGCCCAGCATATAGTCGTTCACGTCGTGAGCAGGAGTTACCTTGAGGCAACCTGTACCGAACTCGATATCTACGTATTCATCCTCGATGACAGGGATAGAGCGGCCTACGAGAGGTACGATAACGCGTTTACCCTTGAGGTGAGTATTCTTTGGGTCGTTAGGGTTGATACACATAGCGGTATCGCCCATGATAGTTTCAGGACGAGTAGTAGCTACGATAGCGTACTTACCCTTCTCGCCCTCGATTTCGTAGCGGAGGTAGTAGAGTTTACCGTGAGACTCCTTGTAGATAACCTCCTCATCAGATAGGGCGGTGAGAGCCTTAGGGTCCCAGTTGACCATACGTACGCCGCGGTAGATGAGGCCCTTCTCATAGAGGTCGCAGAAAACCTTGATGACGCTTTCGGAGCGAGTCTCGTCCATTGTGAAAGCAGTACGATCCCAGTCGCAAGAAGCGCCGAGGCGGCGTAGCTGCTTAAGGATGATACCGCCGTGCTCATTAGTCCAATCCCATACGTGACCGAGGAACTCCTCGCGCGAGAGATCTGTTTTCTTTATACCTTGGCCAGCAAGTTTATTCACCACCTTAGCCTCTGTAGCGATAGAAGCGTGGTCGGTACCAGGGACCCAAAGGGCGTTTTTACCCTCTTGGCGTGCGCGGCGGATGAGGATATCCTGGATAGTGTTGTTGAGCATGTGTCCCATGTGGAGGACACCTGTAACGTTAGGTGGAGGGATTACGATTGTATAAGGCTTACGTGCATCAGGTTTAGATGCGAACAGCTTATTGTCGGTCCAATACTTATACCAACGAGCCTCGATTTCGGCTGGTGAGTATTTACTTGCTAATTCCATTTTATATCGATATATCTTATTATTCTATAATTTGCGCGTGCAAAGTTAGTGAAAAAACTATGAACGTGGGTGTTTTTTGATGCTCTCTTCGAGATAATTCCTGTCAAGATGTGTATAAATCTCTGTAGTCATAATACTTTCGTGACCGAGCATCTCCTGTACGGCGCGGATATTAGCTCCGCCAGCCAAGAGGTGGGTAGCGAAAGAGTGGCGCAAAGTATGGGGAGATACGACCATATCTATGCCTGCATCAGAGACTGTCTTTTTGATGATATTAAAGACAGATACGCGAGAAAGCGGGCCGCCATCCTTGTTGAGGAACAATATGTCGCTAGCCTTAGGGTCGATATTCACCTCATTGCGCCAGCCATTGATATAGGCATATATATCCTCCTTGACGCGGTCGTTGATAGGGACGAGGCGTTCTTTGCGGCCCTTACCGTAGACAGAGATATAACCATTCTCGAAAGAGAGTTTAGATATCTCCAATGCGGTAAGTTCAGATACGCGCAAACCGCAGCTATACAAAGTGCCGATAATGGCGCGATTGCGGTAACCCTCGGGGCGTGAAATATCTATGGTATTAAGGATATTCTCGATTTGCTCCACGCTAAGAACGTTAGGCAATCTACGTCCCATTTTAGGTGACTCAAGGAGAGACGTTGGGTCGTGATCCAGACGTTCGTCAATCATCAGACACTTATAGAACTGCTTTATACCACTTATTGTACGTGCCTGAGTACGAGTCGATATCTCTTTTTCCGCCAGCCATTCCAGCATGCCACGTAAATGTTTCAGTTGAACCGTATCGGGAGTGGCTTTAATGTGATGGAGTTCCAGATAATCTCTTAGTTTCTGGATGTCTTGAAGATATGCTGCTATTGAGTTATTAGAGAGTCCTCGTTGCAATTTGAGGTACTCCGCGAAAAACTCTAATTCGGATTCCCAATTCATTATCAGTGTCAGATTTTATTCGATGCAAATATACTGTTAATATGTCGGATGGCAAAGAGAAAAGTATTTGGAAGGAGGAGGCTGGTTACGGGCTGCCCATACGGAGGGTAGTTGTTGGTCGTAATTTTTGTTGTTCCGAGTAGGTGGGGAGGTAGTTGCTGGTATAAGGTTGATCCCTTTTTGGTCGTAAATTTTGTTATTTAGAGTAGAAATAAAAAGTGCACCTTCCTGGGGGAAGATGCACTGATGTATATTAAGGGATATACTTTCGGGATATTACTTACTTGGCTGAGTAGCCGAAGCAGAGCCATTAGGTTTTGCGATAGACTCGCGCATTGAGGTATCGGCCTGAATGTTTTGATAGCGAGCGTAATCCATTATACCCAAGTTGCCCGAACGGAAAGCCTCTGCCATAGCGCGAGGTACTTCGGCCTCGGCCTCGATAACTTTGGCGCGAGCCTCCTGAGCCTTAGCCTTCATCTCCTGTTCGAGAGCGACAGCCATAGCGCGGCGTTCCTCTGCCTTTGCCTGAGCGATATTCTTATCGGCATTAGCCTGATCCATTTGGAGAACGGCACCGATATTCTTACCTATGTCGATATCGGCGATATCGATAGACAAGATTTCGAAAGCGGTACCTGCGTCGAGGCCCTTTTCGAGAACGACGCGAGAGATGCTATCAGGGTTTTCGAGCACAGTCTTATGAGAATCAGAAGAACCGATACTTGATACGATGCCCTCACCTACACGAGCCAATACAGTCTCTTCTCCGGCACCACCTACGAGTTGTTTGATATTTGCGCGTACGGTTACGCGAGCCTTAGCGATAAGCTGGATACCATCCTTGGCTACGGCAGTTACAGGAGGGGTATCGATGACCTTAGGGTTAACCGACATCTGCACTGCCTGGAACACGTCGCGACCGGCGAGGTCGATAGCGGTAGCCATTTGGAAGCTGAGGTTGATATTAGCCTTATTGGCAGAAACGAGGGCATGTACAACGTTCTTTACGTGACCGCCGGCGAGGTAGTGAGCCTCGAGTTCGTCGCGACGAATCTTCTCCAATCCAGCCTTATGGGCCTCGATCATAGCCTGTACGATGATTGAAGGTGGAACCTTACGGATACGCATAAGGACTAACTGGACCAGGGAGATATGTACGCCCGACACTATTGCCGAGAACCATAGGACTACCGGCACGTAGTAGAATAAGATGCACAGTGCGATGACTATGCCCACCGTTAGAATAGCTATTTCCATAGTTTACGATTATTTACTTTCCTCAAAGTTATACAAAATAGGGAAGAGAACAATAGATAGAAGCACAATTATGCCAAGCAATCGTCCAAATCGCTGATAATCTTCTCCTTATCCATTTTCTGGCCGATGAAGACAAGTTTCTGCATACGGTCGCCGTACACGTCGTCCCAATCCCTCATAACCTCGGGATTCTGTTCAACCAGTTGCTTGAACTCATCCTCTGGGGCGGTACAGAACCAAAGACCAGCCTCGGTAAGTTTCTTCTGGATACCAGCCTGTTCGAAGATATAAGACATATCCTGATTCTGCTTGAAGTAGCATATACCCTTGGCGCGGATGATATTCTTAGGCCATTTACGGGCGATCATGTCATCGAACTTATTGAGGTCGAAAGCCTGGCGGCGGTAGTAAACGAAAGTAGATATACCATACTCCTCTGTATGGCCATGTTCATCATCGTGGTGGTGATGGTGGTGGCAACCGCAATGTTCGTCGCAAACATGATCAGGGTCATCGTGATGGTGGTGATGATGCTCATGATCGTGGTCGTGATGATGTTCATGCTCCTCGTGGTCATGGTGGTGGTGGTCGTGGTGATGGCGAGCCTCATGCTCCTCCTCCTCGGTAGAAGGGCGGTCAAGCTCCTGTATCCATGCGGCAGAAGTAGCCACCTCCTCGAAATCGAAGAGACGAGTATTGATAAGTTTCTCTATATCCACGTTGCAATAATCAGTCTCAATGATCTGAGCCTTAGGTTGAAGAGCGCGGATTACCTGCTTGATATGCTCAAGTTGTGCTGGAGACACTTCCGATACCTTATTGAGAATGATGATGTTACAGAACTCGATCTGTTGTATTACGAGGTTCTCCAAATCCTCCTCATCGAGATTCTTTTTAGTAAGATCGTTACCGCCAGAGAACTCCGTTTCGAGGCGCAATGCATCGACGACGGTAGCAATACAATCCACTACAGGCAAGCCATTCTTGGCGTATTGAGGTGCCAAGGTAGGGATATTGCAGATAGTCTGAGCGATAGGGGCAGGTTCGCAGATACCAGAAGCCTCGATAAGGATGTAGTCGAATTTCTGGAGTTGGAGGATATCATTGAGCTGCTCTACGAGGTCCATTTTAAGAGTACAGCAGATACAGCCATTCTGGAGAGCTACGAGGCTCTCGTCCTTTTGGTCGACAATACCACCTTTCTGGATAAGTTCTGCGTCGATATTGACCTCGCCGATATCATTAACTATTACGGCGAAACGGATACCCTTATTATTGGTAAGGACATGATTGATAAGAGTAGTCTTTCCTGATCCGAGATAACCTGTCAGGAGAAGCACTGGAACTGTCTTATTATTCATGATATGAATTGATTGAATTACTTGATAAATATATGATATGCAAAGGTAAAAAAATAGTGAATATATTTGGTCGTTTCATTTACGATTTCTACTTTTGTGCATTGAAATATGGCCAAGTAATTTTTTTGAGAAATAACATATTAATCAACAATTAAAGGTAATAGTGTCCTCAAAACTATTAACAATACTTATTTAAAAATGGATACACAATCTTTCGACAACGAAGAGTCACAGTATCGTAGTCAGGAGAACAATTCAGACTACAGAGAGCGCCGAGAAGGCGATGATTCTTATCAGTCACGTCCTAGGTACAATCGTTACCAAGACTCAGATGATGCACAGCGTTCGTTCCGTCCTCGTTACAACAGTTACGAGCAGGGGGAGAATGGTAATCAACCACAGCGTGCATTCCGTCCACGCATCAATCGTCAGGCTGATGACAGCCAGCAACCACAGCGTGCATTCCGTCCTCGTTACAACAGCAGCAGTTATGAAGAAGAAGGTTCACAGACACAGCGAGCATTCCGTCCAAGATATAACGGCGGCAGTTACGAAGACAATGGTTCACAGACACAGCGTGCATTCCGTCCAAGGATAAACAATCAGGATGGCGAGCAGACACAGCGCGCATTCCGTCCACGTTACAACAACGCAGACGAGAATATGGGCAGCTACAACTCTCGTCCATCATACAATAATAACCGTCCATCGTACAATAACAACAATCGTGGTGGCCACAGCAATGGTTATAACAACGGTGGTTATAACAATGGTGGCTACAACAACAACCGTTACAACAACGGTGGTCAGCAGCGTTCGTTCCGTCCTCGTTACAACAATGAGGAAGGTGCAGACCAGTACAACTCATTTGAGGGGTACAATGGTGGCGAGAATCAGGAGGGTGGATACAGCCGTCCAGCATATCGTCCACAGCAGCGCAACAACAATGGAGGCTATGGTCGTCAGCAAGGTGGCAGACCAATGGGAGGTCGCAAGCCAATGGGTCGCGGTCCACAAAAGCCTATGATGAAGAAGAAGAGTGCGCCAAAAGTTAAGCGAGACAAGAGTATTATCAAGAATGACTACTTCGAGAATGAGCTTGATGAGACAATGATCAACAACATTCCAGCAGAAGAGATTGATACAACAAGCATTCCTCATACACTTGAGACACTTCGTCTGAACCGATTCATAGCTATGAGTGGAGTATGCAGTCGTCGTGAGGCTGATGAGCTCATCAAGGCTGGTAAGGTAACCGTTAACGGTGAAGTGATCACAGAGATGGGTGTTCAGGTTAAGAAGACAGACCACATTGAGTATGACGGTCGTGTTCTCCAAGCTGAGCGTAAGGTATATGTACTTTTGAACAAGCCAAAAGACACTGTTACTACGACAGACGATCCAGAAGGTCGCAGAACAGTAATGGACCTTGTACAAGAGGCATGTGAGGAGAGAATATATCCTGTAGGTCGTCTTGACCGAGACACAACAGGTGTACTTTTGATGACAAACGACGGTGAGTTGACAGAGCATTTGATTCACCCACGTTATGGAGTAAGAAAGATTTACCATGTATACTTGGACCGTCCTGTAGCTGAGGAAGATATGGCAGCTATGATGAAGGGTTTCACACTTGAGGATGGTTTCACTATGGCAGATGACGTTCGTTACGTTGACGGATCGGACCGTACGCAGGTAGGTATTCAGCTTCACTCGGGCAAGAACCGCATTGTACGTCGTATGTTTGAGTACTTTGGCTACGATGTAGTTAAGCTTGACCGTGTATACTTTGCAGGTTTGACCAAGTTGAAGTTGCCACGTGGTCGTTGGAGATTCCTCACAGAGATAGAGCTTAACAAGCTCCGTGCAGGATTCTTGAGCTAATAGAGATCGAGATTAAAATTGATATGATGGGAATAAGTTATAAATAGCTTGTTCCCATTTTTGTTAAACCAACAGAGATAAGATGCAGATAAAGGACTTTTTCAAGGGGTTAGGGTACTTTGTATCGTCGATGGGATACTTGCGCAAGCATGGCATGGGCAAGATATACTGGTGGATGCTTGGCGTAGGCATAGTATTTCTAGCCATATATATGTTTGGGGTATCGAAGTTGAGTGGCTACATAGAGGGGGTATTAGGCGATTACATATCATCATTTGAATGGCCAGAGTGGGTAAACTACACGTTAGGGTGGCTTATTTCGCTCCTTGTATTTGTAGCCTGTGCGTTGATTTATCATTTGATAAACGGTACAATACTCCTTATATTATTAAGTCCGTTATTCAGTCACATAGCCTACAAGGCGGTATCGATAGAGATGGGGGAGGCACCGAAGCAGTTGACTCTCTGGAAATCTATATCCAGGGGCGTGATGTTTGCGTTGAGGAACTTTGTGATACAAGTTATATTATGGATAGCGCTATATGCCATCAGTTTTATTGTGCCCATTATATCGCCAGTGGTTCCATTTGCGATTATAGCCGTAAATGCCTTCTATTATGCTGTTTCGATGGCCGACTATACGATGGAGCTCAAGGGATACAATGTAAATGAGAGTGCGCATTATGGCAGGATATATAGGGTTATGCTCTGTGGGATAGGGTTGCCCTTTACCCTTGTGCTGATGATACCGTTGGTAGGGTCGTATTTTGCCATAATATTAGCTCCGGTGGTAGAGATAGGAGCTATGAGGATGTGTTTAGAGCAGCCCATGAAAGAATGAAAAAAGGCCTCACGGAAGTGAAGCCTTTGACTTGGTGCCCGAAGCGGGACTTGAACCCGCACGGTTGCAATAACCAAGGGATTTTAAGTCCCTCGTGTCTACCATTCCACCATCCGGGCATCCGGATTGTGTTCAATCGTGGCGCAAAGGTAGTGAACATATCTTAAAATGCAAGCGATGCCGCAGAAAATTTGTTTTTGTGTGTGTTTTGTTGTTTCTTTGCACCACTGAAAAGAGGCATAAATGATAGAGAAGCTGATATATCTTGACAATGTAGATTTGGCGGAGTTTTGTGGGGTACAAAACGCCAGGCTCACCCTTCTACGTTCCAAGTTTCCCAAACTACACATAACCTGCAGAGGGGAGTGGCTCAAGGTATTGGGAGATGCGGAAGAGGTAGCTGCGCTTGAAGAAGCTGTGAATGCCATTATCAAGTATTATCAGGAGTACAATGTCATTACAGACTCGGCCATTGGTATGATATGCGATGGTGAGATGCAGATGTTGATGCCCAAGGACGGAGCTGTGATAGTACACGGCATAGACGGACAGCCCATCAAGGCCAGGAGTAAGAATCAGCAACTGATGGTAGATGCGGCGGCCAGCAACGATATGCTATTTGCTGTTGGTCCGGCGGGATCGGGCAAGACATATTTAGCCATTGCGTTGGCAGTTCAAGCGTTGAAAGCCAAGCAAGTAAAGAGGATTATCCTCAGCAGGCCTGCGGTAGAAGCCGGTGAGAAGTTGGGTTTTCTTCCTGGCGACATGAAAGAGAAGATAGATCCCTATTTGCAGCCATTGTACGATGCGTTGCAAGACATGATACCAAGTGCCAAGTTGAAAGAATACCTTGAGACCGGTGTGATACAGATAGCTCCGCTAGCGTTTATGCGAGGCAGGACGTTGACCAATGCCTTTGTGATACTTGACGAGGCGCAAAACACTACGGTACCGCAGATAAAGATGTTTTTGACGCGTATGGGCAGGAATGCCAAGTTTGTTATAACAGGAGACATTACGCAGATAGACCTTCCGAAGTCGGTCACCAGTGGTCTGATATACTCGTTGAGGGTTCTAGACAACATACCTGGGCTAGCGATAATAAGGTTTGCTGCCAACGATATAGTAAGGCACAAATTGGTTCAGCGCATAGTAGATGCGTTTGACAGGGCGGGGGAGAGTTGATTTATTATAAGAGAAGATTAATATTTGTGATAAGCGTGAGGTATAAGGCTGATATAAGAGAGCGTTAAGAGAAGTATAGAGAAATAGACGGAAAAAGATATTTAGAAAAAATAAAACAAAAGAATAACACATATATAGCGATGAGCAAAGCTTTAGTAAAGACTGACTTCAAGTTCAAGGGTCAGAAGAGTGTTTACCATGGAAAGGTACGTGATGTATATAACATTGACGATAAGTACATGGCGATGGTTGTATCGGACCGTATTTCGGCATTTGACGTTGTATTGCCTAAGGGTATTCCATTCAAGGGTCAGGTGTTGAATCAGATTGCGGCTAAGTTCTTGGACGCTACATCTGACATTGTACCAAACTGGAAGGTGGCTACACCAGATCCAATGGTAACAATCGGACACAAGTGTGAGGCATTCCGTGTTGAGATGGTTATCCGTGGCTACTTGACAGGCAGTGCTTGGAGAGAGTACAAGGCAGGTGCTCGTGAGCTCTGTGGGGTTAAGCTTGCTGAGGGTATGAAGGAGAACCAGAAGTTTGAGACTCCAATCATCACTCCTACAACAAAGGCTGATGAGGGACACGACCAGAATATCTCTAAGGCAGAGATTATTGCTCACGGCATTGTATCTAAGGAAGATTACGAGCAGCTTGAGAAATATACACAGGCATTGTTTGCGCGCGGTCAGGAGATGGCAGCCAAGATGGGCTTGATACTTGTGGATACAAAGTACGAGTTCGGCAAGAAAGACGGTAAGATTTACCTTATTGACGAGATTCATACTCCAGACTCATCGCGTTACTTCTACGCTGAGGGTTATCAAGAGCGTTTTGAGAAGGGTGAGGCACAGAAGCAGCTTTCTAAGGAGTTTGTACGTCAGTGGTTGATGGACAATGGATTCCAGGGCAAGGACGGTCAGAAGGTACCAGAGATGACACCAGAGATCATTGCTTCTATTACAGAGCGTTATATTGAGCTTTATGAGAATATCGTAGGCGAGAAGTTCGTAAAGGACGAGTCGGAGGATATTGAGGCTCGTATTGAGAAGAATGTAAGCGCTTGTTTGGAGAAGTTGATTTAATAGTTTGAAAGGCTAGATATGAAGACGACCGGTCCTGGAGGGGGCTGGTCGTTTTTTTTGTCAGTCTGTGCTTAAATATCCTACGTAGGCATCAGCTACGCTGGCTACAAGCATGATGGAGGCAATTGGCTCTTTCCTTAATTGTCCATTATTGTGATATTATTATGTCTATAGTTCAACATACGTGGTTAATTTGCCCAGAAGTTGTTTCGTCAACATGGTAAAGATATAGATGGACAACTGGCAGAAGAAGTATATAACCATTTCAAAGGGGTCACATGGTATTTACAGCTATTTATGAACGAGGTATTCTCGCTGACAGAGAGAGGAGAGGTGGCGAATAAAGATGTGTTTGAGGAAGCATTGCAAAATATTGTTGCTGTTAGATATTTGCATTTGAAGATATGTATAGCAGGCTGACGGGAAAGCAAAAGATGTTACTGAAAGCGATAGCTGCTGAAAATGATGATAATATATCTCTGACATCGCAATAAATTAGGTAATAGCAAGCGCGAAAATATTGTATATTTGTATTGGTAAAA
>JAKSLE010000030.1 GCA_024401365.1 Bacteroidales bacterium | reverse complement strand
CACCATGTGGTTGATACCAATGATTAACAAGACGGTGTACACACCGTCTCTACAAACGATAAAAAATAATTAGGGAAACGGATGTCTCCATTTTTTGGAGGTGTCCGTTTTTTTTGTCTTGCCGTTCGTCACCACCTCGGTCGCCGTTCGTCAATGAAAAGGGCCTCTTACTCAAACTTTATCATGTTTGCCAATTGCATGAAGTAGTCGTTAGACCATATAGTTAGTTCGCCGTGTTGCTTGTTGCTGATATATGGCAATACGTCTTGCTTGACATTGCTGATATCGGAAGTCGCGAGCTTTGTGCGTAGTTGCTCCATGAATTGTTCACGACACACATCCTCACCATTAAACTCTTTGATTCGCGCCTGTAGATGAACAAAGTCTAGTGGTACTCCATTACGGACGTACCATTCAAAGTCATACCAGTCGCGTCCCTTGATGCGTCGTTGCCAAGTCCGGTACACCAATGCGTGCATCTTGCCAGCAAAAAGATCGGGCAAGGTGAAGCATCGTGTCATGAACGAATGCGGCATAAGCATAAGTTTCTGTTCTGTATTGAAAAGAAGCGGTGGATCAGTGTCAAGCTCTATCTTCACCTTTACCGTTTTGCGAGTCTGGAATTTAATGTCGTATGCCTCTGTGTTCTCCTTGAGGAAGGCCGACTCTACACGTCCAAATGACTTCTTCTCCTTTTTCGTAATCTCGATGTCAAAACCAGCAATCTTGAACTCTTCACGAATGGCATCGAAGTAGTTTTCCAGATGAATGTCGTCACGCTTTTCCAAGAGCGAGAAATCCATGTCTTCAGAGAAACGTGGTAGTCCGTGAAACAGACGTAGGCACGTACCTCCATAGAACGCCGCATGATCGAAGAATCCACCTCGATAAAGACCTGCAAGTGTGATTTTCTGACAAACTTCTTGCTCGGCATTGGGAGTCGCCGTGCCACTGCTGTCGCGATAGGCAGAAAGCATAGATTCGTATATAGTCATCTGTTTATTATTTTTATGAGGTTGGTGAGTATCTGTGTCTTGCGCCCGACTTTGGCACATGACTCTATTGTCGTTGTGTCGAGTTCAGAGAGAACATCCATGTCGAGCCGCATGTCTTCTTCAAGATACGTGGTAAGCGCCTTGACAGACTTATGGGGAACGAAATCATCGTATAATATTGTGTCACAAAGTGCCTTCTCGCGTGAAGCCATGAGGAAGCATACGCCATTCTCCTCTACACTACTAATACCTATAGGGAAATAGATGGGAGGAACCTGCATATATTGAAAGTTGCCTATCGGCGTGGCGAAAGAGCGGCTACGCTTGGTGGTGACACACGTCATTGAATATACGAGTTCGGGTATCATGCCGTAGTAGCGCAAGGCCCATTGCAGCGACACGTATGAGGGTCCGTAGAGATGATTGGCGCAAAGACGAACATCGGTCTTCTTGCCACACAGCTCCTCATTGACTATATACAAGTTGCGCTTGAGGCGAATCAATTCGCCACTTTTTTCCAATGCCAGAATCTTCTTTTCGGGCGATGAGAGATTTGGGTAGCACGACTTGATGTCTGCCCCAGAAACAGGAATGCCTGCAAACTGCAATAAAGGATGTCTCATCATGTTATTGTATTATTACAGATGCAAAGCTACCAATATTTACACAACAAAAGAAGAAATTATTCCTTTTTGTTGCAAAAATTGCCCTTTTGGAATCCCCAAAATCTGCGTGCTTCAAAAAAACAAATCCGTGTGCCCCAAAAACCACAAAAAAACATCCCAAAATATCCGTTCGTCACCACCTCGGTCGCCGTTCGTCACCAGTTGGGGCGAAAAGATCGCCGTTCGTCAATGAAAAGGGCGCTTTCGTCAAAAAGGTGAGGGATTTGTTGTGTGGTGTGAGGCGGTTGGTGTATCTTTGTAGGGTGCTATTGTGCATGGGATGATAATTAAACAATAAATAAAAATAAATGAAGAAAGTAATTACACTTTTTAGCCTGCTGCTGATGGCAGCAGTGCAGACATGGGCGGAATTGCCAACCCCAAAGGTTGAGTACGTCCAGCTCTATGCGAATGGTCCTAAATGGGCTACTATGAACCTTGGTGCGACATCCGTTACCGATGCCGGAAAGTATTTCTGGTGGGGCGACGTGCAGGGTCATGCTGATGGTGATGGATTCAGTTTCTATTATACAAATGACGTGATTAAATCATACGGCAGTAATAAAGATTTTGTAGCAGACGGCCAATTGGTAACAGAGAAAGATGCGGCTACACAACAATTGGGCGCTGCGTACAGAATGCCGACAAAAGCTGAATTTGACGATTTGTATAACAAATGTACTTGGACATGGAAGACAAACTACAATGGAGTAGATAAAGCTAATGGCTATCTAGTACAAGGTAAGGGTGAATACGAAGACAACTCTATATTCCTTCCTGCTGCCGGAAGTATTTACGAAAAAGAGCTTGAATCTGTAGGAGAAAATGGCACGTATTGGTCTTCTACAGCTCACGACGACAACCAACAACTTGCAAACTGTTTGTTCTTCAGTTCCGACGCGAATATAGGAACAACTAGTGATGGTCGAGATGATGGCCTCCCTATCCGTCCTGTCTATGATGATCCAGCTCAGGCAGCCTACGATTACCTCGTTTCGCTGATAGGCGACAAGGAGTATGCGAATAGCTTCTTTAGAATCCACGTTAACGACGAAGGCTCTATTACACGTGACATATACACAAGTTCGTCGTTTCATCCGTTTATACTCAATGACCTCGAAGTTAATGGTAATGAGTACTTTTTCCCAACGAATGGTATTAAATTTGTTGTAGAGGAAGCTGCCATCGCACACGTCTGTGAGATTTATAACGGCGAGATTATTAGAGTATATACAGAAGCTCCTTCTGAATCAGAGCTCACCACTATTTTGGGTAGCAACGTTTACGAAAATGCTGAATTAAGCACAGAAATCTCTGTTATCGACGGCTATGTAACATCAACATACGACGAAGGCAGCACCAGTCTTAATTCATCTTACTTATTATCAAAGGATGGCGAAAATTATGCTTTCGCGAATAATTATAATACGTTTACCTTCGTTGTAGCAAACGGCGAGGTTTCAGAAATCGTATTTAAAGGTTATGGCGGTGCCAATTTTACTTACGTCAAGAAGGCATCTACCCCTACAGCCATCGACGCTATCGACGCCGACAAGGCTGGCAAGGTAACCAAAACCATCGAAAACGGCAAGGTTGTCATCATCCGCAATGGCGAACGCTACGACATAGCAGGTCGCAAGTTGTAAACATAGAGACGACAACGACGTCTCACATAGCGCTATAACGCTCACAAGGCAGCATCAGGAAACTGGTGCTGCCTTTCTTCTCTATCCCTTCAATCCTGGTTCACCCTTGGTCCGTTCTTTTGCGTTATTATATACGCTCCTTGAGTGCGAGATACTGATTTATGACGTTGACAGTCAGCGATTCTGGGCTAGTCAGAAGAGAGAATTTACTATCTAATAACCTCCAATAATGCCACTCCATTTCCTGTCACTATCCATTTCCCATCTTTGCGTCCTCCTTCTCTATCTAGCAATCCTTTCTCCTTCAATGTCTTTATGTCATTTCTAACAGTCCTGTCTGTTGTTCCTGTCTTGTCGGCTATTCCCTGTGTGGTTATTAGGAAATCGGTATTTATTATCTTTAATATATCTATCTGTCTTTCAGTGAGTTCTTTTAGGAAATCTTTTAGGAAATCGTTGTTTCCTAATACAATCTGCATTGTGAGTTCTACTTGCATCAACTCAGTCTGCTCCACAAGCATCGGCTCAGCAAGTCGAGTGTCATGCCATGCCTTCAGTATAGACGGAAATCCCGACCCCAAGTTTTCTCCGTAACCTATCATTCTCAACATATCTTGCATACGTGGATTGCGAGACTTCGATTCTCCGCCCTCATAAATTGCTCTTACTGGCAACTTCAACAGTCCTGGATTCTTTAAAACAAAACCCTCATCATGTTTCTCTATACGCAAAACTCCATTCAACATGTAGTCCGAATGTATCACAGCATTCGTTACCGCCTCTCTTACCGCCTTGTGCAATGGAGTGTCATCAATCCTTTGCATACCCTCCATTTTAAAAGGGCGAGGTAAGTCTCTTGTCAGTTTCGGAAGCACCATTCTTATGAAGTTAAACAGATTATTCTCCCAACTGCCATCGTATGTCAGTCTGTCGCTATATCTCTGCTCACCGATAATATTTGTATAGTCAACGTAGTCCATACGAACATTGCTAAAACGTTCTCTCACCGACAGACCTTTACCAAACATCAGCAATCCTGCCAATGTCAACGCCTCTGTTCCTGTATTTCTGTTCTTTCCATATCCACCCATATTTCTCAAAAACTCCTTGTCTTCGAGATCATTCCATGCATGTTCAGGATGGTCTGTCTTGAACAACTGCCTATATTTCCTCAACGTTTCTCCATCAATGTCTTCCATGCCATAGTTTTCCAGCAAAATGCCATCATTCCCTTCGTCATTGGCATCTCTGAGCATCATTTTCAGTTCCTGCTCATTGCATTTGTAGTCTCCTTCATGGTTTCGTTTATACGAACCATTTTGCATATTATTGTTGATGTATATAGGACGTAAATTATACGCTGCTTGAGGCACATCTATCACTACGACGCTCTTGCCTTCTGACTCAACAACTTCCACACTTTTCATTACCAAGACATTTGCGCTCACCTTCTGCCTATTATTCAATAGATTCCACAGCTCTTTACATATCTTATCCGCATCATCCACACCCTTTACAGTGAACGATTTCTCTTTCACGTTCTCTTCCACGCCCAAAACAATCAGTCCCCCGTATGTATTCGCAAAAGCAGAATAAGTCGACCAGATGCTGTCAGGCAGTTTACTCTCCGCCTTTTTGCATTCTAGCGTTAGCCTCTCGCCTCCGGCAAGAATATCATGTAATTCTTGTACAGTCATTTACTTTATCTCTTTCTTAACATCCACAAAGTTACCACCTTTCCATCCAAATCTATCATCTTTCTCGTTAAAACACCTTCTCCCCACCCATTTTTACTGCATTTCACATATCACATCGCTATGATAATAACAACCCTGAATCCGTGTGCCACCAAAATCTACAAAAAAACGTCTCCAGAGGGAAAAAGTCCGTTCTTTTGCGTTATTATATACGCTCCTTGAGTGCGAGATACTGATTTATGACGTTGACAGTCAGCGATTCTGGGCTAGTCAGAAGAGAGAAGATACCATGTTTTTTGAGTTCTCGGACTATCTGATGCTGCTCAAAAGACATACGTTGAGCCACCATCTGTGTAGCATAAACCTCGGTTCCCGTCATAGGCTTATCGACAGTTGACATCTCTGATGGTGATTGGTAGCAAAGCTGTTGAATATCAGAATCAATAAAGAACACTATCAAGACAAGATGGAGCTTCGCCAACTCCTTGATATAAGGCATCTGACGATTGAGTGAGTTGACAGAATCGAACTGAGTATATATGATCAAAAGGCTACGCTTTTTGATATTTCTCTGGCAAAAAGAGAATAATGCCGAATAATCACTTTGGGCAAATTCTGTTGATTCTGCATAGAGAGCCTCACGGAACTTATGTATTTGCGACATACCTCCCGCTGCTTTGAAAAAAGTATTGGTATTACGTTCAAATGTGAGGAGTCCGACATTATCCTGCTGCTGAATACAGACAAAACTCAGTTGCAATGTTGAATTAATAGAATAATCCAAGAGGCTAAGGTTTTCGAAAGTGTGCTGCATACCGCGTCCCTTATCGACAAAGGCATAAATATCCTGCCGTTTTTCCTGGGCGTATTGATTAACCATTAACAAATGTCGGCGAGCAGAAGCCTTCCAATTTATCATACGATAATCGTCCCCAAGAACATACTCGCGGATATTTTCAAACTCCTTGCTTTGACCGATACGGCTTTGGGTATGCGCACCAAGTGTCATCTCGCGATTTCGGAAAGATAGCATCTCCATATTGTGGAGGAATTTGAAAGCTGGATAGACCCTAACGTGCTGCTCATTAGAGGAGACTATGCGACGGCTGACAAAGAAAGGCCATACATTGACAAAAACATTGGTATTATGGAATGTATACAATCCGCGCTTTACGGGATGTATATTATAAGACAATGTTTTTTGTGCCCCAGGCTCCAAAGTGGCAGTCAGTGCATTATCGCGCAACTGAAGAATATCAGGTGCCTCGTCCAAGACTACTATATTTACACTATATGGGAATGAGTTGGCTAAGGATATCTCAACCAAGTTATCCATACCATTACTCATGTTTATGTCGACTTTACGAGTAGCTGTCAGCGTACCCTTATAGAGATAAAGGCGGAATACATTGTATACCAATCCTATAAAGGTGACAGTAATAGCTATGTAACCTATGGCGAAGAAAAAACTCCACAGGTGCCCCATTGAATATAGGGTCAAACATATGACAAAAGCTATTAGTAAGCGACGCTCAGGGAACATATACAAATTATTTAGGGACCTCTACTTTATTGATGATACCCTTAACTACTTGTTCGATAGTCACGCCATTCATTTCGGCCTCAGCAGTTAGCGATATACGATGCTGGAGAACAGGAATAGCCAACATCTTGATATCGTCAGGAATTGCGAAGTCGCGACCATTGATAAGAGCATAAGCCTTTGCCGAATTAAGCAGAGCAATTGACGCACGAGGTGAGGCTGCGACGTAGACATTCTGATGTTGGCGTGTCTGTGCTACAATCTGCACAATATATGTCATCAATTTATCATCGACATGAACATTTTGAGCCTTCTGACGAAGATCGAGGATATCATTATGTGACAATACTGGTGACACGTCGTCGAGTTTTGAGAACGCTGTAGAAGAGTTGTGCAAGCGCAGAACCTCGAGTTCGGAATCTGCATTTGGGTAACCTACGACAACCTTGAACATGAAACGGTCCATCTGAGCCTCGGGGAGACGATATGTACCCTCCTGTTCGATAGGATTCTGTGTTGCGAACACTGTATAGATATTGCTCATTGGGTAGCGCACGCCATCGATAGTGGCTTGTTTTTCCTCCATTACCTCGAAAAGTGCCGACTGAGTTTTAGCAGGAGCACGATTTATCTCGTCGACCAATATGATATCGCCAAATATAGGTCCGGCATGGAAATCGAATTTATTGGTACCCATATTAAAAACATTAGTACCCAAGACATCTGAAGGCATGATATCCGAAGTAAACTGGACACGTGAGAACTTGGCATCGATGAGTTTAGCTATCAAGCGGGCAGAGAGAGTCTTTGCCACACCAGGAACACCCTCGATGAGGACGTGACCATTAGCGAGGATAGCGGTTAGGAGGAGATCGACGCTCCAAGCCTGACCGATGACTATATTATTTATGGCACAACGCATAGCCTCTATGCGGCTATCCATTGCAGACCCTGAGAATGGGGTGGAATTCTGGTTATCTTCCATATTATGAAAAGCTATAATTTACAGATTAGAATATTTGTTCATTTGTTCGCATACGTTTGCGAGATATGATTCTGAGACTATATCCTCGACGCTTGAGGTGCGTATAGCGTCCAATCGGCTGAGGAACGATTGCACCTCATCTTCGTTGACAATCCAATGAGAAGCAAGTATTGATGCGCTATCGGGGATTCGTTCAGAATCAGAAAGATCGACACCATACTTACGCTTGACATCGTAATAGAAATAGGATATACGATTGAGGAGTATTTGGTGAATATTGCCCTCCTTAGCGTACATCATACCCACATGCTTTGCGTATTCAGCTGAGCGATTCTTGTATCCTTCGAAGATAGGTATCACGCGCTGGCGCTGGATGAATATCAGAGGTAGAAAGACCAGCAAAAATGGCCAAAGCGTTTCTAAGAGTTCCAGTATAGAATTCCATTCGCCCGAAGAATCATTCTCGTAAGAAGGAGTAAATGGTCGTCCCTCCTTTTTAGTTGGATCTTTATCGGCAGCATAAAGTTGCTCCTTCTCCAACCTAGTCTGCTCCAGGTAGAACGGAATCCATGGCAACTTGTCGGTTTTCTCCGCAGAGAAAGCATAGCGCATAAGATTCATAGCGACATGGGCGAACTGTGCATTCTCGTATGACATGGAAAAATTTGACAACAGCAGTGGGTTGACTAGTACCGTCAAGAGAGCACCGTTATCAAACATATAACGTACAACTACTGGTTGGCCATCGACAGACAACAATACCTTGATGTCGGCAGGAAGATAATCTATGCCCAATTCATTGAGGATATCTGTATTAGTCAAATATCGTGAACACAGAAAAGAAGGCATTGGGATATTATCGTTCACTGGGAATATGGAGACATCAGACAAAGGAAAATTCTGATTTTTGGCCTGTGAAAAAAAAGTATTGAGGTTAAAGCGATTGCCTTCGATAGTAGTGAGAGGCTTACCCACATATTCCGACGAAGGGTCGTCACTATACTCCTCACAACGATTCTCCTCGTCATCAGACACTTCGTCTTCGTCGAACGCTTCATCCGAGCAGCCATCATACTCCATCACCTCAACACCAGATATTACTACAGGGTTAACTTCTGCGGGTTCAGCGTTTTCTCCGTTGTTCACCACAATCTCCCCTCCAAACACTGGGACAATCGTCTGGGCCGCTATGAAAGTTCTATTACCTTCCTGAATTCGAAAATTGAGATATCGGGAACGCACATAGAGAGTATCACTAGAGATAAATGCGACGTTGGAAGATTCAAGTATTCTATTTTCAGATGCATACAAATTGATTGACTTAAACTCGTGTACATATCTGTAGTTTTCTATGGAAGGTTCTTGATTGTAGTAGCACATATTGATGAATCGACCAGCATCGAATGGGTGTTTGGTAGTATCCCACATTGTAGGGCTCCATTCAAGATAATCTTCCTTGCAAGAGACAAAGAACAGGCAAGAAGCGATGAAAAATATGATATACGACGATAAAGTTCTCATTGCTTAGTGATAGATTGGTTCAACACTAGTGCTTGGTCGAAATCGGCCTTTGATACGGGGCGCTCCGACTTATCGGCATAAACAGCGACAAGGTATAAGGCTGTAAGTTCGTGTAACATTGGACGTCGCTCAACATTCTTATACTCGTAGTAATACTCGGTAGCGGTTTTTGACTCCGTCCATGATACCGCATTGTGGCGATGGAGGTAGTATAGTGTCTTAAGATAGGTGAGACGTATAGCCTCATCGTATTGTTCATTAGAGAGACAAACGGCTATTTCGTGATCGTACTCATGCCCAAATATATTTATGGTAGTAGATGTGGCTGTAGGGATATCATTAAAGTGACGTTTCCTCCCAGAAAATAATCCTGAGAGCCAACCACGCTGACGGCATATTACGACCACCATCAATATAAGCAATATAGCGATGACGATATATACCAAAGCTTTCATTACAGGGTCCAGTATGCCGAGCATCCACCCCAGATCCATGGTATTGGAAGTATCCTCCACCTCCTTCATATGCAAGTTTTGGGTACTGAACTCATTCCAGCTATCCACGTAACGTTCGGCAGTGGCAGTAAAAGTTGAATCTGAAAACACCTTATCGCTCATTTCAAATCCTCCATATTAATAAACTTACGCTCACGACGCCATATAATGTATGGCAAAATGACGTAGTAGTATATTATAAAGCCAAACGAACCCAAAATAAGCAATAACTTAACGACTAATGGGTACTCTACGTGACGGGTAAGGAAGCCCTCGAAAAAGGCAGCCACGGTAAGCAGTGGCACAACAGATGTAAGGATACGTATAGCGACCTGTCCGTGCATACGGAGCGACTGTTTGCGAGAATATGTACCAGGGAACATCCACCCCCAACTAAGAGTGAGGGCGGCACCTGCTGCAATGATTATGGAAGATATTTCGAACGCTCCGTGAATCCAGATAGCTGTCATGGAGCGGAACCCTATACCAGCGCCATAGAGGAAGAAAAGTGACTGGAACTCGCCCAGCATTACACCATTATGGTACATGAAATAAACAGGTCCTACGAAAGGGATGAGACCAGAAGCAAACATCAAGAATGTCACTCGCACATTATTCCACAAGATACCGAGAAAAGACGTCATCTCTTCACCACCGGCGTATACGGCTGTCGGTTCATTGTTTCGAATATTTTCGACTGTCATATTGACATATGCGTCGCCCAAGGTATTTCGAATATTAGCCTCGTCTTGAAAAGCGAGAATGACACCTGACAATGTAAAGCACGCGAATATGACGAATGCGGCTATAAGGATACGATGGTTGAGTGCCACAACGCGAGGTATCTCGTAAGTGAAAAGGTGAAGAAATGCGCGGAACCCATATCTTCTTTGTTTATATACAGCCTCATGCAAGCGCATGCACAGATCATTGAGGTATATACATATTCTTGAGTTAGGGTATTGGGTATTGGCATAAGCCAAATCTGCCATCACATCATCGTAGGCATGTATGAGGTCATCTACTTTAGGAGTATAGAGCCAGCCAGCGAGCGAATCGTAGCTTTTCCATTTGTCTATATTCTGTTTTATGAAAGTAAATTCCTGCATAATGGGTAGTGAAGAAAAAAAATCATATCTTCGCAATACAAAGCTAAAAATAAATACGGAATGGAGGGTCAATCCATACAATTAATTACAGGTGGATATGTAAAACTGCAATATGACGTTGCCGATACAGGGATTCGTATACTTGCATATATAATAGACTGCTTCGTCAAGGTATTACTCTATTTTTTAGCTTATAATATCATAGACAGTGCACCATGGGGCAGTGAAGCTGACGGTCTGTTGTATTTTATATACTTCATTATCAGCTTAGCTTTAGTATTTTTCAACATGGCTCTTGAGTTGCTCTTCTCGGGGCAGACCATTGGCAAGATGATTACGAAGATCAAGGTTATCAACAGCGATTGTCTGCCGCCTACATTTCTTCAGGCGTTTTACCGATGGATAATGGTTCCTATCGATACCATTGTGGGAATATTTTTCATTGCGAGAATAAATCAAAGGTTGGGCGACATACTGTCGGGTTGTTACGTGGTAGGTTGTCGTAGTGGCAAGCAAGACAAGGTAGACATTGCCAATGAATTTGCCTATCTGAGCCCGTCGTATCAAGTACACTACCCTTCTGCCGAGAAGTTGACCGAAGAGCAAGTACTAGCTATACAGAAAGTTCTTCATGCCTACATATACAAGAGTTCGCACAAACTTGTAGAGGAGAAGGTCAAAGAGATACTGGGTCTCTCCAATACAAACGTATCAGGGAGAGCTTTTCTACAAACTGTCATGAACGACTACAAATACTTAGAGATGACAAATAAAAAAGAATATAGTTATGGAAATGTTTGATTATTTCAAAAAGGCAGTCTTTGAGAATTACGCCAATTTCTCGGGACGCGCACGTCGTAAAGAGTACTGGTACTTCTGTTTGACTTTGTTTATTCTGAATATGCTAATGCAAGTTGTCAGCGCCATTAGTTCTGTAGAGTCTTCATCGTCGATATTAGTTCTAGGGCTTAGTATTGTTTTACTATTGGCCTATATGTGTCTTATCATCCCTAATATAAGTCTATCTATAAGGAGGCTGCATGATATAGGCAAGAGTGGATGGTATCTGCTGATTGGATTTATTCCTCTAGTAGGAGGCATCATTCTTCTTGTATGGTTCTGCAGGGAAGGCGAAACTGGGCCAAACAAGTGGGGACCAGACCCTAAGGACCCTACACTGCAGAACGAGGTATTGAATGCGTTCAAGTAATAGTGGTATTACACATACGTACAAAATAAAAGACGATGCGCATAAGAAAATGTGCATCGTCTTTATTATTTGTAATAGGAGGAACGTTTAGTCGACAATATATGTATTGATAAACTGAACGAACTGCTCCTTGTACATTTCTGAGATAGGGAAAGAGTCTTCGCCTATGATTACATGCATACGTTGAACCTCATCGATTGCGTCAAGATTAACGATGTATGAACGGTGAATACGCATAAAGCGGTCTTTGGGCAGGCCATCAATCATCTTTCTCATAGAAAGCAGTGGCAACAATGGCTTCACACGATTTTTAGTAACGATCTTAACATATTCAGACATACCTTCGATATATAGTATATCGTCGAAAGGCACTCTGTGAACTTTTGACTCGCACCTAACAAAAATATAGTCCTTAGCTGGCGCAGTCTCCCTTGTAAAAATAACTTCTTCTGTCATAATAAAGTCTTAAAAAATGGTATTGTCCTAGCGTCTGGGGGTACTATACGACAGAGATTGAATTTAGTTATGCAAATTTCTATATATTTTCATTTATCTGACTAAAAAAACAAAAGGATGATGATCCTGAACACAAAAATCACCACCCTTTTTAATATAACGAATACTATACAAAGTTTTATTCTTGGATATTAACGGCGTAATATGCTACTTTTCCATTAGGATAGATGCCTGAGATGAACAAACCATCTGTAGCTGTGGCGGTAATCTGTTCGAGTTCACCGATTGTAGTTATAGGTGTACGATTTGCCTTGAGGATAATAAATCCATCGCGAACTCCAGCCTCCTTGAGTTTACCTGACGACTTCTCGACTTTGATACCATAACGGAGTCGCAATTCAGTTTTCTCCTCATCAGTTATTGGTCGAAGTTGGCCACCAAGCACATTAGATGCATCAGCAATCTTCACTACATCTGTTGTACCACGTACGTTGCGAAGAGTACACATTACGGTCTGCTCCTTGCCATCGCGAATGATACGGAGTTTAACGGTATCACCTGGGCGATGCTGTGCGATTTGCTCCTGGAGTTCAGCTACTGTCTTGGTTGTCTTATCGTTGACAGCTATGATGACATCCTCCTCCTGGATACCAGCCTCGCGAGCTGCACTAGACTCATTGACCTCCATCACCATTACGCCCTCAGGTTTAGCAAGATTGTATTTTTTCTGTATCTCGCTATTAACATCTGTAATAGAAACTCCCAACAAAGCTCGCTGTACCTCACCATACTCCTTAAGATCTGCAGCTACTTTTTGAACAATAGATGTTGGCACTGCGAAAGAGTAGCCTGTGTATGAGCCAGTAGTAGAAGCTATAGCTGTATTTATACCCACTAGTTCGCCACGAGTATTAACCAAAGCGCCACCAGAGTTGCCTGGGTTTACAGCGGCATCAGTCTGAATAAACGACTCAACGCTCATCTGACTTTGGTTAATACCCATATTACGAGACTTAGCGCTAACGATACCTGCGGTAACTGTAGAAGTAAGATTGAAAGGGTTCCCCACTGCGAGAACCCACTCACCTACTTTCAGGGCATCTGAATTACCGAAAGGCAGTGGTTGGAGACCCTCCGCCTCCACCTTAACGAGAGCAATATCTGTTGTTTTATCGGTTCCGATGATAGACCCCTCGAATACGCGACCATCGTTGAGGACGATTTCCAACTTATCGGCGCTCTCGACTACATGGTTATTGGTCACGATATAGCCATCGGAACTGATGATGACGCCAGAACCAGAACCTGTGAGCTGTGGTCCCTTAGGTTGCTGTGGTTGTACACGCGGACCGAAGAAGAACTGGAGGAAAGGATCTGATCCGTACGACTGCTGACGAGACTCTTGGAGCACCTTGACATGGACAACGCTCTCGACACTCTTCTGAGCTGCTTCTGTAAAATCTGTAGGCGCATAAGACATTGCCACCTGAGAAGCAGAAAATTGTCCAGAGAATGTACCAAGAGTATCATTAGTTGTCGTCTGAGAGACAGGCGACGCTGTATATTCTGTATATCGAGCATGCAAATACGCACCAACTGCGACACAGCCAAGAGTCATGGCTACTGTAGCTAAAGTCTTTTTCATTTCCATAATCTGATATTGTTTAATTGTTTGTTTATTGTTGATGGTACAAAGATTGGACCAAAAAACAAGTGGTGCAAACAAATTCAACGAACGTAAGAAAAAATTGAACTTTCCTGAAATTGAAGGAAAATGGACGTTAGTAGAAATAATGCTACTAGAACATTATAGAAAGTCGCACGTTGATACGGCGAGAAGTCAGGAAATTAGGCACTGCAAGATCGTGTTTTTGAATATCCCTAACCCACGAATACGAGATTGTATTCTTAATATCGAACAAATTGAAGAAATCAATACCGAGGAGAAGTTGACGACATCCCTTCTGCCAACGTGACGTACCATCTGCCAAAATGGCAAAGTCTTTATATATCCCCAAATCGACTCGTTTATATCCTGGCAAACGATCCTTGTCACTATGGACGAAGCTATCTGGCGAAGCAAAAGGTAAGCCCGTAGCCATATACAGGTTGAGCACTGCACCTATACTAGCATTATTAGGCAGGCGGTCGCGGAGCATAGTTGAAAGAGAGAAACGTTGATCAGATGGTCGTGGTCTATATCCCAATCCATCAGAATCATTTTTCTCCATTGCCTTAAGATAAGACAAGGTCAGCCAAGACTCCACACCTGTAGCCAGTTCACCACTGATACGCACATCAGCGCCACAGGCGTAACCAGATGCGCAATTATCAGCCATATAGGTTATCTTCACATTAGAAATGCTATAAGGATTGACTTGCGACAATCGTTTGTAGTAAGCCTCGGCTGTCAAGCGAAATGGTTTTTCACCCATATGGAAATCGTAATCCATACCAAGGATATAATGCCACTCACGCTGAGCCTTAAGTTTTGTATTAAATGTACCATCAATCCGTTGCATCTCTTTCAGCATTGGTGTATTGGCATACAATCCAGTTGAAAAGCGCAATGCCATAGAAGGCTGAGGGCGATAGCGCAAATGAAGACGAGGACTAATAATAGACTCTGACGTCAGATCGTTGTATGTCCATCTAAGTCCCAACTCGACACCCAAAGTAGATGTATCTGAGATATATGGAGACCATAGATGAGTAGCGTATGCACTCGCTCTGCCTATAGAGAGTGTACGGGTTGCTCGCAAAAAATGATTTTGCACATAGTACCCTGCTGAGTCGAGAAGTTCCCATTCATTAGCATTAACAGAGAAAGACTCAATATTGTAGCTTGCGCCGTAACGTGTTGTATTGTGCGAAGAATATTTAGTTGTAGCCTTTGCGTCGAAAGAGGTCACATCTACATACAACTCATTGCGAGCATGGCTCAGATTTGAGCCGACACCAATACCTTCTGACTGAGAAACTACACCTGAAGTCTGGGCATCCTCTGCCTGTTGTAGCCAATACTCTCCGAGGATATCGTAGAACTCCCGTTCGGCAGAACGATAATATTGAGCTGTCGTAGTAAACGAGGTACGTCCCACTACGAAAGCGCCCTGCAGAGCCGCGATACCAGTTATGAAACGATCTTTTTCCTGACCTTCGAAATAGATTGTCAACTTCTTAGCATCGGAGATAGTGCCCCAAGTAGTCTGGCGATCGGTAGGTTTAAAATTATATCTATTAGTAGCAAGATACCCCAATGCAGAGATATACGCATTAGAATTTATTTTCAAAGTCCAATACGACTGGGCATCCAAGAATCGAGGATCGTATTCTCCATCAGTATCCAACGTACCAAGCATATAAGAATTGGTACGATACCGCACGGCATTAGCACAACTGACCCTCCCCATGGCATTGCCTACGTATGCCTCAGCACCCAATAGAGAAAGACGTGCAGAATACTCAGCCTTCTTAGGCATCCTATAATTGACATTAAGAACCGACGAAGATTTATCTGCATACGAGACATCGAAACCTCCAGCAGAAAAAGAGAGGCTCTCGACCATATCGGGATTAACGATAGAAAGACCCTCCTGCTCACCCTGACGAATCAGGAACGGACGGTAAATCTGGACACCACCGAGGTATACCATATTTTCATCGAAGTTTCCACCCCTGACACGATACTGCGAAGAGAGTTCGCTATTGGTACTTACACCCATCTGGGTACGTACTATACCCTCTATACCTCCGCTTACTGTTGGTTGTGCTGAGAGGGCGGAACCATCTATCTTGATAAAATTAGTCCCCTCTTTTTTGCCTATCACCCTGGTTTCGGAAAGCTCCTGATTAATATAGACAGAATCCTGATCGAGTTGCGCTACATTATTCTGAGCGCTCAACGTTGGGATAGAAAAAAACAGAAATCCCAATAGGAATGACATACTATGGGATTTCTGGCATTTCATGATATGTGATATACTTTTATTGTACGTTCTTCTTGTTCACTACAGGATTAGCGAACATAGTGTAAATCTGAGTGCGAACGTATTCAGTATCACATTGAGGGAGGTGCGACATATGCTCATCAACATAAGCCATGTATGTCTCTTTCTCATCTGGAGTATAATTTGCCGACATCTCGGTTGTATTATTCAGCAAATCGTATGCTACATAATTACCTGGCCACAACTTAAAGTTAGCATGAATCTGCTTGTCGATCATTTCGCACATAGCATTCATGAACATATTCTTATTGAGGCCTGCCAATGGTTTGAGGTCTTCCTCTGTAATTGGCTTACCGAGAGCGAAATGAACCCTACCCTTCTGACCCTGGAGACCCATATTCATATGGTCGAGGTCGTCTTGCTGGCTCTTCTTATATGAAGGATCATCGCGCTTTAGTTGGAACTGATATGCCTTGAGGTAATCAGTAGGATCGAACTCATAAGAGATTGCCACTGGGAGAATATGAAGTTCTGCGAAAGCCTTAACGATATCATCACCACCACTCAAATTGAGCATCTTAAGAACTGACGCCTGCGTACGATCGTTACCATCCTTGGTACGACCCTCACGATGAGATATCCAAAGGTTCTTATTACAATCGGCTACACTGTGGCGCATATATGCAGAAAGGGTCTGCGATGCCTCCATCATCTGACGAACAGGAAGATTGCGCTTTACAACAAACGACTTATTGAGTTTTACCAAATCGGTAATCCACTCATATATAAGAAGATTATCTCCGATACCTATCTCGGTTGTCTTGAAATTGGAATCGTACAACTTATAGTTGAGGAAAGCAGAGTCGAGAATGATATCACGATGGTTAGTCATGAAGAGATAGCTCTGTCCTGGGACCACATTCTCTGTTCCTGAAATGGTAATACCATTAGTTGTCTTCTTCTCCAACCCATTGAGGAACGGGAGGATGAAAGCCGACTGAAATTGGTCGACCGTCTCAACCTGCGCCAACTTATCAAGTATAGCTTGAGTTGGGACATTAGGGAAAAGGAATGCTATAATGCGGTGAAAATAAGGCACACTGCAAAGACGAGCAATAGCCTCTTTTACCTCTGAATCGTTATATGGACGTATGGATTCGAAATCCACTGTATTTAAGTTGACACTCATTATTACGCGCTTTAGCTTATAAGCAATGTTAACACAAAGTTACAAACAGAATATTTGAAAAACAAATCTAGCAGTGCTACTCCTTTTTCTCTGACTTCATGAAAACTTCACCCACAAGAGCAGATTTATTAAAATCTGACATGAGAACACACGTATTCAACTCCTTACCTGTAATATATGTACCATCCTTCATCTTAGCATAGGCGCGCATCGAGACTGCCGACTCGGTAACTGTTGAGTAGTGCCACATCAACTCGTGATGTATACCACTGCGCAACTCTTCGGTAGGCACCTTACTGCTTCGCTCTATAGCACCCACCATGTATGTCGACTCCCATCCAGTCTCCTCAACATCTTCGATATTCTTGAATTCCAGATCTACACGGTAGGTAAAACGATATGGATAAGGTTTGGTAGAACCATCTGGCGCTTTATATGACTGCACCTCGCCTCGAACGACAAAACCAGTCTCTGTCTCCTCGAAATCGGTCTGTTCAGAACCTATAACTTCTAGGTACACGGTTCCTTTTTGTTTCGTAGCGCCATACGTAACATTACCATTTTTGGCGATAACGTATGGACGTATATTCAATGTCACACCACTTTCAAGTTCTCTGATTGCCACAGAATATTCTCTTATAGAACTGCCATCTATCAATCCATAGCCCTTAACACGTGAATCATCAATTGTTGGCTCTCCCTCAAGAGAATAGCATACACCATACTCCTGAATCTCAGACATCTTTATATTGTCTGATTTTAATGAAATCTTGATATCGATATCCGAAAGATGAGAACTTGTATGGGTTATCGCCGTTGTGATTTCAGCATGAAGGGTTGTATAACTTTCTGGCTGACCGTATACGACATTCCCCTCACAAATAAAGTACGGACGAACGTAGTATGTTGTCTTTACATCAAGGTCATCAATTGTATATACAGACTGATTGTTGGCAATCTTCTTGCCTACTACTCGCAAATCATCAATCGTAGGAGATGGGGATGTGCTATAACAAACACCATACTCAGTGAAGTTGCTTGGTGTGGCAGGTTCAATAAAAGAATAATTTACAGCCAGACTGATAGCATTAGGAGCAATGACAGGTTGGAAATCTTGAGATATCTCAACACCCATTCTCCAAGTATACGTCATAGTATCAGTGGTCTGCACCAAAAGTTCGTCAGGACCATATACTATGCCCACCATATTTTCAATAAATGTGCGACAATGGTATTTCTGGCTTGGCTTAAGATTGTCAATAACCCAATCTATAGTATAATTCGATGTACTGAATGGATATACACCCTTTATGTCTCCTGTTTCTGGATCGTATGAGAAAAATTGGTCGTGATCTTTATTTCCATTATCTGACAAGACGATATAATGTCTATCCTCGAAATAACGATCTGTCTCAACTGTAGGATTTGGCTCTAAGCTATAGCAGAATCCTACTCGAGTAACCGTGACATCGCCTTTGGCTGCCTTGAAATTACTTAATATCAATTGACCAGCCGCCGACTCAGTAGTGGAGCTATCCTGAACAAGTTCTATATGGATCTTGTCTGGCAGAACGAAATTAATACGAGGATCATCATACTCGTAGTCGAGGTCCTTGCGCGTACATCCAGCTATGGAGACAACCGACAAGAAAGCAAATACTATTTTATATATCAGACTCTTCATAGCTTATCTTTTTCTTTTCAACAAGATAGTCCATCCTACATGTACCAACAAACCGTTGGATGGGACAGTTACACTACTAGTAACCGGCTCACCAATATATGTAGTATTATCCTCAAATTGCCATACCCTGCGGGTAGTAGCCTTATGTTGTCCTGTAATCAGCGAATACGAGGCTCCGAAAAAGAAACCATTACGGAGTTCCATGCCGAGGGCTAAGAGACACATTGGACCTTGGTGAGCAGTCTCGGCTTCTACCGTGCCTACATATTCCTTGTATGTCAAGCCGTTCTTCTCGCCATTGGTCACAGTTTCTCCATTCCCTGGTTTATAACCACCACTATAGAGATAACTACTACCGCTTATCAGGTCGTTGATCTTGTACATATCGTCAAATCCTCTTGTACTTTGACAAAAACCGAATCCGGCTTTTATATCTCCATAAGGACGAATACGATAATTACTAGGAAGTGCATAGAATCGTGCATTTAGAAATGCCAATCCGGTATTGGCATCATCATGAAATATACCACCGCCTACACCAACAGACAGCCAACTTGATAAATCATAAGCAAGGGTTACATTGCCCATGAATGTTGTGATGTCAAAATCCATATCACGCCCGGATTTTCCTGCGCCGACTTCAACTCGCAATTTCAGGCCTCTTGACCATTCGCCAGAACTTTGCGTACCACTGCCATATACAGAGGCTGCCAAGGATCCTCCTCGCCCATCATGCTTAACTCCTAAGTAAGCTGCACACTCCTTATACCGCCTTTGTGCTTGAGCATTCGTAGGAGATACTAAAAGGATTAAAAATCCTATAAATATTAAATATATATACCGCATTAATCGCAATTATTCACACTATATCTAGGACATAACGTACGCTTTTCTTTTCTTTAAGTTCACTAGCAAGAAGAAGCAAATTACTCCATCCGGAACTTTGTTCATAATAAAACGACATCGTCCATCCTGTGTTTTTTATACGGCCATCAGTTTCTTGAAGTTGCATTTTTTCATTTATCCAATATGAACCCCTTTGGTTAACATAATCAACTCGTTCTCCTTGCGTTCCTTGGAGACTCACTCCTGCCATAGGCAAGAAAACGGCTCCTGAAGCGATATACTTTTTCCACTCATCTTTGGTGTATTTATTGGCGAGAGGACCCTCACTAATACCTGGCTTAAAAGAGCCACCAGTTGGCATCACAAAATTATCTGGCAAAATGACTAGCCCATTGGTATCATCTATACAGGCCATGGCAACTTTCTGTGATGCTTGTGGGCGCTGCGATATAAGGTAGAACCACTCTTCACGTGACAGAAGTCGCCACTCCTGACCTTTTATAATCATTGTCGGCTGTATATGCTGAAAATCGACTAAGTCACTGGCATTCTCTGTAGAAAAACGGACTTTCTTGCCCACTCCGACTTCAAAAGTATGGACACTAACACGTTTTTCTAACTTTGATAATGCTCCATTTACTTTATGCTCAGAGGTGGTTGGCTTTACTAACTTGGAAACCCAATTAACAATGCTCATAGTGATGCTGTTTTTAATTGTTGGCAAATGTCTGTTCGTATGCAAAGAAAACACTTCTTGAACAATATGCATTACGTAAAATTACCTATTTTTCATTTTTTACACTGATTTTTTCGGCTTAACGAGGTATATTTGTTGGGTTTAGTGATATCATGAAACTTATTTACAACAGAATATTACCCTTTAAGGGATTCATTGCAATGAACTTGTGTGGTGTACTTCTTGTAAGAAAGGAGTACAAAGGACGACTGTCTGCTGCAACCGAAAGGCATGAAGCTATACACACTGCTCAGATGAAAGAGATGCTTTATATAGGATTTTATGTGTGGTATATAACCGAGTGGCTTATCAGAGTCTTATTCACAAAAGATGCGTTTAAGTTGTCGGCATATATGAATATCTCCTTTGAACGCGAAGCATACATATACTCGCAACAAACTGATCCCGAATGGATTATGACTAGGCCACACTTTTTCTGGTGGCGTTTCTTATGGAGTTGATGCATTATTTATGTATCTTTGCCTCATTATCAGATAACAAGATAAATATGCTTACATCATATATACGAATTACCTGTATTCTCTCCATTATATTACCGTTCCTACTTGGCTGTGGCGATTCACATGGATTCAAGAACGAGATACCTTATGGCTCAGTCAACGAGAATTATGTCATGACATCTGGCATAAGCAACCAAAAGGTTACTGCTATAGAGGAGGATTCTTTGGGACAGATATGGGTGGGCACATTCCGAGGCCTTAACCGACTGGATAGTCGCGACGTATTTCAATATTTTTCAAGTGCTACCGATACGCTGACTCTTCCGGACAACCAAATTACCGATATTCTTTGCGATTCCAAAGGCAGAATGTGGATATCAACCGTCAATGGCGTGTGTATCCATACAGAACGCGACAATTTCATTCGCATTGGAATCAATAGCCCGTTCGTTGCCCGTGAACTAATAGAGACACAAAAGGGCAAGATGCTCATCAACCAATATGCCTGTATCTCGGAATACAACGAGGCGACTAATAGCTTCAATGAGGTGATAGACGATTGTGGTAGCCTGAATGTCAGCTATGCATATATCGACAAGAATGATTTATTGTGGGTTGTCAACAATAAGGAGATATTGTGCTACGACACAGACTCTTACAAACGTATCGACAGAATAGAGGTGGGCAATGTCTACTCTTCTCACATGACCCACAATGGGTTTATATGGATAGGTACAGATAGCGGACTTAAAATCCTTGATACCCGCACACGCTCCTTTTCAAATATTCCTAATGTCATAAAGGAGAATAAAAAATTAATGTCATCTCCTATCATCTCTATTTACGATGAAAAGAGAGGGAGCATTTTGCTCGTGACTAATTCTAGCGACGTATTCTACTTTTCTCCATGTAGGGGCGGCAAACTATATGAGTACGGCGAGAAGGAGTTCCCTATCAATGTCCCTACCAACAACATCAATAAGTTTTTCTATGACTCTCAGCAAAACTTGTGGATGGGGTCGCTCGACCAGGGTATAAGTGTACTGTATAAGGATAATCGCAGATTCAACCGCGATAACCACCTGAGACAACTCATGCAGCAGAAGTCTGTTATCGCCCTGACACATGATAACGAGGATAACTTATGGATAACTACTCTTTACGATGGAGTATGGCTTCGTATCCATGATAGTCGCGAGGTCATCCGCACTAATATTGACGATTTATTGGCAAACCAGCCTGGAAAGAATAAGTTTGTCCCCAACAAAATACAGTTGGCTTCTGCAAATTGGTCTTCAGGTATTCATACAATTTTTGTGGATAACGACAATTACTTGTGGATGGCTGGCGTTGCTAATGTATACAAGGTCAAGCACATGGGCCATGGCGTACTTCGTATAGAGGAGTCGTTTGATATCGAAAGCCCTATGTGCTTCAATCAGGATGTCTACGGCACAATGTGGATAGGCACAATGTCAAACGACGTGTACGCCAAGCGCTCAAACGAAACAAGTTTCAAGAAGATCAACCTCTACGATGCCGTATTTACATTTACTACTAATTTGACTAACATGAAGGATGGCAATATACTGGCTATTGCTTTCCCTCACAAGATGAAAGTCATAAATTCTAGTTCTCACGAGGCTAAAGATCTAGAGGTATCTGATGAGGATTACAAACGCGCCATCCCTCGTTCTGCATTCATCCCTACTGCAACTTTTATTGATGACAAGGGTGATATCTGGATAGGTACTATATGTAATGGTCTTTTGCACTACGATGTCAAGGAACATCGTCTCTCCCCTATCCCAGGAGCACCTTGTAGCGACATTTCTGGTATTGAACAGGATTCTTACGGCAATATATGGGTAAGTACTCAGCAGGGATTGGGTTATTACAATCGCGACACAAAGGAGTTTACCACATTCTCTAAGTCGGATGGTACCGATGGCGACCAATATTACGATCGCTCTTCTTGCCACATGAACGATGGCACATTGGTATTTGGAGGAACTCACGGATTGACGTTCTTTACGCCTATGGATATACGTGTCAACCATAGTTCTCGTATTATGTTCCAACAGTTGACTATCAATAATAAGGTAGCACGACCGGATAATAATGACGCCTTGGAGAATTCTATCTCACAAACTGATGAAATATCTCTGAAATACGACAAGAATAATATCAGCATATCATACACGATGATCGATTTCTGCCCTTACCCTAGGGTAAAGTATCGTCACCGCATGACGGGTATTGATAATGAGTGGATTGAGAGTGGTCATATCCACAAGGCATCATATAATAATTTACCAAAGGGCGACTATACTTTTGAAGTTGAGGCCTTGTCTACTAATGATAATTCTATTGTAGCTACCAAGAGTTTGCTGATTCATGTCTTGTCTCCTTGGTGGAAGTCTTGGTGGGCAATATTGCTATATATCTTTGTCTTCCTGGCTTTGGCTACAGACATTTATTTCATTAGAGCTAGAACCAACCACGCTCGTGAACGCGAACGTCGCGCACTGGAGGAGGCTGCACAGGAGCAGCGCATCAACCAAATGAATATGTCTTTCTTCTCTAACGTAAGCCACGAGTTCCGTACTCCTCTTACCATGATTGCCGGTCCTCTGTCGCAATTGATGCAGGGCGACAATATTTCGGAGCAGAATAGCCAATTGTTCCAAATGATTTCTCGCAACGTCGATCGTATGCTACGCTTGGTCAACCAGCTGATGGATTTTGGCAAAATGGATAACGATATGTTGCGTCTGTCAGTATGCCCTACCGATATCTCAAGCCAAATCAACCACATGGTGGATATATTCCGAGTCAACGCTCAGGAAAAACGTATCACATTCAGAACTACAGGTCTGGAGGAGCAGGTTATCGCTTGGGTCGACCTAGATAAGGTTGAAAAAATCGTGAACAACCTCCTTGGTAATGCCATAAAGTTCACGCCTCAGGGTGGTACCATACAGTTGTCTTTGGATGTATTGCCTTTGGCCGACGTAAAACAGTCGTTACCTCATGCGGAGCACCGTCACGACTCTCATTATATCTGCCTAAAGGTTACCGATAACGGTGAGGGACTCCCTGATGATGAGATAGAACAGATATTCGAACGCTTCTATCAGGCAAAGAACAACTCTTTGGCTCACGTCTCTCTGGGAACAGGCATAGGTTTGTATTATGCTCGTGGCCTGGCCAAAATTCACCATGGTTGGCTTTATGCAGAAAATCGTCC
Source organism: Bacteroidales bacterium (assembly GCA_024401365.1). Taxonomy (GTDB): domain Bacteria; phylum Bacteroidota; class Bacteroidia; order Bacteroidales; family Marinilabiliaceae; genus W3P20-009. The sequence goes on along the minus strand of JAKSLE010000030.1, from coordinate 4,572 downwards.
CGATGGCCAGGGCTCTGTTTTCACATGCTTGCTGCCGTTTAATAAGGATACATATTCTCACGACGAACTGGCTAAGGAGGCTGATATCCCATCTAACGAGATGACAGCATTGAATTTGTCAAATCCTAATATGCCAACAGCAGAACAGGATGTCAACTACAACGAGACTACTATCTTGGTTGTGGATGATGATACCGAGGTTGCCCACTACCTCAAGACACTTTTATCTCCTAAGTACAATGTAATATGTAAATTCGACGTTGATAGCGCGCTTATAGCAATCAACGACCAACTACCTGACATTGTCTTGAGCGATGTGGTAATGCCTGGCAAGGATGGTTACGAATTGTGCCGCACAATCAAGCAGGATGTACAGATATCTCACGTACCTGTAATACTTGTTACTGCCAAGGGTTCGGTGGAAAACCAGGTAGAGGGTCTTCGCATAGGTGCCGACGCTTACGTGCCTAAACCGTTCGACCCTACCTATATCTTGGCTCTTATCCAGTCTTTGTTGAGCAACCGCGAACGTCAACGTAAGGTTTTGTCTGAGTCTACTCAGACTAATGAAATCGAACAGGATGTATTGAGCCCTCAGGATAATGCGTTTATGTCCAACTTGTACGAACTTATGGAGGCGGAATTGTCAAATTCTGAATTGGATGTAACTATCATGGCCGAAAAACTGAATATGTCTCGAACTAAGTTCTACTACAAGGTTAAGGCTCTTACTGGTGAAGCCCCTGGCGTATTCTTTAAGACTTACAAGCTCAACCGTGCAGCGGAGCTACTGAAGGAGGGAACATACAACGTGTCGGAAGTGGCAGAAAAAACAGGTTTTGGCACTCTATCTCACTTCTCAACAAGCTTCAAAAAACGTTTCGGCGTAGCTCCTACTGGATACCGTTAAAACCCGTTTTAACATCCTATAACATTCCAAAAGCCCTAGAAAATAGGGCTTTTGTACTTTTGTATAAACATTTGAACAAATACGAAAACATCTGTCCGACTTACATATTGCCCAATCAAAAAAGCCACTCTAAATTTGCAATCGAAAATGAATAACAAATCATTACCGATGAAGAAATCAGTTGTATTATTGTTCTTTGCGCTACTGACAGTTTCTGGTATTGCACAACAGGCTTTGTGGGGTATTCCTACTATTATATCGCCTGAAATCAATGCAGATAATACTGTAACTTTCCGATTCAAGGCTCCTAAGGCTGTCAAGGTTCAGGTATCGGGCGACTTCCTCGCTCCGCAGACTATTGACACTCCTATGGGTAAGTTCGACGCTCCTGGCGTAGCCGACCTAACAGAGGGTAAGGATGGCCTTTGGGAGTACACTACTCCTGAGCCTCTAAAGCCAGAACTTTATAGTTATTCATTTATTGTGGACGACCTTAAGGTTATGGACCCATGTAATGTATATTCTATCCGTGACGTAGGTACTGTAACTAATATATTTATTGTAGGCGGTGGTCGAGCAGATCTTTACAAGGTCAACGACGTTCCTCACGGTACAGTAAGCCGCGTGTGGTACGATTCACCAGCACTAGGAATGAAGCGCCGCTTGTCTGTCTACACTCCAGCAGGATACGAGACTTCTGGCAAGAAATATCCAGTGTTCTACTTGCTCCATGGTATGGGCGGTGACGAGGAGGCTTGGTTGGCATTGGGCCGCGCTTCTCAGATCCTCGACAATCTCATCGCACAGGGTAAGGCTGAGCCAATGATCGTCGTAATGACTAATGGCAACGCTTCTCAGGAGGCAGCTCCAGGCGAAACACACTTCGGTCTCGTTCCTCCTACAACAGCTCTTCCTAAAACAATGGAGGGCTCTTTCGAAATGGCATTCCCAGATGTAGTTAAGTTCATAGATAAGACTTATCGTACACGTGCAAATAAGGCTGGACGAGCTATCGCAGGTTTGTCAATGGGTGGCTTCCACTCTTTGCATATCTCAAAGCAGTTCCCTGATATGTTCGACCATGTAGGCCTCTTCTCTGCAGCGATCAGCCGCGAGGATAGCAAGGCTGAGATTTACTCAGACATCGAAGGCAAATTGGCCCGTCAGTTCGCTAAAAAGCCTGCCTTGTACTACATCGCAATTGGCAACACCGATTTCCTTATGAACGACAATGTCAAGTTCCGCGAGCTCCTCGACAAGAAGGGCTACAAGTATGAGTACTTCGAGACTGGCGAGGGTCACATCTGGAAGAACTGGCGTATATACTTGACAGAGTTTGTTCCTAAACTCTTCAAGAAATAATAAATCGAAATATTTTCCTCTTGATATAATTTGTAACCTAATCTATGTGAACCTATGAGGTGTATCTCTGCGACTGAGATACACCTCATCTTTGTTTTATAACATCTCTATTACTTGCCGGTTCATTAGATCTTCGTCAGAATCTACCAAAAGCCTCACCATCTTACTCATCTTTACGCCATCTTCTTTGTCTGCAAACAAAATTGTATTCACATTTTTGCCCTCTTCTCCATCCCAATCTACCTGTCGACCATCTTCTTTAGCATAGCAAACTACAACTACCCTATCTGCAAAATCGAAAGACTTTAAATCACCATCACAAATCACAACCACATCGTATTCTCCACCTGGAACATCAACAACTTTGGCCAATGTACGCCTTACATCGCCTACAAGGTCTGCATCGACTTCACAAATATCAATCTGATGCCCACCATTACACAATGAGCGAACAAGGTCAATATGCGCCTTATATCGACACCCAAACACTAACACTCTTTTCTTTTTGGGCATCTTATGCTTACGGACAACAACGCCCGACCCGCTATTGCGGTAGTCGTCCATTCTTTTTTCTAGATAATTATCTGCCATCTCTTTCTCTATAGCTATTGCAACAACAAAACTACATATTTAATCTATAAGCTCCGTCCTTGAACACACGTTTTCATATCAATTTGCATACATGGAAAATAAAAAAATTGCGAGCAAACACTACACTCTATATAAACAGAAACTAGGCTCCATATAAACTATTACTAAACACCAACCGAATAACGCCCTCCTCACTTCTCTCAATATCAACATACTAGGCTTTACCGACTAAAAAAGTTTGAAAAAAAGTACCAAAAATGTTTGGTGATTCAAAAATCGTTCATACCTTTGCAGTCGCAAAACCGAAATGAATAGCACAAGGCTAAAGAAGCTAGGCAATGCACTATACCAAACGGGTAGGCCCTGTACGACCAGCTCCTCTTGAACTCCTCCAGGACTTGACCGTAGCAAAGGTAGAGAGTTGAGCGGTGCGATTCAGATCGCTTGCCCACCCGCCAATATAGCTCAGTTGGTAGAGCAGCTGATTTGTAATCAGCCGGTCGTTGGTTCGAGTCCGACTATTGGCTCAAAGGTCTTGAGAGAACGTCTCGAGAATAGTTGAAATCTTGATAACTATTTCCGAAAGAACTTCGGGAGGGTTCCAGAGCGGTCAAATGGGGCAGACTGTAAATCTGTTGCTTCGGCTTCATAGGTTCGAATCCTATCCCTCCCACCATTTCGCCAATATAGCTCAGTTGGTAGAGCAGCTGATTTGTAATCAGCCGGTCGTTGGTTCGAGTCCGACTATTGGCTCTCAAAAAATGCGGAAATAGCTCAATTGGTAGAGTGTCAGCCTTCCAAGCTGAATGTTGCGGGTTCGAGTCCCGTTTTCCGCTCTCAAAAGATCTAAGCCTTGTACTCTAGTGCAGGGCTTTTTTATTTCCCCGCCCTAACAAATCAAGTAACATCAACTACCTTTCTTCCGTATCACGCAAAAAATAACTTAAAGAAATACACATAAGCCATGTCATACGCTACCATACAACTTCTGCTGACGCTCCTAATCTGCCTGACAACAGTGGTCACAATAATCTACCTATTCCACCGAGCCGACGAACGCCGCAGAGCACAGGAACTTCAAAATAGATTCCTTAGCGACGTTATGCCTTCCCGAATACAGGCTTACGAGCGCTTAGCCCTATACCTCGAACGTATCTCCCCCGTAAATAGCGTGCCTCGCGAACAACTAAGCGTGAAAACAGCCTTGGAACTCCACACCCTTCTCATGGGTTCTATCCGCCAGGAGTTCGAACACAACGTGGCAATGCAGATATACGTCTCCCCTACCGCTTGGGAGCGCGTACTCCAGGCTAAAAATGAAGTCTGCAAACTATTGACAGAAATAGCAAAGACTACCGACCCTAAGGCTTCTTCTATCGAATTGGGACGAAAAATACTCGAGGAGGCAGGAGATAAGACTTCTTTCTACGTCAATAGAGCACTAGAGGGCCTGAGAAGCGACCTAGCTGGAGAATTCGTCAGAAGCTGATGTGAATATTTTATTGCGCAACAATCACTGAATATCAATAATTTACACATAGCGCAACAAAAAAGTTTAAAAATATCCACTTCTAGCTATTGCATATACAAAAAATCTACATACCTTTGCATCGTCAAAAGCAATAGAAATATGGCTTAGACAGCACACCTAAAGATGCTCGATTCGTCTAACGGTTAGGACGAGAGATTCTCATTCTCTAAATAGGAGT
>JAKSLE010000003.1 GCA_024401365.1 Bacteroidales bacterium | reverse complement strand
AACACTGCTCTTTGATTGCTCCGAAAGGACCACTTACGGCAATAGCCTTCATCTTGCCATTTGCATTCTTCGGGATGTAAAGGTCAGCTACCAATGTAAATCCGTACTGTGTCTTGAAGGTCATCTTTTCATGATTAACCTTTTCACTCAACGGGAACGTCTTGTCCCACTCCTGAGACATAGAGAAACTCTCTTTGTTCATATCTTCAGTATTATTTTGTGCGCAAGCACCAAGAAGAAGTGCTGAAAGCGCAAGGATAAATAAATGTTTCATAACTAGGAGTAAAGTTACTACCATTATTTATACTCGAGCATACCCAGATTTTGAAAGATGTGACCATTTTTTAGGATTTCACCATAACTACGACACTAAATTACTACACAAAAATAACAAAAGTGCATACATTACCCTAAGGGTTAGACTACAAAACGACAAGAGACCGCCCAAGGGACGGTCTCTTATAATAAGCTATGATTGAACAGTGTGTGTAGGCGTCATTTAAAATACTGTGTGAGCATGTATATTATATTATTCCTCCTCTTTGAGTTTAGTTTGTGTTTCGTCGTCGTAGTACTCAGCCAATTCGCGGAGGCGGCCGTAGTGCTCATCATGCTGAGAGCGGTCGAGGCCCAGCTCCTCGCTCTTTTCAGATACGCGCATTGGGATCATCTTATTAGTAATCCAGTAGAGAGCGTAAGTTGCAGCGAAAGTATAGACGAAGACGATAAGGATAGCTATGACATGATTGATAAAGAACTGCAAATGAGTTACGCCCTCGGCAGAAAGAGCCTCCTCCTCGTAGCCATAGACGAAGATACCAGTAAGGATAGTACCCACGATACCACCCACGCCGTGAGTTGGGAATACATCGAGAGCGTCATCGACAGAAGTATGATTTTTCCAGTGGCAAGCCATATTGGATATGATAGCTGTGATAAAAGCTATAGTAATAGAATCGCCGACAGAGACCCAACCGGCGCAAGGAGTAATAGCCACGAGACCAAGCACGCCACCTACTGCGGCGCCCATACCAGAAGGCTTACGACCTGTGAGGCAATCGACGAGGATCCAAACCATCATAGCAGTAGCTGCTGCTGTATTAGTATTAAGGAACGCCTTAACCGCCATACCATCCGCGTGGAGAGAAGAACCAGCATTGAAACCGAACCAACCCAACCAGAGGAGAGATGCGCCGAGGATAACATAAGGCACGTTACCCGGCTCAGACTTCTTCTCCTTACGACGACCGAGGAATATAGCACCTACGAGTGCAGCGATACCAGAAGAAGCGTGAACCACGATACCACCAGCGAAGTCCTTCACGTGCATCTGAGCGAAAAGTCCGTCAGGGTGCCAAGTCATGTGAGCCAGAGGGCAATAGACTATGATACAGAAAAGTACCATAAACACTGTATAAGCCGAGAAGCGCACGCGCTCTGCGAAAGAACCAGTAATAAGCGATGGAGTGATGATAGCGAACTTCATCTGGAAGAGAGCGTAGAGAGCCAAAGGAATAGTGAGGCCCAGTTGCTCCGAGAGATAATCAGTAGCCTGACCACCTACATTCTGGAACAAGAAATAAGTACAAGGGCTACCGATGATACCCATTCCGCCCACATCCTCGCCGAACGAGAGAGAGAAGCCGACCACTACCCAGATAACCGATATGATACCCATAGCGATGATAGACTGGAGGATAGTAGAGATGATATTCTTCTTGCGCACCATACCGCCGTAGAAGAACGATAGGCCAGGAGTCATCATCAAGACGAATATAGTAGCAGTGATCATCCACGCCACATCAGCAGTATCAATATTATCCGACAATTCCCAGATACCCTGAGTTTCGGGGATGCATACACCTAAGACTGCGAACAAGGCCATGAAGGCCATCATAATTATCCAGCGCTTTTTCATTGTTGTACTTGTTTAAGATTATTACTCAAATATGCGTTTTTGCTTTCTAACTATTACTAAACGATGCAAAATTACAACATTTTTCAATTCAGCAAACGCTTTGACTTAATATTTATAACTAAATAGCGTTAAAAAACTACAAACAATAAACAGAAAGGCGTCATTAGGCATCAAAATGAAAGCAAGCAAAACAGCCAGAATAAGAGCAAAGAGAGCCATAAGAAGTAAGAGAGAAGTCAGTTGCTAGTCTATGCGACCCCCCTTGTTACTCGCAGTTTTTTATAAAAATGAGATACAACGAGACATTTAGTCTATTATATTTGCAACATATAAAACGACAGAGACAGATGGCCAAAGTAGAGATAAAACGCAAGTGTATAATGATAGCCAGAGAAGCTGCGCGAAGAGACTCCAACGCGCGCAGCAGCGGTAGGTCTGTGTTTATAAAGCGCTATTACGGTTCGTACAAGATAATAGGAGTAGAAGTAAGCAAGAAGCAGAGGAACTGTAGGGACATATTTGCTGATGCACAGAAACTTGCGTCGTACGAGATGAAGCGATGGAACAAGAAGAGGCACTGGATGAGGCTAGCCAAGAGGCACAAGATAAATGGGGCGCACAGGATGGCAGTGTCGTATTTTTACAAGCTACTGAAAGAAAAAGGGGGAGAATTGAGTGACGAATTAGAGAAGAGCAGGATGGAGAAGATGGGGATTGAAGCAGAGAGAGGCAAGAACCTTGTGGTAGTAGGGAATGGAGAAAGGTGGAAGGCGATGGATGAGGAATCGCCGTTTTACTATAGGAAGTTTGGGGGAGTTGAAGAATATTATGAAGTTGCGATGAGACTAGCAGGATAAGAAGGGGGAACAGATGTCAAGAAAGAGAATATTAGGAATATAATACCGATGAGAGCACACTGAAGAAGAAAAATAAGTAGTTTTGTGGCGAGAGGGTAATATTTACAAGACGCACCCTTGAGCACAAAGATATGAAGAAGTCGGGATACATATTAAGACTCTTAGCGGTTGCCATTACGATGATAGTGGGAGCGCTAGGACTGTATGCTGACGGTAATAGAAGTTGTGCATCAGGCGACACAGCCAAAGAAACAGAGCAATATGCAGAGCTATGTGCTGACGTACCATTTGAAGGCATTGCTGCCGAGTCGGTAAGCATTCCTGCTCCGACAGCATCCAGCTCAGAAAGGAATAGAATACAATGGAGGTATACGCATTCGCGATCTCTGGCATATGTACAAAATCATGATACGCTGTCGAGATTATCGGCAGAATATATTACACTAACAACCAGCGAGGCGATAGCCTTGTGTTATTCTACGCGTTCCTGCGACTACTATGTTTATGCAGAGCGCAAGATACTGATTTAGAGACAGCCTTAGTTTTTGAGATAATATTTCGTTCCCTCCCCTATTAGGATCAAGGAGAGAGAGCGGTGTGCGATTATTAACCATAACAATACAAAAAATATGAACAAAATTAAGGCAGTAGTGAGTACGGGGAATGTACTCATTGCGATATTATTGTCTGTTGCAGGCATTTACTGTTTTACACAATCGATATCTGAAAGTTATACTGGATGTATACCGGCACTATTTTTCAGTGCTGGATGCGTATTCTGTGTGGCAGCCATTTGGCTAGTTCTCAACCGTTGTCGGCGTCACATATATATAGAGACTGGCAGTCCGATAAGTTGCGTTATGCACTACTACGACATCGGCCAACTAGAAGAATTGACAAATTTTCTAGACGGCAAAGAAGGATGCGACGTGCCCAAGCCCCGACAATGCAGTCAGATAAAAGTTACGATGAACATCAGTCGGGACCATCGTTATGCGGAGGTAAATGTCAGTGTATATACAGATTTCATGTATAAAGACTACGGCTCGATGAGGATTTATGAAGGAGACGAGGCGGAACGTGTGAGCAAGATGGAATAAAAGATGCTAGAATTGGAGGGTCTATACGGGCCCTCCATTATCTTTTGCTAATATTTTTGCATATCTTTGGAGTTGCAAACTTTAATATATACGTTATGAGCAAAAAATCAATTTATTGGCTAGTTGCGATTATTGTGACAGTTTTAGCCATTGTGGTACTACATATTGGAGACTTTAACAATGAGGGGGGGAACTTCCTTAAGGGATTTCTGTCCGGAATATCAATTTCGTTGGTAATACGCTTTATTATGGAGTGTAGGAAGAAGAGGTAAAAATAGTTGTAAAATTAGGTAGTATAAATAGAGCCGGATACTGTGCAGTACCCGGCTTCTCTTATCTTGTTAACTACTTGGGGATTAGAGGGCTTCTACCTCTTCTGAGGGGGAGCCCTGTCATCAAAGATATCTGGTCGGTAGGCATTCCATAATTCTTCATATTAGCAGCTATCTCAAGTTGTTTCTTTCGCTCTCCCTTGGCCTCACCTTCGGCTCTGCCCTTCTCTATACCCTCGGCTAGGCCATTCGTTATTGCCATCTCCAACTCCTGGCGACGGGACAGCTCAAGGTTGTACGCATCCAAATAGTGCTTATAACTTATGTCATAAGCTTCACGGTCCTCAGGCTACAGCTGATGATATTCTGCAACCTGTTCCAATCTCTTGAAGATTGGCATATCCTCGGTGTTTGTCAGTTGCTGCATTGCTTCCATGTTTTTTAGATTATACATCCACGATTCTAGTTTTGTTTCGCCCTTCAGGGGCTCTGCCACTGCCAACGGCAACTGCAAGCAGACCATTCGCAGTTTATCGGAGAACGTCTCATTGGTCGTCACATCGGTCAACTTTATGTCGTGACGCAGTGATATTTTCTGTGTATTGCCGAATCTCTTTTCTGTCATGCTCTGGTTAATTAAAAATTAGAATTTGGTAGAGCAAATATAGTGATTAACATCGAAAACGGAAATAGAATGGATAATTTTTGGTGTATAAGATGATGTTTATCAGAGAGAGAAAAAAAACAAAGGCTCACAGGAGAGGATTATGTGAGTCTTTGGGAAGGTAAAATTTGTTATTTATTTATGGGGGTGGATGTTATTTTTGGCGTTGGGCGTTGAAGAACTGCTCTAAGGTTTCCATCTGTTTTTGATTTTGGACATTGTCGAGATGGAGGCCATTCTTCATGATCATTACAGTTGGTTGGCCCTGTTGGTACTCGGTCCAATAAGGGAGGCCGGCGGAATTAGGGTTTCCCGTCTTGGTAAAGTTGATCCAATACTTAGAGATGATATCCGACATATGCTTCTCGAGAGGGGTAAAAGGTTTAGGGCTAAAGGTATAGCCATAAACGAAAGGCATTTCGGCTACGTGATTAGCGCCGCCTCGAGGGCTACGGAAGATAGTCTGCTCAGAATCCTGGTCGAAATAGTACATATATACATTAGACTTACCCGTCTTACTTTGGAGGTTGGCCCAAGCGTAAGTACCCCAAGCGAACATGACATCGCGATTCATTTCTGCCACCGAGAAATAAGCCTCCGTTTCGGTATTAGCAGGGTAGACCTCCAAGAGTTTATCAGCCCAATCGCCGAAGACAGCCTTCATGCTATTTTTGTACATATCGACAGGCATAGGTCGTGAGAAGAGCATACCCTCGTCGGAATTTGTACCTATAAGGATATTCACGTCGTTGTACTCACCCTTCTCGTACAATTTATACTGGTCATCGACGATAAAATAACCATCCATTACGGGCCAGACGCTACCCATCTGGACATCCTTGACGAGTTCTTCGGCTGGGATTTGGCGCAGTTGCTTGATATTCTTCTTACCGAACTTCCTTTGGAGATCGAGTCCGATCTGTTCTGCGCCCTTAGCGGTAGAGATAGAAGTACTAGTACGGCTATCAGAAACCGGCCAGAAAGAGCTACCGCTCTCGCATATAGCGCCACGGAAGAGGCCCTTAGCCAAAGGAGAAGCGCAAAGCATGCTTACAGATATACCGCCAGCAGACTCGCCAGCGATAGTAACCTTATCAGGGTCGCCGCCGAAAGCTGCGATATTATCATGAATCCACTGAAGGGCCAAGAGTTGGTCCATTAGGCCATAATTACCAGACACGCCCCTACCCGACTCCTTGCTCAGTTCGGGATGAGCCAAGAAACCAAGGATACCGAGGCGGTACTCTATACTACAATATATGATACCCTCCTTGACGAAACTATCCTGAGTACCAGAATATGTACCGGTAGTGAAACCTCCGCCATGGATCATGACGAATACTGGTAATTTATCATCCTTAGACTTAGCTGGAGTCTGCACGCTCAAGTAGAGGCAATCCTCGCTCATAGGGATATCGGCACCACCCTGATTAGGGTCGGCTATTTGAGGAGGACGCGCTCCCCACTGGTCGGCCTTATACACACCCTTCCAAGGAGCCTTTGGTACGGGAGCCTTCCAACGGAGGTTGCCCACGGGAGCCTCGGCGTAGGGGATATTTTTATAGAGGGCAAAGCCATTTTCGTTGACGCCCTCGATCTCGCCCTGCGAGACGGTAGTACGAAGCAACTGAGCCTGCGAAGGAATTGTCATTAACAAAGCTGACAAAAGAGTAAACAAAGACTTTTTCATGATACTAGCTTGTTTGTTTTGGTACGATACAAAAGTAGCAGAGATAGTGTCGTGAAATATTACATTATCATTCAACAAATTTGCTTATTCATTCAAAAGTTTTCATCAAAATACAAAAAGGCATCAGATTTAGTGGATATAGGCGAAGAGCAGAGTGCAGAATAAAAATAGTAGGAACAGGTAGTATGTATAGGTAAGAGATATTTGAAATATCGTGAAATAGTAGTTATTTTTGCAGTTAGAAAAAGAAAAGAAAATATTAACAGACATGAAAAAACTAGTAACTACTGCTATTGCTTTAGCACTTTCGGTAATGGCATTCGGACAAGAGTTCAATCCTATGTCGACTGAGCAAATTGATCCATTGCAGGTTTGGAAAGACATAGACTATGTTGGAGACGGCATGATAGGTCACAAGATGGATATTTATCTTCCAAAGACAGAGGTAGCGCAAGAATCGTACAAAGTAATCATAGCCATTTATGGCAGTGCGTGGTTTGCCAACGACCAGAAGTTTTCGCCTATGACCTCATTTGCGGCGCCAATGCTCAAGGCAGGCTATGCTGTTGTCTCGATCAACCACAGAAGCAGTCCAGAAGCCAAGTGGCCAGCGCAGATAAACGATGTAAAGGCAGCCATTCGCTATGTGAGGGCTCACGCCAAGGAGTATAAGTTGGACACCTCCTTTGTAGGCATTACAGGCTTCTCATCGGGAGGACATCTATCGGCATATGCAGGTGTGACCAATGGGCAGAAGATTGTCAAATCGGGTGATGTAGAGATAGACATTGAGGGCACACTTGGCAACTGCCTGAATGAGAGCAGTTCAGTAGATGCCGTAGTAGACTGGTCCGGTCCAGTAGACATGATGCACATGGACGAATGTGTAAGGCCAAAAGACGAGAAATCGCCAGAGGCAGTCATCCTTGGAGGCAGGAATCCAAGAGAAGCTACAGACTGGGTACGAGTACTTTCGCCAGTAACACTTGTAGACAAAGACGATGCGCCTATACTCATTATACATGGTGATGCTGACCCTATAGTACCACAATGTTTGAGCATACATTTAAAGACAGAATATGACTATGTAGGTGCGAAGGCGCAATTTATCAGTGTACCAGGAGGCGGTCATGGTCACCCACACTGTTTTTCGGAGCCATACTATCAGAAGATGGTAGAGTTCTTCGATGCGCAGAGCAAGAAATAAAGACACCCATATAAATAAGAGCAGAGGCGTACTATAATTGGTACGTCTCTCTTTTTTATGTATCTTTGTTGCAAAACAGAGACAAGAATGAAGACATTTGAGACAAAAATGGTTGTGGATGCGCTTCCAGAGGATGTATATTCGGCGCTGACCAATGCCTTTGCCATAGAACTATGGACGGGGTACAAAGCCGTTATGGAGCCTGTAGAAGGAAGTGAGTTTGAGATGTGGGAAGGAGATATCTGTGGAAGAATAGTCAGACTTGTTGAGAATGAGCTAGTAGAACAAGAGTGGTACTTCGGCGAGCAAGAAGAAGAATCCATTGTGAGCATAAAGATTATGCCTAGGGGGAAGAACAAAGCCACCATAGCTGTGACGCACACCAATATACCAGACGAGGCATATGAAGACATCACTGAGGGGTGGACAGAGACCTACCTTGCGGGATTGAAGCAATTTCTAGAAGAAGGAGACGACTAAAGAAGAGAATTGGCTATATCTCTATGATATCACCGGTCCATGCTTGATGACAGTGTGGGCCGTATTTTTTTTGCCATTCTACGACAGCCTCATTACCAGAACAATGGTTGATATACCAATTACGGACATCGTACTGAGCAGAGACATGGAGGCTATTTTCGATCTGCTGCTGAGTACGTCCCATGAGGTGCAATCCCCCTATGAAAGCATCAAGGTGACTGACTTTCAGTTCATTGAAGACATACGGCAAGAGCAGTTCCAAGCTATGGTGGGTACAGCCAGCATAGAGGACGTTGTGACCCTGAGAATCAGAGACAAGAGTAAATATCTCATCGTGGAAGGGGTCGGGAGAGTAGACGCCATTTCTCAAGAGAGTCAATCGTTCATTAGCTGGGGCATCCTGAGGGAGGGAGAAGACCTGTACGTGGTTACTAAGAGGCACTACCCCATTACCCAGCCAAGAAACATTTATCTCGTTGACAGCCAACCAGCCATTAGGCTTTTTCATTGAGCCGCCAGTTGCCACGCTATACTTAGCGACCGAAGCCAGTCGGTGTGCGTAGACAGCGGGAGGGTTAGTCATACTACGGACGATATGAGCTGCTCCGCCGGCGTGATCGTAGTGGCCGTGGCTGATTATTATACCATTAAGAGAAGAAAGATTGATGTTGAGTTGGGCGGCATTATACAACAACTTATCAGTCTGGCCTGTATCTAAGAGCCAACGTTCGCCATCTACCTCCACAAAAACAGACAGTCCATGTTCGGCCTTAAGCTCTGGACATGAACTGTTATTTTCGATTAAGACCTGCGCGTGCATGGTCTAGAACAGATTACGTTTCTTGAAGAATACGTACATCAACAAGCCGAGGAAAGTAGCTCCGCCTATGATATAGAAGAAAGCGTATGGTTCCTCCTCCCAATAGTTAGGCACATTCATACCGTACAACGAAGCGATAAGTGTAGGGAGCATCAAGATGAGAGAGATACTCGTCAACGTTTTCATTGTCTGGTTGATGTTATTAGAGATCACGCTCGAATAAGAGTTAGACATCGAGTGGATGATATTGCGGTAGATATTAGTTGTCTCCTCCGCCTGTTTAAGTTCGATTTCGGTCTCCTCGATAAGATCCTCGTCGCACTGTTCGGTAATAGACTTAGTATGAGCCAGGCGATAGAAGAGGATATCGTTACCCTTGAGGGAAGTTACGAAATAGACCAAAGAGTTCTCCAACCGTTGGAGTTCGAGGATCTCCTCATTACGGACATTTTGTTGGAGCAAGCCCTCGACGTTCATTATACGGATATTGATATGCTTCAAATATTTAAGGAACCATACAGAAGCAGACAACATGAGGCGCATAACCAGTTCGTAGTGAGAGTTGACCTCCACCTGTTTACGTATGCTATATACGATAAAATCGTCGATCATATCGACCTTATAATTGCACACGGTCACGAATACGTCGCCCTTGATGATAATACCCAAAGGGACCGTAGTATAGTCGACATACGACTCATTACGACGGTAAGGAACTCGGATAACGATAAGTTGCCATCCGTCCTCTTCTTCACGGCGAGGTCTCTCGTCATTGTCATCGATATCGGAAAGGAATGACTCTGGGATATCGAGACCGTTAACGAGGAAACCATTCTCCTCGTCGCTAGGGCACTCGACGTTAGTCCAGCAATTTTCCACCCAATGGTCCGATACCTCGAAACCCTTGTTATTTATGTAGTATGTTATCATCGCCGCAAAGATAGTCTTTTAGTCGGACTTGTGAGCATCGGGATATTATTTTTTGACTAAATATATACATGGAGAAATGTTTTGGAGCGTATAGGGAGGTAGCCACCAGCATGGTGGCTCTACAGCGCATGGGTAGTGTGTGATTAGTTGTTGCTCGCAGTTTTTTTATTTATTCTTTTTAGCGAAGAGTTTTGCTTTGCGGTGATCGTGGATAGTATGGGTCACGACGCCCCATACTCGGAAATCGTCGCCCTCGGCAATTTCTATCTCGGGGTAATTATCGTTGGCTGGGCACAAGAAGAGGCGTTTACCACGGAAGCGGATATATTTCAAGGCAAATTCGCCCTCGACGAAGCATACTACTATATCGCCCTCACGCGGTTCGAGGGACTTATCGATGATAACGATATCGCCCTGGAAGATTTCGGCATCGACCATAGAATCGCCCACTACCCTACCATAGAAAGTTGAAGAAGGGTGACGGATGAGCAACTTATTAAGATCGAGGCGTTGTCTCATATAATCCTGTGCGGGGCTAGGGAAACCGGCATGAATTCCGCCGTCGGCGAAAGGCAGTTCCATAGGAGTAGAGTCATCTACGCTATAAATTTCGAGGTTTTGCATGATATACCCATTAAAGCTACGGCACAAAGGTAAGAAATTTGGCACGCACTTTGTATTAGGAAAGGCATAAGACAAGTAATAACCCTATAACCTGATACGATTATGAAGATGATGAATAAGATATTGGCTATGACAATTGCGATGATTGCAATGTCGACCAGCGTTATGGCGGAGAATGACAACAGTGTTGTAACAAACGACAACCTCAAGCCAACAGGGCATCGTGCATTTCAGCCAGGCGAAGACTTAACCTTCACGGTAAAGTATGGCTTTATCAAGGGAGGAGAAGGGCACTTCTTTGTAACAGACACGATTATAGACGGCAAGAAGGTACAGCACATCACTGTAGGCGGGCGCACTACCGGTCTAGCCGACAAGATTTTCAAGGTTAGGGACACCTACGAGAGCTACATGGACTGTGAGTCGCAGCTTCCATTGGTATCACTTCGCAAGATCAGCGAAGGCAAGTATCGTTACTTTGACCGCACGACATACGACAACATCAACGGGCAAGTATCGATACACAAGGAGAACCGTCATGGGGTAAAAGACACGACGGAGACGGTAGGTCGCAACATGCTTGACATTGTTTCGGCGTTTTACTATGCGAGGAACAACAATTTCAACGCCACTATGCAGGTGGGCGACACTATCAACTTCAGCACATACTTTGGTGGTCAGATATTTCCATTAAGGATACGTTATCAAGGCACTGAGATGGTAGACACCAAGTGGGGCAAGATAAACTGCTACAAGTTTGCGCCTGTAACAGAAGTAGGCAGGACCTTCAAGAGCAAGGACGACATGCACCTCTGGATAACAGCAGATGCCAACCGTTTGCCTGTGAAGATAGAGTTCAAGATGCTTGTAGGGTCATTCACCTGTGAGCTCACACAATGCAAAGGGTTGGCACATGTAGCTGCCTACGGCAACTAAAGAGAGTGCAGTGGGATTAGACTTTAAAGAATCCCACTGTGCTCTTTAATGTTGTAGCCAAAGCAGACAACTCCTGAGCCATACCAGACAACTGTTCGGACGCTGCTGCATTCTGTTGGGTAACGCTATTCATCTGGCACATAGCCAAGTTGATCTGTTCGGCGCCAGTATTCTGTTCCTGGCTAGAGAGAGCGATTTCCTTTACGAGGGTACCTGTCTGCTGTATTTCGGGCAAGAGAGCGCTCATTACCTTACCGCTCTCCTCGGAAGCTGCGGCGCTTTGAGAAACCATTGTAGTAATATCTGCTGCGGCCTGCTGGCTAAGCTCCGCCAACTTACGCACCTCTCCAGCCACGATAGCGAAACCGCGACCAGCCTGACCCGCGCGAGCTGCCTCCACTGCGGCATTAAGAGCCAAGATATTAGTCTGTTGAGCTATAGACTCTACCACGCTCACCTTTTGTTCGATTTGGCGCATAAAAGCGAGGGTTTGCTGAGCAGCCTCGGCAGAAGCGATACTTGTGCGGATATTCTTCTCTGCAATTTCCATTGTATGGCTAGCGTTTTCGGCGTTAGCTCGGATACCAGAAGCCATTTGCTCCATAGTAGTAGCCACCTCCTCGGCTGCGCTAGCCTGAGCGTTGGCGCCTATAGAGACCTCCTGGCTAGAATTACTTATCTGGTTAGCATTATCAGTTACGGTAGTACAAGTAGACTGGATATCCTCGATAACCAACTTAAGTTTATCGGTCAGAGACTTCACGGAAGAACCCAATATACCTATTTCGTCCTTACGCTTAGTCATAACGTTCCATTCAGAATCAGAAAGATTAGTCAATTGGAGGTCTCCCTCAGCCATATCGTTAACCACCTTAGTAATCAGCGCGATAGGTTGGCCCACGCGGCGAGCCAGGAAGATAGAGACCAAGATGCAATAGATGACGATAAAGAAGAATACTGAAGCCACCTGTATGGTAGTTTTCTGGAGGGTAGCTGTATCGCTGACGCGCATAGGAGTAATAGTAATCCAATCGGCGCCATTAACCTGAGCGAAGCCAGACATCATCTCCTCGTCGCCGCGGTAGTAACGTTCCTGACCATTTTCGGCGCTTTCGAGCATTCGAGTATATACGCCAGACTTATTAGCCTCATCGGAGAGGATATTATAGCCTATAGCGACAAGCTGTTTATCGGCGTGAGCCACCAATTTACCATCGCGAGAGACGATCATAGGATGTTCGGAGCCCACGGAGATTTTAGAAACCATATCGGAATATACAGAACCGTCGACACCCAGAGCCAATACGCCGATAGCGTCGCCCTTAGAATTTTTAATAAGGGTACTAAACATTACGGTCTGCTTACCGGTGGTACGAGAAGTAATAAGTACGGCCTCGGCCTTACCCTTAGAGATACACTCTGAGAAATACTGGCGATCGGACAAAGTACTTATTCCCCCTTCGGAAGTAATACCTTTACCATCCATACCGATGATTACGAAGCGAGCGATAGTTTCGTCGGCCAATCTAGCAGGTTCGAGTTCCTTCAAGAGAGGGTTGATGACGCTTTCGTTGGTAACATCGATAGGCTCGGTAAGTTTAGTAAAGAAGCTAAGAGAAGCGAACTGCTCGACCTGGTTGGAGCGGAATACGATATTCTCCTCGATTTGCTTACATACGATATCGGACTGAACACGCAGAGCGTGGCTCACCTCCTCTTTAAGGCCTTGAGTACCTGCGTAGCCAGCGAAACCGCCGAGAACGATACATGCCAATGTACAAGTACCAGCTACTGACACCAATAGCATGTACTTAATGCTTTTGAAAGACAATCCGATTTTCATGATTTTTGTAGTTTAGTGTCCTATCTGCAAGAGAGCATCTAGGAAGGTTGGTTTAGTAAGGTTTAGTATAAATAGTAGTTGATTCTCCGATCTCTGACAGGAGAACAATGCAATATTAATGAAAAGATTGAATATTAGCAACCTACAAATGTGAAAAATACTTAACTTTGCGCGTACATCTGAAAGATGGGATAAAAAGCACAAATTCACACACATCATACAAATGGTAACATTTTCTATTGCCCTACTACTACTTATTGTAGGATATTTTGTGTACGGCAGTTTTGTTGAGCGAGTATTTGCGCCAGACTACTCAGCGAAGACGCCAGCCGTGTTACATCCAGACGGAGTTGATTATCTTCCGTTGCCATCGTGGCGAGTATTCATGATTCAGTTTCTGAACATTGCGGGACTTGGTCCGATTTTTGGGGCCATTATGGGAGCGAAGTTTGGCACTGCGTCGTACTTATGGATAGTACTAGGAACTATTTTTGCGGGTGCGGTTCATGATTTTCTAGCTGGAATGATATCGTTGTCGCATGACGGCGAGAGTCTGCCACAGATTATAGGCAGGTATTTAGGCAAGAATACTCAGAAAGTCTTTGGAGTCTTTGCCATCATACTGATGATACTTGTGGGGGCTGTTTTTGTGAGTGGTCCTGCGGAGATACTTGCTGGCATGACGGAGTGGAATCCGTTTTTGTGGATTGGGATCATTTTTGCGTATTATGTGTTAGCCACGCTACTTCCTATAGACAAGATTATAGGCAAGGTATACCCGCTATTTGCGATAGCATTGATATTCATGGCATTGGGTTTACTGGTAATGTTATTTATCAAGCAACCTGAGCTTCCAGAGATGTGGAATGGTTTTGGGGTTAAGTACGAGACCAATCCGATATTCCCTATGATGTTTATCTCCATAGCCTGTGGAGCCATCAGTGGATTTCACGCTACGCAGTCGCCACTTATGGCGCGCTGCATGAAAAATGTCAAGATAGGCAGGCCTATATTTTATGGTGCCATGGTAACAGAAGGCATTGTGGCGCTCATTTGGGCGGCTGTAGCCACCTACTTCTTTGCGGAGAACGGTGTAGCAGACGAGAGTGGCAGGGTATTTTCGGGTGCTGCCATAGCCAAGAGCATCTGTCACGACTGGCTTGGATCGTTTGGCTATATATTGGCGATGCTAGGAATAGTATTTGCGCCTATTACCTCGGGTGACACGGCGTTGCGTTCGGCGAGACTTATGGTAGCGGATGCTATGAGCATAGAGCAGAAGAGCATACCTAAGCGACTCATGGTATCGATTCCGCTATTTGTGCTTACGATAGGTATTTTGGCGTACAGTCTGATTGACAAGAATGGATTTGCGATTATCTGGAGATATTTTGCTTGGTGCAATCAGGCTTTATCGGTATTTACGCTATGGGCTATAACCGTATATCTCTTCTTAGAGAAGAAGAATTTTATAATTACGTTTGTTCCAGCGATGTTTATGACGGCGGTCTGCACGACATATATGTGTGTAGCGCCTGAGTGTCTGGGAGCGTTTTTCCCTAAGTTGCAGAATGAGGCATATATTATAGGTATAGTTGCTGCGCTCACTTCGGGATCGTTGTTCTGCCTTTGGGCTAGGAAGAAATAGGGATTTTGGGGATTAGAGGTTAGAGATATTTGGGGGTCATACTTCTATTTGAGGGGGTATGACCCTTTATTTATAGGCACAAATAGATTTGGATATGTAGAAAAATCTATGCAAATTTGGAGTTGAATTCCAAAATTACATAGATTATGGAGTATATTGAAAGGCAAATAAGCGAGACCGTAAAGGAAGCATCCACCTGTTTCCCAGTCATTTGTATTACTGGGCCACGTCAATCCGGGAAAAGTACGCTCATAAAAAACACATTTCCAGACTATGTTAGATTCTCCATGGAAGATCTCAATGTCAGGGAGTATGCGCTCAATGATCCGATAGCATTTCTAGGGCAAACTGACAAAGGGATGATACTTGACGAGATACAGCGGACTCCTGAGCTTATGTCTTATATACAAGGGATAGTAGATGAGAATCCTGAAAGGAAGTTTATCTTATCTGGGAGTTCGAACTTCATTCTACTTAAGACCATCTCCCAGTCGTTAGCTGGCAGAGCAGGGCTATTTGAGTTACTACCGATGACATATCAAGAAGCAAGCGAGAGCTATTCGGGGTTGACACTAGACGAACTTATATTCAATGGGCTATATCCTGCGATAGTTGCAGGCAAGAACAAAGCCAAATTTCTCTATCCATCGTATGTCAAGACATACCTGGACAAGGATGTTCGCGATTTGATACAAGTCAAGGATCAGACCATGTTCAATACATTTCTCAAGCTCTGTGCTGGTCGAATAGGCAGTATATTCAACGCATCGGAAATTGCGAACGATATAGGAGTATCCTCAAAAACGATAAGTTCATGGCTTTCAGTTCTTGAAGCATCGTATATCATATTTCGTTTGCAGCCATACTATGAGAACACTGGCAAGCGCCTTACCAAGTCACCGAAGATATATTTCTGTGACACAGGCCTTGCGTGTTATCTTCTAGACATTGAGTCGCCGAAGCAACTTTCGAGGGACAAGATGAGAGGTCCGTTGTTTGAGAACTTCATAGTGACAGAAGCCTTAAAGTCGCGTTTCAATCAAGGCAGGGAAGGCAATATATATTTTTACAGGGATTCGAACAACAACGAGATAGACCTCATAACAAGCAGGCATGGGGTACTTGACGGGATAGAGATTAAGTCGGGCATGACCTACAACACCTCGTTTGAAACGGTATTAAGAAAAATGGATTTACTAGTAAAAGGTCCCATTGGCACAAGAACGGTAGTATACACTGGTGAGATGGAAAACACAGCGGGGGAAATAAAGTTGGTCAATTACAGGAATCTAAGGTTCGATTAAACATTGAAATTCTGTCTGACGGGACATCTACGGGTGTGAGAGGGAGAGAATAATTGAAATTGAATATAATAGGTTATGCTTTGAGGGGCATAACCTTTTTTTATTCGAGGAGTTCGATGAGGAAGCTGACTGGGCGGAAGCCGTCGTTGCAGGAGATGAGGGCGGACTTGGGGTTTTTCATCCAGCCGTCGTAGAAGTTGGATGCGCCATGGGCGAGAGCCATTACGAATGGGGAGATAGTTTCCCAGGCGCTTAGGCAGAAGTTTTCGGGGCGTTGCCAGCCGTTGGCGATGAATACTTGGCCCTCCTGCATATCGCAGGCGTGTTCGATGGGGTTTTCGTATTTATCTATAAGGTCTTGGTAGAGGGCCTTACGGAGGACTGTTATTTTTATTTGGTTCATTTTTATTGGGGGTTAGGGGTTAGGGGGTTAGAGGCCTTGGAGGTCGATTTTATAAATCAAGCTATCTGTATTTTCTGATTTCAGGAACATCAGCAGATAGATTGGGAGATACAGAACTTTACCGACGCGCTTAATATTGTCGTTACAAAGCACCAATGCTCTATTGATATGGTAGTTTTCGCAATCGAGGACATTATTCAAGGCTCTATGTCGCTCATAATCCTTGCCAGATTTGACCTCGATAGGAAGAACCTCGCCATTGTGCTCGATAACAAAATCAAGTTCTCCGTATTTCTTACTATTGTAATAGTACAACTTATATCCTTGAGAAGTCAGCTCCTGGGCTACTACATTTTCGTATACGGAACCGAAATTGGCTGTACAATCGCTAGAAATCAACTCTCTTTGAATATCGCGACCATAATCACATGTCAGCAAACCTATATCGCTTTTGAAAAGTTTGAATAGATTTCGGCTTTTAGACAGCATGAGTGGGATTTGAGGTTCATCTACATTATAAGTAGGCAGAGCTACACCAGCATCCTTTAGCCACAAGAAGCTATTCTCGTATCGAGAGAATTTAATATTTTCATTAAGTTGTTTCAGGACAAAGCGTTTATTCTTGGCATTTAACTCTGCGGCTATCAGATCGAAAATCTCGTTCAAGTACAACTTATTATTTGGGTCATACTTTGCTATATCCATTTTATATAGCGACAGGATATACAGCTGCTCGGACAGAACAAGTTGAAGATTATTTGTCTCAAGATACTTAGAGACAACGGCGGGCATACCTCCCACAATCATGTATAGGCGGAAAAGTTGCAACATCTTATTATGAACAATCGGGTCTACAGGTTGTTCATTTGTCCAAGAGTTACGGAGATGCTCGATAGTAGTGGGCTGAACATTGAGTGCCTCTATAAACTCGCGGAAGTTGAGTGGGTACATTTGTTCTACATGCATATATCCCACGGGGACAGATCTTATATCCTTCAGTTCCACGCCGAGAAGAGAGCCGCTCATGATATATCTATAACTACCCTCTTCGACAAGAAACTTTATAGCAGTAACAATCTCCTTACACTCCTGAACCTCGTCGAAGAAAATAAGAGTTTCGCCCTTGACCAGGGGGACATTGACGACAGTAGCCAGACGCAACAAGAGATCTTCGGAACTACTAACGCCCATGAAGATATCCAAAATATTAGGAGACTCGATAAAATTTATCTCCACGAAATATTTAAAATTCTGCTTAGCAAAATGGCGGATAGTAAACGTTTTGCCGATCTGGCGGGCGCCAGTGATCAGCATAGCATTATGCTCGTTGGCATGCCACGACTCTAATTTGCTGTAAATCTGACGATTAATCATTGTCTGTCCGTTTTTCCAAGGCAAAAATAGGGGAAAATGTCCGTTTTTCCAAGGAGAAATAGGCTATTTTGTCCGTTTTTCCAAGATTTGGGTTGGGATGAGGGGGGGGATAGTGGGGTTACGAGGTGGTGGTCGGGGTGGTGGGAGAGAAAAAGAACAACGCACCTCCTGGAGGGGAGATGCGTTGTGGATATTGGATCATCAGCTTTTTAGAATCTGAAACCGAGCTTAAGGCAAGGGTTCGAGAGGAACTTAAGAGCGTGATGATTTGCCTTGTATGTCTGGAAGCCTGTTGGGCCAACCTGATATACGCTGTACTGGTAAGCAACTGGAGAAACCTCGATACCGATTACGAGACCGCAGTTAGTCTGAGCAGCGATACCGCCTACGATAGCGGCCTGAATGCCCATTACCTGACCTGCCTGGCTCTGAACCCTGTATTTAACATCTTCACCTGTTTGATTACCTGTGTAAGGAGTGGTAGTCTGAATACGACCCAACTGATAACCTACGTTAGCACCCGCATAGGCGTTAAGGTTGTTATTCTTGCCAACATGGAAGTGGTAGTCACCACCCACGTTGAACTGAAGGTTCGATTGCAGACGACCTTGGATGTAGCGCTGCGCTGGGATTGCTAGTGGGCTTGACTCGTCAACACCCTCGATGTAGTCCTTAGAAGGAGTAGCGTTGATATTCATAGCGAACATCAAGTTAACATCGATGTTAGGAGCCAAGAAGTAGCGACCCTGTATACCAGCCACGTTCAAGATGTTGTTTGAGCCTACCTCAGAGAGGTTGAGGTACAAACCTGGATCACTTGACTGTGAGCTGTACGCATTGCCCAATCCAGTACCTGGAGTCGCGCTTGTATTGTCGTACTTAGGGAGCAAGTACATGTCCTGATTAGACTGTTGGAACATTGTACTGTTACCAAGTACAAGCGAGACCTCGATATTTCCAGCCTCCTGTGCCATAGCGCAAGGCGCTACGGCAAGGAATAGGAGTGATAGGACTTTGCTTATACGTTTCATTAAAATCGTCTTAATTAAGCTAACGTTAGATTACTTGTAAGCCTCAACAGTTGCCTCGTATACCTTCTTAGCCTCGTCACGCTTAGCCTCTTTCTCCTGGAGATCGAGCTTAGCCTCAGCGAGAGTCTTCTCAGCAGCAGCAACTGAATCGTACTGACCGTTCTCAACTTCCTCTACAGCTACCTTAGCGTCGCGTACAGCAGCCTCGAGCTTGTCGATAATCTTAGCAAGACCAGCCTCTGTGAGTGAAGAAATTGTCTCACCACCAACTGTTGTAAGGTTAGCCTCGTAAGCACCCTTAAGACCGTTGAGAGCTGTCTTCTGAGCCTCGATAGACTTCTTCTCAGCTGCCTTGTCTGCCTTCTTATCAGCAAGCTCCTCAACTGCAGAATCCTTAACAGCAGCCTTAACGAAAGCATTGTCAGCAGAAGATGTTGAAAGACCGTTCATTGTCTCCTTGATCTTGTCGTCAGCCTCCTTTGTTGCAGCCTTCTGAGCTACGACAGAAGCCTGCTTCTGAGACTTGAGATTTTGAAGACGTGTAGCACTCTCCTCGTTGTACTTTGTAGTTGCGAGAGACTCAGCCTTATCGAGATTCTTGTCAAAGTTATCTACGAATGCATCTGTACGTACCTTGTCGATAGCATCATTGATAGATGAGATAGTAGACAATGTGTTAAGAACGTTAATCGCACCTGTTGTAGCTGTCCATATATCAACACCATCAGAACCCTGACCTGTAACCTTCCAGTTGATAGAAACTGTAGGAGAAGACTTGTAATACACAGCGCTGTTTGTTACGTGATGCTTGAAGAGGTCGTTTACTGTCAACTTACCACCCTTTACATCAGTACCTGTGTATGAGAATACGTATGTATCGCCAACCTTTGTATTGTCAGCAATAGACTTAGCCATAGAAGCATCAGCATCAGCGATATCGAATGAAAGAAGGCTTGAAACCTGCTGATTCTCCCAATCGTACTTATTCTTAAGAGCGATATTCTTAGCTGGAGCCAAATACATCTTAGCGTCGTCGGCAATCTTATCATCAATTTCCTGCTGAGCATCCTTGTACTCCTGATCAGCCTTATTCCAAGCTGTCTTAACAGCGAGAGCCTCTGCAGCTACCTTATCCTTAGCAGCATCGATCTGATTGTCGAGATCCTTCAACTCTGCAGCAGCTACAGCGATCTTAACGTCGAGCTTAGCAACCTCTGTCTTGATCTCGTCGCACTTAGCAGCGATAGCGTTAGCATCTGTACCGATCTCCTTAGCGTCAGCGAGGTTCTTCTCAGCTGCCTTGAGAGCTGTCTGCTTCTCAGCGAGAAGAGTTGCGATAGCCTTAGGAGTTGACGCAGTTGTCTTAGGATTCAACTTAGCGTCAGCGAGAGCGAACTCTGCCTCGATAACTGCCTTCTGAGATGTGAGAACTGCCTTCTCAGCTGCGATGTACTTTGTGTAAGCACCATCTGTACCGTAGAGAGCTGTCTGGAGACCGCTCTCCAAGATTACCTTATTGTTATCCTTTGTTACGATAGCATCCTTCTCTGCCTTGTCGAGAGCAGCGAGAGCACCTTCCAAAGCAGCCTGCGAAGCAGCTGTATTTGCCTGAGCGTCAACCAAAGCAGCCTTTGCAGCCTCTACTGCAGCAGCCTTCTCGTTCTCGTTAGCAGCCTCTGCGATAGCGAGGTTAAGCTTAGCTATAGCTGTATTAACAGCTTCCTGAGCAGCCAACTCGTTTTGAACTGCTGTCTCAGCATCGCGGTAAGCAGCATTAGCCTTCTCTACGAGAGCCTCCATATCGAGCTTGTTAGCCTCAGCCTTGAGCTTAATAGCTGCAGCGTCACGAAGGTTTGCTACGCTAGCTGGCTCCTCATTGTCGATACAGCTAGTGAAACATGTCATAGCTGCTACTGCAGCGAATGACAGATACACGAAATTTCTTTTCATGTTCTTACTTTTTAATTTAATTTAGTAAAACGTATAAATTGTCTATTCTCTATTAATGAGCTTAATAAGTCAAACCGGATTGGTTTGGTTTTGACCATCTGAACAAAGAAAGAAAGACATAGGGAATTCATGTTCATTGTTGTTAATGGAATTCATGAATCTTCGAAAGGGTTGCCCCCCCCCTATTTCTCTTAATTCCCGTTGTAACCCATCGGTCGTGTTTTAATCAATCGTTAGTCTTATTAATCAATGTTGCAAATTTAGATACTATTTTTGAACTATGCAAGCAATTTAATCACTTTTTGCAAAAAAGTTTCATTTGCGGCATTAACTATGGAAAGCACTGACGACTGGCAGTCGCTTTTGCGGTCTATTACGCACGAGGCGAACAGAAGGTTGCGCGACCTATGAAAAAATTCAAAGAACGTTATCGGCATCGAGTAAGATGCCGACGATATGAGTATTTACAAATTGCGTGCCAAAGTTGGATATGTCAGAATATTGTTTTGAAAAATTTTCATGAGAAACAATATATGGAGACCATACCTATATATAGAGATAGGCTACACCTATATATATAAGAGAAAAGATGAGAGAAGCAGGCAGGCGGAAGAGGCAAGACAAGAGGAGGCAAAAGAAGCACGGAAGCTATGAAGAAGCTACCAGGAAGTATGAATGAGACACAAGCGTGGTACAAGTGAGATACAAAAGAGATATAAGGTTGCTCGCAAAAAATGAGAATTGAGAGCACATACATATATATAGGTATACAAAAAATGAAGAGGCGACCACTCTTTTTGAGGTTTTGTGTCTTAGTTTGAAAAAATTTGTTAACTTTGCGCCCCAAAAGAGTAATCAAACAGTAAGTTATAGAATACAATAAATATGGCAACTATTCAAGCATTACGCAGCAAGGCTGGCGTATTTTTGGCGGTCATCATCTTTGTAGCGCTTTTGGCGTTTATACTTGGTGACTTGTTCAATGGTGGCAACAACATTTTCCAGGAGAATGATGTTCTCGGTTCGGTAAACGGCGAGAAGATCAAGGTACAGGAGTATGAGAGAGAGCGCGAGAACCAGGAGCAGTTCTACAAATTGACTCAAGGTGTATCGCTTACAGACGACATACAGAACCAGCTTCGTGAGGGGGTATGGCGTCAGATGATTAGCGACAAGGTACTTGCAAAGGTATATGAGAAAGCAGGTGTTGAGGTATCGGCAGCTGAGGTTCTTGACATGGTAGCAGGCAACCACATTTCGCCAATGATGCGCAACTTCTTCTCGGATCCTAATACAGGCATGTATGACAAGGCAGCAGCAATGAACTTTGTTCAGGTTGTAGAGACAACAGATCCACAGCAGTTGCAGCCAGGCACACTTGTTATCTGGGACAATGTAAAGAGCAACATGGTACGCAACCGTGAGAGTGAGAAGTACATGACAGCTCTTGCGAAGGGATTGTACACAACAAAGGCAGAGAAAGAGGCTGAGGCAGCACTCAGAGGCAAGACAGCTGACGTATCGTTTGTAGGAGTACGTTACTCAGCAATTCCAGACTCTGCGATAGTAGTAAAGAAGTCGGAGATCGAGAAGATGTTCAAGCAGAACATTGAGAACTACAAGGTAGACGAGACACGCGACATAGAGTACATCACATTCCCTGTAGTAGCTACAGAAGAAGATATAGAGGCAGTAAGAAAGTCGGTAGCCGACATGGCGGCAGACTTCAAGGCAGCAGAAGATGCGCACTCATACGCACAGATGAACTCGCAGAATCCTGCTGGTCAGCGATTCCTTGCAGAGGCACAGCTTCCATCGGCGCTTGCAGCAGTAGCAGCTACAGCACAAGAAGGTGAGGTATTTGGTCCATACCGTGACGGTGACTCATTCAAGATCAGCCGTTTGGTATCGATTACAAACCGTCCAGACACAGTAAAGGCAGCGCATATACTTCTCCGCAGTGACATTACAAAGGCAGACAGTCTTTTGGCAGCAGCTAAGAAGGGTGCGAACTTTGCAGAGATGGCACGTCAATACTCAGAAGATCCAGGCTCGGCAGTCAATGGTGGTGACCTTGGTTGGTTCAGCGATGGCGACATGGTACCAGAGTTCAACGAGGCATGTTTTGCAGGAGCCAAGGGAGACATTGTAAAGGTAGAGTCGCAGTATGGTGTACACATCATCAAGATTCAGGACAAGGGTGTAGCCAAGAAGAAATTTGACTTTGCTACAATAGACAAGGCTATTGAGTACAGCACACAGACACATCAGGCAGTATACTCTGATGCGCAGACATTTGCTACACGTTACATCAAGCGTGCTGCATTTGAGGCTGCGATAGACACAATGAACTTGGTAAAGAGATATGGCAACAATATCCGTTCGAACGCATACAATGTAAACAATCTCCGTGGTGCTCGTGACCTTGTGAAGTGGGCATTCAAGGCGAAGGTTGACGAAGTATCGGAGCTCTTTGAGATTGGCGATGAGTTTGTGATAGCAGTTCTCGTTAAGCAGCAGAAGAAGGGCTATGCCAAGATTGAGGATTTGGAGCCAGTAATTACCAACGACATTTTGAAGGACAAGAAAGCTGAGGCTATAGCAGCAGCAGTTAAGGGTCTCTCACTTGAGCAGATAGCAGAGAAGTACAATGCCAAGGTAGACTCGGCATCGAACGTTAACTTTGCAATCAACTCAGTTACAGGTGCAGGTTATGAGCCAGCGCTCGTAGGCAGCATCTTGGCAGCTACAGAGAAGGCACAGTCGGGTGTAGTTCGCGGTCAGAACGCAGCATACATCTACACAGTCAACCAGTTCAATGCTAACCCAGCGGCTACAGAGGCAAACAATGCGCAGCAGGCGAATGCATTTGCCAACTATGCATACCAGGTTATCATGGATGTTGACACAGAAGACAACAGAATAAAGTTCTACTAATCGAATAACCGACTAGCAGACAAAGATATGACAGAGGCTACCGATTGGTGGCCTCTGTTTTTGTGCAAAGAGGGACAATATTCATATGCAGAAGGCAGAAACGCAGGCAGACATACTACTATCGCTATACAAGGGAGATGCGAGAGTAGCGCAAGTAGGCACATTTCTCGGAGAGAAGGGAGATGGGCCAGAGGCGCTATATCTACGAGGGCTCAGTTACTCGGCCAGGGCTCTAGTAATAGCATCGGTATTCAAGAGAGGCGTAGTAGTATGTTCGGAGCGAGACGATGCGCCATATCTGTATCATGACTTAAGCAAGATATTAGGAGAAGACAAGGTATATCTGCTACCCTCGTCATTTAAGCACAGGCCATCGGCAGACGGCTATGATGCTCAGAACATACAATTAAGGACAGAAGCCGTATCGCAGCTATTTGGAGGCAAAGAAGTAATAGTAGTAACCTATCCGCAAGCTGCGGCAGAAAAAGTAATAGCCACATCGGAATTAGAAGAGAACACTCTGAAGATGTGCTGTGGGGAGAAGATCTCGATACAATTTCTGACCGATGTACTTATAGAATACGGCTTTGAGAGAGTAGACTTTGTATATGAGCCAGGGCAGTACAGTATAAGAGGCAGTATAGTAGATATTTTCTCATTTGCCTCGGACATACCATACAGAATAGACTTTTTTGGAGACGAAGTAGACTCCATAAGGACATTTGAGCTAGACAGTCAGCTATCTGTAGACAAGCTACAAGAGGTACTGATAGTACCAGACCTAAGTATGGGCAGTGCTGCCAAGCGCAACAGGGTATCGCTATTAGAAGCCCTACCACAAGACACGGCGCTATGGGTAGAGCAGCCCGAGATGACGACAGACCTAGTAGCCCAGGTATATGAGCAAGCCCAATCGGCAGCGAAATCGCTAAGTGCCGTAGCAGACGAATCGAGCAAGAAGATAAACATAAGCGACTTTGTAACTGCAGAAGAGTGGAAGAGAGCCATGGACGGCAAGAAGAGGCTACTGATGGTGCCTCCCACGCATGCCATACCAGAAGGAGCGCGAGCAGTAGGGTTCAGCATTCTACCACAGCCATCGTTCAAGAAAAACTTTGACTTACTAGAAGACGACATATACTACAAGTTGGCCGACGACTACAAAGTATACATACTATCGGACAACAGCAGGCAATTAGAGAGGCTTGGGGCGATACTCAAAGAGAGGAAGAGGAAGTTAAAATACTCAGAGATAAAGACGACGCTCCATGCTGGATTTGTGGATATGGGTGCCAAGATATGCATCTACACAGACCATCAGATATTTGAGAGGTACCACAAATATGCGTTAAGGAACGAAAAGATGAGAGCCTCTCAGCAAAGCATAACGCTAAGAGAGCTATCGCAGTTGAAAGTAGGCGACTATGTGGTACACATAGACCATGGCATAGCCATATTCAACGGGCTAGTATCGCAAAATGTGAATGGGAGGACCTTTGAGGCGGTGCGATTGACCTTTGACGGCAATGACATGATACTAGTAAATGTACAATCGCTCCACAAGATATCCAAGTACAGAGGCAAAGAAGGAGTAGAGCCCAAGATAAGGAAATTAGGCTCATCGTACTGGGACAATCTAAAAGAGAAGACCAAGAAGCACGTAAAAGACATAGCTGCGAACCTCATCAAGCTATATGCGATGAGGAAAGACGAAGAAGGCTATGCTTTTTCGCCAGACACCTTCCTGCAGCAAGAACTTGAGGCCTCGTTCCTATATGAAGACACGCCAGACCAGTACAAAGCCACGCAAGCCATAAAGAAAGACATGGAGAAGAAGGCTCCGATGGACAGGCTAGTATGTGGAGACGTAGGTTTTGGCAAGACAGAGCTTGCCATACGAGCTGCTTTCAAGGCCGTATCAGACAACAAGCAAGTAGCGGTACTAGTACCTACGACGGTATTGGCATTTCAGCATTACAACACCTTCAGGCAACGCTTAAAAGATTTCCCGTGCACGATAGAATACGTATCGAGGTTAAGGAAGACATCGGAGATAAAAAGTGTGCTCAAGGGGGTAAAAGAAGGGACGGTAAACATAGTAATAGGCACGCACAGGCTGATAGGCAAAGATGTAGAATTTAAGGACCTTGGGCTATTGATAATAGACGAAGAGCAGCGATTTGGCGTTGCGGTAAAAGAGAAGCTCAAGGAGTTGAAAGTCAACGTTGACACATTGACGTTGACGGCTACGCCTATACCACGCACGCTACAATTCTCGCTTATGGGCGCCAGGGATCTGAGTGTGCTACAGACGCCGCCATCGAACAGGCAGCCTATAGAGACGGAGGTACGAGTATTCAGTGAAGAAGCCATGTGTGAGGCCATCAAGTTTGAGGTAGACAGAGGCGGTCAGGTATTTATAATCAACAACCGCATCAACCACCTGATGGAGTTACAGAGGGTACTAGCCAAGTTGATGCCAGATGTAAGGACAGTAGTAGGGCACGGGCAGATGGACGGCATGCAACTAGAGTCGATAATGCTAGATTTCATTGATGGGGAGTATGACGTACTACTTGCCACGACGATTATAGAATCGGGGTTGGACATTCCGAATGCCAACACGATAATAATAAACAACGCCCACATGTTTGGGTTGAGTGAGCTACACCAGTTGAGGGGCCGTGTAGGGCGAAGCAACAAGAAGGCGTACTGCTATCTTTTTGCGCCGCCGCTAGCGCAGTTGACGGCAGAAGGGCGCAGGAGGCTAAAGATAATAGGTGAGTTCTCGGACTTAGGCAGTGGGTTCAACATAGCCATGCAAGACCTAGACATAAGAGGCACGGGCAATGTTTTGGGTGCTGAGCAAAGCGGCTTCATATCAGACATAGGCTATGAGGCATATCAGAAGATACTCCAAGAAGCGCTGATAGAGCTAAAGCAGAACGACTACAAAGAGCTATTCCAGAACGAGCGAGGCAATGGAGAAGAAGAAGGAGAGGCAGGAACTGTAGAAGTGGGGCAACTAATGTTTGTATCGGACACGCAGATAGACACAGACGAAGAAGCCATATTCCCTCAGACATATATAGAGAGTATATCTGAGAGGATGTCGCTATACAAAGAAGCAGACAATCTGCAAAACGCGGAAGCCATAGAGGCATTCAAGGCGCGGTTGGTAGACCGTTTTGGTCCCCTACCCCAGGCGGCAGAAGCGTTGTTACAGATAGTAGATGTGAGGATAATAGCCCAGAAGATAGGTGTAGAGAAGTTGATACTCAAGCGCTCGAAGTTGATACTACACTTGGTGAGCGATCCCAACTCAGCCTTCTACCAGTCGCCTATTTTTGCTGGCATTATCAACTGGATGCAGCAAAATCCGCGAAAAGTATCGATGAAAGAAGAGAAAGGCAGGTTATCGATGTACTTCAATGGGGAGATGGACATAGACAAGATGGTGGTGATGCTGAGGGATATATACATGACAGTGATGGGAGACGCACATAAATAAATCTTATTACTCGTAGATCAGTCTCTGTATTAAGGCTGTATAGAGAGAGCGTATATAGAGTGTTAAGAGAGACATGGGGGTGGGGATAGAAGTTATTGACATTATAATATAAATATTTGATAGTAGGCCTCGTCTTAGGACGGGGCTTGTTGTTTGGGGTTAGAAAGCGACTAACTAAAAAAAATAGTTGAGAAACTAGAAAAAATAGTTGCACATGAAAAAAATATAGTTACCTTTGCAATATCAGATTAAGGCAAATCAGATATGAAGAAGTTGACCAAGAAAGAAAATGAGCTTATGGAGCTATTCTGGGCGGAAGGTGCGATGTTCGTCAAGGACTTAGTAGAGAAGTATGACGAACCAAAGCCACACTTCAACACCCTATCGACGATGGTGCGCACGTTGGAAGCCAACGGGTATTTGTCGCACAAAGCCTATGGCAACACATACCAGTACTACCCTATTGTGAGCAAAGAAGAATATGGGGGCACCTCGATAAACAGTATGGTAGCAAACTTTTTCAATGGTTCGTACATGGATGCTGTTTCGGCGTTTGTAAAAGAAGAGAAGATATCCATTGATGAGTTAGAGGCTCTGATAGAGCAAGTTAAGAAAGGCAATTAAGTCCTATTACATAACCTTCAAAAAAAGATACGTCGATATGATTACAACGATACTGACATACGAGTTGAAGGTAGCCATACTACTTGCTGCCTTTTACATGTTCTACAGGATATTACTCAGCAAAGAGACGTTCCACAAGGTGAACAGGTTCATACTACTGTTCACGGCAATAGCTTCGTTTGTCTTACCATTTTGTGTAATAACCTATACAAAGACAGAGGTCGCTGTACAAAGAGCCTTTTCTGTTGAAATAGGCGAGAGTGGTCTACAGCTGATCAGTATAGAAGATGAAAATATGCAAGCCAACTACGGCGAGTTGATTATGTTAACCATAATGATAATTGGAGCCGTGGTAGTTGCATTCAAGACACTGCATTCGATATACACGATAAAAAAGATAATACGAGAAGGGAAGCATGTATTTCTAGACGACGGCAGTGAGATAGTGGTAACGGACGAAGCCAAGAGTGGGCCATTCAGTTGGATGCACTACATAGTAATGTCGCCCGAAGAGATGAAAGAATCGAGCATATCGATAATAAGGCACGAGCAAGGGCACATAGAGTATGGGCATTCGTGGGACATTATCATTACCGATTTACTGACATCGATACAATGGTTCAACCCAGCCATTTGGATGTTGAGATCAGATTTACGAGCGTTGCATGAGTATCAGGCAGACGACTATGCTTTGAGGAGTGGGATCAATGCCAAAGAATATCAGTTGCTTTTAATTAAGAAAGCCATTAGCATGAGCGGCTACTCGGTTGCTAACGGCTTCAATCACAGTATACTTAAAAATCGAATCACTATGATGCTTTCCAAGAAGTCATCGGTACGCGGTCTTATGAAGGCCCTGTACCTAATCCCAGCTGTCGGGATAAGTTTGACAGCATTTGCGGAGACTAAGACTATTTACGTCACTGCAGACGAAGAAGTTACAGAAGCTGTAACTAGGGGCGAAGTTACGGAGAATCTTGCTATTGTGCAAGAAGAGACTGTAATGGAGAGAGAAGCGAAAGCTCCAGAAGTAGTTGCGCAGCAAGACGGGGATGAGGAAGAAGTCTTCATGATAGTAGAAGAGATGCCAGAGTTTGCTGAAGGTGAAGAGGCGCTGATGAAGTACCTGATAGAATCGGTGAAGTACCCAGAAGAGGCTAAGAACAAGAACATACAAGGCAGGGTATTTGTGAGATTTGTCGTAAACAAAGAAGGTAACATAAAGGATGTAAAAGTGGAGAGAGGAGTTGACCCACTACTTGATGCAGAGGCGGTGCGCGTAGTATCGGCTATGCCGAAGTGGAAACCAGGCATGCAGAGAGGGCAAGCTGTGAATGTATCGTTCATTATTCCAATTACATTCACTATCACAGAAGACGGTTGGAAGAAAGATGAGCGAGCAGCAATCAAGCAAGGACATAATCCAGCCATGGCCGACTGGACATTTGTAATAGACGGCAAGAAGGGGACCATGGAAGACATGGAAAAAATAGACAAGTATAAGATTGCGGGCATTATAAATAAAGACGAAGAGAAGACCGCATACGTATACTTGAAGAATCCCAACGGACCTACTAAGGTAGGAGACAAGATGTCGACATCGAGCTACCCTGGCGGAGACACTGAGATGAGGAAGTACATTGCTAACAACATCAAGTATCCATCGGAGGCACAAGAAAAGGGTTTGACAGGAACACTCTTTGTACAATTCAGGATTAACGAAGACGGCAGTCTAGACAATGTAGAAGCAGTAGGAAATGATGCTCCACAGATATTGAAAGACGAAGCTGCTCGAGTAGTAAAATCGATGGGCAAGTTCATTCCTGCAACCAGAGACGGAGAAAACATAAAGTCGCACATGGGCCTATACTTCAAATTTGTACTTCAAGACGATGAGGGCAATCAAATATGCGACACTAAGCTCGGGGCGCCAAACGTGATAGGTGCCAGTGAGATAGTAGTAGTAGGATATATGACTAAGAAATAAGGCTACGAGAAAAATAATCAAGTAAAAGAGAAATTGGTAAAAGCGGCACTAAGACGAAGTGTCGCTTTTACTATATAACCTAGACAATGACAACATGAGATTATTCATTACGATACTTATACTAATAAGTGCATGTATCTCTGCTTTGGGGCAGAAGAACATAGCGCTAGTGGTTGACAGTCTGTCGCAAGATACATTGAATCACAACTCGATGTATATGGTAGGCATGATATATGAACGAGGGGGCAGGCACAGCAGGGCGTTGCCATTTTTTGAAAAAGCAGACAAGATGGCGCCATCGGACTCGGCGAAGTTCAGGCTAGCATACAATCTATATCATAGTGGGTACTACAAGAGATGCATAGAGATATCGAAAGATATAGTGAGCAGAGACAGTGTATCGGTAGAGAAGCTCACGCTACTATCGGCAGGCTATGAGAAGATAATGGCCAGGGACTCTGCCGCGCAAGTTCAGATGAAGATTATGCTATTAGAGCCAGACAACAGTTCGGCGCTAATAAGCATGTGCAAGAATCTGATAGCGCTAGATGAGCAGATACCCAGACCTGAAAGAATAGACACTGCGCTATATTTTCTGAGAGCGTACAGGGAGATAGACACATTGAACCTCTTTGTGAATGAGCTATATGGAAGGAAGCTGTTTTTCAAGGGAGAGTTTGAGCAATCGTTGGCAGAGTATAAAAAGCTGAAGGCTGAAGGAGATGTGAGGACAAACATCAACTATTACCTGGCACAGAACTATGCGTACTTAGACAGTATATACCAGGCGTGCAATGCCTATGAGGCTTTATTGGTGCAAGTTAAGGGGAATGGTCCGGCTATTCTGATGAAATATGGGTTGCTATGTTCGAGCAATGGTATGAGCACGAAGGCGATAGCGCTGATAAACGAGGCGTGGAAGCAATCGGAGATGTCGCTACAGGTAAAGACACTAATGACCAAGACGCTAGCCAAATGCTACTACAATATAGGCGAGTATGAAAATGCGGTAGAGATGGCGCTAGAATGTCATGAGTTAGACGAAGAAAATTATGAGCCAGTACTATTACTAGCCAACGTATATTACCAGTGGAAGAACGAAAAAGAAGAGAAGAGGTGGATAGAGGAACTATTAGGTATAGCGAAGAGCAAGACATTCAAGAAGCAAAGAGCATTCAGTGTTGAGTGGTACGAGTCGCGTCTGAAGAGTATAAATGCCGAGGCCTTCATGAAGGGGGAAATGACGAAATAGAATAGCACTATTGCGAACAAAACGTAACACATAGGGATAAAGTGCGTATCCTTGGAGGAAGGAATAAACATAATTAATCAACAGAAACAAAATCACTATGGCAAAATTTATTTGTACAGTATGCGGTTATGTTCACGAGGGTGACGCTGCACCAGAGAAGTGTCCACAATGTAAGGTACCAGCAAGCAAGTTCAAGCAGATGGATGAGTCGGCTGCGCTCAACTTTGTTACAGAGCACGAGATAGGTGTTGCTAAGGGATGTGATGCTGAGATGATAAAAGATCTCAATGCACACTTCAACGGTGAGTGTTCAGAGGTAGGCATGTACTTGGCGATGAGTCGTCAGGCAGACAGAGAGGGATATCCTGAGATAGCAGAGGCTTTCAAGCGTTATGCATGGGAAGAGGCAGAGCATGCTGCCAAGTTTGCTGAGTTGCTAGGTGATGTGGTTTGGGACACAAAGACAAACCTTGAGAAGCGTATGAATGCGGAGGCAGGAGCATGTGAGGACAAGATGCGCATTGCCAAGAATGCTAAGGCTAAGGACCTTGACGCTATCCACGACACAGTACATGAGATGGCTAAGGACGAGGCGCGTCATGGCAGAGGCTTCTATGGTTTGTACCTGCGTTACTTTGGCAAGTAAGAATAATCTTACAATATAAAAGCTCGGCTTCGATAAGGGAGCCGAGCTTTTTTGTTGTCTGTAGCTATATGCTGATATAAGGGAGCCTATAGGTTGCTCGCAAAAAAATTAATAATAGACCTCGGAATGGTGAAGAGTTTTCTGCTCACCGCTATAAGAAACTGTGACTGTGATATCGTTGAAGACAGCAGAAGGGGTGAGGCTATTGATACCTTCGTACTCCTGCACGTCGAGGAAGAGCTCACCAGAGAGGACGCGGTAATCTTCGCGGACATTAGCCTTCTGCCATTTGATATTGATCATTTTATAATCCATGAAATAATCGAAAGCAGGGAAGATATCGTCGTACTCGTGGTAATTGAACGAATTAGAGAGAGGGTTCTGCCCTACTCCGTTCAATATGAGGGTAGGACGGCCATCTATTTCGGCACGTTCGACGAAGATATTATTTGAGCGTTGGGTCTCGCCACGTTTAACGCCCGTCAATTTCCAAGAAGAGTCGAGGCGCTCGAAAGTCATAGGGAAGTTGTAGTACTTACCATAGCCGAAATAATTAGACGGTATGACGTGACCGATGAAGCCCTCGGCGAAGTTGCTAGATATAGTAGACCACAAGTTCCACTTAGTACCCTGGGTATAGAGGTCGCCCTCAGCCTCGAGGCACACAGTATAAGGTTCGAGTATTACGGCTCGGAAAGACGTCTCGCCCATACGCTTGATATAAACAGTCCTATTGGCATTGATATACATCTCGCCCTTAGGGAGGTCGGTGCATTTAGACAATTCGTCGTTAAGGATGAAGCAAGACTCGATATCGAAAGCCACCTCATTGAAATCGCGGCACCAGTCGCCAATCATATCCACGCCCTGAGCGATACGGCTCACTTTAGAAAAAGCTATCTCCTCCTCGTGGCAAGAAGAGAACAAGAGAGCAGAAAGAGAGATAAGAGAGAATATATATTTTTTCATACGCATTAGAATCTATAACCGAGACCTGCATTAACTATACCCTTAGGTCCGACACCCAGTTCGGCGTTGACATAAAGTTTAGCTCCGAATCGGACACCTATGAAAGTAGCCTGAGCCATGAAATTGGCTTCGCGTTCAAGTTTTTTACCCTTATTTCTCACCAAGTGGTAGTTGCGATCGGTATGAACATTAAAGCCCATACCTACGGCAGAGTACAAACCGAAGTAGCGGCGATTGAAATAATTGAATCGGACATTAGGGAGGACGCTGACAGAA
Organism: Bacteroidales bacterium; assembly: GCA_024401365.1. Taxonomy (GTDB): domain Bacteria; phylum Bacteroidota; class Bacteroidia; order Bacteroidales; family Marinilabiliaceae; genus W3P20-009. Next base: position 191,759 of record JAKSLE010000003.1, on the reverse strand, counting down.
GAGCTCTTGGCTGTGAATGCCTTGGCGCCAGTCTGCGAATCGACGTACTCCTGGCGGTAGTTACAGAAAGTAACACCTATACCAGCCTGGAGCCACCACTTAAGGAAACGCTGGTAGTTGAGCGTATAAGACCCAGAGCAGAATCGGCGGGTATTGACATAATCGCTATGGAACCACGCATCGTACTTATTATAATTATAGTCCATATCCCAATAATCCCAGTCCCACGAGTGAAAGAAATCGTGGCAATCCATGATACGAGCGTTGATACGGGCGTCGCCTATACTTATTTCGAGCATATTGAGGCCACGGACTGCGCCCAGGTTACCGCAAGCGGCATTATCGCGGACATCGAGCAGTTCGAAACCAGCCTCGATGATCTGACGCTGTGCGTATGAGGAGGGGAGATACATGACGCACAAAAGCAGTAAACATTTAAAGAGTTTCATGTTCAAAAATATCCATTGTTAGAGACACAAAGTTAGTGTTTTTACTTAAAAAGTATCAAAAGGATAGAAATTGATTAGCATCTAAAGGGATAACGACTTGATGTGTAACACAAAACATCTATTAGGCGCCAATAATTTACAAATTGTAAGCTATTATACTTTATAAGTAATACTCTTAAAAAATGCAAAGCGCTTTCTTGAAAGAAAGAAAATTCATACCTTTGTGCTCCAAGGTAAAGAAACAAAAGCGCATGAGCGATATGAAACATGACGTCCGCAAGGTGGTTATCCTTGGATCCGGAGCCCTTAAGATAGGAGAAGCCGGAGAATTTGACTATTCGGGTTCGCAAGCCCTGAAGGCCCTGAAGGAGGAAGGCGTGGAGACGATACTTATCAATCCGAACATTGCCACGATTCAAACTTCCGAGAACATTGCCGACAAGATTTATTTTCTTCCAGTCACCCCATATTTTGTTGAGCGAGTAATCCAAAAAGAGCAGCCACAAGGCTTGTTGCTTTCGTTTGGTGGTCAGACGGCCCTCAACTGTGGTATAGAGTTATACGAGGGGGGCATACTTGAGAAGTACAATGTAAAGGTACTTGGTACCCCTGTTCAGGCGATCATTGACACAGAGGACCGTGAGATATTTGCCAACAAGCTGAAGGAGATTGACGTTAAGACTCCTGTTTCCATTGCTGTTAATTCTGTAGAAGAGGCACTTGAGGCTTCGGACAAGATAGGTTTTCCTATTATAGTGCGCGCTGCTTATACACTTGGAGGTATGGGTAGCGGTTTTTGTTATAATAGAGAAGAGTTGATACAGAGAGCAGAGAATGCGTTATCATATTCGAGCCAGATACTTGTAGAGGAATCGCTCAAGGGTTGGAAAGAGGTAGAGTATGAGGTAGTACGAGACAAGTACAACAACTGTATCACGGTATGTAACATGGAGAACTTTGACCCGCTAGGCATTCACACTGGCGAGTCGATAGTAGTAGCTCCATCGCAGACACTTTCGAATTCGGAATATCACAAGCTACGAGAGCTTGCCATAAAGATTATACGTCACGTAGGTATTGTAGGTGAGTGTAATGTACAATATGCGTTGGACCCATACTCGGAAGACTATCGAGTAATTGAGGTTAACGCCCGACTCAGCCGTTCATCAGCCTTGGCATCGAAGGCCACTGGTTATCCATTGGCATTTGTAGCTGCTAAGCTTTCGCTTGGGTATGGTCTCTGGGAGTTGAAGAACTCGGTAACCAAGACTACACCTGCGTACTTTGAGCCCGCGCTTGACTATATAGTATGTAAGATACCTAGATGGGACTTGAGCAAGTTCTCGGGTGTATCGAAGCAGATTGGCTCTTCGATGAAGTCGGTAGGCGAGATTATGGCTATCGGTCGCACCTTCGAAGAGGTAATCCAAAAAGGTTTGCGAATGGTTGGACAAGGCATGCATGGTTTTGTAGGCAACCAGCCATTGAAGGACATAGACATCAGGCAAGAACTTGCAGAGCCAACAGACAAGCGAGTATTTGCTATTGCTGAGGCTATGGAGCAAGGCATGACAGTAGATGAGATTCATGACATCACAAAGATAGACAAGTGGTTCCTGGAGAAGCTTAACAATCTGCATAAGATTCGCATTGAGCTTCAGGGGTACAACTCTATAAAGGAGGTACCAACAGAGCTATTGAAGAGAGCCAAGGTATATGGTTACTCGGACTTCCAGATTGCGCGTCTTGTATTCAAGGACTCTGACCGCAAGATGGAAGAGCAAAATCTGGAGGTACGAGAAGACAGAAAGTCGCGAGGCATAGTACCTGTAGTGAAGCAGATAGACACTATGGCTGGTGAGTTCCCTGCGCAGATCAACTATCTTTACCTTACATACAACGGCACAGAAAACGACGTCAAGTATTTGGGCGACAAGAAGAGCGTTATAGTACTCGGTTCGGGTGCTTACCGCATTGGTTCGTCGGTAGAGTTTGACTGGTGTTCGGTAAATGCTATCAACACTATCAAGCAGCAAGGATATCGCTCGGTAATGATCAACTACAATCCTGAGACGGTATCGACAGACTATGACGTATGTGACAGGTTATACTTTGACGAGCTCACAGAAGAGCGCGTACTTGATATCATAGACCTTGAGAACCCAATGGGTGTGATAGTCTCGGTAGGTGGTCAGATACCAAACAACCTTGCGATGAAGCTTCACCGCAGGAATGTACCTATCCTTGGCACATCGCCATTGAACATTGACCGTGCTGAGAACAGACAGAAGTTCTCATCGATGTGTGATGAGCTTGGCATTGACCAGCCAAAGTGGAGTGAGCTTACTACGATAGAAGACATTTACAAGTTTGTGGATGAGGTAGGCTTCCCTGTTTTGGTTCGTCCATCGTACGTACTCTCGGGAGCTGCGATGAATGTGGTATCGAACAAAGAAGAGTTGGCGCACTTCCTCACCTTGGCGGCAAACGTATCGAAGGAGTTCCCTGTGGTAGTCAGTCAGTTTATTGAGGAGGCGAAAGAGATAGAGATTGATGCTGTAGCACAGAATGGCGAGGTAATAGCATACGCTATTTCGGAGCACATTGAGTTTGCTGGTGTACACTCGGGAGATGCTACTATTGTATTCCCACCACAAAAGTTGTACGTAGAGACAGTAAAGCGCATCAAGAAGATTGCCAAGCAGGTTGCGAAGGGGCTTGAGATTTCGGGTCCATTCAACATGCAGGTACTTGCCAAGAACAACGACATAAAAGTTATTGAGTGTAACCTCCGTGCTTCGCGATCGTTCCCATTCGTAAGTAAGGTATTGAAGGTTAACCTTATTGAGCTTGCTACACGAGTAATGCTTGGTTTGCCAGTAGAGAAGCCAAGCAAGGACTTGTTTGACATAGACTATGTAGGAATCAAGGCTCCACAGTTCTCATTTGCCCGTCTACAGAAGGCGGACCCAGTATTGGGTGTGGATATGTCGTCGACAGGTGAGGTAGGCTGTATAGGTGAGACATTTGACCATGCTGTATTGGAATCTATGCTCTCGGTAGGACACAGACTTCCAAAGCAGAACATACTTATCTCTTCAGGACCTGCGCGCTCGAAGTTGCAATTGCTCAACAGTGCACGACTTTTGGTAGAGAAGGGGTACACAGTATTCTCGACAGGCGGCACACACAGATTCCTGAGTGAGAATGGTGTAGACACTACACTTGTACACTGGCCAGACGAGGACAAGAAGCCTAATGTGATAGACCTGATACGTGAGAAGAAGCTTGACTTGGTAATCAACATTCCAAAGAACCTCACTCACAACGAGCTCAAGAACGGATACCGAATCCGTCGTGATGCTATTGACTTCAATGTTCCACTTATCACAAATGCACGATTGGCTGCGGCTTACATCAAAGCATTCTGCGCTATCGACGTAGATGAGTTGCCTATCAAGTCATGGGATGAGTATTAATAATTACGAACTTCAAAAATCAACATATAGAAAATGGCTGATTGCAAGAGCATAAAACTAGTACTCGCAGACGGTATGGTCTTCGAGGGCAAGTCGTTCGGATACGAGAAGTCGGTAGCCGGTGAGGTAGTTTTCAACACTGCTATGACAGGATATCCTGAATCGTTGACAGACCCATCGTATGCTGGACAGATACTAGTATCGACATATCCTCTTATTGGTAACTATGGTGTACCAAAGGACGACAAGGATGAGAATGGTCTTCCAAAGTTCTATGAGAGTGACAGAATACACATCACAGCGCTTGTGATTTCTGATTACTCGTGGGAGTACAGTCACTGGAATGCAAAGCAGAGCCTCAGTGATTGGCTCAAGGAGTACAAGGTACCAGGCATCTATGGTGTAGATACACGTGCGCTCACAAAGCATATCCGTGAGACAGGTGCTATACTTGGCAAGATAATAGTGGACGATGAGGATGTAGAGTTCCACGACCCTAACAAGGACAACCTTGTGGCGCAGGTCAGCATCAAGGAGCCTAAGACTTACGGTAACGGCAAGCACAAGATAGTGATGGTAGATACAGGTGCTAAGTACAATATCCTCCGTTGTCTCTTGAAGCGTGACACTACTGTGGTACGAGTACCTTGGGATTATGACTTTACACAGATAGACTATGATGGCTTGATGCTATCTAACGGTCCTGGTGACCCACAGATGTGCAAGGCTACTATAGAGAACATAAAGAAAGCCATTAAGATTGGCAAGCCTATCTTTGGCATCTGTCTTGGCAACCAATTGCTCGGCTTAGCTTCGGGTGCTACTACCTATAAGTTGCCTTACGGACACCGTGCGCACAACCACCCTGTGATTCGTTGTGGTTCGACACAATGTTACATCACCAGCCAGAACCATGGTTTTGCGATTGACAACAACAGTATACCTGAAGGTTGGGAGCCATCATTTGTAAATATCAACGATGGTTCGAATGAGGGTATCCGTCATAAGACACTGCCATACTTCTCGAGTCAGTTCCACCCAGAGGCGAGTTCTGGTCCTACAGACACAGAGAAGTTCTTCGACGAGTTCATTGAGAATATCGAGAAGAGCAAGAAATAAATTTATATGGGTATAAATATGCCACCCCGCTATAGTCACTGGCTATAACGGGGTGGTTTTTTATTTAGGAAAAAATTTATTTTTCGACCAAGCACTTAGTGTGGACGACAGCCATAGCGGTGAAGAATCCCAGAGCGCCATTGCTAATATTTCCGACTGCATTGGCTGGCGTGCTGCTGAACATAGGATTTGAGCCACTATGAATATCGTCTATGGCGGCGATATACTTATACAGATCCTCGTTGATAGAGATAGAGTGGACTGTGACGGTGTCGCCTTCGTTTATCACGCCACTTCTCAGAAAATCCTCGGTGAGGGTACTGATGGTTGCGCCCCAGCAATAGTCGCTACCAAAATACGAGTCGTCGGTAATAGCATAATCCAGGTAAGAATCGCAGACAAGCGAATCGTTGTAAGAATAGCCGAACATATAGTAGTTATCGAACGAGGTATCTTCGCGGGCGAAGAGGCCAATCTTGTATATTCCCAGAAAATCGTCATAGACACATTTTACCGAATCTATTTCGTATGTTGGCGGCATTATGCTCTTTGAAGTATATATTTCGCTTATGCCATCGCCATCAGCATCGACATTAGATATTGTGAGGCTATACGTCTTACCATGCTCACCTGCGAAAAATGCGGGAGCCATATAATAGCCAGGTTCCTCCTCCTCGAAAATTATATCCTTTTCGCCATCATTTATCACCACTGAGGCACCCGATACGGCTGGGGACTCGGTATTAAGAAAATAATCGGACGACATTGTAAGACGTACGAAGTTGTATGGCGACACCTCATCGCAAATATGGCCATCTACCACGAAAAACGGGCTAGTGGAGCTAAGCGAGAGATCGATATCCTCTGTACAAGAAGAAAAAATAAAAAGTGATGATATAAGTATAGCGATATATCTCATGGGGATTTTAGAATTTGAAATTGTATGACACAGAAGGTATTATAGGGAAGAGGTATACACTCTTGGACTTTATGACGTAGGTTTGCTCGTTATCCTTGTTTTCGCGCTCGAAGTGGATACCCCATGTATTGTGGTGGTTGTAGGCATTGTAGAAAGAGAACACCCACTCACCCTGCCATCTACGTTCGGGGTTCCTCTTGCACTGGATAGTCAAAGAGAGGTCGAGACGGTGATAGTTGGGCATCCTATCTCGATTACGAGAAGAGTAGTATGGGACTATCTCTCCGCCCACCTCGTATCGTGCCACAGGGAATGTGGTAGGAGCTCCGCTGATAAATACCCAGTTGCCCGAGACACTTATGCGGTCTGTGAAGCGATACGAAGCCACGACACTGGCATCGTGGGTATGGTTATATGGAGAAAGATAGCGTTTCCCATCGTTGACCCCCACAATTTTGCGGTCGGCGCGAGAAAGAGTATAGCTTACCCAACCATTCCACCTTCCGAAATCGGCCTTTGCCATAAATTCTGCGCCATAAGAGCGAGAGTTACCGAAACGAAGTTCGCCTTCGAGATATTTATTTAGCATCACGTGAGGGTGATCCTTGAAATCGATAGTATTCTCCATTGCCTTATAGAACGTTTCGAAAGAGAGTTCTATACGGTCGTCCAGGATATTGTGGAAATATCCCAAAGAGACCTGATCTGAAAGTTGCGGTTTTACATTAGGCGAAGACATATACCATACATCCATAGGGGTACCAGAAGTAGAGACACTAGCCTGCTGCATATACTGGTAGGTACGAGTATATGAGGCCTTGACAGAAGAGTGCTCGTCGACCATATAAGACAAAGCGAAGCGAGGTTCGAGTCCGAAATTGCTATTATATACTCCACTACCCTTCTCAACAGTCTCGGAAAGGTTGTATTCGTCATCGTACTTATACAATATAGTAGGGCCATAATTGTGGAAAGTAGAGAGGCGCACTCCATAGCGAAGAGTCAGGGAAGGGGATACGGTCTCGGTATTGCCTATAAAAACTGAGGTCTCGATAGCCTTATTCTTAGGCATTTCTATTTTACCCATTATAGCCTGGGCCCCTTCTCCGCGAGCTGTTCCTGGTTGGAAATCGTGCCTTGTCAGCTGAAAGCCATACGTCAGGGTATGGGTCAAGCCTACTTTTGAAGAAAAATCGGCGCGGATTGAGAGGTCTTTGATTACGGAACTCAGTGAAGCTTTAGACGCTGCATCGAAATCCATCGACAAATCGTAGTCGCTATTTACAGCATGCGCTGTAAGATTGAGATAATTTCTCTGGTTGAAGATGTGGCTCCATCGCAGAGAGACAGATTTATTGCCGAAAGCCATGCCTGCTATTGGGTATTCGAAGAGATCCCGTCCTAGGTAAGCACTAGCGAAGATATGGTTGTTGTCGTTGACCGTATGAGATATACGTGCGTTGAGATCGTAGAAATAGATTGTACTCTCTTTAGCCGACTCATTTGTGGCGAAAGGCAAGAAAAGATCGAAATATGTTCTACGGGCACTAGCCAAGAATGAGGTGCGCTGATTTATAATAGGTCCGTCGACTGTCAGACGTGACGAAATGAGGCCGACACCGCCGTTGAGATGATACCTCTGCTTGTCGCCATCTTTCATATTTACCTCCAGCAAAGAAGAGAGACGGCCACCGTAACTTGCGGGGATATCACCCTTGTAGAGTTTGACATCATTGACAGCATCGTTATTGAAAACCGAGAAAAAGCCCATGAAATGTCCTGCATTGTATATAGTAGAGCCATCCAAGAGGACGAGATTCTGATCGGGATTACCACCTCGGACACTGAAACCTGTACTACCTTCGCTAGCTGCCTGAACACCTGGCATAAGTTGCATAACCTTGATGACATCTGTTTCGCCGAGCAAGACTGGTACACTTTTTATGGTTTTGGACTGAAGTTTCTCGACTCCCATTTCGGGTCTTGCCAACTGCTCCTGCTTGTTTTGGGAGGTTATGACTACCTCATCGATTTTTTGAGAAGAAGATTTAAGTTTAACATTCAAGGAGGTATTACCATTGATATTGGCAGTTATGACTGCGGTCTCGTAACCCATGAAAGAGTATGAAACGGAGTAATTCCCATTGGACAATGATAGAGTATATCGGCCATCGAGGTCTGTTACGGTTCCCTTTGAGAGAGACGGTATATATACAGTAGCTCCAATTAGCGGCTCACCAGTCTGAACATCGGTCACGTTGCCATGTAATCTTTGGGCAGTAGCATTGCACACACAAGAGAGAATGGCGAATAGTAGAATATATATTTTTTTCATCCGTGTAAATTGTCGGGACAAACTTAGGTAATATTAAAGAGTAGGCGACTAATACACGCGTTAAATGTTGTTAATGCTAAATTTATCGTGCATGTTAAAAAAATATTCCTCCTTTGTCATTAGTGAAGAAATAATTAATTTTGTGCCATTAACAACAAAGGATAATTAAAGTAGGATAACACTATGAAAAACTTTCTACAACTGTGTATGGTAGTGCTAGTATTGACTTTTAGCACTGACGCATCGGCACAAGCGTGGCTTAAGAAACTCGGCAATGCGGCTGAGAAAGCAAAATCAAAAATCGAACAAAAGACAGAATCGAAGAAAAACGATTTGGACAAGACTGGTTTGGGTCTTGGAACTGTATTGGACAATGCATCAGAAATTGCCCGAGAGAAGACCGACCAATTGAAGTCGAACATGACCAACAAACCAGATGTGCTTGCGACAAAACGTGAGATGCCCAAGTTTACCCCTGGTGAGACTTTACCTGACGGTGCGACTTACTACCGACAGATTCTTGCAGTAATGAACGAGGCTCCATCGAAGGACTCAATTGCTGCTTTCTGGGCCGACACTACTGGTCTTTATCTGCCAGGTGCTAAGTGCGTTCGCGAGTTCCGCGATAAGTTGCTGAGTATCAAGGCTGATTACGACAAGCATAATGACGAGATACTTGCCAAGGCTACAGATGAGTATCCTGAGATTGCTGTCATGATTGCTTCTGATGCCGTAAATAATATCTCAGCTGGGTTGGGTGTACTTAAGCAAGACGGCCTTAATAAGTTTAACGATGCCAGAGGTTACGCTTTGGGTACAGCTCAGGCACAGCTCAATAATGCTACCGCTCAGTTGGCCAACATCGAAGATGCGATGAACAGGGCAGTTAAGCTTGGCGAGCACTTTGGCGAGGATATCACGACAGAAGAGGGTCAGCGCAATGTAGAGCAAAAGATGAATGCGCTTACACAGGCTGAGCGCGAGGCGCTCTTGAAAGAGTTGGGCTATACCCCTGTAGCTGGTGGTGTTGAGGAAGTTGAGGCCCCTAAGGGTCCAGAGTTCACTCTCACCGATGACGAGTCGGCAGTAATGGATGCTAAGCTTGATGTTACTGCTTTGATGGATTGGCAAAAGACATCGATAGTTCGTGGTCAGTGGAATTTCGACTCCGATGAGTTCATGACTAAGTGGCAAGAGGGCTTTGATGCTTTGTATTCCAAGAGTCTTGAGGATTGCGACAACGCTATCGGTGCTTGCTACAACAGCCGTGGCGATTTCGCTGCTGGCCAGGAGAATATTGCACGTGAGAAGATAGGCAGAATGAAGCACTTGCAATATGAGTATGTAAAAAATACTATAGGCAACAGACGATATGAGTCGTTGATGGAGTTCTGCGACAAATGTCACGACGTGTTGCCATACGATGTACTTTCTCACAGAAAGAGAATCGTATATGAGAAGATCAGACTTCAGTGCAACAAGAAATACAGTCAGGAGGCTATGGACCTTATCAGCCAGATTGAGTTCAACCATGGTATAGATATGCTCTCCGCAGTATTGGAGTTTATCGACTCTAAGCCATTGCCAAGCACACATAGCCATTGGATGACTATAGATTTCTATGATCCAGCTTCGTACAAGAAGGATTACATTGGCAAGTAATACTTGATATAATAGATAAAATTTAAACACCGGTGAAAATGATCATCGGTGTTTTATTTGTTTTGTACCTATATATATTAGGTCAATTGCTGCACATCAAGGTCGCCCGAGAAAAAGACCTTAGCGGTAAATTTGAATTTATGCGGGTTCTCGGTAGTCAGAAATCTTACTGTCCCTCCACGGGTAAGGCGTGACTCCATTTCTGGATGGCGCTCGAGATAATCCTTTAGACTATGAGCTACAATATCGCCTTGACATATTACTTTGACGTCGGAAGGAATATATTTTCGGATTTTAGGTAGAAGCAATGGGTAGTGCGTACATGCCAAAATCACTACATCTATCTTGTCGGACTGCGACATCAAGGCATCACAATATTTGCGGACAAAATAATCTGCCCCCTCGTCGTTGTACTCGCTATTCTCCACTAAAGGCACCCACATAGGACACGACTGCTGATGGACAGTAATATCGGGACGAAGTTTCTGAAGCTCCATTGGGTAGCTCAAGCTATCGACAGTTCCCTGAGTGGCAAATACACCTACATGACCGGTACGGGTATACTCGCCTATTGCCTCCACACTTGGACGGATGACCCCTAAGACTCGACGTGTGGCATCTATACGTGGGAGGTCGTTCTGCTGGATTGTGCGGAGAGCCTTAGCCGAAGCAGTATTGCAAGCTATGATAGCCAATGGCGATGAGAGGTCGAAAAGTTTATTTACACACTCCAACGTGTACTGATAGACCACATCAAAGGAGCGTGTACCATATGGATTACGAGCATTATCCCCTAGGTAGACATAGTCGTACTGAGGAAGCAGGCTACGTACACTCTCCATAATGGTCAGTCCGCCATAGCCCGAATCAAAAAATGCCAATGGTCCGCACACTAAACTCATTTGTACCAGGTAGTATAGAATTGATAATTTGAAGCGTACTGCTCTATCGACGACGGATGAACATCGGTAGGCAGATCTTTTACTTTTTTGGCTGGCACTCCAGCATATATAGCGTTTGGCTCAAGGTGGGTATTGGCCAAGACCAAAGCTCCTGCTGCAATTATGGTATTGCTCTCTACCTCGGCATTGTCAAGGATTGTTGCACCCATACCTACAAGTACCTTGTCGTGAATGATGGCTCCGTGGATTGTGGCATTATGCCCTACAGTAACCTCATCGCCTAGGATGGCTTGCGACTTATTGTATGTGGCATGGATGACGGCATTGTCTTGAACATTGGAATTGCGACCAATGCGTATGGCTCCTACATCACCACGGAGAACTGCGCCATACCATATACTGGCACCTTCGGCTATTTCAACATCGCCTATGAGAACTGCCGTCTCGGCGAGGAATGTATTGTCGTGCACCTTAGGGGTAAAGCCACGAAGAGGTTTGATTATTGCCATATCTTTATCTGCCTTTGAAAACAATATTCGATTCTGGGATTATCTGCTCGCCGCGCATGGCTAGTAAAACTTGTGCTGTAGCCACTACATCTTTCTGACAATAGGTGGATATTCGGTCGAGATCACCCTCGTCATAGAATACACCGCGCACCTCGTAGCCATGGATATCATCTTTTGGTGTAGGAATACCGAAAACTGCTGTAAGTAATTCCAAAGAAGCGCCACCCCTATATGAACCACATTTCCAAAGTTCCAGGGTATCGATGAAACTTATCTCCCAAGGTTTCTTGCCACTCACATCCAGAGATGAATGCGGGCGAAGATGGTTGATCATCATTCGCTTTGCAATATATGGCATATCAAACTCCTTGATATTATGGCCGCAGAATGCTGGGGCTGAGAGCCAATACTTATTTAGGAACATATTGAATTCCATAAGAAGGGCGCACTCATCCTCGGAGCAGTACGACTTGGTGAACATCTTCCACCCTGTAGGCGAGGGTTGCAATATGCCTACCGAAATACAGACTATTCTGCCGAACTCTGGATACAAGGCAGAACGTTCATCGTAAAAATCGGATAGAGAGACCTCTTCCGTACGGTCGCTTGCCGTCTTTTTATCCCATAGACCCTGCAGAAGCTCCGGAAGCTCAGAAAAATTCTTCGTTGCAGGTGTAGTTTCTATATCTATGTATATTATCTTACTAGGATCTGCATCATAAATTGCACTCATAACTAATCAATCTTTTAGGTGTGAATTAATATATTTAGCCAAAATATCTATTGCTACCTGATTCATTCCCCCCTGTGGAATAATGATATCTGCAAATCGCTTTGTAGGCTCTACAAATTGCAAGTGACTGGGTTTAACCGTTTTAGCATATCGGTCGAGCGTCATCTGGGCGTCGCGACCGCGTTCGGCCATATCTCGCTGGATGACACGCGCCAAACGGTCGTCATCATCTGCATCCACATATACCTTGATATCTATCTCTTTACGGAGCTCATCGTTGCCAAGAATAAGTATACCCTCAACAATTACCACCTCGGTTGGTTGAATCTCAATGGTCTCTGCCAAACGAGAACAGGTAATGTAACTGTATGTAGGTTGCTGGATAGTCTTACCTGCTCGAAGGTCTCTAATATGCTGAGCCAACAAGGGGAACTCTATAGATGACGGATGGTCGAAATTCTTCTTTCGGCGCTCCTCCAATGGGAGGTGACTACTGTCATAATAATAGGCATCCTGTGAGACTACGCTCACCCTGCCTTCGCCTAAACGCGCTACTATCTGGCGCACAACCGTAGACTTACCAGAACCCGTACCACCTGCTATTCCAATAATCAACATGAGAATATATTTACTATATTTGCAATGACAAACTTACGCAAAAAAGTCATACAGATGATCAAACATATTGTACTATTTAAGATGAGAGAGGATATCGAGGCTGCTGAACTTCAGAGCAAATTGGTATCTATCCGTGAAGCATTATTGAACCTCAAGAATGAGGTACCTACCTTGAAGAGCATCGAGGTTGGCATCAACTGCAACCCTAACGAGAAATTCCACCTCTCGCTTATCTCAACTCATGATGACATGGAGGGACTCAAGGCTTATGCTGTTCACCCTAAGCATGTTGAGGTATCGAAGGATATTCGTGCTATCTTGGCCGAGAGAGCATGTAACGACTTTGAGTTTTAATTTTTTTGACCCACAAATAAACTGACAGGTATGGGATTATCCTTCTTTAAATTACCAAAATACAAGGTATACGAGTATCAGCCTCGCTTCTACGACCCCGACAAAGAGCGTTGGGAGGAGAGAAAGCGCGCTATGGGGGCAGACTCTATAGAGAACTACAAAGAGAAAGACCCTAATGCCATACCTGAGGCTAATAAAGTGGGCCAACTGATTAGAAGCGGCGCTATGCGTGCCCGCCATGAGCAGTTCCAACAGAAAATGCAGAAACAGAAGAAGCGCACACGAATGCTCATTTTATCGTTCGTGGTAATTCTCTCTTTGATGGCATACTATATCATAACACACGTAGGATAACCACGAGGAGCCTGGCATGAGCGAAAAAAGTGGAAGCGTTATACATCAGCTGCCCGACTCAGTAGCAAATATTATTGCTGCCGGCGAGGTGGTACAAAATCCAGCTTCGGTACTGAAAGAGTTGGCCGAAAACTCTATAGATGCCGGAGCCACCGAGGTGCGTGTCGTCCTCAAGGATGCCGGAAGAACACTTATTCAGGTGATCGATAATGGCTGCGGAATGAACGACATAGACGCACGACTGGCTTTCGAACGTCATGCTACTTCCAAAATTCAGGAGGCTGCCGACCTCATGAGGTTGCATACCATGGGCTTCAGAGGTGAGGCCTTGGCTTCTATCGCAGCTGTGGCTCATGTCGACCTTATTACTCGTAGGGAAGAGGATGAGCTGGGCACAAAAGTCGAAATAGCAGGCTCTAAAATTCTGCACGACGAACCTGTAGTAGCCCCAAAAGGTAGCCAGTTTTGTGTAAAGGATCTGTTTTTCAATACTCCTGCAAGACGCAACTTCCTCAAAAAGGATGCTACAGAGCTTAAATACCTTGAGACAGAATTTATCCGTATCGCCTTAGCGCACCCAGATATATCGCTGGTGATGATACATAATTCACAGACGTTGTACGATCTGAAGGGGGGCAACTTGATGTCTCGCGTTTCGGCTATCGCGGGTAAGGCTCTCGCCAAAGAGCTCCTGAAGGTGGATACCGATAACGATATCATCAAGATTTCTGGCTTCATAGGCACTACAGATACAGCTCGCAAAAGCAATAGTAATCAGTATTTTATAGTGAACAACCGCTTTATGAAAAGTTCTTATTTCCACAAGGCGGTGGTTGATGCTTATAGAAATATTATTCCTGCCGACCAGACTCCGGCTTACTATATCTACCTCGAGGTAGACCCTCAGAGTATCGATGTCAATGTCCATCCTCAGAAAACTGAGATAAAGTTTGAGAACGATACCGCCATATGGCGTATCCTCAATGCTACCGTAAGGGATTGCCTGGGGAAGAATAATATTATGCCTTCTATCGATTTTGACGTCAACGCTGATGTCAATATCAACGCTATGCCAACTGTTCAGGGCTTCGACATGGATGAAATATCCAAAGTTTTGTCTCTCGACCCTAGCAACCGTCTGGATATATACAACCCTTTTGAAAACGAATCCGACAATAAATACAGGTCGGTACCTTTCACATACGACAGAAATGCGGGGTGCGATAGCCCCGTTCAGACTTACGAAAGTAAACTGGGCACCCGAACTAGCGTACCTAAACCTAGTACCAAGGGGTGGGAGAGCTTGTACGAGGGAATATACGAGAGGCAGAGAGAACCTGGACCTACTCAGCAGAAGTTCGATTTTATTGTATCTAGCCTCAATAATAATCCCGAGGCTAGCACAGAACCTAGCGTTGAGAGATTTTACCAGTATAGGGCTAAATATATAGTGGCTCAAGTCAAGGATGGCCTGATGTTCATCGACCAGCACCGAGCTCATGAGCGAATACAGTACGATACTGTAAGTTCCATGATTCAGAGCGGCCATTCTTCGTCACAGCAACTTATGTTCCCAGAGTCTATAGCTGTGGGTGCCGAGGAGGCTTGCATTATCGAGGAACTGTCGGCCGAATTGTCTCAGGTGGGACTCGATGTGACATACGATGCCGAGGCTGGCACTATACAGATATCTGCTATACCGGCTGTATTCGATGTTACCCAGGCTCGCTCGTTCATAGAGCAACTGATTTTTGACTTCCGAAACGGAGAGGTTGATATCCAAGCCGATATCCAGGAGTATGTCTGCACTGAAGTGTCTTCTCAGTCGGCTATGCCTTACGGCAAATTGCTCACCAACGAGGAGATGCAGTCTATCTATGAGCGCTTGTTCGCCTCTTCTTCTCCGGCTATCAGCCCTAGAGGAAAACGAATCTACGCCGTCATGGAAGATAATACACTAAATAGTATGTTCGCTTAAAATCTTACAAGGTATGCCTCCAATTACCACTGTATCAAAAAATATTATCATCATCAACGTACTGGCATTGATGGCGTCAATGTTGCTGACCAACATTGATGTAAATAATATATTGGGACTGCACTACTGGACCTCTTCTAGCTTCCATATATGGCAGCTGGTTACTTTTGTCTTCATGCATGGAAGCATCTCGCACCTCTTCTTCAATATGTTCGCCGTCTATATGTTCGGCTCTCCTGTTGAGTACGCTTTCGGTGCAAAGAGATTCCTGACATATTACCTGGTTACAGGTATCGGCTCTGGCATAGTACAGGAGATAGCTCTCTACTTCGAAATAGCTCCTTTCATCGAGGCGGTTGATAATTGTATGTCAAATATGACCCCCGATGCCTTGGCAGCATTCATACAGACTTATAGGCCACCTAGCCAGGAGGCAATGTTGCTGGTTCACAATTTCTACTCTCACGCCGAAGGTATGACGATGACCGACGCAATGCCTATAGCACAACAGTTCCTGAGCGATTACCAGTCTGCTTATATCGCAAGCCAGGTTACCGTCGGAGCCTCAGGTGCAGTATTCGGTATCTTGCTGGCTTTCGGTATGTTGTACCCTAATACCCGAATACTAGTCTTCTTCATTATCCCACTGAAAGCTAAGTACTTGGTGATAATATACGGAGCACTGGAGTTGTTCCAGGGATTGGGAGTCCAGTTCCAGATGGACAACGTGGCTCACTGGGCCCACTTGGGCGGTATGCTTTTCGGCTTTTTACTATTACTTAAATGGCGTAGAGGATGAAAGTACAGGAGTTTTTGCAAAATGCGTCTAAAGACAAGGTGGTAATGTTGGTATATATCAACATCGCTGTCTTTTGCCTCGTGCGTATCATGGACTTTTTCAGCATGATGGGTATCGGCACATACCAATGGCTATTGGGATTTCTGGCCCTACCTTCGGCCGATTTCTTCTACACAATGTGCAATAGACCTTGGTCTGTAGGTACATATATGTTTACTCACTACGACTTCATCCATATCATTTTCAATATGATAGCTCTTTTCTGGTTCGGAAAATTGATGTCATCTCTGGTGGGCAAACATCTCATAGTACCTACATACCTCGTTGGAGGTGGCGCAGGTGCTATCGCATTTTTCTTCGCTCCTGCAGCTTTGGTGCCTGCTTATAGTTCCATGATCGGCGCTTCTGCTTCCGTAATGGCTATTATGCTGTGTGTCGCCACTTTACACCCTAATGTGCGCGTCAATTTGGCGTTTATAGGCGAAGTCAAACTTTGCTGGGTGGCAGCAGCTTACTTGCTGATCGATATACTAAGCATCCCGGGCTTCTCTAATGTGGGGGGACATGTGGCTCACCTGGGTGGCGCTCTGGCTGGCTTCATCTTGGCAAAGGTGTGGGAGGCTAAGGGAATACCACCAGAAAAAAGACCAAATTCTAATTCTCACCTCAAGGCTGTCCGTGGCGGATTGGCTGATGCCGACCCCGATAGGGCTTGGAACCGAGAGAGGAATGCTAAAATGACAGAAATAGATAGAATTCTCGACAAGATAAAAACTTCTGGCTACAATAGCCTCACCGACGAGGAACGCCAGACGTTGATTAATGAATCAGGAAAATGAGATTTTTGTTCAGGTCGATATTATTTTTGGTCACATTGGCTATCGCTATGGCCACATGTGTTACCTATTTTTCGTCTTTTATCGAGCCTGACCGCCTTGGCAAATATATCCTTGTCCAGTTCGCTTTCCCTTATTTGTGGGTGGCCAACCTTATCATGCTGATTTTCAACGTACTGTTTGGTTTCCGCTGGAGAGCAGCTATCCCTGTTTTCGCAGCTATCATCACTTTCAGCGGAGCCCAATCGGTTTTCAATATCCATAGCTCTTCTGAGTCTAAAAGTCAGACTATCAAGATATTAACGTACAATATCCACGGCATGTCCCTAGCGCAACCTGAGGATTTCGGCGAATTTATTAAGGATCAAAACGCCGATATCGTATGCCTGCAGGAGGCTTCTCCTAGTATTGTCAATAAATTGAAGGAGTGGACGGGCGACTTCCCCTACTCTTCTTACCAATATTATGCTGATGGTAAAATATCCGAAAGGGCAGCACAACAGGTGGTCTTCTCTAAATTTCCTATAAAACCAAAGGATATAGAAGCTACCGACGAAATCGGACGCGTAATCCAGTGCACCGAATTATCCATAACCGAGAATAAGACCATAACTCTCTTGAATTGCCACCTGGCGTCTATTGGTCTTCAGTCTGAACAGATCGAGGTCTTCAAACCTCAGTCTATCACAACTGACAACAAGTCGAATGTCAAAACCCAACTCTTGAATACTTCCCAAAAAATGCTGAACGCTTTCCATCAACGCCAACTGCAGGTGGATTTTATGAGGGAGGCTATCAAAAATATATCTACACCTCTGATTATCTGTGGCGATTTCAACGACACCCCTATCTCTTATACCTACCAGTCAATACGAAAACTGAATTTGCACGACTCTTTCTGCGAGGCTGGCCATGGGTTGGGGGATACCTATAATGGCGACCTCCCCCCTATCCGCATCGACTATGTTTGGCATACCGAGGATATGAAGGCTATAAACTATACAGAGCATAGGGTGAAAATATCCGACCACTACCCCGTAACCGCTACCTTGGAGCTTGTCCCTTGACAAAGGGTTCTTATACAAAATAAAATGATAAAAACGCTGGCTTGACTCTCTCTTAATGCTCTCTTAATGCTCCCTTAATACACCCTTAAGGCACACGAAAAATAAAATCTAACTTTTCATAGCGATATTCTAAAGCCTAGTCCAACCATCTCCTGCTATTTCAGCGGCCCTATATAATACTCTTTTACCAACTCCTTATATTGTGCCGATTTATACCCGGGAGGATCGTCTATCAGTAACTTGCTTTCTGTTAGCTCCGTCTTGATACGCGAATATTGTACTACTACTCGCTTAAATTCTTTGTTGATATTTGGATATACCTTGGTCTCTTCATTGAGGTGCAACCCGTATTTTGTACAACAATCTGTCAGTTGCCCCTCCGCATACGAGGGTATAACAACCACAAACCGCCCTTCTTCAGCCAACAAGCTGGATGCCGAATGGGCTAGCTCGTCAAATGTCAGACTTAACGCATGCCTCGCCAACGTCCTCTTGTCATCAGGCGAGGTCAGTGTCCCATTATAAAAGGGAGGATTACATAATATAAGGTCAAACTTGATATCTGTACTGTAGTCTTGTACCCTGCCTTGTACTACCTTCAGTCGTGACGCAAAGGGCGATGCCACAAAATTTTCTCGGGCTTGCATCGCACTGTTGGGCTCTATCTCTATCGCTGTTACTTCGGCATGGGCTAACCTTTGCGCAGCTATCAATGCTACTAACCCTGTACCGGTACCTATATCTAAAACTTTTACATCATCTCGCTGTTCTATGCCAGAAATATTGGCTAATAACCCTAACAATACTCCGTCAGTGCCAACTTTCATGGCACATTTATCATGGTAGACGGTAAATTGCTTGAACGCGAAATAGTCGTTGGCCATACCTACTCCTCCATATCCATACTAAAGAGTGCAAAATCGTATGCCACAGGATCTTCGGGCCTGAACTGACGTAGCTGGTCTGTAATAGCCACCGCCGTCTTCCAGTCTTTACCATTGCGCTCTATCAATTTGAGCTCTAGCGCTATATTCCCTACATGAACATCTAATGGTAATACCAAATCGGATGGTTTTATCCCTTTCCAAATGCCAAAATCTACCCCCTTATCACTCGAACGTACCATCCAACGCAAAAACATACATATTCGCTTGGCGGCCGACTTGTTGGCGGGGTTGGCTACGTGCTTGCTAGCATGTCCATCTAAATATGGGAGCATGGCTTCCCTAAGCGATATAATGGATGATTGCAAATCACCTCCAGTGGTCATCACTTGTTCCAACCCTCCTAAATCCTTGTAAATGTGTTGCAAAGCTCTCACAAAACAGGGCAGGTCTTCTCTCTGGAAGGTGCGGTATACAAATGTATTTAATCCCGAAATCTCTTTCTCCGTCGCATTGAGCACAAAATCGTATGGCGAATTGTCCAATCGCCTCATAAGCTCTTCTGTCGACTTGAGTATGGCCTTACGATTGCCCCACGCCAATGTGGAGGCAAGAAATCCGCTTATCTCTATATCATTTTTCTGCGACCAACCATGAGGTATCCTTATAGGATCATTATCTATAAAGCTAGGTCGCTCGTATTGCTCTACCTTGGCATCGAGTATCTCTTTGAGGCGACTGGGTGTCATAGCTCTATTGTTCTATAAGGCCGTCTTTTATCTTTATCATTCGGTCACAGCACGATGCCATCTGCATATCGTGGGTCACTATAACAAAGGTCTGACCGTATTCTTCTCTCAACGAGAAAAACAACTCTTGCAACTCCTTGGCATTGTGCGAATCTAGATTGCCCGATGGCTCATCTGCAAAAACAACACTGGGATTGCAAGCTAGCGCCCTGGCTATGGCTACCCTCTGCTTCTCTCCTCCAGACAACTCTGATGGCTTATGGTCTAATCTGTGCCCTAACTTGAGAAAGTTAAGTAGCTCTCGCGCCCTCTCTTCTGCATATTTGTCTGTCTTACCCCCTATCTGACATGGAAGCATAACATTTTCTAATGCAGTGAATTCTGGCAATAGCTGATGAAACTGAAACACAAAGCCTATATGCTTATTCCTAAAGTCTGATAGGGCATTCTCAGATAACAACGATATATCTTCCCCTGCAATGGTAACTTTACCGGATGTAGGCTTGTCTAGCGTGCCCAAAATCTGCAAAAGCGTAGTCTTGCCGGCTCCACTCTGACCAATTATCGCCACTACTTCGCGCTCTTTTACATGAATATCAATGCCCTTAAGTACATCCAATTCACCAAAACTCTTGTGTATGTTCTCTGCTATTACCATTAGTGTGCTATATCGTAGATATTCTTTACCTGATTGTTCTTGCCTCGCTTCGAAATTTCACTCTTGTAGCTAACCATCTGTGTAGCAATGGCTTGCTCTATTTTCTCCGTCGGACTTGGCGCAGGAGATAGCTTTATTCGCCCTTCTGGATCTATCAAATAGTATGTAGGTAGAGCCACAACATTGTAATCTGATAATACCGATTGCTGCGAAATATAGGTTAGCGGCATCCACTGATGCTTGGCTGCTTTCAATTTCTTGGCTAGCCTGTCACTCTTCTCATCCGTAAAAACTCCTATGACAAGCATATCTTTCTGGTACTTGGCTTGTAGCGCATCTAATGCAGCCATATCTTTTACTGCCGCAAAATTCTCTGAATGCAAAAAGCCTAGATAAACCCAACGCCCCTTGAGCTTCGACAGCGTTACGTCCTTACCGTTCATATCCATAAGGGTGAAGTCAGGTGCCTCAGTGCCTGAATGTAGATACGATTTCTTGTCTACTATATTCTGCGCCAATAACTTAACCTCTTCTGTCGCTCCTTGCTTCAATGCCCCACTTAGCATATTGTCTACATACGACTCCGAAATGTCTTGCGCATAGTACCCATCATATATGCCCATCAGCATAAGGTGCTCTCGCACAATCTTATTGGCATACACAGTGTCGGTCGAGAGTGCCTTCGAAAGTGAATAAAATGTTCCATCGTTACTCCTCAGCTCTTTGCGACATTTTTCCTTGGCTTCTGTATATATGGTGATGGATGACAAAAAATTCGGACATACCATATTTAATGTCTGCCAATATGAGGGAACATCAATATTAGATGGCTTGTTCGAGGCGTAATAGCTTGATAATACGCGTCTTACATCTCCCATTCTCGGCGTAGCATAAACCTGTGCCTTGCGATAATGTACAAAATCATGGAAAAATTGCGACGAACAGTTTATAACTTTTTCTATACTGTCACATTGCAAAATGAGCTTGTCCGCCAATTTCCTGTCATTGTACCTCGCTAATCTGCTGATATTCTCAGCATACATATTGTGCCACCAACTCTCAAATCCTCTAATAGAGATATTTAGCTTCGAAGCCTCATTTACTATGCCTATCTCTATCAACTCTTGCTGATAAAATGGATTGAACCTGTCAGCATCTGGACGTTGCTTAAATGGCGGAAGTACTATCTGATATGTCTTTCCTGACTCTAAATATATGTAGGCCTTGTAAGCCCCTAATTCCAAAAACGCATACCGTACTCCTTCTCTCTGCAAATCTACTACACAGTCAAATTTACCATTGTCGTCTATATCTATAACGCCTATGGCAACCTTGTCTCGGGTAATATAATCCATATAGACAAACACCTCAATATGATGACTGGCATACTGAAGCGCTCGCCCATGTAAACGAACATTATTGCCCGTTACCTGAGCTGTGGCTACAGGTAACAGGACAATAAGTAATAATATTATCGATAATATGCGTCTCAAATAAATATCTATTATTTCATGCGAGCCCACTTAACAAGATCCTTAAAGGTGGGTTTCTTTCCGTACATAAGTATGCCCACACGATAAATCTTGGCTGCTATCCAAGTGGTCAACAAAAATGATGCCACTAATAGTACTAGCGAAAGTATGAGCTCCCACGCCTCTACCCCACTCGGAATACGGGCAAGCATTACTATAGGTGATGTCAATGGTACCATCGACCCCCAGAACATCGCCGCCCCATTCGGATCTTTCATTCCAAATGAACTCACTATGACTATAGCTATAATTATAGGTATAATGATAGGCATCTGTAGTTGTTGCGCATCTGATGGCTGATCACATCCTGCCGCAATGGCTGCATACAAAGATGCATAGAGTAGGTATCCTCCTATACAATATATAACAAACATTGATATTAACAGAGGAATATTTAGAGTACCTAACATTCCCATAACATTTGCTACCGGATTACTTTCTCCCGTCGCTGCTGCTACTTGCTCTGCTCCCGATTCTATGCTCGAAACGTCTGGCATAAAGTTGGTTGATAATACAACCGAACCTATACCCATGATGACTCCCCACATGGCTAGCTGCGTAAGCGTTACCAATGCTATACCTATAATCTTGCCCATCATCAGATCTAATGGCTTGACAGACGAAGCTAAAACTTCCATAATACGGTTTTGCTTCTCTTCCATAATGCCCGTAAAAACCTGCGAACCTGAAATGAGTATGATAAAATAGATAAGCATAGCTGCTACTAGGCCTACTACTATTCCTATCGCAGCATTGTCTTCTTTAGCCTCACCATCTGTCGTCTGTTTCATGGTAGCTATATCCACACGGACATTATTCACAGCATTGAAAAGCGAATCTACCCCATCAGAACTAGCAGAAAATTCTTCAATCATGTCATGACGTACCTTGTCTCGCAATGTGTACTCTATCGACCTGGTCACATCTATTGGAAGGGTCTTCTCACTATATAGTTGTATATTGGATTTGTCTGTTGGCACACCACTGATATGTAGCATGGCATCGAAGCCGCGCGACTGGTAGGTGGCACGTAACGACTCTTCTACTTCATCCGAAATAAGCGAGAATTCTATCTCTTCGGTGTTTGCTAATACGCTTTGGTAGTTCTTGGTCTCATCTAAAACGGCTATCTTCTGCGTAGTCACAGATGAATATGCCATAATGAGAGTAGGAAGTATCGTTACTGCCAACATGATAATAGGCATAAGTAACGAAATGATAATAAAGCTCTTTTTGCGAACTCGAGTCATATACTCGCGCTCTATAATAAGTCCTATTTTCGACATCTTTTTTACAATCTAAGTGGTTATACTTATTTACTATTTACTTGCTGTATGAAAATCTCTTCCATCGAGGGAAGTATCTCCTTGAATTCGGACAGCTCAACAGCTGCTATCAAATTTCGTAGCATCTCGTTGGCACCTGCTTTTGTAGCGGATTTTACTACAGCCTCAGTAATACCGTCAGTCGTTTTGGATGAAATAATGTCAATGTCAGCAACCTTGCCTAAATCGCCTACCTCTCCTTGGAAGGTAAGCGAATATTTGCCTTCTTTGTATTGCCTCTTTATCTCCTTTACATTGCCATCAAGAACAACATGACTCTTATTTATAAGGGATATACTGTCACATACCGCCTCAACACTACCCATATTGTGCGTCGAGAACAAAACAGTGGCTCCCTTGTCTCGAAGATTCAATATCTCTTCTTTCAAAAGGTTAGCATTCACAGGGTCAAATCCCGAAAATGGCTCATCAAAAATCAATAGACGTGGCTCATGTAGCACAGTTACTATAAATTGTACCTTCTGCTGCATACCCTTCGAGAGTTGCTCTACTTTCTTGTTCCACCACTCTCCAATCTCAAATTTGTCAAACCAATACTTCAACCTTACTTTGGCATCGTGCTTGGATAACCCACGCAACTGCGCAAGGTATATGGCCTCTTCGCCAACTTTCATCTTCTTGTAGAGTCCTCTCTCTTCAGGAAGATAACCAACCTGAGAAATGTCATCCAAAGACATCTCTCGTCCATCGAACAAAAGTGTTCCTGCATCTTGACGTGTCATCTGGTTAAGGATACGGATGAATGTCGTCTTTCCTGCTCCGTTAGGTCCTAGTAACCCATGTACCGAACCTTCCTTAACATTCATATTCAAACCATCCAAAGCAACATGGCCCGAATATGCTTTTACAATTCCATTTGCTTCTATAAGCATCGCGAGTTTTGTTTATTATTAATATGATTGTGTAATTATATAATATTCATTACTTAAGTTTGAGACCCATCACAATGACATCATCCATCTGCTCATGCGAGCCCATCCACTCCACGAAACCTTTTTCAAGAATGTCTTGCTGCTCATCCATTGGCAATGTATATATCTCTTGCAATAATCTCTTGAGTTTGCCTGTAGTATACTTTTCATCCTTAGGGTTAAACTGGTCTGTATAACCATCCGAGAATGCATAGATAATGTCTCCCTCATATAGCTGAGTTGCCTCCTCAAGGAATTCATTGCCATTTCTGCGCTCTCCAACACTGCGACGCGTACCCTTGATCTCAACAAACTTTCCTTTGCTGAATACAATGACTGGACGACGAGCTCCCGCTGATATCATCTCTCTGGTCACAAGATTGATGTCCAATATAGCACAGTCCATACCATCTTGGGCCTCAACAACTTGGTTCTTATTCAACGTCTGCTTGATGTCTCGGTCTATAATCTCGAGCAACTTGGCAGGATGCCTGCGAATCTCTTCTTCTCTTGTCGCATCATTGAGTATCGTCGTGACAATCATACTCATGAAGGCTCCAGGAACACCATGACCCGTACAGTCACCACAGCAGATAAGAAGATGGTCGCCAAATTGTCCATGCCAGTAACAGTCACCACTGACTATATCCTTAGGCCTGAACATCAGGAACGAATCAGCTAAATCATACTCCTTCAAACCCATACGGGATGGAAGAATGGCTGTCTGTATTCTGTTGGCATAGTTGATACTGTCCGTAATATCCTGATTCTTACGCTCAATAATGTCTTTCTGCCTCTGCAACTGATGGGTCTGCCTCTGTACCTCTCTCTCAAGTTCTTCTTCTCTACGCTTGATACGACGCTCTCTACTCTTAATAATAGCCCTGTTCAAATAGACTAGAATTACTACTACTATAATAGGGAATAGGAACGACTTCCAGAATGGCTTGTCTATGTGGATTGGTATAGAGAGCATATTCTGCGACTGTACGCCGTCTGAGTTGTACGCCCTGACTTTCAATGTATAGTCGCCATCAGGAATGAAGTCAAATCCTTTGTTGGCTTGGTTACCCAACGATGCCCACTTAGCCTCTTCTTCTTCTCCCATCTGGAGCCAATACTCATATCTCACATTCACAGGGTCTCTCATGCAAATGCCTACAAACGAGAACTCAAACTTGTCCAAGTCCCTGAAATATGGATACGAAAGGTCTATATTCTCCGATGGGGAGTAACTCTTACCGGCAATAATGGTCTTCGTCCTGTTAATTATAGGTGGAACATTGTTTCTCTTGTCTCGTTTCGCAGAATAAAAGAGTACTCCGCCTTGCGAAACAAACCATATATCGCCATCCTCATCGGTATACGCATGTGTATACTCCTGGTCAAAGCCCATCGAGGAGTTGAAAGTCCTTATATTGCCTGTCTGCAAGTCAATACATGATAGACCTGGCTGGTGACATACCCAAATTCTCTCTTGACTGTCCGATGCTATGTCATAACTGAAGTTCTTCTCCAAACCATCTGCCATAGTAATGGAAATCACTGAGTCGTTCGTAGCACACAAAACACCATTGTTGAGCGATACCAACCACTTGCGACTGTTCGAATCTTGCGTCATCGCAGGTACATTTATAGGCTCCTCCGATAATCGGTGTATATCCCAGGTAGCATCTTCTGGCAACTCTTTGGCTGTGTTCATCTCCGACTCCAACATGGCAATACCACTGTCCTTTGGACCTAACCATATCTGCGACTCATTGTCAATAAACACAAAATTGATACAGTTGTGTGGCAACCCCTCATTGGTTGTATAAACAATGCTCCTGCCTTCTGTCAGCGAATGGGCTATCAAGCCTCCTTGCGTAGCTATATATATAATATCTCCATTAATGGCCATAGCATTGACCATATCTGTCGTGTTCGTAGGAGATTCATATTCTATCTTCTGAAATTTATTACTATCCGCTTTTTTAATGTAGGCACCAACATCTTCTGTACCTACATATATGGTCTTGTCCGCACCTATAATAATATCTGTTACTTGGTGACTAGGTAGACCAGTAGTCGAGTCAAAATACTCAAAGCACGACACACATTGCCTGTCCATCCTGATCAGACCGGCATTCAAACCTAACCAAAGATCATTACCATTTACAGCAATGTCGGTTACCTTCATCTTCTGATAACCAATAGACGATAGCTTGTACTGCGCAAAATAGTTATTCGCCCACGATACAGCACCCGCACCATACGTAGCAAACCAATAAATACCTTCTCGGTCAACAATCATGCCCGAGATATAGTTGTTCTCTAGACCATTATCAGTATTTAGGGCCAAAGTCTCCACATATTGCTTCTTGCTCTCAGCATACTCCCATTGTGTAACACCCCTTCCCCATGTGCCTAAAAGCAACCTGCCATCATCTTCCTCATATATCACATGAATAGGCGCGGTGATAACGTCTCCATCAGGAGCAACCTCAACACACTTGGCTATCTCCTTGAGCCCGTCTTGCAAATTGTACTTGAAAACTCTTCCGTCTTCTGTACCAATCCAATAATTATTGCCGTCGCGACTTGGCTCTATAACTTCAACCGAAACATACTCTATGTCAGGAATTGTCTCAATGTTACTTAAAGTTCCATTGACATCCAACCTTACAAGAAGAAGTCCATTACTGGTTCCTAGAAGAACATTATATGCGTTGATAGCCTGAACAGCATTGAATGATTGCCTGCCAAATGCTTTCCTGTCATGATAGGTCTGCACTTCATACGATGGAGAAATACAAATCAAACCCTTATTCTGCTCTACAGCCCATACATTACTCCTGTCATCAAGACACATCGACTTAATAGGCGCAGAAACATCTTCTATGTGTATCTTGGTAAACGACTCACCATCCCATACCGATACCTGACCATTACCATGGCCACTCCATACTTTCCCCTCCCCATCTATCAACAAAGAGGATACATATAGATCCGCAAGAGAGTCTTTCTCCGAGAAATTTACAAACGAAACACCATCAAATCTCGAGAGACCTTCACTCGTACCGATCCACAAGAACCCATTACCATCTTGCTTAATGGCATAGGCATAATTGCTAGGCAAATTACTTGTAGTGGTTGAATACTTTGTCAAATTATAATTCTGTCCGCTCGCTCCCACATGGAAAACAAGACATGACAATATGATAATTCCAATGTATCTGATTATATTACCCATAAACTACAAACTATAATTACCCACAATTTTACGTGGTTTCTTACATTTCGTTACAATAATCAAACGCTTACTACACCCTTAATATGCGGATGAGCTTCGTAATCTACCAACTCAAAGTCTTCATACTTGAAGTCTTCTATAGATTTAACGTCTGGATTGATCTTCATCTTTGGCAACGCATATGGAGTACGGGTCAATTGTTCTTTCACTTGCTCTATGTGATTCAGATATATATGGGTGTCTCCTAACGTATGAACAAAATCTCCCGGCTGAAGACCACATACTTGCGCCACCATCATGGTCAATAACGCATACGACGCTATATTGAATGGCACTCCCAAAAATGTATCGGCACTTCTCTGATAGAGCATACACGACAACTTGCCGTCTGCTACATAAAACTGAAACAATATATGGCATGGGGGCAACTGCATCTCACCTATCTGGCCAACATTCCACGCACTTACTATATGCCTGCGCGAATAGGGATTCGACTTAATGTCTCGAATCACATTGCCCAACTGGTCAATATGCCCTCCGTTATAGTCTGGCCACGATCGCCATTGATATCCATAAATAGGACCTAACTCTCCGTCTTCTTTCGCCCACTCATTCCAGATTCTTACACCGTTTTCTTGCAGGTAGGCAACATTCGTCGACCCCTTGATAAACCATAGGAGCTCGTGAATAATACTCTTGAGGTGCAACTTCTTGGTGGTGAGCAAAGGAAATCCTTCTTGAAGATTAAAACGCATCTGATGCCCAAAAACACCTATCGTGCCTGTTCCCGTTCTGTCCTCACGTACCACTCCTTCGTCAAGAATGCGATGTAGTAGGTCTAGATATTGTTTCATTGTCTGAATTTTAAATGTATGCAATGCAAATATAGCATTATTCTCCGAGCACTTTCTGTATCCACGACACCTTTTTGAAAGGTTCTCCTACTTGCTCCAAATCTCTGAGCATCTCTTCAGCACTCCGATACCTGCCTTGAACGCCTTTCCTGAGCGTCTGCTCAATCTCTTGCTGCGACATACGACGGGGCGGTATCCTGAATGGCTCTTTATAGGCTGCCTTGCGCAGACAGGCATATAGGTCGTCTGCCATTCGCACCGGCTGCTTCATGGGGTAGGTCAATTGCAGATTGACTAGTATCTCTGGATTGCAGTCAGAATACGGAGCCTTCCCCATAATCAACTGGAAGAGCATGACGCTTAAGGCAAAAAAGTCCGACCAAGGGCCTACTAAACTGTTGTATTTCAAGAGCATCTCTGGCGGCGAATATACCAACGCAAAGGAGGACCGCACTCCACTATTGTCTGGATAGGGAGAACTTTGCTCAAAATCTATTATGACTGCCTTCGAAAAGTCTGCCTTCGTCACATCTTCTCCTTCCGCATGTGGAATAATAATGTTCGATGGCTTAATGTCCCTATGTATTACCCCGGCAGCATGCAATTTCTCTAACCCCCTGAGTATCGCACACCCCGCCTGGATAAATTTTTTCTCGTCTACTCGCCTATAGAGCGACTTGGTTGTAAAGATGGTTTTTAGGTCTGTTCCTTCTATTTTTTTGCGAGCAACCAATAGGCCCACACTAGGCACAGACTCCACATCAAGGATAGGGGCAATAGAAGGATGAGAGATCTCCTTGACCTTCTGTAAAAGGGGAAGAAGCCTCTCACCATATTTTTCTATTCGCTTGATTGTTACCGAAATTTCTGGTCTAGCCTTGACATAACCTACCTGGACTCCTCCGAATTTCCCCTTAGAGCCTAGTGAACCAGTTATTTCATAATCATCAAGCGTCAATTGTCATTTTATTTAACGACGGTTATAACCTAAAATACGAAGCATATCTTCTGGATTCTGCTCGTCATTGAAGAGATAATCCACTACCTGACCATTCTCATCTCGGTCAATCACAATATGCTTTGGCGATGGTATAAGGCAGTGCTTAATGCCTCCATAACCACTGATCGAATCTTGATATGCACCCGTGTGGAAGAATCCTATGTACAATGGCTCTTCATCGTCATTCTTCACTATAGGCATATATACCTGCTGGTTGAGGTCCTCAGTATTGTAGTAATCTGAATGGTCACACGTAATGCCTCCAATATTTACCCTCTGATAGGCCTTGTCCCACTTGTTACATGGCAAAAGAATAAATTTCTCGTTGATCGACCACGAGTCTGGAATAGTGGTCATCAAACTGTTGTCTATGAGATACCATAGCTCAGTGTCATTCTGCTGCTTGGCCTCTACAACCTTGAAAATGACTGCGCCCGACTCACCTACCGTGTACTTGCCAAATTCTGTGATAATATCAGGATTGTCTATCTCTTCATTGACACACATCTCTGATATGTTGCGCACTAGCTCATTGACTATGTACTTGTAGTCATACTCAAATCCTAAGTTGTTGCGGATTGGCAATCCTCCTCCTAAGTCGATGATATGCAGCGACTCACATTGCTTCTTCAACTCAGCATATACACCCAAAGCCTTCTGGAATACTCCCCAATAATAAATATTGTCCTTAATGCCTGAGTCTACAAAGAAATGGAACAACTCAAGATTTACTCGTGGGTTGTCTTTTATCTTCTCGTTGTAAAACTTGATTATCTCCGTAGGTCGAATGCCAAGTCGCGATGTATAATATGCCGCCTGTGGCTCTTCGTCTATAGCCATACGGATACCTATATTTACAGTATCACTCTTTACTACGGACAATAAACGGTCAAGCTCTCCCTTGGAATCAAGTACCGTAATGCAGTTCTTGAACCCTAAGTCCATAATCATCTTGATCTTCTGAAGATAAAGATCTGTCTTGAAACCGTTGTTGATAATTATAATGTCCTTGCTGATAGACCCTTCTTCATACAACTCTCTCACAATGTCAAGGTCATACGCCGAGGAGGTCTCTAACTGTACTTGATACCTAAGCGCCTCTTTTACAATGAATGAGAAGTGCGAACTCTTAGTACAGTAGCAATATTTGTACGATCCACGATACCCCTGCTGCTTAATAGCCTTCGAAAAAAGGTTTCTTACACGCTTTATCTGGTCCCCAATCTTTGGAAGATATGTAATCTTCAACGGCGTACCATATTTTTCAATGATATAACGCAAAGAAATGTTATGGAAAAACAGATTGCCATTCTCAAGATCAAATCCGTCTTGCGGAAAATAATAAGTCTGATCTATGAGATCAAAATAGCTACCACGAGTTTTCAATTTACAAACGTATTAAAAGATTGTAATAGAATAACCAGAAAATTAAATGATTGTATGTGATATAGCCTATGGCTGTTAAGTTGGATCTATTTCAACCAGCCAAGGATAGTCTGACTGCCTGTAACTTTGTCCTTGAGCTTTACATCTATCTGTGTGCCAAGCGGTAAATATAAATCTACTCGTGAACCAAATTTTATAAAGCCCATCTGCGTAGATTGCTTCACCTCCTTCTCCTCACTAGCATACGTAACAATACGCCTAGCTAATGCACCCGCTACTTGTCTGACAAGAATCTTTGTACCATTCGCACGCTCTATGACAACCGACGAACGCTCATTCTGTGTACTCGACTTTGGTAGCCACGCCGCCTTGAAATTTCCATTGTGGTGGCGACAGTATCTGACAGTACCCGAAATCGGATACCAGTTAATATGCACATTAAAGACCGACATAAAGACCGATACCTGTAGACACTTGCACTTAAGTACCTCAGGCTCTTCTACCTCTTCTATAGCAACTACCGTACCGTCCGCAGGCGCAACAATAGCACCTTCCATCTCCATAACACGACGGGTAGGAACACGGAAGAAACTAACTATAAGAATTGCCAATATGCCAAATATACCCATTATAAAATTGGTAGTCGTAGACAAACCTAAAAAGTATATACTGGCAGCACATATCGCTATATACGCCGCAATGACAATAAATATGGTGAGATATCCCTCTTTATGTAGCTTCACTATATAATAGTATTAACAGATTAAACAAAGAAATAATACAATAGCGCAACAATCGGACTGACAAACATGACCGCATCAAACCTGTCAAGAATGCCTCCATGTCCTGGCAACATATGGCCCGAATCTTTAATATTGACAGAACGCTTGAACATACTTTCTATCAAATCTCCACATGTACCGATTATCGACGCTACTAATGCAGTAGCTATACAGAACCACAATGGTAAATCTATCCACTCACTGCAGAAATGATGTACCGCTATGGCTGCCGCTAAGGTCAATATTATACCCCCTACAAAACCTTCAATGGTCTTCTTCGGAGAAACTCGCTCCATCAACTTGTGCCTACCCATAGTAACACCCGTCAGATACGCTCCCGTGTCATTTACCCAACAGAGAATGAAGAGATATAATATAGGCCAATAGTCATATTGGTCGCCCTTAAATGCCAAAAGATTAAACAACGCGTATGGCAAGCCTACATATACAATGCACAACAACGTCATCGCTATATTAAGGAACGGATGCTCATTGTGACTGAACAACTCTACAAGGAATATCAGCCATATCATACCTATCAATACAAGCAATATCCTGGTATCCGTACCCGCCGTATTGATCAGGAAGCCCAACATAAAGGCTACTAGATTGATGCCCAACGCTATATAGAAATGTGGCGCTTGTCCACTCGACCTGGACATCCTACAAAACTCATTGGTAGACAACGTGATAATACACGTCATCATCATAGCGTATGACATCGGGCTAAACATTAGCGCAACACCAATCGCTACGACGAACAGAATACCAGTAATAGCTCTAGTAAGAAAGTTAAGCATCTTCTATTTCGCCAATTCAATTTTTTTAACGGGACAAATTTAGATAAAATAGCTGTAATGACAATCCAAAAAGTAAAAAATACGTATCTTTACCACCTGAACGCAGAGTCTTAGCCGACTTAAATTCATACCAAATCAATTCAAACTTCCTTAACACAATACAATGGGTGGCATTTTTGGCACTATAGGCAAAAGTAGTTGTATCAAAGATTTGTTCTACGGAACCGACTACAACTCACACCTAGGCACAAAACGTGGTGGTCTAGCAACTTATTCAGAAAAGGGCTTCGTCCGTTCTATCCATAACCTGGAAAGCACCTACTTCCGAACCAAATTCGAATCCGACCTCGAGAAGTTCGTCGGAAATTCGGGTATCGGCGTAATTAGCGATACGGATTCTCAACCTATCATCGTCAACAGCCACTTGGGTCGCTTCGCTCTCGTAACTGTTGCTAAGGTAGCTAACATGAAGGAGATCGAGGCCGGCCTCCTCCGCCGTATGCACCACTTCGCCGAATTTAGCGGTGGCGATACCAACCAAACTGAACTTATAGCTATGCTCATTACCGAGGGCAAGGATTTCGTCGACGGTATAGAGCGTGTATATAATATGGTAAAGGGTTCTTGTACCATGGTCCTCCTTACCGAGGATGGTATCATCGTAGCTCGCGATAAATACGGCCGTCTCCCTCTCGTAATCGGTAAAAAGGAGAACGCAATGGCTGTGTCTGGCGAAACAGTGGCTTTCCCTAACCTCGGCTACGAGCCTGTATACAATGTCGGACCAGGCGAAATAGTTAAACTTACAGCCGATGGCTACGAACAGCTCCGTAAGCCTGAAAAGAAAATGCAGGTTTGCTCGTTTATGTGGATCTACTACGGTTACCCACCTTCAACATACGAAAATGTCAACGTCGACGAGTTCCGCGTTAAGAGCGGTATACTCATGTCTAAGGATGATGACGTTAAACCCGATTATGTCGGCGCTATCCCAGATTCGGGTATCGGTCACGCTATCGGTTACTCCGAGGGCCTCGGCGTCCCTTATCGCCGCGCTATCGTAAAGTATACTCCTACATGGCCTCGTAGCTTCACTCCTACCAACCAGTCTATGCGCGAATTGGTGGCTAGCATGAAACTCGTGGCTAACAAGGCTCTTCTCAAGGATAAACGCGCTATGTTCTGCGACGACTCTATCGTTCGCGGTACTCAACTCCGCGACAACGTGAAAATATTGTTCGACTACGGCGCTAAGGAGATCCATATGCGTATCAGCTGCCCTCCTCTCTATTTCGGCTGCCCTTTCATCAACTTCTCTGCATCTAAATCTGTGCTCGAGTTGATTACCCGCCGAATAGTTCAGGAAATAGAGGGCGATATGGATGCTCATATCGATGAATACATGACTCCTGGCACAGAGCGCTACAAGAAAATGGTGGATACAATATGCCAACGCTTGGGTATGACTAGCCTTAAGTTCAACACTCTCGAGAATGTTATCGAGGCTATCGGCTTACCAAAGGAGTGCGTATGTACTCACTGTTTCGATGGTAGCTCATACGGTCACGAGTAATCTCTATCCATCGCTTTTCATCTTTCAAAATAAAAAAATTGCGATGAACAAGGTAGCTCTCTATAACTAGCGCCTACCTGCAGAGTATCCAGAAATAATTTCGAAACCATACAGGGGCACACTCAAAAAGTGCGTCCCTATTTTATTAATATAGGTATGACAACACTTCAAACGCTGAAAAATATCATCCCCTACGTTAAGCCTTATAAGTGGCTCGTAGGCGCTACGCTGACCCTGACTCTCATCGGTTCTTGCGTGGCTCAGGTCAACGCTATCGTGCTTAACTATACAGTGGATGCCATCAACGCCTTGGTCGAGGCAGGTAAGGGCCTGGCCGAGGGCCTGGACATAATGTTCTATATTTGCGTAATCCTTTTGTCTAAGGAGCTCTTGAGCGTTGGCGTCACCTTCGGACAGAGATTCTTCGGCGAAAAAATGCGCATCAGTATCTCCCAGGACCTCTCTGAGGCTGTCATCGTAAAAATGCTGACATACAAACTGGCTTTCTTCTCTCGCGATGGCAACGAGGCAGGTAAATTGCAGACTCGTATCAATAGGGGCGTGGATAGCCTCACCCGTATGGTCCAGAATTTCTTCATCGATATTTTGCCTCTGTTCGTCTCTGCTATTTTGGCTATCGTGCTGATGTTTAAGCAGAACCTCTACGTGGGCCTTACCGCGTTGTTCATCGTGCCTATATATTTCTGGATAACTTACCGACAGGCTTGCAAACTTAAGGGGTGGCGTGAGATGTACAAGACATACTACGAGACCAAAAGCCACGGTATAATGAATATCATCGAGAGCATCAATGTCATAAAGTCGTTCAACCGTGAACAGATCGAGGGCGAAAAGCAACTCTCTCTCTTGAAGAAAATTACCGACAACCAGATGCGTACTCGTAAAACGGCTTTCGCTTTCGATTCCCTGAAGACTTTCGTGGAGCAAATCGGCGTGGTTCTTATCATCATCCTTACCGCTTACTTGGTACTCAACGGAGAGATGACTATCGGCGCCATCATGTACCATATCATGCTCTTCGGCAACGTATCTGCCCCTATACGTCAGTTGCATCGTATATACGACGACCTTAATGATGCGCTAATCTACGCCGGCGGATATTTCGACATAATGAATTCGGACCACGAGCGCGAGAATTCGGGCAACTACCGCCCAGAAAAAATCAAGGGTACCTTGGAATTGCGTGGCGTCGATTTCACATACCCTAATGGAACAAAGGCTCTCCATAATATCAATATGACCATCGAGAGTGGTAAGATTACTGCTCTAGTTGGTCTCTCAGGCGCAGGCAAGAGTACAATAGTAAATCTTTTGGATAAATTCTACGACCCCGATTGCGGTCAGGTTCTGCTCGATGGCGTAGACCTTAGGGAGTGGGATACCAAATATTTGCGCGATCATATAGGTCTGGTCCTCCAGAAAAACCATATATTCGACGGAACAATAGAGGATAATATAAGGTATGGCAACCCCGATGCTTCTGATGAGGAGGTAATAGAGGCTGCTAAAAAGGCTTACTTGTACGACCAGGTGTCTGCACTGCCTAATGGATTCAAAAGCAAGGCTACCGAATTGTCAGGTGGTCAGCAGCAACGCGTAGCCATAGCCCGTATGTTCATCAAGAACCCTCCTATTATCTTCTTGGACGAACCTACTGCTAGCTTGGATGCTATAGCAACCGAACAGATAAAGAATTCTATCGATGCTATCAAAAAGGACCGTACAGTAATCATCATCTCTCATAGTCTTTCTCAGATTATCGACTCGGAAACAATATATTCTCTCGAAAAGGGTCGTGTCATGGAGCATGGTACTCATGAGGAGTGCTACGACATGAATGGCGTATACCGTAAAATATTCGATGCCTCAGCTCGAAGCTTGAATATCGAGAAGATTGCTAAAACAATGGAGGAGGATAACGGGTCTACAACCTCCCATCAATAATTCCTCGTGGCAATGTACCCTTGACATCATATAGGATACAACTTTGTCGCCTTAAGCTAGCATAGTCTAGCGACTGGAATTCTTTGTGCGACACCGCATGTACAATGGCATCAAACGCCTCTCCTTCGGGGAGGCGTTTTTCTATCTTTATACCATAAACTTTCATCACTTCGGCCTCATTGGCCCATGGATCATATATGCAGATGTCGTCTGTATACTCTTTCAGCGCACTGTAGATATCTACTACCTTTGTATTTCGTATGTCAGGACAGTTTTCTTTGAATGTGATTCCTAATAGTAATATCTTGGCTCCCCTCACAAGTATACCTCTCCTGTTCATCAACGTAATAACTCGCTGTGCAACATAGTTACCCATACTCTCATTGAGCCTTCGCGAGGCTTGCATTATATGGGGCATCACACCGTATACTTGCGCCTTTTGTATGAGATAGTAGGGGTCAACGGATATGCAGTGACCACCAACTAACCCTGGAGTCATCTTGATAAAATTCCATTTGGTGGCAGCTGCTTCTATCACGTCTTGAGTGTCTATATCCATGGCATTGAATATCTTAGCCAACTCGTTCATAAAGGCTATGTTGACGTCTCGCTGCGCATTTTCTATAATCTTCGAGGCTTCTGCTACCCTTATCGATGGGGCTTTATGCGTCCCTCCCACTACTACACTCTTGTAAAGCGCGTCAACATAGTCGGCTGTCTCGGGCGTAGATCCGCTGGTGACTTTGCAAATGGTCTCAACCGTATGCTCTTTGTCCCCTGGATTGATCCTCTCGGGACTGTATCCTACAAAAAAGTCTTCATTATATTTGAGCGTACTGACTTCTTCTAATATCGGAACACACTCTTCTTCAGTAACTCCTGGATATACCGTCGACTCGTAAATCACAACGTCTCCCTTCGAGAGTACCTTGCCTACGGTCCTCGTAGCTTCTAATAATGGCTCTAAATCAGGGGTGTTGTCTTTATTGACTGGCGTGGGGGCTGCTATAATATAGGTATTGGCTCCTTTTATAGCCTCAATATCCGACGTACAGGTCAAATATTTGTTGGATATAACGGAACTTAGTTGCTCGGACGACAACTCTTTGTTGTCATCTACCCCTTGCATTATCTTTTCTACACGTTTTTCGTTGGTATCAAACCCTATAGTTTGGTACTTCTGGGCAAAAAGTCGCGCCAAGGGTAACCCAACATACCCTAGACAGCATACACATATTCGTGGCTCTATATTACCCGTAACAACGCTCATACCTTCCCCATCAATTTTTCTGTATCCCTTATTTACAACTTGGGATTGCTCTCAACCTTGTATTTCTTACGTAGTTTCTGCGCAAATTCTCTCTCCCTATATGCTATCAGGTCTGCCTGCAACATCTGCTTGGCAAGTTCAATATCAAGGCGCTGCCCTTCTGTATATTGCCCATCAATAACAATACAGCCCGATTTTACAAATGGCCACAGATAATCATCATATAGCTCGCCTTGCTGCTGGTCGCCTTCAATAAGTTCAACATACAACTTCTTGTCTACGTCCTTCCCTCTCTCTACTGCCTTGCGCACCTTGTCAGCATCACGGGAGTTGTCACACACATATATGCGTCCCGAAAATTTACCGCCTTTGGAATAGCGAGCAGGATTAGAGGCGTACAATTGCGATATCACAATACTGTCCGATGGCTGCTTTTGCCAAACTTGTTGGATATTCATCTCATACACAAGGGGACCATCGTAATACTCTGCCAATGTGTACTTATATTGCTTGTTCTCACTTGGCAATTGCTCTTCGTACATGTCACAGAGTATATGCTCTATCAACGCTTCTTTGTACTCCGATGGCGTCTGATTGCTGAGTATAGATGGGTCTATATCCACATCTTTGGCCATCACATTTTTCTTATCTATATAAAGCAATGGTTGCGCTATAGCATCTATCTTGACCTGCTTGAGGCTGTCCGTCTGCGTGGATAGTACTATCTCCATCAACTCGTTGAAAGCGTTGGCATTAACCTTGGCCTTCATCTTCTTGGACATCCTTGATGCTATGGCGGAACAACTAAGTGCTCTGACCTTGTCTTTGTTCAATAATTCGCGGTATAGACGATTCATCATGTCGTCTGGAATAGTGCTCCTCTCATCAAGTAGCTTTATAATGTGGAGACCAAATGGCGATGTTACCACTCCCGATAAATCTCCTTTGTTCTTCAACTGTAGTGCCGCCTGCATGAAGCCTGGTATATTCGTATCTTCATATAGCCATGGCATCTGCCCTCCATTGATAGCCGACTGCTGGTCGTCTGAATATTGCTTGGCTAGATCCTCAAAAGCATCACCCTTGCGGAGCTTCATCATAACTGTATCCATAATCGCTAACGCTTCTGTCGTCGCAAATCTTATGGAGTCTGAATACATCTTCATTATGTGGGCCACCAATATCTGCTTCGATGGTTTTACATCATGGATATACATGATATGATAGCCAAATTGCGTGCGGAGTACCGAGGAGTACTGTCCTACAGGGGTAGCATATGCAGCTTCTTCAAATGGAGCTACCATGCTTAATGTAGTGAAATACCCAAGGTCTTCTTCTATCACACCTCCAACTATGCTTCCCGAATTTCTCCTGTTTACCTTATGTGGGCCGCCTATCTTGACTAGGGAGTCTCTTATCGAAGATATCTTATTATAGGCAAGCAAAGTATCTTCAGGCGAGGCATCAGGTGCCACGGGAACTAAAACGTGCGAGGCATGTATACGCTTGTTTATACGCTCACCTATAGTGCGCTTATAGCTCTCTATGGCTGCCGAGTCTACCCAAAATGGGGCTATCAGCTCTTTCTTGTAGGCAAGACATTCTTTCTTATACGAACTGAGGGTGTCTAACCCTATAGCTCGCGCTTCTTGTACCTTCAACTTATAGTTCACATACAGCGTGAGGTAGTCTTCACGCGGTGTGTATAGATTATTTACTCTGGAATTCTTGCTGAATACATAATCAAACTCGTCTTTGTCAAATGCGACCTTCTGAGCAAAAAGAGTTGTAGCCATCGATGCGATGGCTACAAACATTGTTATATGTTGAAGGATTCTCATATTTTATAGGTTAACCTCAACTTTTACGCCAGTGTACTCTACACTAACACCCTTAAGGCTATTGAAATCTTTGTACTGGTTGGAACCGTCTACCAAAACAACATTGAATGAACGATTCTCAAGCATACCCTCAAACTTACCACTGCGGTCTGCTATAGTAAGGGTCTTGCTCGCATCGTCATAATGCATGGCAATAGTCGCAAAGGCTCCCTTCTCATAGTTGTAGTTGGTATCCTCGTCTTCATAGAGCTCATAATCAGCATCCTGACCCGCAAATACCATAAGTGTGAGGTTGTCTGCCTTCTTCTCGCTCGACCACTGCATTACTGGACCCATAGGAATAATCTGACCGCTTCTAGCAAATAGTGGCATCCTGTCGTATGGAGCTGCTACGTTGAGCTTCTCGCCACCATCACTGACTGCCTTGCCTGTATAGAAGTCATACCATTTAGCTCCTGCTGGGAAATAAACGTCAAGGCTCCTCGTGTTGTACGAAGTAACAGGACAAACCATAAGCGCATTACCAAACATATACTGATATGGTACATTGAGAGCATTCTTATCAGCTCCAAAGTCCATCACAAGAGGACGCATCATAGTGTAGTCCTTGTGATATGTAGCTCCAGCCATAGTATAAATATATGGCATAAGCTGATACCTAAGCTTGGTATAGTATACTATCGACTCATATGCAGGATGCTTCGCTGGAGCAATGTTCCAAGGCTCTCTGAGCGGGAACTGTCCATGTGCACGGTAAAGAGGACAGAATGCACCAAACTGGAACCAACGGGCATTCAACTCACGCCACTCCTTGAGGTCTTCATTCTCTTTGCCTGTAGCATCAAAAATATGCTGCGCCTTCTCATATCGCGACTCAACACAGAATCCGCCAATATCCATCGTCCAATATGGAACACCGGAAATGGCAAAGTTCAAACCTGCCGTAACTTGTGCTCGCATGTCTTCCCAACGGGTAGCAATGTCTCCCGACCATGTGGATGTAGCATTCCTCTGCTGACCAGCAAAGCCTGAACGGGTCAATAGATATACGCGCTCATCTGGATTGGTCGAACGCTGTCCTTCATAGAAACCAAGACCTTGCATCAAACCGTATGCATTGAAGTATTTCGCAGATGGACCATAATAGGTAGGCCCACAAAGAGCCTTGCGATACTCAAGATCTGTACAGTCTCGTACATTTGGCTCTGAGGCATCTACCCACCAAGCATCAAAGCCTAATGAATAGAGATGCTCATTTACCTGATCCCAGAACAACTTACGCGCACCAGGAGCATAAGCGTCATAGAACGAACCAAGGTAACCAGGACCAATCCAGTCCTTAATGGAGTCCGTAATGGCTTGCTGATACATCCAGCCATTCTTGTCAAACTCTTTATAGTGCTCTGTGTTGGCATAGAACTTAGGCCATACAGAAATCATAATACGCGCATTCTGATTGTGAATCTCATCTACCATAGCCTTGGCATCTGGGAATCTCTGCTTGTCAAACTCGTGCGAACCCCACTGGTCTTCTTCCCAGTAACTCCAGTCTTGTACTATATTGTCAATAGGAATCTGACGCTGACGGAACTCATGCAATACGTCAAGAAGCTCGGCTTGCGTCTTGTATCTCTCGCGACTTTGCCAGTAGCCCATAGCCCACTTTGGCATAATAGTGGCCTTGCCTGTTACCTGACGATATCCCGATACTACGTCATCAGCATTCTCACCCTTGATAAAATAGTAGTCTACAGCATCTGCCATCTCACTCCAGAACGATACCTTGTTCTGCTGCTTCTCTTCTACTGGAGAGAGTACTCGCAAACCACAGTATGATACATAACCATCTGGCAACCACTCTATACGTAGAGGAACTCTCTTGTTGGCCTCAAGATTTACAGCAAATTTGTAGGAATTAGGATTCCATGCCGTCCTCCAACGCTCTGGTACTACCAACTGGTTGTCTATATATATCTTCATATATCCGGCATAGTAGAGGTTGAAGCGGAAGAGCCCCGACTCCGATGGCTCTATCTCTCCCTCAAAAAGAACATTCGACCCAAAGTATTGGAACTCTTCTGGCGTATTCACTACCTTGTCAAGGTGCTTCGCACGATCAAGATACTCAAAATACAACGAGTCTTCTCTGCGGATAAGCGTCTCTCCTTGCGCTGGCTTATAGGTACCTGTCAACGCGCCTTCAACACCTTCTTTGTCATAAAGCTTGAATACCTTGCCCAACTGCTGGTACTCTCGTGGATCACCAAACTTACTGTACGAATAGTTGTCCCAGAGTATAGCATAGTTCTTGCTCGATACTATGATCGGTACAGATACCTTGGTGTTGTACTGAAACAAATCTTCATTGCGCCCCTTATAATTCCACTCGTCTGCTTGATGCTGACCAAGTCCATATAGCGCTTCGTCTTCTGGTGTGTCCCAAACCTGACGAACAGTATATGCTTTCGTACCTTCTACCTCTATTGGCGAATATGTACGCTCATTTTCCGAAATTATCTGATTGCCCGATTTGTCTGCATACGATACTTTCCCTGTCTCTTTGTTCAATGTGACCGCCAACTCCGATGTCTTGATGACTACTTGCCTTTCCCCATCTTCAACATCAAATGGCACATCGTATTTCTGCTCTACCGCAATAAGACTTGGAACGGTTGAAAATTTCGAACCTACTGGCACCGCACTTACATGCACAATGTCTGGAGCTAGTACCTCAATGCGTACCTTCTCCTTTGATAGTGTGGCAACTATACCACGATTGTCCTGCTCCACACCACGCTTAGTGCATGATGATAGTGTTGCTAAACCCACAAATAGGCCAACAACCCAAGCACGAACAGTAATAAGGTTATTTGACATAATCGACTAAATATTTGCTTGATGTTTGGTTGTTATAGGGAGCAAATATAATCATTTTTGAATATATATTAACATGACTAATCCAATAATGTATACCGAAATTCTCCCTACCTACCCTTTGCTCTAAATAAAAAATTTGCGAGCAACCTTATACTTCTATATATGCAGAAAGGACACAGACATATACTTTTATTCTACCTTCTTTTTACCTTTCTTGACTATTAAACTAGAGGTAAAAGTGCAACACTTTTTAACGCAGCTACGTATACTTATTAAATTATTGTTAATCAAACATGACAAAAACACTGGCACATATAGCAACACTTTTTATATTGCTTTGTTCTGTACTCGTAGCTTGCTCTCATAATAGTACAGAGCAGAGAAGCCAGATGTTCTACGCAACAAACCTTTGCGCTCCTGCCTTGGCTAGCGAAAACGCCGATACCCTCTACGAACGGGCATATAATAATTTCGCCGTTACCAGCAACGACCCTGTTCTGGGCTCTGCCTTTTGGCACGATTGCAATATAAAGTATGTCTCCGCCGAGGCTTCTGCTTTCATTCGCCAACTTTTTACCCTCAACGATATGTGTACCGATATCTCTATGTGCGCATGGGATAACTCGGGTATAGACCAGATCAACATCAACCAACTGGATAGAGTGTCGGGCAATCTTAAGCCTGCCGAGGGTATGTACATGAGATTGATTTGCGGAATATTGATTTGTAATAAGTACCTCCACAAATTTGCTTCGGAGTCCGAAACTAAACAGGCCGAAATGAGATTCTTGAGAGCTCTAAACTATTACTACCTCTTGGATCTCTTCGGTAAAGCACCAATATTTAAATTCCATACCGATAATAACGTAGACATATCTCCTAAAGAGGAGTTATATAGTTTCATCGAGCACGAACTGATAGAGTCTTTGCCTTTCTTGCCCGATGGTAAGAGCACTTCCGATTTCGACTCGGCTTATGGTAGAGCTAATAAAACGGCCGCTCTGATGCTGCTCGACCGCCTCTACCTGAATGCCACAACGTATATAGGTGTGCCTCAATGGGATAAAGCGGCTGATATCGCTCGCGAAATCCTTGGCGGACCTTATAAGTTGTCTACCATACCTCTGTACAATTCTTCTATGAACATTTCTTGGAGCGGATACCAACAGTTGTTCGCTGGCGATAATGGTAGCAATGGCTCTAGTTGCGAAATAGTATTCCCTATAAGATACGATTCTCGCTCTATCTCCGACTGGAACGGAACAACGTACCTTATTTGTAGTACTTATCATTACGATACTAAATTCCTCCCTAATATCAACAACCTGGGAGTAACCCAACCTTGGTCCGGTAACCGCGCAAGGGCTAATCTTATCGAAAAGTTCTTGCCTGATAGTATCCCTTTCGAGGCTCTCTACCCTACCATGGTGGAGTGGGCTCACGATGATAGAGCTTTGTTCCAATCGCTCAACCGCCAACTGAGCTGCCGCGTAAGACGTGCTTTCTATTATGGTTTCTCTACCGTAAAGTTCAATAACTTGAATAGCGCATCCGCACAAATTACCGATCTGCCTCAAACAGCATCTACAGATTTCCCTCTTTTCCGCCTGGCCGAAACTTACCTTACCTTGGCAGAGTCTGAATGGAGATTGGGTAATGATAATGAGGCTCTTAAAAATATCAACATCGTCCGCCAACGCGCCAACGCTCTCCCTATATCTTCTATAGACAATATGGGTTACGCTATATTGGATGAGTGGGCTAGGGAGTTCTACTTCGAGGGACGACGCCGTACCGACCTCATCCGTTTCAATTGCTTCGGCGGCGATAACGATTACTTGTGGCAGTGGAAGGGTGGCTCTATCTTGGGCCATAAGTTCGACGAGGCTATGAATTATTATAGTTTACCTGTCGATTCTCTTATTACCGCTACCAATAAGGGCAAGATTAGTATGTACTATATGATAGGTAACGGAGTAGGCGACGGCTCTTGGGTGAATAGCGACGGCAAAAACATCGGTAATGGAATGGTTCCTATGTGTATCGTCGATTCTACGTCTTTGCAGTTCTCCGACTTCTTCGATACTAATGCGGGATTCAAAATGCTTAGGGATTTCTACTCTTGGGATGAACAGTTCGGCGCAGGGGACTATCCTGGCGAAACGGCTCACAATGTAGGTAGCTCTACCCATTTCAAAGTCAATTCCGAGGGCACATACCGTATCTCTCTTTCCCTTACAAAAGAGAAGGTGTCTATCGAAAAAATCGACGATAAGTTGGTATCTAACTATAAAAACCTCTTCTTGTGGGTCAATCATGGTAAGAATGTGATGAAAAGATGCTCTAATAGCTCTAAGACCCACGTTTGGATGGCCGACTTCGAAAGCGAAGGTGGTGATATATTAATCAATATCTCTTCTTCGCCGTCTGCAAATAAAGATCTTATCAATCTTACTGGGTGTACCCGCTATGGAATCCCTACCGAA
This sequence comes from Bacteroidales bacterium, assembly GCA_024401365.1. Classification (GTDB taxonomy): domain Bacteria; phylum Bacteroidota; class Bacteroidia; order Bacteroidales; family Marinilabiliaceae; genus W3P20-009. The sequence goes on along the minus strand of JAKSLE010000003.1, from coordinate 147,500 downwards.
ATCGATAACAGGGGACGAATAGTGTTGCATACAGCCAACGAGAGCCAAATGATCCGCGTCATCTACAACGATATAGATAATTCACTCTATTCCTTTAAGTTGGAGGATGAACACAACCCCGAGGACGAAATCCCAGAGGATATCCACCTTTCTTTGAATATCGATAAGGAGTATAAGACGGCCAACAACGCTTACGCTCTCAAGTATAGCTTCGTCTTACCCAAAAACGCCATAGTTCATCACACTAGAATCGGATTGACCGACAACGAAAACAACAACACGGGCGTCGAACTGGCTGCCGTCAACTCTAATTCTGTGTCTAATGGCACCGTCGTAATCTACGAAGACAAATTGCAAGAGGCTAAAAAACAGCTTAAAAACGCTATCACATATAGGTTTACCATACAGGTGGAGTTTTCTCTCCATGGCGACCTGTGGAGCGCTACTGGTTATAGCACAACTATTTACGACTGAAAAACATATATTTTATTGCATCAGTCGCTAACTAATTGAAAAAAAATGTATATTCGCGCAAAAATCAAAAAGAAACTAAGATGTATTGGACACTAGAACTTGCATCCAAACTGGAGGATGCTCCATGGCCTGCTACCAAAGATGAGTTGATTGATTACGCAACACGATCAGGTGCACCACTTGAGGTAATAGAAAACCTCCAAGAAATCGAGGAGGACGGCGAGATATTCGAGACTATCGAAGATATTTGGCCTGATTACCCAAGTAACGAAGATTTCTTCTTCAATGAGGATGAGTATTAATCCTACAATAACGAACTTCAACGGGATAGATTTAGGTTTTTAATCTATCCCGTTGTTTTTGTCGTTCGCGTAGAACCCGCATTATATTTGTATTTATACCAAAGAAACGCTACCTTTACGTTTACATAAAAAATTAATACACAACCAACATTAATAAAACATTACTCATGATTATCAAAAATCAAGTTGCACTATTATTGTGTACAACCCTTCTGCTAGGGGCTTGTTCAAAAAATGACGATGTCGTGATCACATATCCCGACCCTTCTGTACCGGAAAATGGCCCCGGTAATAACAATAACAACAACGGTAACGAAAATAATACCGACCCTTATGCTTATCTGAGCGAATATAAGCCTCTCAAGGAGTGCTTGGATCGCACAGCCCACCCAACATTCAAGGTGAGCGCCGCCCTGGATGTGGCAGATTTCAACAGCAAAGGTCAGCTGTACAACCTCGCTAAGGAGAATTTCGACGAGGTCGTAGCAGGTAACGCCATGAAGATGGCTTCTTGCGTATGGGACAACGGTGGCATGAATTTCACCAGAGTACAGGATTTTGTCAAGTCTACCGAGGAGGCTGGCATCAGCATATATGGCCATACCTTGCTGTGGCACTCTCAACAGCCTGTCAACTGGCTGGGTTCCCTCATATCAGGCAAGGTCCAGTCTACAGGTTCCGGCGAAATGAAGGTTATATACAACTACGATTTCTCCGATGATAGCCAGATGATCAATGGCTGGGGCGATAACTCAAGCCGTAGCATCGCAGATGGCGCATTGGTTCTTAAAAATACCGCAGAGGGTAATTCGTGGAGCTCTCAAGCTGCTATAGATGGCGACTTGATTCCTCAAGACACCAAGATGACCCTTAAGATCAAGGCTAAGGCTAGCCAGGATTATTCATTTAGCATCGGATTCCAAAACCCAAGCCCTGATGAGGGGTACCCAAGTTGCGGAAACTTCCCAGCATTGAGCCTTACAACTGAATATCAGGAGTTCGAGGTCTCAACGGTTATCTCGGGCCCTAAAGCTACTCGCTTCTTGGTCAACTTCGGCGATATCGTGGGTAGCGTATACATCGATCAAATGACTCTTTCTGCCGAGAGTATCGAGAAAATTCCTTTGACAAAACAAGAGACTGTCGATACCCTTGTGTGGGCTATGAAGAGCTGGATGAATGGCATGATGAATGCTACCCAGGGTAAGGTTAAAGCCTGGGACCTCATCAACGAGGCTGTATCGGGTGGCGGTAACGTAAACGGTTACTATGAACTGCAGAACGCTAAACAGCAGAATAGCGGCTCATGGGATGTCGGCGGTTCTAACTTCTTCTGGCAGGATTACCTGGGCGCTGAGAACTACGGCGTCATCGCCGAAAGAGTGGCTCGCGAGGCTTATGCCGCCGTTGAAGGCACCGACCCTAACGATCTTAAACTCTTCATCAACGACTACAACCTCGAGAGTACATGGGACAACAACAAGAAACTGGAGTCTCTCATCTACTGGATTGGCGTATGGGAAAAGGGTGGAGCCCAAATCGATGGTATCGGTACTCAGATGCATATCAACTACTACCGCAATAAGAACGATCAGGAGAACCAGAAGAAGGCTATTACCCGTATGTTCGAGTTGATGGCTAAAACGGGTAAACTTTGTCGTGTATCGGAACTTGATATGGGCGTGGCCGACACTCAGCAGGAGTCTTTCAGCGGCAAGAAATACACTACTTCTCAGATGAATTTCGAACTTGAGAAGGAAATGGCCGATTACTATCAGTGGATTATTGAGGAGTATTTCCGTGTAATCCCTGTCGAACAGCAATATGGTATCTGCCAGTGGACAATCACCGACTCTCCAGCAAACTCAGGCTGGCGTGCCAACGAACCAGTTGGTCTCTTCTACCTTAACTCTTACGATCGTAAGCCTGCTTACGGCGGTTGGGCCGAAGGCCTTTCTAAGTAAATCTATTTAACTTCATAATAGAACAGCCTAAGACTAGACGGATTATTTTCAGTTCGTCTAGTCTTTTTTATTTCGAGCGAAACAAAGAAAAACATTTCCTACTCGTCTACCGAAAAAGTAACAACCCCTATCTCAAATCCATCTCCTAGCTCTCTCAACGCCTTGCAACACGCAGCCAACGTCGAGCCTGTGGTCAACACATCATCTACTATTACTACTTTCCTACCTTCTATATCTATACCTTTCTTCGCCTCAAAGGCATTCTCCCCCATGGCATTCTTCCTTTGCTCTGCATTCCTCGATGATTGCGACGAGGCCCACGACCGCCTCTTTAAAATGTCCGTCCGCATCTCTATCCCCGTGACGTCTGATATCCCCTTGGCAAATTCTGCAGCTTGATTGTACCCCCTGGTGAGCTTGCGCCTCCAACTGATAGGTACCGGTAATAGCAAGTCACATAGGTGCATCATACCATTGTCCTTTATATGTGCCCCTACTTCTACGCCCATCTCATAGGCCAACTTCGGATTGCGATGATACTTAAATTCATGAACTACCTTCCTCACTATACTCTCCCCTTTCGAAAAAATATAGTGACTGTACGCCCACTCAACAGCAAATAACGCCCCCATACGCTGCTCCGATATATTGTCGGTACAGGGCAACATATACGAACGCGCCATCTTTTGCTTGCAACATAGACATAACGCATTCTCATCTCTCGTGAGCAGAGCTCCACAAGAGATACATCTGGCTGTCGTGAAAAGTAGCATTACCGCTGCTTGGCTATCCTGCGTATCTCAGCTCTTATGGCTTTTGGTACATACATCGAGGCATCTCCATGATGAAGCAGTATGTCCCTAACTATGGAACTGTTTACAGGCGTGTGCTCCGGAACACAGAGTAGAAAGGAGGTGTCTAATCCCGACATCTGCTTGTTGACTTGCGCTATGGCTCTCTCAAATTCAAAGTCGGCCGACGTGCGCAACCCTCTTAGAATATGCGTACAGCCTATCTTCTGCGCAAATTCTACAGTCAACCCACTGTACGTCTCTACCGTAACTCGTGGCTCGTTCTTAAACGTCTCTTTTATAAAGTGTAGTCGCTGCTCCATAGTGAACATTCCTCGCTTCTCACTGTTTATACCTACAGCAACCACTATGTGGTCAAATATATTAAGACCCCTGAGAACAATATTCTCATGCCCTACTGTAAATGGATCAAATGAACCTGGAAAAATTGCTTTATTCATGATCTTTATTGAGTGTTGTTATCTAAATCTTATCTTGCTGGCCGCAAAAGCACTCATCCTGAGCAACAGCCAACCGTGAGAAAACCTTGATATATTGGTGTCGCCATAAACCCTCTCTTGATAGCGTATGGGTAAATCTACTATCTTTAGGTTGAGCTTATGCGCCCCAAAAAGCATGTCAAAATCACCAAATGGATCAAAGTCTCCAAAGAACTTCCTGCCTTCTGTCAACTTCAACCAGTTTCCCCTGGTCATTACCTTGGTACCACATAGGGTGTCTTTTACCGGAGTCTCAAGTATCCACGAGAATAATAGCGAGAAGAAATGATTGCCTATAGTGTTGAGCGTACGCATCGCCCCCTCTTCCATAGGGTACACCAACCTCACCCCATTGATAAATTCACCTTTGCCGGTGGCTATGGCCATGTAAAATTTTGGTAGGTCTTCTGGCCTTACCGTCAGATCGGCATCTAATATCATCAGCACATCACCGGTCGCTTCAGCATACCCACATCGCACAGCATCTCCTTTGCCTTTGCCTTTCTGCTGAAGTATATGTATGTCTTTCTCTGGATATTCTCCCTTGAGCTTCTGTATGGTCTCCCATGTATCGTCCGTCGAATTGCCTTCACAGAATATTATCTGTGTGTGACTGCCCATGTCTGGTATGCGCTCTATGGCATTCCTTATATTGCCACTCTCATTCCTGGCTGGCACAAGTACCGATACACTGTACCTGCTCTTCGCCTCTTCTTCTGTAATCTTTGGTACCGACCTGGCAAAGAAATATCTGTTGAGAGAAAATATATTGAAGAATGGTAAATGCGATAGTACCCTGTTGCAAAACGCCGATACCAATGGTATATATATGGGTACCAACGTCGAACTGTTCACTCTGTAGGTGTCAAACCCTGCCAGATAGAGCATATTTTGTATGTCATGCACCGAAAGCCAGTTCTGCTGCGGGGTCTTGCGCTTTATACCTAATAATTCCGCAAACTTTATCAACGGCTCCCATAGCCTGTTGTACGAGGTTATTATTATTCGAGTATCTGCGTGACATACCGTGTGCAGCCTCTCAAATACTTTCTGTACATCTTTGAGGAACCCCGTAAGGTTGGATAGTATAATAACGTCAAATGTCTCTCCCCTAAGGTCAAATTCTTCTGCCGACATGGTGTGAAATTCTACCCCAGGAAAGGCTTCCTTGCCTTGAAGTACCAATTCGTCACAGAAGTCTATGCCAACACGACGCTTGGCGTCCAACTGCCCCAACAACTCACCAGTACCACACCCTATCTCAAGTACCGAACTGGATGGATGGATATAGTAACTTATATACTTGGTGATGGAATCCCAATAGTAACTGCGATTCTTTCTGTATTGCCGCCACTTGGGCGCAGCCGATCGGAAATATTCTAACACAACTATAGTCGCTTTCGTGGTTTATTAGTTAGCTACCTCCGAAACATACTTTATGCGAACAAGTCGTAACTCGTTCTCTTCATACGCTCCGTCAAATTCTTCCATGGCCTTATGGATTCCATCGTCTTCCGACTCCTCAAAGTAACTGAAGAGCTCCTTGACATCGGATTCATCCATAATCTGCTTTAGGTAGTAATCTATATTCAGCTTTGTACCATTGTAGACAATGCTCTCCATCTCCTTTATAAGTTCTTCCATCGAGAGCCCTATACTGCTCGCAATGTCTTCTAGGCTGATTCGCCTGTCTAGGTACTTTATTATCTCTGTCTTATTCTTGGATTTCTGCGGCACATTCTTTACCACAGTCTCCATCTGACGCTCTATCTCGTTCTCTTCTACATACTTGGCTATAAGCTCTATGAATGGCTGACCAAATTTGTTGGCCTTACCTTCATTGACTCCAGGTATGGTCTGCAATTCTCCTAATGTAATAGGATAGAACGTGGCCATGGCGTCCAACTGAGGGTCCGAGAATATAACGTGTGGCAAAAGACCTAGCTTTACGCCTTCCGACTTGCGGAGCGACTTGAGCTGCTGATATAGCACATCATCTAGTGCCGATGTGCCCGTCATACTGCCACCACCTGCCGTATTCTCTTCTTCGGCATTGTTGAACTCCCTGTCTAGGGTATAGTATATAGGTGCCGGCTTGTCAAGGAACGACTTGCCTGCTGATGTCAATTTTATCGTGCCGTACGATTCTATGTCTTTCTTCAAAAGGCCTTCTACTACCGATTGCCTTACAATACTCATCCAGTACCTGCCTTCTTTATCCTTGCCACAGCCAAACAAATCGTGCTGCGAGTGCTTGTAACTCTTCATCACGTCAGTGGCTCGCCCTGTGAGGAAGTCTACCAACTGCTCGGCTTTCAACTTGCCCGATAGCTCTTCTACTACCTCTAGCAACGTGGCAACACTCTCCTTGGCATTGAACTTCTCTTTCGGATTCTTGCAGTTGTCACACATACCACAGTTGTCTACCGTATATTCTTCCCCAAAATAGTTCAAAAGTATACGACGCCTGCAGTTCGAACTTTCCGCATAGGATATGGTCTCGGCTAGAAGCTGCTTGCCGACTTCTTGCTCAGAGGCCGACTTGTTCTGCAAAAACTTCTCTAGCTTCTGGATGTCTTTATATGAGTAAAATGCAATACAACGCCCGTCACCACCGTCTCGTCCTGCCCTGCCAGTCTCCTGATAGTACCCTTCCAGACTCTTAGGGATGTCGTAGTGTATCACAAATCTTACGTCTGGCTTGTCTATACCCATGCCAAAGGCTATAGTGGCACATACCACATCCGCCTCTTCCATCTGGAACTTGTCTTGGTTCGCAGCCCTGGTAGCAGCATCCAAACCTGCATGGTAAGGCAACGCCTTAATACCGTTAACCGCCAAAAACTCAGTCATCTGCTCTACCCTGCGACGGGATAGACAGTATATAATGGCACTCTTGCCGGGATTGCTCTTGAGTATCTTTACAATCTCCGACTGCTCATTGCCCTTCGGCCTGATCTCATAAAATAGATTGGGACGGTTGAACGACGACTTGAATACCGTGGCATTCATCATGCCTAGATTCTTTTGTATGTCAACTTGTACCTTAGGCGTGGCTGTGGCCGTCAATGCAATGATAGGAGCTACACCTATCTCTTCTACTATCGGACGTATACGCCTATACTCCGGACGAAAATCATGCCCCCACTCCGATATACAGTGAGCCTCGTCTATTGCATAAAACGATATCTTTATCTGCCTCAGAAACTGTACATTCTCTTCTTTCGTGAGCGACTCAGGTGCCACATAGAGCAACTTGGTCACCCCAGCTAATACATCGTCCTTCACTTGCGTTATCTGCGCTTTGTTCAACGACGAATTCATAAAGTGCGCTACACCAGGGTGCGAAGCATATCCCCTGATCGCATCTACCTGATTCTTCATCAGCGCTATAAGCGGAGATACAACAATAGCCGTACCAGGAAGTATCATGGCTGGCAACTGATAACATAGCGACTTGCCGCCACCCGTAGGCATGAGTACAAACGTATCCTTGCCCTTCATCAGATTGTTTATTATCTCTTCCTGATTTCCCTTGAAAGAATCAAAGCCGAAATATTTGCGAAGTTCATCGGTTAGCATGTTATCCTATAGCTTGAACTTGTTTTTAACACTTTATTCCATGCACATTTTAGCTGCTTACATACAAATATAGGTTATTTTTTGTCATCATGAGCTTTATTTGTGATATTTTTTTAGAACTTCGCATCCTAAAAGTGACCTGCATTTGAAATTACTGCCAAATACCCAAAAGCTGCTTTCTCGTATCCGCGAGGGCGAAAGCTTGACAACTAGACAGCAACTCGCACTGACTGCCCAGTTGTCTCTGCCTGCTATCTTCGCACAACTTTCGTCTATACTCATGCAGTATATCGACGCTTCTATGCTGGGTAGCTTGGGCGCCAACCCTAGCGCGTCAGTAGGCCTTATGGCTAGCGCTACATGGCTCATAGGTGGCCTTTGTATGGCAGCTGCTTCTGGTTTTACCGTGCAGGTGGCTCAGAAAATAGGGGCTAAACGCTTCGAGGATGCCCGCCTCGTCATGCGACAGGCTTTCGTATCTTGCCTCTTGTTCATCGGCGTCATGTCGGTATGTAGCATGGCTATCAGCCCCTTCCTCCCCGTATGGCTGGGCGGCACAGAGGAGATATGCAGCGACGCTACTGCCTATTTCTTCGTCTATTCTGCCGCATTGCCCGCCGCCCAAATGTACCAGTTGTCTGGTGGCATGCTGCGTTGTAGCGGCAATATGCAGATCCCTAGCATGGCTAGCGTCATCATGTGCGCCATGGATGTCTTGTTCAACTGGCTCTTGATATTCCCTAATCACCACTATAACGTGTGCGGATTCGAATTTAGTATCTGGAGCGCCAATATGGGCGTGATGGGCGCAGCCTTGGCTACTGCCTTGGCTCACGTGGTTACCGCTGTATTCCTTACCTTCTACTTGCTTACTCGCTCCAAGGAGCTGAGCGTATTCGGCCGCCGCGCTAATAAGGATGTCCTTACTCGCGGAGCTAAACGTTCCTACCTCCCTACTCGCGCTACTCTCCGCAAGGCTATAAAAATCAGTATGCCTATGGGCCTCGAACATGTGGTCATGTGTAGCGCTCAGGTCTTGTCTACAGCCATCGTAGCCCCCCTTGGCGTCATGAGCATCGCAGCTAATAGCTTCGCCGTTACCGCCGAGAGCTTGTGCTATATGCCTGGCTACGGTATAGCAGACGCAGCTACTACCCTCATCGGACAGAGCATAGGCGCTAAACGCCTGGAGCTTACTCGCCGCTTCGGCTTCATCACAGTGGCTCTGGGTATGGCCATAATGTCTTTCATGGGGGTCATAATGTACTTCTGCGCCCCATTCATGATGTCTTTGCTCTCTCCCGTACAGGAGATCGTCGACCTGGGCACTATGGCTCTGCGCATCGAGGCTTGGGCCGAACCTATGTTCGCCGCTAGTATCGTAGCATACGGCGTATTCGTAGGCGCCGGCGATACACTGAAGCCTTGCCTCATGAACTTCATCTCTATGTGGGGCGTACGCCTTACCCTGGCATGGTACCTGGCTCCTATTTGGGGCCTCAATGGCGTATGGACTGCCATGTGTATCGAACTTTGCTTCCGCGGATTGATATTCTTAATCCGTCTGCGTGGACGCGGCTGGATGAAGGCTAGATTGGAGTAGTCGCTTGCTTTCTCTTTCTCTGATTTCAACTTCTTATAATACCACGACACAGCAGCTCTGTGAGCACCCTTAATTCCATGCTCCAAAGCCCACAATTCCCAATACTCTTTTCTTCCGATTTTTGCCAAATCTGCCTTGGCCAACTTCTGCGCTTCAGCAAACAGATCTCGACTATCTCTCTGTCTCTGAGTCACATCCACTTGTATCATGCGATACGTACCATAGCATCGCTTAATAAAAATCGAGGTCCCTTCCGCCAGACTCCTTGAGCCTCTACGCGTCATCTCCCTCGCTATAGTCACACATTTGTGCGTTATCTCTATTCGGGCCATTAGTATATACAGTTTATATGCGCGCAAATATAACAAAAAACTCAGCCAAACACAACAAAAATCACCCAAAAATCCACCCCCAACAAAAAAAAATTGCGAGCAACCTTATACTTCCCCGTATACAGCAACTAACTACACCGTACTCTCGTTATTGCTTGCCAATGACTATCCACCTCCCACCTCCCTGATACACCTCACCATAAAAACAAAAAAACACAGCCTCACTTCCCCCTATTGGAAATATTTAATACATTTGCCGTTAAAATATCTTTACAACCGCAATTACCCAATTTGTTTTTATGGCAGAGATAGACGAAACGCTACAGGGAGTTAGCTATAACGAAGACAACATCAAGACACTCGAATGGCATGAACATATACGCCGCCGTCCAGGTATGTATATCGGAAAGCTCGGCGACGGTCAATATCAGGACGATGGTATATACGTCCTCATAAAGGAGATCATCGATAACTCTATCGATGAGTTCATGATGGGCAATGGCAAACAAATCGAGGTGAATATCGTCGACGATAAAGTGACTATTCGCGACTACGGCCGCGGTATCCCTTTGGGTAAAGTGGTTGACGTAGTCAGTAAAATGAATACTGGCGGTAAATACGATTCCGACGCCTTCCAGAAATCTATTGGCCTCAATGGCGTAGGTAGTAAGGCGGTTAACGCCCTCTCTACTAGCTTCGTCGTGGAGTCTGTGCGCGATGGTAAAATGAAACGCGCCGAATTTTCTCGCGGTAAACTGGTCAAGGAGTATGACCTCCAGAATACTAACGAGAAGAATGGTACCCGCGTGTCGTATATAGTGGATAATACAATTTTCGAGAACTATTCGTACCACCTGGATTTCGTGGTACAAATGCTCAAGAATTATACCTACCTCAATAAGGGTCTTAAAATGGTCCTCAACGGTACCCCATACGTGTCTAAAGAGGGTATCGTGGATCTGCTGAGAGACAATATCCGCGAGGAGATGCTCTACCCTATCGTCCACCTGGAGACAAAGGACCTCGAAATAGCTATGACTCATACAACAGCTTATTCCGAGGATTACTATACTTTCGTAAATGGACAGCATACAACTCAGGGCGGTACCCATCTCGCAGCTTTCAAGGAAGCCCTCGCTAAAACTGTTCGCGAATTCTACAAAAAGGAGTACGATGTCAACGATATCCGTATGGGTATCTCCGCTGTAGTGAGCATCCGCGTCCAGGAGCCTGTATTCGAATCGCAGACTAAAACAAAACTGGGTTCTAAGGATATGAGCCCTAAGGATGGCGTCTCTATCCGTAGCTATACAATGGATTTCATCGGCGAACAGTTCGATAACTTCCTCCACCGTAATCCCGAAACAGCTAAGGCTCTCCAGGATAAAATAGTAAGCTCAGAGGCCGACCGTAAGTCTATCTCTAAAATCCAAAAGGAGGCTAAGGAGAAGGCTAAGAAGGCTAACCTTAATAATAAGAAATTGCGCGACTGCCGTTGGCACTTGTCCGACCCCAAGAAGGTGAAGGAGAATGAGGCCGACCCTCGCGAGGAGACTTCAATATTTATTACCGAGGGTAATTCTGCGTCGGGTTCTATAACTAAGGCTCGTAACGCCAACTACCAGGCTGTCTTTAGCCTACGCGGTAAACCTCTGAATACTTTCGGCCTTAAACGTGATATAGTTTACAAAAACGAGGAGTTCTTCCTCCTCCAGGCGGCCCTGAATATAGAGGAGGGTATGGATAACCTCCGCTATAATAAGGTTATCATCGCTACCGATGCGGATGTCGACGGTATGCATATCCGCCTCCTTATGATCACTTTCTTCCTCCAGTTCTTCCCTGATGTCATCAAGGAGGGCCACCTTTTCATCCTTCAGACGCCTCTTTTCCGCGTACGTAATAAGAAGAAAACCCAATATTGCTACTCGGAGGAGGAACGAGAAAAGGCTATCAAGGCTCTGGGGCCTAAACCGGAAATTACCCGATTCAAAGGTCTCGGTGAGATCGACTGGCAGGAGTTCAAGGAGTTTATAGGCGAGGGCATGCGCCTCGACCAGGTGACTATGCACACCGCCGATAATATAAAGGAGCTGCTGACGTTCTATATGGGTAAGAATACCCCTACACGCCAACAGTTTATCATCGATAACTTGGTAGTCGAGGAGGACCTCGTAGAAGACCAGATTTACTAACCACCCTTATCAAGAGCATTATGAGTGACGATATAAATAATATAGAAGACGATCAGAACGAAGAGATTATGGGCGAGGCTAATGCCGATGAAATCGCACAGGAGCTTAGCATAGGCAACATGGCTCAACATAGCCAGATCCATGGTATGTACAAGACATGGTTCCTCGACTATGCTTCTTACGTTATTCTCGACCGCGCCGTACCTAATATAGAGGATGGTCTCAAACCTGTTCAGCGCCGCGTAATGCACGTGATGAACAAAATGGATGATGGCCGATATAATAAGGTGGCTAATATCGTGGGCGAAACCATGAAGTATCACCCTCATGGCGATGCCTCTATATATGCAGCCCTAGTCCAACTGGGTCAGAAAAATCTCCTCGTGGATACCCAGGGTAACTGGGGTAATATTCTCACAGGTGATGAGGCTGCCGCTGCCCGTTATATCGAGGGGCGACTGACTAAATTCGCCCAGGATGTGGCTTTCAACCCTAAGACTACCGTATGGCAACTTTCTTACGATGGCCGTAACGAGGAGCCTGTAACTCTCCCTATGAAGTTCCCTCTCCTCCTAGCTCAGGGGGTGGAGGGTATCGCCGTAGGCCTCGCTTCTAAAATCTTGCCTCATAACTTCAACGAGCTTATAGACGCGTCTATATCTATTTTGAGGGATGAGCCTTTTGAAATATATCCTGATTTCCCTACTGGCGGCCAGATTGATGTGGCTAAATACAACGACGGCCTCCGAGGTGGCTCGGTACGTATCCGCGCTAAGATTAATAAGGTCGACTCTAAGACATTGTCTATCACAGAGATACCTTATACTTGCACTACGGGCTCCCTCATCGAGAGCATCCGCTCTGCTAGCGATAAGGGTAAAATAAAAATCAAGAGCATCGACGATATAACTTCTGCTACTGCAGAAATCGTCCTCACTCTCCACGCCGGAGTCTCCCCTGATAAGACTATCGACGCCCTCTACGCTTTCACAGATTGCGAAATATCAATCTCTCCTAACGCTTGCGTAATCGATAACAAGACTCCTCGCTTCATGACGGTGAGCGAAATCCTTCGCCATTCTACCGATCGTACCCTCAACCTCCTTAAGCAGGAGCTGGAAATAAAGTACGACGAGTTGCGCGATGCAGCCCTCACCCTATCTCTCGAAAAATTGTTTATCGAACAGCGCGTCTATAAGGATGCCGAATTCGAACAGGCAAAATCCAATGACGAGGCTGTAGCTCACATCGATAAGCGCTTATCTCCTTTCTACAAGGATTGTATCCGCGAGGTGACTAAGGACGACCTCCTCCACCTCCTCGAAATCCGTATGGCTCGTATACTCCGCTTTAATTCCGACGCAGCCAACGATAGACTCATCCAGCTAAAGGCTGATATGGAGGATACTATGCAGAAAATCGAGGGCATTGTGGATTATACTATCGATTACTTCAAGTCTATCAAGAAAAAATATGGTAAGGACTACCCTCGCCTGACCGAAATCCGCTCTTTCGATAATATCGAGGTGGCTAAGGTGGCTATACAAAACCAAAAATTGTATATCAACCGCGAGGATGGCTTCATGGGATACGCTGCCGCTAAGGTTAAGGGCGATTACGTTCAGGATTGCTCCGACCTCGATGACGTAATCATCTTCTACAACGATGGCCGATACGTCATAAAGAAAGTCGAGGAGAAGGTCAATATCGGTATGAACGTAATGCATATCGCCGTATTCAAAAAGAACGATAAACGTACAATATACAACGTCGCTTACGTCGACGGCGAATCGGGATTCAGCTACGTTAAGCGCTTCGCAGTTTCTGGTATTACCCGCGATAAGGAGTATAACATTACTATGGGTACCCCTAAAAGTAAGGTGGTGTACTTCTCTGCTAACCCTAATGGCGAGGCCGAGGTTCTCAAAGTGTGCCTGAAACCGAAACTTAAACTGCGCAACGTGGTCTTCGAATACGATATGGCCGATATGGCTATCAAGGGCCGCGACTCTAAGGGTAATCTCCTCACAAAGAACGATCTGCTTAAAATTACCCTCAAAAAACGTGGCGTTTCTACCCTCGGCGGCCGTAAGGTCTACTTCGAAAAGGAGACTCTACGCCTTAACCCCGACGCACGTGGCGAGTATATCGGAGAGTTTAGCGGCGACGATCTCTTGCTGGTTATCAATAATAAGGGCGAACTTTATACCACAGGATTCGGATTCGAACAGCATTTCGAGGATAATATCATCAAAATGGAGAAATTCGACAACCGCAAGGTATGGACAGCAGTCTACTACGATGGCGAAAAGAAACTCAACTATATCAAGCGTTTCCGTATCGACCCTACTAATAAACCTCTGCTCTTCATCTCCGAAGCTCCTAAGTCCAACTTGCTGTTGTTGTCCGACGAGGATCACCCTCGTATCCAAATAACATACGGCGGACCGGATAAATGGCGCGAGGCCGAAATCGTCGAGGCTTTCGAATTCATCGAGGAGAAGGGTATCAAAGCTAAGGGTAAACGTATCGGCCAGTGGACCGTAAAGGACTTCACCGAATTGGAGCCTACTATACCAACAGTTCGCGATGAGGTGCCTCTTACTTTCGAGGTGGCTACAGGCGATGACGAGGAGGAGAAGGAACAGACTTTGTTCTAATATCTGACATCTGTAAATATTATGACGTTCCGACTGAAATATACTTGGTTAGATATAATGGCAGTGATAGCAGCTATAGCGGTAGCTGCTATCGCCTTCTTATCTATCCCCAACGCCGAAGAGACTATGACGGTGGTGGCTCGATGCTTCTTGGGCTTCTTGGCCTTGAATACCATCTTGGATTCTGTCTGGAAAACATTGGTGATTACCGACTCCCAGGTGATATACCGACGTGGTATCTTCCCTAAAAAAAGAGCCGATTTGTCCGATATTACTAAAATAAGTTTCCCTACTAAAAAGAAATGGGACGAGTATATAAGGATAGATTATGGCAAAGAGTATATCATCTGCCCATGCCCCTTGGATAGGGATTCTTTCTTGAAGGCTATAATTACTATAGCCCCTAACATAAACGTGGAGAAATAATGGAAGTAAAGATAGAGGAGAGCTGGAAACATCTATTGCAGCCTGAATTTGATAGCCCATATTTCGAGCAACTGACTCAGTTCGTAAAGTCTGAGTACGCTCAAACGCAAATCTTCCCTCCTGCTAAACAGATTTTTAATGCGTTCGACCGCTGCCCCGTAGCAAAAACTAAGGTGGTAATACTCGGTCAGGACCCTTATCACGATATCAACCAAGCTCACGGTCTGTGCTTCTCTGTCAACGATGGTATAAAATTCCCTCCTTCTCTCATAAATATCTTCAAGGAGGTGGAAGCTGATATGGGTAAACCTATGCCTCTGAGCGGCAACCTCGAACGGTGGGCCGACCAAGGTGTCCTCCTCCTCAATGCTACCCTCACCGTACGCGCCCATCAGGCTGGTTCTCACCAGGGTAAGGGCTGGGAAACTTTCACCGATAATGTCATATCACGCCTCCAGGCCGAAAAGGAAAACTTGGTATTCCTCTTGTGGGGAAGCTATGCCATAAAAAAAGCAGCCCTCATCGACCAAAATAAGCATTGCGTACTGACTGCCGTCCACCCTTCCCCCCTCTCCGCTTACCGCGGTTTCTTCGGATGCAAACATTTTAGCAGAGCCAATGCTTACCTGAAAGCTCACAACATACAGGAGATCGACTGGTAATTATATAAAAAAATTGCGAGCAACCTTAACACTGGCTTATACCTCCCTTAATACAGCCTCATACTAGCCGCTTAATAAAAAGGGCTTCGATATATTGGCGGAAAAAGATTTAATAGTGTGACTCTTTTTCCGCTTTTGTATGTATCTTTGTGAATTAGATAATTCAAAATAAGTAGCAGTGGCAGGTATCAATCAGAGTCTTCAACAGAAATTGCAGCAGCGTCTTTCGCCGCTACAAATTCAGATAATGAAACTGATCGAGATCCCAGCGGTGCAGTTGGAACAACGCATCAAGGAGGAACTCGAACAGAATCCTGTGCTCGAAATAGACCCTGTTGAACATCACGATGAAAGCGATGACGGGCCAATGGATAACATCGAGGATACCCCTTCCGAAAGCCCTCGCGAAACATCTATCGAGGAGTATCTGCGTCTCGAACAGGATACCCCAGCATACAAACTCCAGTCAAATAACTTCTCCCCCGACGACCAAAAGGACGAAGTACCTGTGTCAGAGGGCATGAGCTTCCTCGAACACCTCGAGGAACAAATAGGCCTGCAGTCGTTTACCGAGGAGGAGGAACAGATAGCTCACTACATTATAGGTAATATCGACGAGGATGGCTACTTGCGCCGAGAGGTGGAACAAATGGCCGACGATATATCTTTCGCAACAAACAACGATGTCGAAGTGGATACTATCGAACGAGTACTGGAGGTGGTCCAGCGTTTCGACCCCCTGGGTGTGGGCGCACGCGATCTCCGAGAATGTTTGTTGCTCCAAATGAAGGGCAAAAGCTTGCAGGACCCTATCAATAAACTGGCATACGATGTGCTCGACCAGTGCTTCGAGGAGTTCACTAAGAAGCATTACGACAAAATAGAGAAAAAACTGGGTATTGAGGATAAAGAAGACCTACGCGACGCCGTAGAGGAAATCCTACACCTCAACCCTAAACCTGGTAGCGTTTATAGCGGAGCTATAGTCAAGACTTCCCAAGCTATCGTACCCGATTTCATAATCGAATACGAGGATAACAAGTTGTCTTTCCGCCTCAATAGACGCTCAGAACCCGAATTGCACCTCTCTCGCACATACACAGAAATGCTCGAGGAGTACTCCCGCAATAAGGACAACCAGTCAAGCGAACAGAAAGAGGCAGTTCAGTTCGTACGCCAAAAACTCGATTCCGCTAAGTGGTTCATAGATGCCATCAAACAACGCCGCAATACATTGCGCATAGTTATGCAGGCAATAATGGATTTCCAAGGGGAATATTTTATCGATGGCGACGAGAAGAAATTGCGCCCTATGATCCTTAAGGATATCGCAGAAAAAACTAATCTCGATGTCAGTACCATTTCTCGCGTAACAAATAGCAAATACGCACAGACTCCTTTTGGAATATATTCCCTGAAATACTTCTTTACCGAAAAGGCTCAGAGTAACGATGGCGAAGATATATCATCTAGAGAGGTCAAGAAAATCCTTCAGGAGAGTATCGATGCCGAGGATAAGCATAAACCTCTGCCCGATGATAAACTGACTGAGATCTTACAGGAAAAAGGATATACAATTGCTCGCCGTACCGTAGCAAAATATAGGGAACAACTGGGAATACCAGTAGCCCGACTACGTAAAGTCATCTAACATATAATACTCCTTTCACTTGGCTATACAAAAACCGTCCAATCGCAACTTCTTCCTCTGGGAATCGGCTAGAGGCTTGTCTACATTGGCACACCCTCTTTTGGTGCCAATATACTTGTTGCTATATATGCTCTACTTCTCAGCTTCGCCTTGGAGTAGACTCCCTATGGACTTCAAGAGTTCTGTATTGTTCTATGTTAGCCTGGGTACAACCCTTATCCCTTTGCTGTGGATCGCTATCTGTATGCTGTTCCGTATCGTATCAGATATAGAAATGCCTTCTCGCGCCGAACGCTTCTGGCCTCTATTGCTGTCGTGCATCACTTCCCTTATGACTGGTATCATCGCTCAGGTTAGATGGGAATTGCCTACTTCACTGACTGGCATCACTTATGGTACCTTCGCTGTCTTGTTAGCTGCTTTAGTGGTTACCCCTTTCTGGAAAATCAGCTTGCATAGCATGGGACTGGGCGCCTTGTTGTGCTTCGTCATAACTATTGGCCAGGATCTGAATATCGACACCGGACCGGGTTTGTACTTCATTGTATTACTTTCAGGATTGGTCGGATGGGCTCGCTTGTATCTCATCGCTCACAACATCCATCAGATCGTTGTAGGATTCGCGTTGGGATGCTTATGCATGCATATAACTTTAGTATTATTGTAAACACACTACCATGAAATATTACGCAGTTATCGTAGCAGGAGGCTCAGGTAAACGTATGGGCTCCGAAATACCTAAACAGTTTTTGCTGCTCCAAGGTCGCCCCGTACTAATGCATACTATCGAACGCTTTGCTCAGTACAAAGCAGATATAAATATCATAGTAGTACTCCCCGCTCACCAAATCGAACGCTGGGAGGCTCTCTGCAAGGAGTACTCTTTCTCCATCCCGCACCAGGTCGTCCACGGAGGCGCAACTCGCTTCGATAGCGTAAAAAATGGCTTGAAAAAAGTCGAGGACGATGGCGTGGTGGCCATCCACGATGGCGTACGCCCACTGGTCTCTCGCCAAACAATCAACCGAACATTCATAGAGGCAGCGGCCTACGGTTCAGCTATTCCGGTTACCGACTCTACCCAGAGCGTACGAATAATTGACGATGGCGGCATAAGCCACGCTATCAACCGCTCTAGCGTAGTCTTGGTACAGACTCCTCAGGTCTTCAAGACTACATTGATTTTGTCAGCATACGAACAGGAGTATAACGACTTGTTCACCGACGACGCAAGCGTAGTGGAGGCAGCAGGAGCTCACGTCCACCTCACCCACGGCAATATAGAGAACGTCAAGATTACAACTAAAGACGATATGCTCTACGCCGAGGCTGTTATGCCTTTAATTAAGGATTGATTATAATAAACATATATCATATAAAGTGAATACGCTATTCAATATATCAAAAATAGAGGATACTCTCTATAAGGCTACAATCAACCCAGATAGCCATATCTTCCAAGGCCATTTCCCTGGTAACCCTGTCGTTCCTGGTGTAATGTCTGTATGGCTCGTACGTAATTGCGCCGGCATGATGCTCAATCGCGAGTTTTCCAACTTCCACACTATCAAGGAGGTAAAGTATGTTAGCCCTATAAAGCCCGAAAGTAGCCCCGTTACTGTCAACTTGACTTTGGCTGCCGATGGCGAGGAGCCAACCGTAGCTGCAGAAATAAGCGACAAGGATGGCAACTTGCTGGTTAAGCTCAAAGGTACACTGGTAGCATAGTGAACGCCGTCTGCAAAATATTCAAGGCACTATTCTACGACTACCCTATTAAGGCTTGGCGCTGGTTCATCGGCGAGATGACTAATAAGGAGATGTCCAATGCTCGCATGGCATCTTCTATAGGCTTCGGCGCCATGATGAGCTCTATGCCTATTTGGGGCTTTCAGATGTGGGTGGCGTTGGCTATAGCTCAGTTGTGCAAACTCAACCGCGCTATCGTCGTGACTTTCTCCAACATCAGCCTCCCCCCTGTTATCCCATTTATCTTGTGGGGTAGCTTGTATACTGGAGGCTTGATTCTGGACCGCCCAACGTTGCTGAGTATCGATAATATTACTCTCGAGGAGGCTATGCAGAGTTTCTTGCAATATGTCTTGGGAGCAATAGTTTTCTCTATATTGCTGGGCTTGCTATTCGGCTTGGTCTCCTACACCATAATGAAATTTACTCGCCACTCTAATTGAGGAATGGCCGCTTCTTACCAAATAAATGTTCCTCCTATAGGCAATGTAGATGTCTATGAGAGCCGACAATGCCGACGACTGACTATCCGCGTGGGCATCGGAGGAGCCGTACGAGTATCCGTACCTCCATATACAACACCTAAATTAATTTACGAGTTCGTTAAGAATAGTGTCGATTTTATAAATAAGGCACGGACAAAAATGGCTAACGAACGACCACTGCATATCTTTACCTCATCAGAGCAGTTCTCTACCAAAAACCATACCCTCAAATTGTCTCCTACTTCTAAGGATAATAAATTCCACGGCAAAGTATCGCCCGGTATAATAGAGGTAATATACCCTCAGGATGTCAGGGAGGAGGATGAGCAACTGCAGGCATTCATCCATCGCGCTATATCTGCTGCATTGAAGGCGGAGAGCCGACAATATATCTTGCCTCGATTGGCTCAATTGGCTAGAATCCACGGATTTACATATAATAAGGCCGACCTGCGCGATATGACTAGCCGATGGGGTAGCTGCGATACTCGAGGTCGTATATGCATCAATATCCATTGTATGCGACTCCCCGAATATCTGATAGATTATGTCCTCCTTCACGAACTTTGCCACACAGTATACCACGACCACCAGTCGGGCTTTTGGGCAAAAATGGAGGAGGTGTGCCAAGGGAAAGCTAAACTCTACGACAAGGAGCTCAATAAGTGGCACACGCGCTTCTGATACCTTCCCTGATTATCTCAATCTTTTTCTGGTTGATCAACTGCTGGAGCATCATAGTTTACCACAAATAGATACGCAGGTTCTTGATTTTCTTCACCCATCGACGCTATCTGATAAAATGCTTCAGGATATTTCTGAACAATAAAGTGCATGTACCTGTGTATGGTATTTATCACACCTTGCCCCGGATATAATGGGTCTCGCCTTAATGAGGCAAGGATAATATGCGTTACCCCCCTCTCTTTTAACGCATTAAATAGCTCATCTGGATCTTCAGACTGAAAATTGTATATGCCGTGAAATTTCTTGCCTCCAGCATATATGCGCGCCATGTTGGGCTTACGACATGCTACAAACGCATCTTCTGGCAACTCTGTCGCAACGGCTTGACACATACCTAAATAATTATACCAGTCTGGTGTATAACCATAAAGCATATTGCCGCTTAAATTTGTCTTGAGCTGCATCAGATCTATCTTCTGCTTGGTCTGCCCAAATGAGAGTAGCACACTGATGACTATTACCGCACCTACTCCTATCTTGGCAGCCTTCTCTCCCAATAACAGAAAAAGCTGATATATAGCGTACAGCAATACCACATACGATACTATTATATATGGTATTATCAACCTGTACTGATCCCAGAGCGCTTGCAACGCAAAGAATGTTACTCCCATCATCGTCGCCGCCATGACAGCACACAATAGCACTATCTTGTTCTTTCGCACGTATGCCTTGTATGCCCCATAGAAAAATACAAGGTATATCAATATCGTGCCGAAAACCGACAACTCTCTGTCATTATATTCCTTGAATCCCGCAATGCGCATCAGATGCTTCGAAAGATATTTCTCCGAGTTAACCCCAAATCTTTCAAAATATCCCCCTATGGTCTCTTGCCCTTGCTCTACTTCGTATGGATGCTTTTGCGTAAGTTGCGCTATCTGACTCTGCCCCTTGCTCTCTCCCCATACCGCTGTCTTGACTCCCATCCAGAGACCTAACGTAACTATCGTGGTGCAGAATAAAACAATAGCCGAACGATATCGCTTCCTCAAACAGAGGTATACTATCGCAGCTACCAACCAGAACACACCTACCGTACGTATCAAATAACCACAAACTATACAAAGTGCTACTGGCAACACAACCGATAATACATTCTTTATAGTTATCTTTTCTTGGGCATTGTCTTCCATTCTCAATAGGAATCCCATAAAGATATACTGAACTAACGCATACAACGACTCAGAATATGTCTGCGAAGCAAAAAATAGATATAGCGAGTTGATACTCATCAACCCTAATACCGCTAAAAGCAACTTCGGATTAATTTTTTTGCGAGCAACCTTATAGAACACACTATGCCCACATAAGACACAAACTAACGACGTAAGCTTCAGAACCAATAGATTGGGTCCACAAAAAGCAACAAATATCGCAAGAAACCATGGATACAACGGACCCTGAAACGTAGGATAGGTACCACTGGCCACTACATCCATGGCACGACAGATATAGGTACTGTCATCTCCTCCTTCGTCAATCCTTAAATTGAATAGCAATAGGCCGAACACTAATGTCACAGCCAATATAACCCCAAAGTATATATCGTTTGTATCTCTCTTCATTTCTCCATGTCTGTTACGTTACGCTTGTCATTATATGCTATCCTATCCTGCGTCTGCAAACAGTGGATCCCTCTTTCTCGCATGGCCTTACTCTGCCCAATATGCTGAGAGCTGAACTTGCCATTCTTCTTAATAAGTATCTGAATGCCCAATAGGATGCCAGCAATAGCTACTATTGCCAACGTAAACAAAAACAGTGTGACGTAGGTATCCATATACACTCTATTCTAATATTTGCACAAAGATATGCATATCTACCCTATTCTCAAATATACTCTCCCCTCCAAAAAATAAAAAAGGCTAGAACTCTTGTTCTAGCCCTATGGGAATAAACTTAACTCTTTTTACATAACGCCTCATAATCGTTCGATTCAACCATTGCAGCCTCATCGTAGCTTATTAGTAGTATGTTAGTAGTTCTTTCTAGTATCGTTTAGTAGTTCCGTTGTCAATCATAGTAGCTAGTTGAGTCATATATATCGTATAAGTATCTTTTACTTATTATAGTAGTCTAATCGTAATCTCTCAAAGTGTTAATCATCATCATAGTAGTTTATTAGTTTCCTAGTAGTTTAGTAGTCTTCTAGTAGTTTAGTAGTCGATTGTTTAGTTATCTCCTTTTGTTGATACAATATTAACACCTTCTCGTTTCACCGCAATCATATTTTTGACGAACTGCACTTTTTTTTGACGAACGACATATTTTTCGCCTTTTTCCACCCTTATTTAACATAAAAACAAAAAGGACCCACTACTGTGAGTCCTTCAAATATCTTACAAAAATCTCTTCTAATCCATTCCTAACTTCGCCCTGACCAGTGGTTCTGCATCATAGCTCATCGAGGAGTAGGTTAAAATGACTTTCGTACTGGTATCAAAAATGTAAATGAAGTCACGCTCTTCTCGTACCTTCTCTATCGCAGCCATTATCTTGTCAATAATTGGCTTGAGAAGCTTCTCTTCTTTCTCCGAAATACTGCGCAACGCCATCTCTCTATATGTCTCTATACGTGTCTCAGTATCTTGCAAGTCCTTCTCAATGGTCGTGCGTACCAAATCTGGTAAGGAGTCTCGCTTCTGAACATAGTCCACATACCTGCGCTCAAGCTCGGCATTCATGACGAGTAGCTGATCTTTCAACTTCTGCGTCTCATCATAAAGTTTCGCCTCTGCCTCAATCTTTGCAGGGAAATCATTCAGAATAGCCTGAAAGTTAAGGTGCGCAAATCTATAATCTTGCGCCTTTACTCCTACAACAGCAAGAAAAAGGACAAGAATAAGTACCGAATATCGTATAGTGCTACGCATATATCAAATGATATTACTGCTTAGGCATTGAAGCTAACTTCGCCAATACAAGTGGCTCTGCATCTACACTCTGCTCAGAGTGATAAAGAACTACTTGCGATGTAAGGTCAAATACATAAATAAAACCATTCTCCTTACCTACAGCATCTATAGCCTCTTGAATCTTTGTAAGAATTGGCTGCAACAACTTTGCCTGTGTCTGCTGAAGGCTCTGCTCTGCTGCCTGACCCATTACCTGCATACGCTGCTGCATCTCTTGTAGCTCCTGCTCACGTACCTGACGTACTACGTCTGGAAGCGAGTCTGCCTTCGACATGTAATCGTTGTACTTTGTCTGAAGCTCTGTCTGCATCGACTGCATCTGCTCGCTGATCTTCTTGCTTTCTGCCTCAAGCTTCGACTGCGCCTGCTTGAATTCATCAAGCTGCTGTACCAACTTCTGTGAGTCAATGTGCGCAAACTTGAGGTTCTGCGCCTGTGCCGATACTGTGCATGCCATCAACATCGCAACTACGGCCAATATCATATTCTTGATTTTCATCGTCATATCTTAGTTATATATGTATACTTCTTTTGCTGATTTACTGAATGCCTAACTTCTTCTTTACAAGTGGCGCAATGTCTGTACTCTTGTCAGATACATGAATGGTCAAGCCTCCTTCGCTCTCGAAAATGTAAAGCATACCATTCTCAGCACCTACCTCTTGTACCGCCCTCAAAAGCTTCTGCTGTATAGGTAACAAGCGCTCTTGATACTGTTTCTGTAAATCTTGCTGCGATGTCTGAATAAATGTCTGAACACGCTGGTCAAGTTCCTGGAGCTCCACAAATGCCTCGCGCTTCTGCTCTTCTGTCATAGAAGCTTGCTTCGACTGAAAGTCTTGCATTTTCTTCTGACCAAGCTCACGCAAAGAAGCTACCTGCGACTCTATTTCACCTTGACGCTTATCCATATCAGCCTGCAATTGCTTAATGTCTGGCATCTTCTCCATGAAAGCACTACTGTTGAAGTGTCCAAACTTAAGCTCTTGCGCTTGCATTGCTGGCAAAAATGCCAATAGTGCAAGGAGAGTAAATAAGTATCTCATCTTTTTATTTGGTTAAGTGTATGTTTCTCTACTTAGTGTAGCCTAAATTCTTCAATACCGCATCAGAGATATCCAACGCCGAATCCGCAAACATCAGTCCATTAGAGGACGACTTGTCAAATATAGCGCCAAGATTCTTCTCTTTTGCAATGGCCATAATGGCATTGTATACCTGATCTTGGATAGGCTTTACTAGAGACTCTCTGCTCTTGTACAAATCACCATCCTGACCAAAATATCTCTGCTGGAGCTGCTTTGCAGCTTTCTCCTTCTCTATAATCTCATTCTCTTTCTTAACCTTCATGTCTGCTGTCAAGAAAACACTCTCAGTACGATATGTCTCATAAAGATTAGATACCTCTTGCATCTTAGCCTTTATCTCATCCTCATACTTCTTCGAAATAGTTGATATCTGCTCGTTAGCCGACTCATACGCAGGAATATTCTTGAGAATATACTCTGTGTCAACAAATGCTATCTTCTGTGCCGATACTGCACAAACCATTGTAAGCATTAACCCAATAGTCAACAATATGTTCTTCATATCTTTCAAGTGTTTAGTTTATACTATTATTTGTAACACTGTCTATTCAAATTTTATGCCAATCTCTTCAATCTTATACTAGAATGATTGTCCCATTACGAAGTGGAACTGCGAACCTCCCGCCTTGTTGAAGCCGTCAACCTTGTCAAATCCATATCCCCAGTCTATACCAAGAAGACCAAACATCGGTAGGAAAATACGCAAACCTACACCAGCCGAACGCTTGAGGTCAAATGGCGAATAGTCCTGGAACTCACTCCAACAGTTACCTGCCTCAGCAAATGCAAGTGCAAATACCGTAGCTTGTGGCTTCAATGTCAATGGATAACGTAGCTCCATAGTAAACTTGTTGTAAATATTACCATCGTACGAGTACGAGCCATTCACTACCTTACGTGGCGTGAGCGACGCATTCTCATATCCGCGCAATCCAATAGTCTCTTCACCGTATGTCGAATATCCCGACATACCATCACCACCCATCACAAATTTCTGGAATGGCGACTTGCGGTACAAATCGTAATATCCCAAGAAGCCCATCTCAAACTTCGCCATCAAGACCAACTTGCGTACACTGTCAAGAGGCTTGAACATAGCTCCCTTAAACGACCACTTGTGATACTCAATAAATTCATACAACTCTTGCTCGTCATCCTCATTCTTCCAGTTATGATCCGTAAACCAAGAATATGGAGGTGTGAAATGCAAGCCAAGCGAGAAGTTCGATCCCGAACGTGTATAAATAGGATTATCTATTGAACTACGAGACAATGTCACACCAAGCGATATATCATGGCTATGTCCATTCTGCATGAGGAAGTACTGCCAGTTACGTAGGTTATAGTGCTGATATCCAGCCTCCGTATAGAGAACAAACCAGTCATCTGGCCATGTCAAACGCTTACCAAATCCTACCGAGAAACCCGATACCTTGCGATACTGATGAAGCTCTTTTCTTAATGGCTTGTTGGCTTCTCCCATATTGTAACCCTCAGAGTAACCATTGTAGAAGTTGTTGTAGTAACTCTTACTTACACCTGTCTGAGAGGAAACAAACGCTGATATCGAGAATGAATTCGGCCTCTTGCCTCCAAGCCATGGCTCTGTAAAGGAAATACTGAACGACTTGAAATACTTACCATTGGCCTGCGCCTTGAGGGACAACTTCTGTCCATCACCCGTAGGAAGCGGACTATATGCCTCTTTGTTGAAAAGATTTCTTAGCGAGAAGTTGTTGAACGAAAGTCCTAACGAACCTACAAACATACCCGCACCATAACCACCTGACACCTCAACCTGGTCATTCGACTTCTCTTCTAGATTATATATAATGTCTACCATGCTGGCATCATCATCATTCACCGGCACAGGATTCATCTTTTCTGGATCAAAGTGTCCTAAGTTGGCCAACTCACGAACCGTACGTATAAGTTCTGATTTGCTGAACAACTGACCTGGCTTGGTACGAATCTCACGACGTACTACTCGCTCATGCGTCTTGTCATTTCCTTTGATGATAACCTCTCGTATAGTATACTGATTACCCTCATTAACTCGCATCTCTATATCTATAGTATCACCATAGACATTTGTCTCCAAAGGTATAATATACGAACCTAGATAACCATTGTCATAGTAAGCATTGGATACCGCATCTTCATCTTCCTTGAGACGCTTGTTCATCTTCTTGCTGTTGTACACGTCTCCTTTCTTCATCTGAAGTATCGAAGAAAGTGTCTCTCCCGAATAAATACTGTTTCCTACCCAAGAGATTTCACCAAGATAGTACTGACGACCCTCTTCTATATCAATAGTAATAGATACCGTGTTGTCATCATTACGTACAACTTCATCCTTGAGAACTCGCGCATCTCTATAACCATTCTTGTTATAGAACTCAATGAGTTTTACAAGGTCTGCCTGATACGACTCATCAATAAACTTCTTCGTACGGAAGAAATTGTACAAAGCCTTCTCGTTGGTCTTCTTCATCGCACGGTTAAGCTTGCGATATGGCATGACTTTATTGCCTCGGAATACAAGAGACTTAACTTTTACCTTCTCTTTCTTGTCTATTGAACAGTCAAGAATAACAAACCCTTCGTTTTTAGGGTCATTACGTTGCGTAATCTTTACGTCAACATTATAAAATCCCTTACCTACAAAGTATTGCTTTACATATTTTTCTGCACGAGTAATCAAGAATGGCGTTACCTGAGTGCCTTCCATAATGGCTACCTTTGGCTCTACATCCTTTATCTCACTTTTCTTGATTCCATGGAATGCTATCCTCGTCAACCTTGGACGCTCCTTTAGTGCTATCTCAATATATGCATTGTTATCCTCTACCTTATTTACATATACCTTGGCATCCGAAAAAAGGCCATGACCAAGATAACGCTTTACAGCCTGCGTCAACTCGTCGCCTGGAATAGAAACTACCTGCCCCACCTTAAGCCCCGAAAGATTCAGAAGCATCTTTTGGTCCATATTTGGAATACCGGTAACCGCAATGTCGGCTATAGTATATTTACGTGCAACTCCTGAGTATGATACCTTTACTACGTCGTCTCCTTCTTTGGTCTCTTGCGCATACGACGACATCGTCACTACCGTAAGTAGTAAAAGTATTAGACTTGTGATATATCTATATCTACGCATTCTCGTGCTCTATATAATATTTAGTTTTGAACTTGTTCGCTTGTTTTACCGAAACGTCTCTCTCTACCCTGAAATTCTACCAAGGCTTCGTAAAGATTCTCCTTACGAAAATCTGGCCATAATACAGGAGTAAAATACAACTCAGAGTACGCTATCTGCCAAAGCAGAAAATTACTGATCCTATACTCCCCACTAGTGCGGATAAGCAACTCAGGATCAGGCATAAAGTTGGTCGCCATATAGCTAGATACTGTCTCATCCGTAATATCTTCTGCCTTAATCTTACCATTCGCAGCATCCTTGGCTATATTCTGCATAGCTCGTGTTATCTCCCAACGGGAACTGTAACTGAGAGCTAATACTAATGTAAGTCCCGTACAGCTAGATGTAGCCTCTAGACATTCATCCAACTTCGCCTGTACATCCGCTGGCAACGAATTGTTGCCTATCACACATAACCTTACATTATTTTTAAGTAGAGTAGGTGTCTCCGACGCTATCGTGGCTACCAACAACGCCATCAAGCCATCAACCTCTGCCTTAGGACGATTCCAGTTTTCTGTCGAAAAGGTATAAAGCGTAAGGTACTCGATGCCCAACTCAGCCGCGCCTTCTGTAGCCTCACGCACAGCAGTAATAGCATTCTGATGACCATACAAACGCACGTCATTACCTTGCTTCTTAGCCCAACGCCCATTGCCATCCATGATAATAGCAACGTGACGCGGCAATTTCTCCTTTTCTATCTTGTCCTTTAACGACATATCTACTTGTTATAATTCTTAAGGCCGTCGTTGCAGCTCAACTTTCTCGGCCACATACTGGCAGTGATAGTTATACCACAAAACGACACCCAGTCATTGTTATGAGTCAGCGCATGATGCTTCGAACCATACGGATCATTCGGGTTAATTTGTACCCCGTTCGGGTCTACTAAATCAAGATCGTCAGCAAATGTCTTATGCATAGTCCACTCTGCTCCTACGCGCAACCATTTGTTGACTTTATACTTGACACCCAAACCAAAGGGCAAAGATAATACAAAATCCGTTTTCCCACTCTGTTTGTCGACATAACTCTTATAAAAAGTCGCACCTAAGCCCAAAGTCAGATATGGAGTCCACTTCGAATCTTCGGGTTTAAAGATATGGTCATACGATCTGAAATTGAATTCTCCCATCACACTCACATTCACTAGCACGCGAGAAAACTCATACTCTTCACCTTTTGTTACCTCCGCAAGCTTATTGTAACTTACAGCTGTAGTCTCAAAATTTGGATATTGAAGTGGATACCTCTCCCCTATACCAGGATACTCCCCAGCTATCCCACCACCAATTACATGCACCTTTCCCGCTAGTCGGTCTGTAATAGCATATCGAGCTATAAAACCAACAGCAGGACGCGACTCCTTGAAGTGCTGAGAATGATTGAGGTCACCCATATAATATGACACACCACCCATTACGCCCAACTCAAGCTTGTCTTGGGCTTTCACTGAACAACATAGCGCTAAAACTATGATATTCATTATGAGCAATGCTTTCAACATCCAGTACAATGTTAGAATAAATTCTCTTTCTCAATATAAACTATTCAAGTAACGTACCAAAAATTCCGTCAAAGGGTATTATTAACGCAACTTTGTGTTACTCTGTCTTGTAATTTCTCCTGTCTGCTCCCCACATCAACTTGTCTCGTAACGTAGCAAAGAACGAGTGCCCCTCAAGTTCTATGCGCCTCACCGAGAAGGGCGACTTGCCTATGCGGAATTGCATATTGTTCTCCATCAGGTGCGTACGTCCATCCATAGAGGTCAATATCTTGGGACCTCGACCTTCTACGACCAATTTTATCGCTACATTGTTAGGGACAACTATCGGACGTATGCTTAGGTTATGTGGCGCTATCGGCGTAATAATGAAACTAGGGGTCGATGGGAACGCTATCGGACCTCCCACACTGAGCGAATAGGCCGTCGAACCCGTCGCCGTAGCGACTATAAGACCATCAGCCCAATAGGTCGTGAGATAATCCCCATCTATATACGCATGTATCGTGAGCATCGACGAGTTGTCACACTTGCTGACCGAGAACTCATTAAGAGCATAGTCTAGCGGCTCTCGCTGATCCCCAGCATAAACAGACAGAACGTCAAGGTTCGCCACTCGATACGACCCTCTTATCAACTCGCCTACTGCCCAGGGTATCTGACTTGATTGTAAATCCGACAGAAAACCTAACCTACCTTTGTTGACTCCCAAAATGGGGATGTCTGTCATAAGGGCTTTCTTGGCCGACTCCAAAAAAGTACCATCACCTCCTACGCTGAGCATGGCTCGCGCCGACGAACTTGTCAGCACAGGCTCCAATGGCAACATATCATTGGCCGTGGCTAGCCCGTCCGTAATGAAATTGTCATACAGACTGCCACATACCTTGGGTTTGATGCCATTTGCCTGCATCGCACTCAGCAGACTTGCATATATATCCCTGGCCTCAGGCGTATAATTACGAGCGTATATTATCATAAGGTAATGGTATTATAACGTAAGAGCCGACATCGCGAAATAGTGATATCGGCTCTCAAATATAATAATATATCTTTTACTAACGACTATTATTAGTCGATGTACTCAAAACCAGTGTAAGGTACAAGTACCTTTGGTATGCGGATACCCTTCTCTGTCTGATTGTTCTCGAGCAATGCTGCTACAATACGTGGCAACGCCATTGCCGAACCATTCAATGTATGACAGAGTTGTGGCTTCTCACCAGCATTCTTGTAACGACACTTCAAACGGTTTGCCTGGTATGAGTCAAAGTTCGATACCGAGCTAACCTCCAACCAACGCTGCTGCGCTGCAGAGTATACCTCAAAATCAAAACATGTAGCAGCCGTGAAACTCATATCACCGCCACAGAGGTGAAGAATACGGTATGGCAACTCAAGTTTGCTTACCAAACTCTCTACGTGCGCCAACATCTCTTTGTGGCTCTCTGCCGAGTGCTCTGGTGTGTCAATACGTACAATCTCAATCTTCGAGAACTCATGCAAACGGTTTAGACCACGTACGTCCTTACCGTATGAACCAGCCTCACGACGGAAACATTGTGTGTATGCACAGTTCTTGATAGGAAGATCCTTGGCATCAAGAACTACGTCACGGTAGATGTTTGTTACAGGAACCTCTGCCGTTGGAATAAGGTAGAGGTCATCAAGGTCACAGTGGTACATCTGACCTTCCTTGTCTGGCAACTGACCTGTACCAAAACCTGAAGCCTGATTTACTACCGTAGGAGGCATAATCTCTGTGTAGCCCGCATTTCTAGCCTCATCAAGGAAGAAGTTGATGAGGGCACGCTGCAAACGAGCACCCTTACCAATATAAACAGGGAAACCAGCACCTGTAATCTTAACACCAAGCTCGAAGTCTATCAAGTTGTACTTCTTAGCAAGCTCCCAGTGTGGAAGTGCATCACTACCAAGCTGTGGAATCTCATTTCCTTGCTTAACTACAACGTTGTCTTCTGCTGTCTTGCCTTCTGGAACTTCCTCATAAGGCATATTTGGAAGAAGAACCAAGTTCTTCTGAAGCTCTTCCTGTATCTCATTAAGCTTGTTGTTCGCCTCAGCAATGACAGCCTTCAAAGCTGCAGTCTCTGCCTTTGCAGCCTCTGCCTCTTCTTTCTTGCCTGCCTTCATGAGCATACCTACCGACTTCGAGATCTCGTTCATCTTCATCTGAGCACTCTCAGCCTCAGACTGTGTAGCCTTACGCTTATTGTCAAGCGCAATGATCTGATCTACAATCGCAGTAGCATCAAACTGCTTAACCTTAAGTCGAGAAATTACATAATCTCTCTTCTCTTGTATTACCTTTAATGTTAACATGTTAGGTCTATTGAAAACAAAACAAACTCTCACTTTCCTCGAGGCTATAACTCGCGGGGAAGCAAGAGCTTGTTATATAAGTTTCTATTACTTCTCAGCTAATTATGCCTCAGCTGGAATTACGGAAACGAACGACTTGTCGTTCTGCTTCTTCTCAAACTTAACGGTACCCTCTACCAAAGCGAACAATGTATGATCCTTGCCCATACCTACGTTCAAGCCTGGGTGATGCTGTGTACCACGCTGGCGAACGATGATGTTGCCTGCCTTTGCAAACTGACCACCAAAGATCTTAAGACCTAGACGTTTGCTTTCTGACTCGCGGCCGTTCTTAGAACTACCGACACCTTTTTTATGTGCCATATCTAATTACTTTTTCTTTCTAGGGTTAAACAATAAAATTAGCAGACGATGTTCTCAATCTGAATCTGTGAGAAGTACTGACGGTGACCGTTCTTCTTGTCGAAGCCCTTACGACGCTTCTTGTGGAATACGATAACCTTCTCGCCCTTAACCTGCTTGAGGACCTTAGCTGATACCTTAGCACCTGCAATAGTAGGAGCACCTACTGTTACTGCACCGTTGTTGTCAACCATGAGTACCTTGTCAAAATCTACAGACTCACCCTCGTTCTGTGCAAGACGATGAACGAAAATCTTTGAGTCCTTCTCTACTTTAAACTGCTGACCAGCAATTTCTACAATAGCGTACATTCTTTTTGTTATGTATTATACGTTACTACCCGCAGGCGATCAGCAACTTTTGCCGATACTTAACCATGCACGTACGGATTTAACGGCGCAAAATTACAACATTATTATCTCCAATGCAAGCGTTTTTGCAAATTTTATTGATTTGCTCTGTTTGCTCTTCTGTGGGTTCTATAATAAAGTACCTCGTATCTTGGGCTATCTCTAACTCTTCTATCCCTATTCCTCTGGCCTCAAAATTTTTCAAAAACTCTCCACTATACTTGGCAACCGTGCTCTTTTCTTCGTCTGCCTCTATATTTTCTACCTTGATGTCTCTGTTAATTAGGGCAAGTAGTATGGCCATCTCTCCATACCCGCCATTTATTACTGCCACGTTTCTTACTCCCGAACAGTCTGCCCATTGCGAATAATTATCGTATGCCTTGAGGTTGTTCTTAACAACTTTCTCTATATCAATCCCTTTATATCGATACCTGTCCTTCAACAATGGCAAATAGTCTGTTATATTCTTACTTGTCGGCAGCACTTCCCTGTCTTTGCTCCAGATATTGGATATGGATAAGGGACGTAATCTGTATTCTCCCTTGCGCGACACCAGATACTTGAAAATCAACGGAGGAAACATATAGGCCATAAGAACTACAGAGAACATTCCCACTATGGTTACTTCTGCTAACGAATGAAGCGCAGGGTGCTTGGCTACAATGAGCGACCCAATGCCTATAAACATTATCAACGCCGATAGTATGATGGATTGCTTGTACGACGCCAACATCTTCTTCCTGTATGTGTATTCGTAACTGGCTCCTTCTGTCATGAAAATAGTATAATCGTCTCCTTGACCGAATATAAATGTGGCAAGTATGACGTTTACTATGTTGAATTGTATGCCGAATATCGCCATGATACCGAGTATCCACAGCCAACTTATAGCCATAGGCACAAAGGAGAGTATCGCCAACTCTATCCTGCCAAACGAGAACCAGAGGAAGAAAAATACTATACAACCACACATAAAGCCTATATAGTTGAAGTTGTCCGACAGACTTTCAGCTATCGAGGAGTTCATGGTCTTCACATCAAAACAGTATGCCGTGGTATTGTCTTGCAGAAGCGATCGGTTTTCTTGCAACTTCTGTGGCTCACTCTTGAGTATGTCTACTACCGAATATGACCCACTGGCGTTATCTATACTGAGGCAGTTAGAAAATACCGTGGAAATCAATGGCTGAAAATGGGATAGCGACTGCGGCTCATATTCTGCCGTAAGTATCTCTTCAAATTCTTCAAATGCATCGGCCGTGAATCCTATCTTCTCTCCTTCAGTTCTTATTTCTTCTTTTAATCGGTCAGCATATTTGCCCACAAATATCCTCCATTTCTCTAGCCTGCTCTCTTGCTCTTTCTTGGAGGTGATAAACTGACTGCATGATATATAGTCTTTTATCGCACCTTCTTCTAAGAGTTTTTGCACAAAACCATGGTTGACTAATGTGCTGTCTAATACCTCGTCTATATCCTCCCCGGAATTTACAAGATATAGCGTCTCTTCTGCCGAGGCGTTGGTGAGCATCTTCTCAAATCGCTCCAACTCACTTTTTTGCTCTTCTGATATATAGTTGATGTTGGATAGATTTGAGTCAAACGAGGTCTGTAAACTGTAATAGCCAAAAACTGCCATCAACCCCATAATACCCCATACCAACCAGGTTTTATTTTCTAACGTTACATTGCTGAGTTTATCAAAAAATTGCGAGCAACCCGTATGCTCTCTTATACTTCCCTTATATATGAGATGAGGCAGAATGGTCAATGTAAATAGTATCGTACCTACCAGAAGGAAGGAGCTGAATAGTCCTAAATCTCTTAGGGCAATAGATTGCAATGGCACTAGCGACAGAAACGCACCTACCGTCGTAACATTGCCAATAAGTAGTGGCATGACTATCTCTTTCAACGCCGAACGGACATCTGTCGTATGCTTAACATGGGCAATGAGGTGCAACGGATAATTGACTGCTATACCTATTATTACCGACGCAATACCTATTACTATTATAGATAGATTGTCGTTGACAAAGGATAAGGCACCTACAGCAAATAGCATTCCCCACGAAATGGATAGTACTATAAGGAGTATATTCTTCAGGTTCCTGAATGAATAGAACAAGAGCAGTAGTATAAGGACTACAGATATAAGTACGGATATAATACTGTCAAATTTTATCTGCTCCGAGTTGCCTTGAGCTATTACCGGTCCTCCTATAATCTGAATATCTACCCCCTCTTCTTCTGCCATAGTCTGCCTAGCTATATCTTGCAGAAATTGGATAAATTGCGGATTCTTGTCTGTCTCACTCGACCCGTATGGCGATGTTATCATCACTATAGCTCTCTCCATGTCGGGTGTAAAAATACAGTCCTCATAGAGCTCATAGTCTACATTTGAGATCCTGTTCTGCAATGGCTTGAGCGTAGCGGAGAATATTCCTAGAGGGTCTCTGGCTAGATTGACTTCTACCATACTGCTCATA
The DNA here is from genome assembly GCA_024401365.1 of Bacteroidales bacterium. Lineage (GTDB taxonomy): Bacteria > Bacteroidota > Bacteroidia > Bacteroidales > Marinilabiliaceae > W3P20-009. Next base: position 113,066 of record JAKSLE010000003.1, on the reverse strand, counting down.
GGAAACAACAGAGCTTGCTTGCCTTCCTTAAGTTGCTCTCGCACATAGTCGGCTCTTGATAGCAGGCTGTCTATCCTCTCATAATCTGCATCACCTAGGAAGTATGGTATGTTGTGATATACAAATTCCGAGACTTCATTGATCTGGTTGAAATCTACCGTGGCCATCATATCGGTTATGATATGCGCAGTGTCTCGCTCTTCTACCTCATCTACAAATGTGTTTATCGCATTTACTAGACGGTCGGCATCGGCCTCCCGACCATCAGCATTCTTGAAGACCACAAAAAATTTGTCGGCTCCCGAAATGTCCTGGTATACCTTTAGCGCATTTTGTTGCTTTTCACTGAGAGGAAGAAAATCGGAGATATCTTCTTTATAGTCTATCCCAACTACTTTATATACCAATAGCAACGAAACTGCTACACAAGTGAGTATCGCCACCGACTTGTGCGTACGGATATAATCGTATATGCCGACTATTATTTTATTCATCAGTTGAATTTATTTACAACTGGGTTGGAATAAATGTCTAGCAGTATCTCTTCTAGTTGCTCCTTATCGTATTCGGGATAGGTATCCAACACATTCACATGCTGCTCGAAGAGTTCTTTCTCTACGTCGGTATAATGGTCCCTGTACTTCGACCCGCCAAAGCGCTTGTCGTATGCTATATAATTATTAGGGTACAGACGGTAGGCATTATGGATTCGCGAATCAAGCAACTTTGCTACCTGCTTGTGATAATCTCCGTTGGTCAAGTCTTTGAATACCAGCAACTCTTCTTCTCTAATAGGGTCACATATCTCAAAATGTACCCTGCCCTTGGTTTGTAGAATACCTGTAAGAATACTGTGAAGGTCCTCATTCTGAGTCTTTACGTATGTCTTTATAGTCGAAACGTAAAGCTCCATAGCCTTGAGTATATCACATGGCTCCCACTCGTATGAAACTGAAACAGGTACGATATTCAAATCGGTCAATGCCGTTATCTTATCTTCTTTCTTGCTCATACAGAACATCTTAATGATGCCTTGGTCTGTACGGTCGTCCCCATTCTTCGTCCTTCCGTTTCGCTGGGCAATCCATACCGATTCGTTTCGCTCTGTTATGACATATCTTATGTAGTCCGACAAATGCTTGGAGCTCTCATAAAAGGCTTTCATATTACCGCCTCGCTCAACCCTGAACATCTTGTTCGACTTACCAATATTGACTACCATATCCCCCCTCATGAGATTAGCGCCAAACGTAATCTGTGCTGTTTCATGCCCATAGTCCTTAAGCGAATTCTGCAACAGACTGGCATCAAGCATTATATCTCTATGGTTCGACACAAATAGGTATCTCTTGCTAGGATCTAGCTTCTCCATCCCCCCTACTGTCATTTCCGTAATCGATCGAGCCATAATCTGCTTATTGGCCTGATACATAATCTTGCTCTGGAAATCGTCTATATTCTTGAGACTGGAGAACAACGCCCTCACCTCCTCTAGGGATAGATTTGGGAACACAAACTTCGATAGGACAGGGAATGTCTTGTCCATCGCTATATCTTGCATCGCCTGCACTACTTCGTGCTCGTCATAGGGACGAATGTCATCAAAAATCGAGGGGTATTCCATATCCTTATTTTTTGCGGTTATCAATAAACTTTATAGGCTTTCGACTCTTGGCTGGGAATATAACCTTCTGTATTTCAGCGGCAGACAATACTTCAACAATAGGTGCCACGCGAAGACGCGAACGGAATCGGTCCTTGAGGTCCTTTTCTACATTCCAATCAACTTCTGGCTTCAACCCTATGCGAACGACTACCTCATCGGTTCCTGCCATACTGTCGCGCACCTCTATAAAGTAATTTTCTACATACTCTACATTGTCAAGTACATCGTATATCGCTGGCGGATAGAGTGTCGTACCCTTGTACTTAATCATATTGTTTTTGCGACCAACAAGTGGGGTCAAACGGTACGACTCGCGTCCACACCTACACTTCTCAACTTTCTTAGCAGCAATATCTCCTGTACGGAAACGCAACAACGGCATTCCTTCAACACCTAGCGTGGTGACTACCACCTCTCCTGGCTCCCCATCTGGTACCGGCTGATTGTCTTCTCCAATTATCTCTACTATAATCAACTCCGGATGAACATGCCCTCCCTGACCATATTGGCATTCCGAGAAAGTGGCCCCCATCTCTGTCGATGAATAGGTGGCAAACAACTCCACATCCCACTTCTCTTTAATACGCTTACCTAAAAGATTGAGCGAGAAATCTTGCTCTCTCAACCCCTCTCCAATACCTATAATGCGCTTGATACTGCTATTCTTATAGTCAATATTGTGCTCCTCAGCATATTGTATGAGGCGCAAAATAAATGATGGCACACACATAATAGTGTCTGGCTTAATTCTTTGTATAGTATCCCACTGCAGTTCGGGAATACCATTTCCAACACGAATAATACCTGCGCCCAACTTACGTATGCCAAGAAAATATGCCAAGCCAGCCATAAAGCGCTTGTCCATGGTAGTCATAAGTTGCACAATATTGCCCGAACCTAAACCCGCACACTTAAACGATTTCATCTCATTATATGCCAATCGCTCTAAGTCAGCATCCGTACACCCGAAAGTAACAGGATCTCCCAATGTTCCCGATGTCGTGATATAATCAATAATCTTCTCCTTTGGACAACAGAGAAAATCATCATTGTACAATTGAAGGTCTTTTTTCTCAGTAAAAGGAAGCTTGGTCAAATCCTCAATTGTCTTAATGTCGTCAATATCAATATTATGCGCTTTAAAAAGACGCTGATAATATTTTGAATTAGCCGACAAATATGCCAACGCCTTATGGAGAAGCCCCTCTTGGTACTTCTTAATCTCGGCAGCCGAGAGGAACTCTATATCATTGTTTGTGTTCATATCCTATAATTATGACTTTAGACATCTTGCTCTATCTTGTTGCACATGGAGCTATAATACTCAATAAAACGATGCCTCATATTCTTAGTTTGGGTTTTTATCTCCCCTATCTGTTGCAATGCACTTTGTGTCAATCTGTTATATACCGAAATTTGCATAGGTGACTTGCGCAAGCAATATGTATGCTTTGGCAACACCTTACCTGGCCCATAGATAACCATAGGCAGAATATCCAAGCCAAATTTCTCTGCAATATAGAATGCCCCCTGATGGAACTTACCTATACTACAATCCTGAGATCGGGTACCCTCAGGGAAAACTGCTATACTATATCCTCTGTCAACCAGCGATTTAAGTTGTGGCATTATAGCTTCTATGCCGTCTTTTACAGGCAGATACTCGGCATTTCGGATAATAAAACCATAGAATGGACTGTTCCACACCCAGTCATTGGTAAGGAACACTATCTTGGGATGCAAAACTAATATACACATCAAGTCAAGATGCGACTGATGGTTACATACTATTACAGATGGTTTATTGAAATCTTCTTCTTTATTTTCTAAAACGCTCTTAAACGATGTGCCTGGAATACCATGATGAATCATCACAAAACGAGAGTAATGATATATCATCTTGTGCAGATTCTCACTCTTTTTCTCTGTTACCTTACCAATCTTAAGATATACCCACAACAAAGGTGTGAATATAAAAACAGCTGTAATGATAAAGAACGCCAATGAATAGACCGTCCTCAACAAGCGTAACAAAAAACGTATTATGTTTGCTGGCCACCCATAAACAATAGCCAAAACACACAAAATAGTATTCAATATCGAGATACGCACAAAATCTGCTACCGGGCGGAAGTGCGAGACCCTATCTTCAGGTTTAGGATAAAAGACATCAATAGGTATAGATTTCAACTTTACCCCATTCCATGAGGCAAATACCATCAACTCCAGTTCTGCCTCATACCTAGATGTCAAAAAGGATAAACCATGAAGTTTTTTCAGCGGATACAGACGATATCCTGTCTGGGTATCTTTAAGATTACACCCCGTTTGAACAAAGAACCAGAAATTACTGAACTTATTAGCGAAACTACTACCCTTTGAACGGACCACTCCCTCCAAATTACGCTGTCCCACTATCAAAGTACCGGGATATTTTTGGTTTGCCTTGAGAAAATCTGGGATATTCTCGGGATAATGCTGACCATCGGCATCTAGTGTTATGGCATAAGCAAATCCCATAGACAAGGCCTTCTGGAATCCTTGCTTGAGCGCATAACCCTTCCCCATATTGGTAGGATACTCTACCAAGGTAATACCATCAATAGACCTAAGAATCTCTGTTGTACCATCAGTACACCCATCGCTGACCACGATAACATCCATACAATATACCAGAGAACGTTCAACCACCTCTCTGATAGTCTGCACGTTATTGTACGTCGGAACAATAACGCATATTCCTCGATCGTGCAGCGTCTGTCGGGATTCTTCTATTGATATATCGGTCATAGTTAATCTTTTACTGAGAATTGAGCGTTATCTATACTCTTGTTTACCAAGACATTATTGAACTCTATAAGAGTCGTCTCTCCATTCTGTCCCTTTATCTCTACCGAAGAGATAATTTTCTGATCAGCATTTACTCGCAGAGAAATAGCAGTGAACAAATGCTTCAACTGTCGTTTGACAGGCACCATATCAGCTACAAGTGCGTTCCCATCAGAAGAGAACTTTATCTCAAAATCCTTATCGCCATTTAGGCCCTTGAGCAAAGCATCATCTTTCATCAATTTAGCGACCTCTTTGAAAACCTTGCTTTGTTGGATATCTATGACCTCCTTTGTTGTCCCATTATCCAGCAGGACCCTATTCTCATTGAAAATGAAGATATGTTTCTGAGGTTCAGTGTACTCCCAACGCAATTTAGTGTTCTGCTCAGAGCACATTCGCCCCTTAGAAATGGCCTTATCTGCCAACATCTTCACTTTTTTTGTCTGTACAAAATCGCACTGTATTGTCTTTATTCCAGCTACAACATCCTGAATCTTAGCACGAATCTGCGTCTCACTAAGGCTCTGTGCTGTCAGGTTTGACAACAAAACAAAAAATGCTGATAATATTACCAATACCCTATTCATCACACGTCAAAACTAATGCTACTGAATGTATTGGATGGAGTTGCTCCTTATGACCAAGCTTATTCATTACCTCGCGATACCACTCAGTTGTCTCGTCATGGCAACCAACCAATACTGTCTTTGCTTGATTACTATGCAACAATAGTGCCGCATCACGCATTGCCCACTCCAAAGAGGCATCCCCCTGTGTATATGTAGTATTATATCCATGGCAATTCAGCTTGATAGCGATAGAACTGCCAATAGTATTGTGGGTACTCTGCATAAAGAGAGTAGGACTAGATGACGCCTCATCAGAAGAAATGATGTCGCGCAACAAAACCTCGCTATTATCCAAACAACCCAGGATGGTACCAGTAATGATGGCATCTGGGCATTCGACGCCTGCCTCCTTGAGGGCATCGAAAGAAGCCAAGAGTGTAGACCTCAAGAGAGTACCCATACGGCGCACCTCCATAGGTTTGACATACTCCTTGATACGCGAGAGATCTGAATTCTCATCAATCTCTACACGGCTGAGTACCTTTATCTTTTTATCTCCAAATTTGAGAGCTATACCCTCTGATGGTCGTACTGAAAGGATAAACGACGAATCATTTCCACCAAATCCGAACGAATTACACATTACGTTTCTGACCTCATAATGGTCTGCCCCCGTGGTAGGCGTAATTCCCTCGGGCATCTGCTCCGACCATCCCAGATTAGCAGGAAGGAACTGATGTTGGAGTGCCAATATACAGAATACAGCCTCGATACCACCCGAGGCGCTAGTAGTATGTCCTGTAAATGATTTGGTACTTGACACAGCAGGCAAGTTGCCGCCGAACACACGACGGATAGCGACGCCCTCGCTCTCGTCATTATTAGGAGTACCTGTACCGTGAGCATTGATATATTGGACATCCTCGGGCGAAAGTCCAGCCATAGCCAATGCGCTATTCATTGCCAAGAATGCACCTTCGCCATCGGCGCTAGAGGCTGTCTGATGGTATGCATCGCAAGCATTACCATACCCTGTAAGGTATGCATGAATATCAGCCTTACGGTTGCGTGCATGTTCCTCAGACTCCAATACTACATATCCTGCTCCCTCACCAAGATTCAAGCCCGCACGAGTATTATCGAAAGGTCGACACTGCTGGTGGTCGAGAATCATCAATGAGTTGAACCCATTAAGGTGGAAAACCGACAATGCCTCGGTACCACCCGCTATAACTATATCTGCCTGTCCCGACTTAATAAGGTTGGCACCCAAAATAAGAGCATTAGCAGCCGAAGAACAAGCAGTAGAAATAGTAGTGTACTCCGAAACAAACGGATAACGAGAAGCCATCATTTGGGTAGTATTACCACAATCATGGCTCTCGATACACTTAAGATGCTTATTCTCGGACAACATCTCGGCGAAATAATGCTCTGTGGTATCCATACCGCCAACGGTAGTACCCGAGATAAGCATCACGCGAGAATTGGCGTAAGAATTGGCATTCAGATGAGCATCTTCAAGTGCCTCGTCAATTGCCATCATACCCAGGAGAGAGGTACGGCTGATATACTCATCCTTCACGCCAAGACGCGATTTCATCTCGTCGTTGGTCAGTTTCACCTCACCTACTGGCAAATCATTATGGTTAGTAGGCAAGACTGAAGGATAAGAGATACCTGTCTGACGCTTTAGCAAAGAAGACAAAGTCTCCTTCTTGTTCAGACCGATAGCCGACACAACGCCTTCGCCCGTTATGACAATTGACATACTCATAGACAATAAATTACTTGTGAGAGTCTACGTACTCTGCGATAGAATTTACGCTTTTGAAGATAGACTTACCCTCGGCTGGATTAGCTATGCGGATACCGTACTTCTTTTCGAGCATCACGATAAGTTCGAGAGCATCTATAGAATCAAGGCCGAGGCCATCGCCGAACAATGGAGCATCGTTCTCGATGTCGTCTGGAGTAATATCCTCAAGATGGAGGGCGTTGATAATATGACCCTTCAATTCGTTAATCAATTCTTCGTTTACCATACTATATTATTTTATTGTTTTATTATCCACTATATACATTTCGGCGCTGAAAACATCCTCCGACTCACAATCTACCCATCCTGCGATGATGCTTTGGGTATGAGAATCCAAGAAAGAAGCATTAAGCACCTCATCGATCAATTTCTTATCATTACGTTCCAATATATAGAACGATGTCTCGCCATAATACTTATTACGTATAGCTATTTCGCCAGTTATAATATTTGGCAAAGTATATACAAATACTGATGGACTTGGGAAAAAGTTATGTTTATCGTTGATAGACTCCTGGTGAAGTTTATCTGCGATAAGAGAAGAAGTACGATTGAACAAGACAACTGCCCTATCCTCGCAAGGGACGAAACGCTCACTACCCTCGGTCTGAAGCAGAAGTTCTGAGGCGATAAATCCCAAGCGTGTCATCACATCCATTTTGTAGAATTTAGGATAATCAGACACATACTTCTTGTACAATTCTGTGAGCAACGCCTTACCAGTCTGTTCGCACACGACAGGTTCTCCATTGATAGTTACAGAAGTCGGTGTGATTACTACGTGATTAGTCAGAGTGTAGTTGTTGCTCGCAATTTTTTTATTTTGATGATCCTTATTGCGGCTAATCCAAAGAGCTCCATTGCAGCCTCCGAACCCTGAGAGCAACTTTACGAACGACTCTCTATCTGTCTGATTATTAGCGTTTGACAAAGTTATATCGCCAGAGACGCCCTTATTTTTCAAGCCACGGGTAGCGAGGATGGTATTATCATCCACGGCGCACATAGAAATTATAGACTCCAGGATACCCGCTGCACCCATGGTGTGACCGTAGTAACCCTTGAGAGCGTTGATACATACAGAGTGATAACCTGCGCGGTGGAGAGCTATCGACTCCATCTCGTCATTGTACAATGTAGCTGTTCCGTGAGCATTTATGAACGCCAACTCAGATTCGGGAGCGTCCAGTGTCAGCAAAGCTCTATAGCTACCCTCACCCGTACGTGAAGGTCCGCTTATATGATTAGCATCGTTACGCACGCCACCCGATACGAGGTGCCATGGAGACGACTGAATACTATCCCTATTAGACAGCACTATTGTAGCAGCCGCCTCACCTAGATTCAACCCTACACGCTCGGCATCAAATGGTCGGCAGTTATCCGGAGACAACGCCTTGAACGACTGGAAGCCAGAGACGATGAAAGCGCTCTGAACATCTGCGCCACAGACTATTGCATCATCATATTGTCCCGTCTCCAAAAGTCGTTTAGCCAAAATGAGAGCTGCCACCCCTGAGATGCAAGCGTTGCAGACTACTATAGGAGAAGTTTTTATGCCAAAATGATCTGCTATATGCTTTGCTGCCACGCCTGGCAATTCACCTTCGGGCGAAGAGAAAAAATGAGGATCGGCCAGCAATTCGACATTAGCTTTTGTGGAGCTGAGAATAAAGATAGTACGCTCAGACGAAAGATCGACATTACAAGAAGGCAATGTCTGAGAGAGCGATTTTATTACCAACGACTCAAAATGGGTATAGCCATCCTGCTGTATATCATGCCATTGGGCATCTGTAAATAATGAAGCACAGAAAGATTCGGGCAAATCCCACTTTCCCTCATGCAATGACAAAGCCGAATTACCCGCTTTGACAGCCGAATAATTCTCTGCAGATGTCATGCCCAAAGGCGACACTATATTATGTGCTATAACTGATACCATGAATTTATCAATCCTCTCCTTTTTCAACTATTTTTATCTCCATAGAGATAAGAATCTGTCCCTTGCAAGATATCTGAGCCTTGGCTCTTGACATATTAAATACCTGATCCAATATTTCAATTGAGCACTCCAAGGTATCACCTACGCAAGGCAGTGCTGACACCTGCAGGGCACGTATTGCACCTATATAGCCAATACTTACGCCCTTATGGAGGACATACTTGCTTATGTAGCCTATACGTGCAGCACAAGTCTGTGCCACTACCTCCATCATTCCCTCAGAAGCATATACCCCATCCTTCACGAAAATATTAGCCTCAGAGACAACCGACTCTGTACAAGTATGGGTATCATCGAATCTCGTCAGTTTATCGACCAAGATAAATGGCTCGCGCTGAGGCAGAATATCGTGCATATCCAAAGTTCTCAGGAAAGCATCTGAAGGGTGCAACATATCTATGCTCATGCTTTAGGCTCCTCCCAGAACTCGTGAAAATTAAACCATTGGTAAGGATACTTGCGCACTACACGCTCCAATTCGCGGACATAAGCCTCGGACAACTGAGCTACCTGTTCACGTCGCGAAGCCTCCTTATCGTATGGGAGATCCACTACTCGTATGGCATATGCATTCCACTTCACCTTAACAACATTGACAGCGATGACATTATATCCACGCATTGTAGCAATATTGAAGGGGCCCAATGGGAATTTAGCGGGCAGGCCCAGGAACTCCTTTGTCACACTCTTTGTAGAGCCCAACATACGGTCCGCCGGCATACTAACAATCTCTCCACTGGTGAGGGCATTATCCAATTCGAAGATATGTGACATATCGACACAGCTAGAGATCATACGCATATTGCGGTCGGCAAACATACGATTGCGATTCTCCATTACAGTAGCCTTTTCCCCAGAGAAGACCAGTGCATTGAAGCGCTTAAGTTTAGAACTAAGGTGATATCCTGCCACTTCGTAATTACCCACATGAGCGCTTAACTGGACAAAACCCTCTGGCTGAGAATCTAACCGTTGGAATACCTCCTCGCCCTCCACTGAAATATTATATTTCTTGCCCGACCATATAGCAAAACGGTCTATAATAACCTGGCTGAAAATATAGTGATTGCGATATGTAGCGCCCACCGACTTAAGAACAGAAAATTTCCATACTCGGCGGAAATAATGATATATAACTCTAGCGCCAGGACTTACTATAAGAGTAACAGGCACAACGAATACTGCGACAAAAGCATAAATGATGCGCACATCGATCCAGCGAAGCATCTTTATCAATGTTTCGTGCATCCATGTGGTACCAAAGGTATCACCTGCCCAACTTGTATTAGTATTCGCCTCAGCCACTAGCTTTACTTCTTGCGACAAACCATTATGCTATGTCCCTGACCAAGATAATCATGGATATTCTCAACGACTAATCCTGCGTCATTGATACACTTCTCCATGTCCTCGGTATTATACATCTTGCTATTACCATTAGCCAAAGCTGTAAAATACAAACTTGTCATAGTAAGGCAGAATGCAGCAGGCTCGAAGCGCTGACGATCCCAAAGAGTCTCCATGATATACAAACGTGTATTATCGGTCATAGACTCTTTTGCTCGTTTCAAGATACTGACTATCTCAGGCATGCTGAAACAATCGAGGAACTGGCTCATCCAGATAGCATCTACATTCTCTCCCTGAGGGAAATGCTGAGTTTCATCAAGGAGATTGATTCCGTACCCCTTGATACGCTCTGCCCCTGGCTTACCCTTGGTCTGCTCCTGCATCATACCTATCTGCTGAGGGAGGTCGAGTATTGTAACCACCACATCAGGGTTGTAATCCACGCAACGGAGAGCCCAACGACCAGTATTTCCGCCTACGTCGTACAACGATTTTGGCTTATAGACATCGAAAACTATTTTGAGAGCCTCGTCGAAAGAATTGTCAGAGTAAAAATGGTCGAAGCCGAACCAGCTCTTCTGGACTTGAGGAGGGAGGCTAGACAATCCCTCGTATATAGTTGACCATGAGCCAAAATGCTTCAAACCTTCAGGCTTACCATTTACCAATGACTCCTCTAAGTGGAACCACCCCTCGTAGTTGACGTCATGGTTGAAATCAATATTTGCACGTGTAGCCTGATCAGTCAACAAGAACCAACCCGTTTTAGAAATAGTGAATCGGTCGGTATCCTTATCGACGAGAATTATTCCTATACACAACGAAGCCTCTGTAAGGCACTTTACTGCATAATCCGAAAGACCTGACACCTTACATAATTCCTGTCGTGTCAATCCCTCTTTTGAATCACGGATAGCATCCAGGATGCCATATTTCATCATAATACGTGAGGTCTGGAATACTACAGGACCCCATGCTATAAACTCAGCAAGGCGCTGAGCATCTCGTGCCGAAAGTTGTTCTTCGGTATAAACCTTCTCTAGAGCTGGAAATAATTGCATAATAGCCTATATAACCTATGTTTATAACAACACAAAAATAGGTATTATTCGGGGATAGAGCAATTTATTGAGAGGTATTTATCGCAATATACCAAAAACAAGCTGCCAACACAAGCATTTTGCGCGTTGCATTGGCAGTTGTCCACTATTAAATGAAACGAGAATAAATATCTGCTATTTGCGACTATTTACAAGCAAAAGAACGAGATACCAAAAGTAAGAGCCTTCATTTGCGGACCATGACCAGACTTAAAAGTCTCTGTCAAAGAATATCTAGCATAAAAACCAAATAAGCCATAACCTACTTGTGCCATCAAGTCGCAGCCTACAGGATTGTGATGCAACTGAGAGCTCTTGAAATTCTGCATCTCATCATCGACAATAATCTTAGAATTGTATCTAGACCTTGGAACCAAGTTCAACGCTGCACCTACGCTAAAGAAAGGAGAGCGACTTGAACTGCCATGAACTTCCAACATTACAGGAACGATGAAGCCAAATTTGCGGAATTTTGACTTCTCAAGTTGTGCGTTAGCACCAAACTCCTTTATATCCAACACCTTCAACTCCTTATCGACACGATAAAACAACTGGTTGTCTGTCAAATTGTAATTCTCCCACTCAAAACCTGCGCCGAAAGTAAGACCGAAATTGTGAGCAATTCTATATCCACACTCGAAAGGAATAAACGTGATGGTTATAGATTTTGCGATATTATTGTCTGGCACATCTCCGATTGTATTCATCGGCTTGTTCATACCTACACTAAACTGGGCAACATGAGGTTCGAAATAATTATCTCTATGCTGCTTTTTACCAGATATAAGATTAAAAATCGGAATATCCTCGACGATATGGTACGTTGTCTTTGTTCCGTCAGTAGTTATGCTATCCAAACTCTCTTCGAACACTCCAGAGATAGGAGTATTAGTTGTTGTTTCACGCGTATAGCGAACCCCTCCTATTTCAACGTTCACTATAGTCGTATCATTAACTGCGAAGGCGTTCAATACTGAAACGATAATAAATGTAATTGAGATTAGTACTCTTTTCATGACTGTAATGATTTAAATCTATTGTTTCTATTATTATTTGAATGATATCTTAACCAGATCGTCGAGAGTCGTATGACCTTCGACATAAACGACCAAGGCACAATCTATCTTGGGGCGGCGAAAGAGGATAAATCTTTTTTTCTTGTCCTTATCATCCTCATCTGGGGGCAACTGATAGTAGAGGCCCACGCATCGGTCGCCACGAACCATCTCCTTGGCAGTTTCAGCAATATCCCCATCTTTCTTTACAAGACGCTCAATTTCATCGGCAGTTTCGCTACTCTCAGTGACCGTAACGCTATGAAAAAATGTTAGGTTATATTGTTTTAGAGACCTGCCAGAAATAACGACCTCATCGGTATGTCCTTTTAGTTTATTTGCCTCAGAGAATATACGATCAACATTCAGGCCATACTGAGCCCATGATGTTGTGCACATCACCATTAGCAAACAAAACAATAATTGTATTCTTTTTATCATAATACTTCTCCTTTTATAGAAGTTATTCTTCAAAATCTGCAAATACATTAGATAACTGATCCTGAATTGAGGGGCAATCCTCAAGCACACTAGATAATGCTAGTTTCATCTCCTTCTCGGCCAAATCAGAAGATGAGTAGCAAACCTGGCCATGACGCACCATGAAATAGCTGTCGTCATCATCACTTCGGAACCACCCGAAACTCATCACAAGAACAACACAAGCTGCTATAGATGCCACCGCGCTAAGAACAGGCCTATAGCCTACCAGGCTGAAAGTACGGCTCTTGGCATTAGCTTTTTGCTCGCGAGTATATCGCTGGCCTACGATAGTGAACGACAGTACCGCTCTATGTTCATTGTATCGCTTATCCTCAGCATAAGGACCGAACAACAATGCCACAAGAGTTTGTTCCTCCTGTTCCGACAAGTCGGCCTCGTAGTAACGCTCTACCAATGCGTCAATATCCGTTTTTGCTTTCATTGTCATTTGTTCCATTCTTTGTATTGTTCTCTAATAGCTTTACGAGCGCGGGAAAGATTCATACGCACAGCAGTCTGTTCTATTTTCAATCTCTCCGCAATCTCTTCGAAAGAATACCCTTCGAAATCATGAAGGCGCAATACTTCGCTCTGCATAGGAGATAATCGCTCATTGACATACCGATTAACCCACTCAAACTGCTCGCTTATCTCCATAGACTCTTGGACAGACGACACGCATGCTGTATCTCGATCCTCGTCTACCGTGCACTCAACGATACGTCCTTCATGACGAACGCGGTCTATGCAGATGTTGCGAACCACAGTTGTTGCAAGTGCTTGAGCGTCGGATGGCGTTTCAATGCTTTCCCGTCGTGGCCATAATCTGCAAAACGCCTCTTGTATCACGTCCTCTGCAGCGTCGGTATCATGCAGAAATCGTTTTACAAGACTACGGAATCGCAGTTGCAGTCCCTCAAACGTTGATAACATTGCGTTGTCTTCCATTCTCTAGCTATGCTTGCTTTCTTGTGCTTTCAATAGGGATAACGTAAAAGGCGGATATTTGTAACATCCGAAAAGTGATTTTTTTGAAAAAAATTAGAATGCCAACTTACGTGTAATTTCTCCACGGCGACCATTAGAGCCTATCAGCTTGATATTCAACACATAAACTCCATTAGGCATACCCGAGAGACGAGGCATAAGGTCGGTCAATGATATAACACCGCTATCCGAGGAGCCCGTAGGTAAAGTAGTCTTTGTGGAAGTCATGAGTTTTCCCGACAGATCGTAGACTGCCATGTGGAGTGTATTGCCAAAACCTGCGTTATTGTGGAAGAATCGTAAATAAAGTGGGTCTCCAAGCGACGTGAAAGTTGAAGGATAAAGCATCACATCGCTCAATTTTATCTGAGAGACAGACGAAACCTGCATAGAGATACGTCTCTCCGACGAATTACCTGCGTTATCCCACACCTTTAAAGATAAGGTATGGTGTCCACTTGACATCTCGGGAAGTTGATATTTAACTTGTCCGACATTACCCTCTCCCCCTAAGTGAGAATAATAGTTATCCAATAACAATATGCTATTAGGGTCATCATCTATTGTAAGGGTAATATTATGTCCTATTCCGACACCTGCTGCATTGATTCCAGAAATATCCGACATCTCAGCAAAGAGCATGGGGGAAGAACTTGTTACCCCTCCATCTTGCCACTGAGGATAATCCATATAGACTTTCAAATCTGGCCCAACAGTATCTACCTGCAAAGCATCTGCGAATCCGCCGACAAGTACCATGTCTGAGGCACCTTTGGCTTTGCGAGTATCTGTCCAGGCAAAATAACTCAGACGACCATACCCCTCTGTAGCATCAATATCCTTGGAAAGTTGTATTATGGCATCGAAATGTCCGTCCGTCACTTTAAACTTACTATGGAACAACCTATTACCCCACTCTGTATATCTATAAATGGGGCTAGCGCTACCCAATGTTGAACGGGTATGCTGCTTATCGTATAGAGAAACTTCGACCTCACCATTGAAATTCTCCACTATATTTCCCGAGGCATCTCGTACTGTACCCACTATCTTATTGGCTGTCAGCGCCTTCAATGGGGTAATACAACTCTCATATGGTTCGCCACAAATACTGTCAGTATGAACAGTATACTCGGCATTATTTACCAAGGTCACTGCAGGGTCTCCTATAAGAACATACTTCAAGGAGTTGATCATTGACGGAGTTTTCAACTTAGCAAAGCGCACCGCATCTCCCAAACGACGAACGTTACCTTCTGAATCTGGAGTAAGCAACCCCTCAATCATTCCAACATTAAGGCTATGGTTGTTGTTTCCAAAAACAGTACGTGTTGCAGTCAATACTCCTATCATACCCCCATAAGGATAAAGTACCAATTGCTTTGTAGCATTATTAGGCTCATTATCAAATGGCGCAAATTCGCATGTAGCGGCAATCATAAAAGGTAATTTATCCTTATTTGCCAGGCGAGAAATCTTTGCTGTTTCAAAATAGAGTTGTAATGCCAAAGGACCACCATGCCCCACATAATTTACCAAGAACGCCCCTTGATTATTTATAGCATTGTAAAAATCACTTATAGCCTGAGGGTAAGAGCGCCCAGTGGTAGACTGAACAGAGGTATATGCCTCCGCGATTACACGAGTCGTATTTACTGAAGAACTATACTTGGCTATAAGATCAGCGTTCTCATTGGCAAACATAGCATGTTCGTTATTGTCACCTGAGCAAGCTGCCATGACAGCGGTGTTCATCCACGCCCCGTATTGAGGTTTAGTCAGATAATTTTTTACCCTGTCAACCATTATCTGAGCATCTTCTACCTCATATATAGGGAAACGACCTACTCCGATATCGACATTAGCACGTGTATCGTATACCAACTCGTCATCTTCCAACCAAGCAAAAAAATCATCTGTAACATACGACTGAGTGTCGTGAAGTGATTGTATAGATTGGTATGTTGGCACAAGATTATAAGGATTTGCTGAACCATATGACAGATTATCATAAGAACCCTCGCCGAATAATAGCAGATAACGAAGTTTGCCATTAGATTTCTGATATACAAAGCGCGCATAGTCGCGAATAGCCGTCGCACTCCTCTGTCCGCCATTAAATTCATTATATATATCATCCGTACTTGCACAATAAACGGCCAGACCGCTATGATGGCGATGTATCTCAGCCAATTCTTCCGCCTGTGACTTAAACATAGGGTGATATACAATAATATAATCTACAGCAGGTGTCGCATGGAGATTTTGGTTCTCTACCTCAGATACAAACAACGGCTCCGGGAAAGATGAAATTTTCGATGTATTGAAAACTACATACTTGTGGACCTCTGAATTATCTTGAGTAAACGACAGTTCGTTATTTGAAAATGAGGAAGTTACCAATGTCGGTTTTGTGGCATCATCTATACACCACACTATATCTTCCCTCGATGTATTAGAAATAGTCACCTCTGAGGCACCACCTCTATAGCGTCTCGTACCCTCGGCAATATTCAGATACATCACCCCCGAGGACGGCATCTTGAGTTCTGTAGGTATTTCTGCAGTGACATAATCGAGGTAAGCCTTGTCAGAGAGCTGAGGCAGAGCACATTGAAGTGAAACAATATTTCTAGCAGGAGATTTCTGGAGCCTAAATCTTTTTGATGCTTGAGAATTAACACCTAGTTCAGAGGATCCCAACGCGCGAATATTATTTGATATCAATACCGAGTCATTGTACGAAACAGTATAATCAACCCTCTGAGAAGATGCTGCACAGAGACGAATATTAAGGACTATCTCCTGAGATAATACTCTCTGATAATTACCCAAATCTACTTCTAGGGAGGGGGCAGATTTGGTCAGTGTCTCACCATACCAATCGCGACCGCTCTTAAAAAGGCTTATATTGTGCAACTCGTGATGTACCAGAGTGCTATTGTATGTTATTTTGCTAGCAACCTCTTTTGTTACAGGCTCTGCATTGATAGGGGTATCTGATGGAGTTTGAGAATCTGTAATAAAAACGTATGTCTTATCGTCATACTGGTTCTGCGAGCATTGGAATTGGGCAGTTGAGTAGTTATACGTCCAATTTTGGGTAGCCCCTGTATAGAAAACTAATTCTGATTTTGTGCGGTAGGCTGGCAACTGCGCCAAATCAACAACGCGCTCGGCACTGTTACTCAATGGAAGTTCCTTCCCTCCATTACCATATATTGCCACCTTTGAGATATCGCTGAAGCCCAAAGAGGATAATGTTTTCGCAGAAAGGCGATAAAGACCTTCCTCATTAACCTGCATTTTGACCCAACGGCCCTTACTCAATACAGAGGACTCAAGTTCACTAAAAGACTGAGCGCTTGCACTGAGACAGTACAAGCACATCAGCATAGTCAGTATATTTTTTAGTCCTCCTAACATTTATATTATTCAGAGGGAACCTTATTGTATTTCAATGCCCTTTACAATAGCCTCAATATCAGGTGCAAGGATAATTTCAGTACGACGGTTCTTGCGACGAGCCTCTGTTGTATTGCTTGCGTCAATAGGTTGTGTATCTGCACGACCTGCAGCCTGTATTCTATCCTTTGATATGTTTCCATTAGCCACCAAGATACGCAAAACGCTTGTTGCGCGCTTTACACTGAGGTCCCAGTTGTCCTCGATAACCTGACCGTGATATGGAACATTATCTGTGTGACCCTCAATAACGATATTGAGATTTGATGTTTTATTAGCAAGAACTGAAGCAATCTTACGAAGAGCATCCTGTCCCTTTTCATTAACGTTATACTTACCCGACTCAAAGAGTAGTTGCTCCTCCAGGGAAACATAAACTTTGCCTTCGCGATGAGTTACTGTAAGGTCGTCACTTGTAAAGTCTACCAAGGCATTAGCTATAGTGTTACGAAGTTCGGCCATAGCATTGTCCTTGGCTGCAAGAGCAGCTTCAAGTTCTGCCAATCGTTTTGCCTTTGCTTCTATATCACGTTGAGCTGCATCGAGTTCGTCTTGCTTACCTGCCAACTCATTCTGCTTATTTGCCAATTCCACGCTTGCATTGCGCAACTCGTCTTCTGTAGCCTTGGCCATTTCGCGGCTCTCTTCAAGGGCTGAATTAGTCTCTGCGAGAAGACGTTTCTGCTCCTCAATAGCCTTCTCTGTACCCTGGCGCTTGTCCTCGCTATTTACAAGACTGTTCTGCATCTGCATGAGATGTTGCATAAGAGCCTTATACTCAGGTGTCTCACCAAGTTGTGCTGCAAGTTTTCGAAGATCATTCTCAAGTATAGCCAACTGGTTCATCAAAGTACGGATACGCATTCCCTGTAGTGTAGTATCTTGCTCGAGGGAATTCTTGTCTGCCATACATTTTGCCAAATCACTCTCGTACTGTTTAGCTCTTTTGTTCAACAAATCGACATCCACTTGGCACTCTTCTGCCTGTGCACGATACTTATCGCTCTGACGTTGAGCACTATTATACTTCTTTGCTGGAACGCATGCAACCGCCATCAAGCAAGCGCATACAAGAGTTAGTATACTTGTTTTCATCAATTCTTTGTATTCTTTGTGTACGCAAAGATATTTGTTTTTAACTTTGTGACTAAATAGAAACGCGTTTTTTTCACAAAATAAGATGTATTCGTTGCTCGACAAGATAGATAGTCCTGCTGATCTGAAAAAACTTTCAATAGATGAACTGCCCCAATTGTGTACAGAATTGAGGGATTTCATCATCGAACAGTTGTCTCACAATCCAGGTCACTTCGCCGCCTCCCTAGGCGTAGTCGAGCTTACTGTAGCCATCCACTACGTGTTCAACTGCCCTCACGATAAGCTTATCTGGGATGTGGGCCATCAGGCTTATGGTCATAAGATCCTGACAGGAAGGCGAAAAGTTTTCGATACCAACAGAAAGCATGGCGGATTAAGTGGATTCCCAAATATTTCTGAAAGCGAATATGATGCTTTTGGTACTGGTCACTCGTCTACCAGCATTTCTGCAGCATTGGGTATGGCTATAGCTTCACAGCTTAAGGGTGAAAAGGACCGCGATATTATTGCTGTTATTGGAGATGGTTCAATGACGGGAGGCATGGCATTCGAGGCTCTGAACAATATGGCCACCGCCAACCCTGATATGCTTGTCATTTTGAATGACAACAATATGGCTATCGACAATGCTACTGGCGGACTGAGCCATTATCTAGTTGATATATCAACATCACGAACATATAATACCTTCAGGAACAAGGCCACTGGACTTCTTCAGAGAAAAAAGATTAGCGGAGATGGCCGTGATAGCCTATGGACAAAACTGGGTAACAGTATAAAAAATCTGATTAACCATCAGACTAATATGTTCGAGGGACTGAATATCAGATATTTCGGTCCTGTAGATGGCCACGATGTCAGATATCTAGTCCACGTACTGGAGAGCCTTAAGAAAATACAAGGCCCAAAATTACTCCATGCTATAACTATCAAGGGTAAGGGCTTCAAAGCTGCCGAGGAAAACCAGACAGCATGGCATGCTGTGGGAGGACGTTTTGATGTTCATACAGGTGAACTTCTCGACAAGCCACAGAATACACCTATGCCTCCAAAGTTCCAAGACGTATTTGGTCTCACTATCTTGGAACTGGCAAAAAAGAACCCTAAGATTCTTGGCATCACTCCAGCTATGGCTACTGGCTGTAGCCTGAACTATATGATGAAAGAGATGCCCGACAGATGTTTTGATGTCGGCATAGCTGAGCAACACGCAGTTACATTCTCAGCAGGATTGGCTATCAGTGGCTTCATACCGTTCTGTAACATATACTCTTCTTTCGCGCAAAGAGCTTATGATCAGATAGTTCATGATGTAGCCCTTCAAAAATTGCATGTTGTATTCTGCTTCGACAGGGCAGGTCTTGTAGGTGCCGATGGCCCTACTCATCATGGCGTATTTGATATCGCAATGCTTATGCCTATACCGGGCATTACTATATGTTCTCCATACAACGAGGAGGAACTACGCAATATGCTGTATACCGCACAGTTGGATGACGTTCAAGGTCCTTGGGCTATCAGATACCCTCGCGGTCGTGGTTCTATGATTGAATGGAAGACCGAAATGCAGAAAATAGAGGTAGGCAAAGGCCGTTGCATCACAGAAGGAAAAAATGGAGCAGTCCTTACTTTCGGCCCTCTCGGAGTCCGTTTTGGCGAGGCTGTAAAAGAAATGAATTCCACGAAGGGCACCTCTGTAGCTCATTATGATATGCGCTTTGCCAAGCCATTGGATACAGATATCCTTGACAGAATTTTCTCGGATGAGAATATGACGAAGGTCTTGACTATTGAAGATGGTGCTTTGGCAGGTGGTTTCGGCGAAGCAATCCTGACTTACAAGAATAACAGGTGGCCAAATTCAAAAGTTGAGATTAAAACTGTAGGCATCCCTGATAAATTCATCACACATGGCAATGTGGATGAGTTGTTCGCTGAGTGTGGCATCACCACAAATGTAGTCAGCGAATATTTCGCTATTTGATTATTGCTATCTTCCCTACAGCTTTTTGTTTGGCATCCATAGTCTGAATCCAGACTATATATATTCCCGGAGCTACTCGTGGGCCATACCCAAATCTTGCTGTATTCCAGTACAATACACCATTTGACGACTTCCCGCTGTATACTAGGCGACCTTGTACATCACTGATACGGACATCTGTATCATCAGGAAGGCCCTCTATGGTTACATCTCCTGTAAATGAAGGGAGAACAGGGTTAGGATATATGTGAGCATTTATGTCGCCGTCGTTGCTACCTTCCTCTTTTTTGCTATCTGTCTGATATGCAACTATTCCTACAGTGCCTGCTGATATATATAGTTTGCCCGATTTCTCATCATACGTCATCGCATTTATCTGATTTGATGGCAATGGACTGTTTCCTTCAGTAAAATGCTCCAGCATCCTCATACCATCAGCACTTACTAGATACAAGCCATCCGTGTATGTGCCAAACCATTTGCGATTCTCCGAGTCAATGATTATAGAAGACACTTGCACTCCTCCCAATAGATAGTCAGCAAGATTTGTCCCGTCGTTTCGAGGTACCTTTACATGCTCAAGGTATTGAGAATGGGCGACATCCTTCAATACTATATCATTATGCGCAAATCGGTATACACCATCGCTCGTTCCAATCCACAATACCCCATCCTTATCTTCCGCTAAGGCATAATAATATGGGGGCAACTCTTCTCCGTCTTGATCTACGACTGGCAACTTGCCTATGAAATTCGAATCCTTAATCTTAGGTTCCACAGTAGAACGATACAAATCGTCCGACTGGTCTTCAGGTGTACCATTAGTATTGAATACCATCAATCCTCTATAATCAGTACGCGGTATGAGTATCCAAATATTGTCGTTAGAGGTAGTCACTATATCCCTCACACTATGAAGACCATCGGTAATGGCATACGATAAGCCACTAGTCCATGTTCCATCTGCCAATCTTACCTTAATGCCGATTGGCGTCTCGGCATTTTGTACATAAAGATTACCGCCCTTATCAAATGTCAGACTTCCGCAACGTACATACTGTCGACCTGGTGAGAATATATCTTCTAAAGTTGAATTGTACTCATTATACCTCTGGGTAATACCCTTGCCACGTTCAATCTTCATTATACCTGTACCCCATGTCGAGGCATAGACTGTATCTGGTGCATTAGGGTTGACACACAACTCTATCATATCCCTGCCACTTTGAGCATAGCTCGACCATTTGCCATCTGAAAATATATGTACACCTGCAGCACGATTCTGATTGTCATATGCGCCAGTCAATCCGCCGAATGTTGCATATAGTGTCCCATTAGAGAATAGTACATCGTGGGCATAGGTATTTGAAGGACTGTTAACCCAATGGCGCTCTGCATTTCCCGACAGATCACTGATCACCAAACCTTGTGAGGCATCGGCACAAGAAATTATGTCTGGGGAGACAAACGATATAGACCTCAGATTGGGGGTCGCACTCACTGCCTCACCATTTTCTAGGAAAGAGAATGCCGAGATAGTGGCGATATTTTGTGACAAGTCCTTAACGTCTGCGATAGCTATACTGTTCACAGAAGCGAACAGCGCCTTGCCACTTTTTGAGGCTGTTCCTCTATACGACTGTACAGTGCGTTTTTTAAAAATTTGCGATGAACTAGGTATCTCACATATATCACAGACTGAGCCCCAACTACCCATAGCGGCATATAGTCTATCGTCAATTACCATCAGGTCGCAAAAAGACGATGAGTTGTCAGCGACTCTTTTCCAGTTGTTTACATTTTCCAGTAGATTATTCTGAGCACTAGCTACCATTATTCCACTGGAGGTAGCTACATATATCGAGTCATTAAATACTACAACATCCCTTGCAGCTGGTGTGCTTGGTAGCATCTTATAGTATCCACGAGTCTCATACTTAGAGAGATTGATATCCAGCAAGCCACTCGCAAAAGCACAATACAAATGTGTGCCATACTTGTAGAACGAACTTACCGACTTCAATACCACCACATCCGAGCGCTTAAGGTCGTTGATTGTCCACGTCGACAGATTAGACTCTTTTACTATATCTATCGCTCCATCCGAATAGCCAACAAAGAAATATCCGTCGGAATAATCTACTGCCGAGATATTGGCAGCCGACAAACAATTGATTTTGGAATATTTGCTGATGGACATATCGTCCATATCATAGCTGTAGAACGCAAGTGAGTTGCCGGCAAAAGCGCCACCCTTACAAGCGCCACCATAAGCACATCCGCCATATGAAAAATGCTCTTCCCACTGTGCCTTCGCGAATGACGACACAGACAGAAGAGCAAATATCATTATTAAAATACGAATGTACATCGTATCAGAAATCTAACGACTTAGAAAGCTTGCGCTTTGGTATATAGTATCTTAGAATTATAGACGCGATGTATACCATGAGGCGATACGGCTACTACTCCCACGTTAACCTTCTGGAAATACATCATATCCTGCTGAGAATCTGTATCAAAACGTAGTTGCGCTGTCACTTTACCATCCTTAGCCTGATCTTTGAGAGGGATAAGTGTACCTGTGAAATCGTATGAATCAGTAACTACGTAGGAGAAAATTCTATTATATTCAGACTCCTCCTCATTGAAGAAAGTGAGTGAGTAACCTATAGCGACAGCATTTGTAGGGATATCTGTAATAGCTGTTATCACATTATCCTTATAATACATAGTATCTACCTTCATTTCACCCAAAATATCCTTCTCATCGAAAGATGCCTTGAGGGTCTCTACTACTCTCTCATTATTAGCATCAATGGCTGTTACTGTATAAGTAGCAGAAATATCACTAGGGTTAGTGAAAATATTCTTTGTATTATCAGTACACCACTGGTAATCGGACAATTTGACCATTGCCAATGATTTTTCAGCCGATGTCATCTTTACTTCTGCAATCTTGTGTCCCATACTACTAGAGAAAATAGTAAAGTATGGAACGAATGTATAGGAACCATCTTGAGCGCACTCCTGCATAACATAGCTAACGCCACCTGTTATGGCGAACTCATCCTTTTCGTCCTTGAGACATGATGTAAGTGAAAATGCGAGAGTGAGTGTAGCAAATACTGCGGTAAATAGTTTCTTCATTGTTATGATGTTATTTTTTTGATTTAGCGCAAAGTTAGACAATATTCTGGTAATAACTACTTTCTATAGCGGGCACGGAGTCCGAAATGGACACCCAACTTAATTTCGATATTATTTTCGTTGCCATGAGGATTAAGAACGACTACTCGTTCAATAAACGTATATGGGTCCTGCGTGATATTAACCTCCTCCTTCAGACGAGGCACAGCATTCAATCTGACACACAAGCTTACGAATGTACCAGTTCCTGCTTTATACATAAGACCCAACTCCCCTGCTATAGCAACGGTAACAATATTTGTTGTATAGCTTACAGACTCATCTTGAGACGTTCCCTGCCATTTTGACTGGAAATCGAGGCTATTCTTGACAAGATACGCTCCAGCTCCTACGCCTGCGAATGGTTTCAAGCGTTGCTCAGACATAAACAAGCGACCCAATGCCAGCGCAGAAAAAGATTTATATTTCGCATCAAAAGCGCCTCGCATAGCCAGATTATCCCAATACTGCTCCTTATAGGGGTGAGTATTATAGCTCAATTCTGCACCTACTCCGAGGAAAGGGCCCTGCATACACATGACATCCAATCCCGTAGAGAAACCCGTTGACGCGACATCTGCGAAAGATACCTCATCCGACCCGCGTCCTATACGAGTCGGAATAGAGATACCCAATTTTGGAGCTACGTATATCTGACGCTCACCAAGAGAATTTTTCTTGATGCTTCGGTTAACACCCTGTGCGGACAATGCCCAAAAGAGTGTTACAAATGTCAGAAGTACGTACCTATACATTTTTGAAGATTAGTTAGTCTTCATACGCCAAGTCTTGATTTCGGCAAGATCAGCGTTAGCCTTTTCTATCTTTTTCTCAAGAGAGCTCTTATACTCAACAACCTTCTGCATGATAGCTGGGTCGGCAACACCAAGAATCTGTGTAGCAAGAATAGCTGCATTCATTGAGTTATCCATACCAACAGTTGCCACAGGAATACCAGGAGGCATCTGAATCATAGAAAGCATTGAGTCCCAACCATCCATAGAAATAGATGCCTTGATAGGCACACCAATTACAGGAAGAGGAGTAAGAGCAGCCACTACACCAGGAAGATGAGCAGCGCCACCAGCTCCAGCTATGATGACCTTGATACCACGACCCATTGCTGCTTTAGCAAAATCGAGCACCTGTTGAGGAGTACGGTGAGCAGAAAGAGCATTAACCTCAAAAGGTATTTCAAGTTTCTCGAGATGATTACAAGCTGCCTCCATAACCTTGAGGTCGCTTGTACTACCCATAATAATTGAAACGATTGGCTTCATATTTGATTATTCTTTAATTATTCACTAACACGAGGGTCAACGTAATTTGTACGCACTAGGGCAGCCCACAAAGTATCTTTTAGCTCCTGTATACCCTTTTGAGTATGAGAAGAGAAAGAAATAACATCTGTCAGACCTGCTTTTTTCATCTTATCCATAGCCTTCTTGAGATCCTCCTCGGTCACCAAGTCGGTTTTAGAGATAGCTACTACACGCTCTTTATCCACCAACTCTGGGTTATAACGGCGCAGCTCATCCAGCAATATCTCATAAGCGCGGACGTGATCCTCCGAATCGGCAGGAATCATAAATAATAGAACCGAGTTACGCTCGATATGGCGTAAGAAGCGCAAGCCGATACCCTTACCCTCGGCAGCGCCCTCGATGATACCAGGGATATCTGCGATACAGAAAGAGTGATTATCGCGGTGGCGCACCATACCGAGATTAGGCACCAAAGTAGTAAACTCATAAGGAGCAATCTCTGGCTTAGCAGCAGTGACGACAGAAAGCAAAGTAGACTTACCTGCGTTAGGGAATCCTACCAAGCCGACATCGGCCAAGACCTTCAACTCTATGACTGCAGATATTTCCACACCAGGTTCACCCGGTTGAGCATATCGTGGAGTCTGGAAAGTAGAAGTACGGAAGTGCCAGTTACCCAAGCCACCTCTACCGCCTTTGGCGAGAATCATCTCCTGTCCATCCTCTGTTATTTCGAAAAGTTGCTCGCCGGACTCAGCATCCTTAACCACTGTTCCGAGAGGCACATCTATGTATGCATCCTCGCCATCGGAGCCGAAAGAACGCTGTTTTCCACCAGCCTCACCATCTTTAGCGAAGACGTGTCTAGCGAATTTAAGGTGGATAAGAGTCCAATAATTAGAGTTACCTCGCACGATAACGTGGCCACCACGGCCACCATCACCGCCATCTGGGCCACCCTTCTCCACGAATTTTTCGTGGCGTAGGTGAGCTGAACCTGCGCCGCCCTTACCTGAGCGACAGAATATTTTTACGTAATCGACGAAATT
Source organism: Bacteroidales bacterium (assembly GCA_024401365.1). Taxonomy (GTDB): domain Bacteria; phylum Bacteroidota; class Bacteroidia; order Bacteroidales; family Marinilabiliaceae; genus W3P20-009. Next base: position 87,150 of record JAKSLE010000003.1, on the reverse strand, counting down.
CGATGCTGCCATACGTATAGTACGTGTATGATATATTACTAGATACTTTATTACACCAAAGGAAGCCGTACTTGGGCATTATACCAAATACGGCTTCCTTGTATAGCTATATAAGATTATCTTTTCTTCTTACCATACTGATTGTGAGGTGAACCGAGCTTAGTCATTGCGCAACGGAAGCCAAGGTCATCACGACTATCAGTTTCATGGAGGAATCTACGAGTACCTGGGCTCAACCAGTAAGCGCGGTCGCGCCAGCCACCACCCTTGTAAACTCGGGTTGAGTCTGTTACGAGTGAACGGAGGTTATTATCAGCCTTTGAGCCGTCGTACATATCAGCTGTAGTGTTTGTAGAAGAAGTCCAGTCGGTGTTACCATCAACCTGGTTAGACCACTTATCACCATCACCGTAGTTGATATTATCAGCAGTACGATAGTTCTTACGATCGGCGATCTGGCTCTGACGCTGAACCTCGTAGCGTACATTACCTACTGAGTCAACCTCTACGAGTTTGCCCTCGTCATCGAGAAGTTTCTGACGGAATACGTTACCGCGGAATGGGTTGAACTCGTCGAAGTCGTCGAGAGACTGTGTACGATAAACGTCAGCCACCCACTCGTTAACGTTACCAGCCATACAGTAGAGACCGTAATCATTAGGCCAGTAAGAACGAACTGGAACTGTGATATCACCGGCATCGTTCAAATCGCCAGCAGTACCCATGTAGTCACCGTTTGCACGAACGTAGTTGGCCATCATGTGACCACGCTCACGCTCATCAGGGTTACGCATTACGTGGCTATTCCAAGGGAATATCTTACGCTCTGATACGCGCTCCTCCTGAGTATTACCGATGATACCGAGAGCAGCGAACTCCCACTCGGCCTCGGTTGGGAGGCGGTACTTAGGGAGGAGCAAACCATCCTCGATACGGATATGACGCTTTGTAACTTCGCCTTCATCATCCTCACCCATAGGCATCTTAACGTTCTCGTATGGGTTCTTATCCTCATCCATAACAACTACGTCATCACCGAGGGCGCCATAGAGGTAAGCCTCTGTGTTGAAGTTGTGCTGGCCACCGCCACCTTCTTCAGACATCTGCTTCTTGAGTGTCTCGATCTTGTTGAGGACACCATTCTCGAAGAGGATATTCTCATTAACACGGTCGGTACGCCACTTACAGAAGTTAGTAGCCTGAACGTGAGATACACCTACTACAGGGTAATCTGAATATGCAGGGTGACGAAGATAATTCTCTACATAAGGCTCATTGTAAGCCAAAGCGCGACGCCAAACGAGAGTATCTGGGAGGGCATTACGGAGCACCTGGCCATAGCTCTGACGATCAAAGACCTTGCTCAACCACCAAAGCCACTCACGATAGTTGGAGTTGCTTACCTCGCACTCATCCATGAAGAATGAAGCTACGGTAACTCTACGAGGCTGTGCATCCCAAGAGTACATAACGTCCTGCTCGACGCGGCCCATGATAAATGTACCGCCCTCGACACGTACGAGACCTGGTCCTACCTCTTGCTCATAGCCAGAATAGTTGTCGAAACCACCCATATTTGTTGGGTCGTTATAAGCCCAGCCTGTAACAGAACTAGATTCTCCATTGCCTCTCTTCTTCTTGAAGAGTGAGCATGAAGTAATCGATAGACCGAGGCCAACTGCTACGAGAGCAGCTAACAAATGCTTGAATTGAAAATTCATAGTATTGTGAATTTGCGTCAATTTACATTTTATAATCTACTGAGGAGCAGCGCTTTGTAGTGTGCTACATCACAACGCTCAATTTCCTTATACTAGCCCACGGCTGAAAATGTTACACAATATTCAGACAATAGACTGATTTTTTGGAAATCGAGTTCGCGACTATCCTCGTTGCAAATTTATACTTTTTGTTGAGAAGATACAATATTAAAGATTTTTTCTTTCGTCAATTTTTCAGCTAAACTGATAAAAGTGTATGTTGCCTCTGGATATAGTGAGAGTATAGCCTGTCTATATAGAGATATAAGGTTGCTCGCAATTTTTTATTAAAGTGCGAGGGGCGAAAGATGGTTACGGAGAGAAAAAACGGTGTAAAAAGAGGGAAATTTAAGGAGGAATAAAGGAGGCGAAATTACATTAATCGGATATTCTTTACTGCCTGTCGGAAGGTCATTTTAGGAGGGGTCACCCCCATTTTAAAGTGGAGGGACTGGTAGTGTGCATTTGAGAATGAGGCATATACGCCTACGTGTATAGCATCGAGGACGTTGAGCAATTCGTAACCCACCTCGCTATACACCTTACCCTGTTGTTTTGTGTATGCTGCGGTAAGAGAGAGAGCCTCGCCCTTTATAAACAAGGGGCGCAAGTTGGGTATATGCAGCAAGAGCAACTTCTCCCTGAACATACGAAAAGAGGCATCCACGTGCCAATCGTTGGTTGACAACGCATACGGGTTGAGCGCCACGAAACCTACAACCCCTGTTTCCTCGCTACGCATAGGGAAGAAACGTTGAGAAGCCTGAAAATGTTTCCACTCATGAAAAGAGAGTCGCTCTGGATTGCCTCCGCTAAAAAAGCCATAATTAACCCTCCAATAGAGCATATTGAAATCGGAATTACGGAGATACTGAGACAAAGAAATTTCAGGATGGAAGACCTCCGCGTTGGCTGCATACTGGACAATCAGATTCATTGCTACAGAAGAAAGACGCTGAGAGAAAGGCAGTTGCGAAGAAAAGACCAAGTTAGACTCCCTTAGCGGTCGGCATGGATCCAGATTCAGGACATCAGATATAGCAGGGCAATCGGGGTAATTAGGCGAATAGGTATCACCATTATGGAAGAGAGCGAAAGTGCTATGGTTCTTGACATTACGCAACTCATACCCCTCGTAAGAGAAAGATATCCAAGTACGGCCATCGTACTGAAGAGTATAAGATGCGCTCAAGCTACGTTTATCCACCACCTTAACGTAGTTTTTGTGAGCGATGAAAGCAGAAAAAGAATTTTTCAACCAATCGAACTCCGTTTCAGAAGTACGGTTCCAGTCGTGCAACTCACGCTCCCCCTCCACTGAAAAGCGATGTTTAGGACCAATTTGAAGAGAAAGCTCCAATCCAGGCTCCAAGGCATGGATAAGAAATGCGTACTGCAAGCGTGGGGATATAGCAAGCACTATATCAGTATCCGGCTTAACCAAAAAGGAGCAAGACTCCTGGAGGTCCACGCCATTGACAGGGTGGAAGCGGAAAGTCTGGCTATTCAATAAATCATATTTGAAATCGACCCTTTCAGAAAGAGCCACGGTATCACGCAAAACATTACCAGCAGATATCGGCAAGATTACAGCCACCGACATCAAGACTAAGAGCAATATATGCGAGGCGACGACTTTCATCCGCGCATCAGCAAAGACGAGTCGCCGTAAGACAAGAAACGGAAGTCGTGAGAAAGAGCATAATCATATATATCGTGCCATTTCTCCCCCACCACTGCCGAGATAAGCAAGAGCAAAGTACTATGAGGCTGATGGAAATTGGTAATCAAACCATCCACCACCCTTAGGGTATACCCTGGGACGATCATGATTTGTGTAGAGCTATGGAAAGAATCCAAGTCGTTTTTATCCATATAATCAAGCAAAGCGCCAAAGCTATCAGGCAAAGAGACACTCTGAGGGAGATTATAAGCATCCCACTGAGCCAAGAAATCGACGCTCTCGCCCTGCAAACACTTGACGCCCAACCAATAGAGGCTCTCTAGGGTACGCACAGACGTAGTACCCACAGCCACAAGTTTCTTTCCTGCGCGGCTATTATTAAGGATAGCCTGGATATCAGGCTTAGTAGCATATATCTGCTCGGCGTGCATGACATGGTCCTTAACATCAGCCGTTTGGATAGGTTTAAACGTACCAGCTCCCACGTGGAGGGTAAGATTCACCAGCTCGTGGCCATTTGCACGGATTTCGGACAAGACCCTTTCGGTAAAATGCAAGCCAGCAGTAGGGGCAGCTACGGACCCCTTATGTTCGCTATAGACAGTCTGATACCTAGTATTATCTATCTCCTCGGTCTCACGATTAAGGTAGGGAGGGATAGGAGTAACACCTGCGTGCTCTATTATTTCTGCGAAGGTATAGTTGCTATTGCTCCAAGTAAAGCGGACTACACTAGTATTATCGGCAGTAGATATACGTTCGGCACTCAAAATCACCTCATTACCATTGATAGTAAGAGAATGAGTGATGAGGCCCTCCTTCCACTTTTTGCTATTACCCACTATACACTTCCACTCTGTAACATCGGTCACGGCGAAAGCCTGCTGGACATCAGAAGGGAGGATAGGCTCGAGGCAGAACACCTCTATATTAGCGCCAGTAGCCTTATGCATAGCCAAGCGGGCGCGAATAACCTTGGTATTATTGAATACCAGCATTGCTCCATCAGGGAGGAATGAGCCTACGTTACGGAACACGCTCTCCTCGATAGAGCCATTACGGTAAACCAAGAGTTTACTTGCATCGCGCTCAGCCAAAGGGTATTTAGCTATTCGTTCATCTGGGAGATCGTATGTGTACAACTGTGAGTCCAATGTAGAAATCGATTTAGATTATATACCTATATATATACCCATTATTTTTTCACACGAGAAGGGTTACGCAAAGCGAACTCCTTCCAAGTCTTAGCAGGTCCGCCTGTGGTACCCGACTTAGGGGCTCCGAGGGGGCTATTAACCTGCAAGAAATGGCAGTAAGCGGCTGCCAAAGCATCGGTAGCGTCCAAATGACCAGGCATTTCGGTAAAATGCAGCATACGTTGCAGAATATTAGCCACCTGCTCCTTAGAAGCGGCGCCCTGACCTGTGATAGCCTGTTTGATACGCATAGGAGCATACTCTGTGATAGGCATACCCTGAGAAGCTGCGACAGCTATACATACCCCCTGAGCGCGGCCCAATTTAAGCATACTCTGGACATTTTTACCGAAGAAAGGCGCCTCGATAGACAACTCCTCGGGTTTATATTCGTTTACTATAGAAGATATACGCTCGTAGATATATCGCAATTTAGCGTAGTGGTCGGGCTGTTTACTCAGATCCAGCACACCCATGACTACGATTTGGGCCTTATTACCCGTCGTATCTATGATTGCCCAACCCAGGAGGTTGGTACCAGGGTCTATACCTAAGATGCGCATTTAAGAGACCTCAACTAATTTGCTTCATCACGCTAGAGAAGTGGAGGATACGTTCCTCGCGGCCCTTGAGCTGTTGGAAGAGCACCTCGCAATAGTCATTAACCGTTTTCACCTCGGTAAGCGAATTCACGTGCCACTGGAGTGAATAGGTCTGAGAATGTTCGCCCCCCTCTACGGGAGCGTCATATACGCGATACAATTCGTGGCGGGCGGCAGACAAAACATTAGATATAGCAGGGATGAAAATAGTATTCATCCATTCACGCCACCAGAACTGTTCAGAATCAGCGACTACGAAAGTTGTATTACACAAGAACCCCATTTCAGATTACTTAGTGAGGAGTTCAGGAGCGAAAGTACGGATATCCACGCCGCCGAAATTACCTGAAGTCATGATAAGCAAAACAGTATCCTTGTAATTCTCCGCCTTTAGGTCAGCCACCAGATCCTCTGTCTTTGTATAGACGGTAAGATTAGGGTGGTTGAAATTAGAAGCCACATCCTCGGGAGAAAACATCTCCAGACGTTTATGGGCGATAACTTCGGGGTTAAAGAATACGATTGCCTTATCGGCGGCATTCATTGCCCCCTTGTACTGAGGGAGGAAATCCTTGCGGAGGGAGCTAAAAGTATGAAGTTCCATAACAGCCACTACGCGGCGGTTGGGATAACGTTCGCGGATAGCGTTGGTAGTAGCTGTCAGTTTAGAAGGCGAATGGGCGAAATCCAGATAAGCCACGCGATCGGCACCCTTATGGAGAATCTCCAGGCGTTTAGAGGCACCAGTAAAAGTAGCCATAGACTTCAAGAAATCGTCGCAAGAGACACCTACACGTTCGCAAGCCATCATAGCAGCATTCATATTATACATATTATGCTTACCAAAAACGCCTACTGGGTACTCCTTATTATTATATACTATATAATTCTGGTCGTCCTTAACTACAGACACCAAAGCCTTATATCCACGAGCCTCGGCGTGAGGAGGTATGCTATCGGCAGCCTTTGCGGCGCCCTCGTCATCGGCGCAATAAATCAACACGCCGCCGTCGTTGGCATACTTTACTATAGTAGAAGCGTACTTACCGAACTGAGACAAGTAGCCCTCCCATGTAGGGAAAACATTCACGTGGTCCCAAGCCACACCAGTAATGATAGCCACATTAGGCTTATAATGGAGGAACTTAGAAGTAGGGTCAAGAGCCGAAGTAAGGTACTCATCACCCTCGAACACAGCTATTTTAGCATCAGAAGAGAGGCCCACCATACGGTCGAAGCCCTCCAACTGAGCGCCCACCATATAATCGTACTTTACGCCAGCTGCCTTAAGAGCGTGCATTATCATTGCGGTAGTAGTAGTCTTACCATGGCTACCACCCACTACGATACGCTGTTTATCGGAGGTCTGCTCGTAGAGGTACTCTGGGAAAGAGTATATTTTGAGGTTAAGTTCACGAGCGCGCTGAAGTTCGGGATTATCATTAGTAGCGTGCATACCCAAGATGACGGCATCCAAATCGGGAGTTATACGTTCTGGGTGCCAACCTGTCTCGGAAGGGAGTATACCAGCTGCGGCCAGACGAGACTTTGAAGGTTCGAAGAACTCATCATCGGAGCCTGTTACGTTATATCCCTTATCGTGGAGAGCCAATGCGAGGTTATGCATTACGCTACCACCGACAGCTATGAAGTGAACTTTTTTCATACTAAAAGTATATGCTTACGGTTACTTTATCAAAGAACCGAGGTCAAATCCAAGAGTAATACGAATTGTGTTATTGAGGGCGCTATTATTGTTTGCGTCACCCACAGTGAACACGTAGCTAGCGTCGACGCTCATCAACTTATATTTGATACCGAGGCCTGCTGAAGCGTACTTAAGGTTACCCTTATTTTCGGGGTTATGGTGATAACCGAAGCGAGCAGAGAGGAGGTCGTTGTATGTATACTCGACACCGCCGCTTATATCTATCTCCTCAAGTTCCTCCTTACCACCGCGAGGAGCGTCTCCGAAAGAAGAGAATATAGCGCCTACGACACTCTTATCGTAGTACTTCATACGAGCCTCGTACATATCATCCTCGCCGCTAGTAAGATTCTTGTAATTAGGTGTTGGCACCAGCAACTTATTAAGATCCACTGTAGCAGCGATTTTGTTATACTGATCGAGTTTATAAGCGAACCCCACACCTAGGCGAAGGTTAGCTGGGAGGTACTCATTAGTAACACCGTCGTCGTAAGTAATTTTTGTACCTATATTAGAAATATTGATACCAGCCATCAAATCTGCCTCATTACCAGCCAGTTTAAGACCCTTCTTGTAGTAGAAAGCGATATCGGCTGCGAAAGCGTTACCTGCGCTATAGCCATCATCATCCATTTGGAAGCCCAAGTCGGAGTGGATAAAGCGCAAAGCTACTGCACCACTAAATTCATTAGACAACTTAAGAGAATATGCAGCATCGATAGAAAACTCATTAGGCTTATAAGTACCCTCCTCATAGCCCTCGTCATCTGTAAAGATCAGATCGCCCAAAGAGAAATATCTTACAGAAGCGCTGACGGTATTACGAGGTTTCAGTTGGTAGTAGCCAGCTGCGTAGAAAAGGTTGATATCACCTATGATATTACGCAACCAAGGGGTAACAGAGAGAGAAGCACCTGCCTTACTCTCCATAAAAGCGTACTTAGCAGGGTTCCAGTGCTGAGAATTAACATCTGGAGATGTTGCGACACCTGCGTCGCCCATAGCTGTACCACGAGCTTCAGGGCCGATATTAAGCATCTGGACGCTCGAGTGAATAGGGTTATAATCAGACTCTTGAGCGAAAGAATTAACAGACACGCAAAGAGCTGTAGTTGCCAAAGTAGTATGTATAAATCTTCTAATGTTCATATTACTTATTGTGATAAGTATCTTTATTAACTTCGTTTTCAACATCATCTATTTCGATTGGGATACGTTCACCCAGTATTTCGCAGCCATGGCGAGTGATGAGCAAGTCATCCTCGAGGCGAATACCGCCGAAAGAGCGGTACTGCTCCAAGGCGTCGTAATTGATAAAATCCTTAAATAAGCCCTCTGCTCTCCATTTATCTATGAGAGCAGGGATAAAATATATACCCGGTTCGTCGGTAACCACGAAGCCCTCGCGCAATCGTTTACCCAGACGAAGGGCGGACAAACCGAACTGAGTAGAGCGGGTAGTCTCGTCGTCGTAGCCCACCAAGGTATCATTATATGACTCCATATCGTGGACATCCAGTCCCAGCATATGACCGATACCGTGAGGCATGAACAAGGCGTGAGCGCCCTCCATGACTGCATCGTCCATATCGCCCTTCATGATACCCAACTCTTTAAGTCCCCCTGCTATTATGCGGCAAGCCATGAGGTGCATTTCGCGGTATGTCAATCCCGGTTCGCAAGCGGCGGCCACGGCATTATTAGCATCGAGCACTATTTGATATATCTCCCTCTGCTGGTTGGTAAACTTACCTCCCACAGGTGATGTACGGGTATGGTCGGTTGCGTAGCACAAAGGCGATTCGCTACCTGCATCGACCAAGAGCAGCTGTCCCTTTTTGAGAGTATTCTTGTAGCTATGGTTGTGCAATGTCTCGCCATGTACGGAGCATATAGTAGGGAAAGAGACCGGCTGGCCGTTCATCAAAGATATTCGATCGAGCATAGCCATTATTTCGCTCTCGGTACGACCCTCGTGAGCCATAGCCATAGCAGCCATATGCATTTGGCGGCCCACTGCCATGTGTTTACGGAGCTCATCTATCTCGCACTTCTCCTTGATTTCGCGCATTGAGATGAGAGCCTTTATAAGTTTGAGGGAAGCTCCGTTCTCCACCTCGCTTATAGATTTACCGAGGAGATTAGCTATACGTATAGTAGTTTCTGCGTGGTAAGTAGGCACGAAATGTATTTCGCGATCCTTAGCGGCAGAAATTACGTCGGCCAATTTAGCCTTAGGCAACACTTTAGTTACTCCGACTTTAGCGGCCTGATCGGAAACTGACTCCTGGGGACCCATCCAGATGATATCGTCCATAGTCAGTTCATCCATATAGAGCACAGCCTCGCCCGTTTCAGCGTCCAATGTAGCGGCTATACCTGCGATTTGGAGGCCGAAAAGATAGAGGAAGGAGCTATCTTGGCGAAAATGGTATGTATTATCCTTATAATTGCAAGCGATATCGACGTTACCTACGAAAAGCATCAGTCCGGTACCGACCTTTTCGCACAGTTTCGCGCGTCGAGCAATATAAGTTTCACTTGTAAACATAGCCAGTCAAATTACAACTTAGGTGCAAAGTTACAAATATTTTCCGAACTAGATATTCGTTTCCCCGTTCGTAACCTCGACTGTTTTGCTACCATTCATCAGATTTGACAAGAGTGGGATAGAGAATACGAAGCGTGCGCCCTCGTGGTAAGAAGGGTCGATCCATATTTTTCCGCCGAAATGTTCGACTATAGTTTTACACATAGAAAGGCCTAGGCCTGTACCCTGCTTAAACTCATCCAGTTTTTCGAAACGTTCGAACACCTGTTCGTACTTCTCCTCGGGGATACCCACGCCGGTATCTGAGACGCTGATATGGACGGCTCTATTATCCTCTGCTTTCTGGAGATCCACGCGGATATAGCCAGAAGAGGTAAATTTAGTGGCGTTAGTCAGCAAGTTGATGACCACCTGCTGTATACGTTGGGGGTCCATCATAACCTCCAGGCGGTCGATAGCAGAATGGAACTTATACTCCACCGAACTGCTAGGGTAAGCTGCCTTAACGGAGAGCAAAGCGGTACGGCACAAGGATACTATATCGGCGCGCTCGATTTTGTATTGAGTCTTACCAGCCTCCAAGCGAGAGAGGTCGAGAATACCATTAATCAAGCTCAGCAAAATATTTGCATTAGAAGAAATTATGCGAGAAATCTCCGTTTTTTCGGTACGAGAGAGTGTTTCGTCGGAAGTAAGCACCTCGGAAAAGCCCACGATAGCGTTGAGAGGCGTACGAATTTCGTGGCTCATATTAGCCAAGAAAGCCGACTTCATGCGGTTACTATTCTCGGCGTGCGTTTTAGCCGCGAAAAGTTCCGTCTCGCGCACTGTAAGTTGGCCCTTCAAGCTATCGGCGCGGTAATAGAGGATAAACAAGACGACGACCAATGCTATGAGTACCAATATAGTAAGGCTCACTATAGTAATCTCCCTGCTATAGCTCTCGAATACAGACGCTTTCTGGCCTACGACTACGGCACCCTCTGGGATATTACCCTCGTATCCCGGGATAGACTTAATGCGCTCATAGTTAAGCTTATAGATATTCTCGACGAAATGGATATTATCTCGAGACATCTGTTTTCCTGACAAATAATCAGAGACTTGGCGTGCCAACATCTGGCCCTCGGCGTAGTTGTTATAAGCCGGCATATAACCGCCTAAAGACTGGTTGAAGCTACGGCCCGTCATAGAAATTATAGGGAGATTAGGGCACAAAGTAGCTATTTCATCCAAGGCAGTATTTTCGTAGTATCGGTTGGTATAATCAGCCTTCCAAGTACTGATAATGAGGGCAGTAGTAGTATCGGACAGTTCCTTTACGCGAGCTACCACGTCGCGCACTGTACGGCTACGGCCGTCGAGGACGGTAAAATATTTAGACTCTCGGAAATAGCGATGGGCGGCATCCTTGCAATAAGACAAGAGGGTAACGCCACCGTAGCTATTATCTGTGATATACAGCAATCTATTACGGTTAGGATAGAACCTATGTAGCAGATCGATATTATTTACCAAGTTATGTTCGCGCATGACGCCGCCCATGATATGGTAATCTGGGGAAAGTTCCATTACGTCGTGAGTAGGAGGATCCCACCCTGCGACATCTGGGATAACGTCGGGGATAAGCACGAAGTTGCGGCTACACATAGCCGGCATTACGGTCAGAGCGTGGACTGCGGGGCTATTAGACGAGATATAAGAGCTCCAAGCCTCCTGGCCGATAAGGATCATTACATCGGGGATAGCGCCGTTATTGACATACGCCTCGACAATATGGTCGAAACGTTCGCGCCAAGAAGAGACATCGCTCAAGGAAGTACACTGGATAGTTTCGATACGGATTTGAGGTTTAGCACCCAAGTCCTCGATTTCGCGGTAGAAACCATTGATCATCTCCGCGGTATAGTTGTTATCCAATGCGTAGCTAGCCACGATAAGTACGAAAGGTTCGTCGTGGCTAAGAGTTGATATCTGCGCAACATCCTGAGCCGTACTCCTTACGGGAAGGAGTACGGTAATTATCAGGAATAATATGTTGCGGAGATAACGTATCATGTGACGACATCAAACAGTCGACCCTTTGACAGACTTATAGTTCTCGTCCTTAATCTTACTACTTGTAAGACGGTAGCGCACTTTATCCTTTTCATCGGAGCGCTGTTCGTTGGTCATTGTTGTATTAGTCTCCTTTTCGTGATAATGGCGAGCGCCCTTATTACGGTAACGAGAATAAATAGCCCAGTAGTAGATAGGCCCGGCTAAGAGTAGCAAGTATGGTAAGAAATTATCATCCGAATCGCAGAAAGGGATAATAAATATCATAACCACAAATGCCAAGATCTCCAACAAAGTAGAGAAGAGGAACAATTTAGACTTATTGATAGGGACGCTACCCATAGTCTCGCTAGTACGAGCGTTGACGGCCACATAGTGGAGGCGCTTGCTAGTATCCATATAGCTATAGAGCCATACTGGGAGATAAGCGGCGTTCCAGTTGATGCCATTATTCTCGTAATTTTCGTTTTTCCAACTTACGCCTCGGTTGTAGTGAGACAGAGAAGGTATAGCTGCGAAACGGGAGATATCCTCGAGTTGCTTAGTCACGAGGGGCTTAAGTTCGGACACGTTCATATCTCTCTTCTCGGAAGTGAATCCTCTGAGGTAGTTGGAATCGTACTTAACGCAATTCTCCGTATCAAACGGCATAATGGAATTGATCACATTATTAGTCTGAGAAGAAGAACGGTTATCCAGGCGCTGTTTAGACGACTCCACGGTCAGGCCCTTGATAGCGAGGTCGTATTCGCGGTAGACGTTATAAACCTGAGCGTCGTAGTAGTGTTGGCGATTATTTTTATCGCCCACCCAATAGCTACGTAATTCGATTTCGCCCTCGCCCTCCAGTTGTACATGTTCATTAGCGTCAACGATCATATATGGGAAGTAAACGCCCATGATATTCTCTGTTGAGAACTCCTTTTTGAACTTAGGGTGAGCGAAGAAAGTTCTATCGGTCACGAATTTATTGATACGGCGCTGCGCCTCCTCCTTTTTAAGTTTAAAAGGAAGGATCATATCTGGGACGGCACCATTTGGTATTACATCGTTGATAGACAAATGGTTGCGGCACCAGTGGCAACGAGCAGAAGTAGAGTTGGCTGTATCTACGACGACCTCAGCCCCGCAGCTTTTACACTTGATAGTGATCTGGGCAGACTGAGAATCGTCGATATCAGCGGCACCGCTACTTACGTTTTCGCCCTCCAGGGACGATGCGTCCTCGACTATTTTATCTGAAGCAATAGGATCGAACTCGTGGCGACAGAAGTTGCAGCGAAGTTTTCCATTATTTTGGTTCAGTGATATATCGGTAGCACCGCACTTAGGGCATTTAACCTGCTCACCAATAGGCTGTTGCTGTTCGGTATTTTCCTCCATAGGGGATGCCTACAAGATTACATACCTAGGATCTTAGCCTTCAAAGCATCGAATTCAGCCTGGCTGATTACGCCCATATCGAGGAGTTCCTTAGACTTCTTGAGCTTCTCGTATGGATCCTCCTGAGGAGCAGCCTGCTGAGGTTGCTGAGGCTGTTGGTAGCCCTGCTGATAGCCACCCTGTTGAGGATAGCCCTGTTGAGGATAACCCTGCTGTGGGTAGCCCTGTTGAGGATAACCCTGTTGTGGGAATCCCTGCTGAGGGTAGCCCTGCTGGAAACCAGGCTGGCCCTGTACAGGCTGCTGCAAGCCGCTAAGAGCGCTACCTGCGGCGTTCATACCCATGCCCATGAAAGCCATACCGCTTCCGCCGCCATTTTCGCCTGCGGCCTGCATACCGCGAGCCACTGACTGCTGGAGGAATGAGTTACCGCGAGCGCCAGAGAGAGCATCGGCCTTCTTAACATCGCTGAGCAATGCCTTTGTATCTGCGTCGTATTCGATAGACTGGATAGCTACCTTTTCGATTACGAGACCGCGGCTAGACTTCCAGTTGTAGCTCTGCTCCACTACGAGGGAGAGGCTCTGAGCGAAACCTATCTGATCGCTCTGGATGCGAGTGATACGGTTACCACGGCTAGGGTCGTTGGTATAATTAGAGAAAGCTGCTGAGAGGCTACCTACAACCTCATTAAAGAGCTGCTCGCCTGCTGGGTTATCCATATCGGAGAAATCGAACACCTTACCCTCTGTAACGTACTTAGCAGGAACGAACTGCTTGAGGAAGAGGATAGGGTCGACGATTCTCAAGGTATAAGTACCGCGAGTCATGGCACCTACCTGAGCGTTGAGGTAAGCGTCGTCCCAGTATATTTCGGACTGAGTACCGAAGCGGTTGTTAGGGATCTCCTTAAGGTTGACATAGACAGCCAACTGCTGAGAGCCTGGCTGGCCGCCGAACTTAAATCTCTCCCAAGTAGAATGGATGAGAGTAGAGAAGATACCGTCGCCAGCGAAGATAGACTTAGCGTTAGGATCGTCAGTTGTATATATATATCCACCTGGCTCAGCGATTACGCCAGTGATGCCGCCATCCTGGAGAGTAATGAGGCCGTAGCCATCTGGGATAAGAATTTTACTACCGTTGGAGATAATTCCCTCGGAAGCGCTAGTATTTGCGCCACGACCTGCGTTAGTATTTTTTGGAACTGCTGGGATTACACCTGCTGTAGCTGGTGCTCCTGGCATTGGGATATAAAAATCCTTCCACTGATCGGCGAATGTACCATCGAGTGCGCCGATGAATGCTTTAATAAAACCTACCATAGTTATTAGTTTAAATAAAAATTTGGCGATTTTACGGCATTCGCGCGCTATTTGTTACGTCGTGCCTTACTTTTTGCGACGAATAATCACAGTAATCACCACAGGGGCAACGATCAGCAACAAAGCTAGAATACAGAACCAGTAATTTATGACCCTTGAAGTAGCGGTAATAGTATAGTCAGGAGACAAGAGAGTAGTACCTGCGAAAATATACTCTACGCTACCATTCTCGTCAAGCTTTCCCCTACCTGCAGAAATGACTTCGCCAGGCATAACGAGGCTATATATTATACAATCGCCTCCGGCAATATTGACATATTTCTCATCGGTATTTGCGACAGAGATCAGACGGTTCAGCTCGTTGAGCTTTTCATTAGACTTAAAATAGTCGGTACCAAGGACGACATCGCTAGCCATTACAGGATCGACGACGTCGAGTTTCTCGACCTCAGCGAGTATCAAATTAGCCTTAGGGCTATTATGGTAGACGCTATCGCGCAAAGCCAAGATATCGTCCTTTTTGAGAGGGCAATCCTCGAACAAGGCATAGCTAGTAGAGATGACGGTAAGCATATCGTAGATTTTATTTGCCCAATACCACTTGAGGAATTTACTATCTATTTCATTCAACACGCTATGGGCGCCCTGACCAGGCATTCCCTCGACGATATTAGGGAACCCAGACACCCAATAAGACAACTCGTCGGCAGTAAGATAATTATCATGAGGGACATCAAAGCAAGATGACAAATCGACATACTCCTCGGTAAAAGTAACATCGGTATAGAATCCACGGAAAGAATAAGACAGGTTAGCGTTCTTAAGTATATTTTTGCCGTTGATTTCGACGGGGTAATTAGCATTCAGCTCATCCACATCCTTAAAAGATCTACTTGCGGTACAATAATACCTATGTTTCACCTCGTCAGGAACATATTGACCCGGTTCGAAGACCTCTGTAGTAAAAGAGCCATCCTCCTGTTCGGCCTGCCTAATCACCAAAGCTTCGTCGGCATTGACATCAGGAGCCTTGATACTATCATGGGCATCGACCACGGTCTCCCACTCCTTGCACCACAGATCGTTGTCGAGGACGTTGACGACAAGCTTATGATCCATTTTTTCGCCCAAGGCGGTAAGGCTATCCACCTCGAAACGGGCAGAACGGACAAAAGACCCATCAGCATTGACCACTGTTGTCATCTGGACATTCTGTGGGGTACAAGACACGAGAGCGATGACGACCGCTATGACAGCGAAAAATATATTAATTGTTTTCATAATGTTTACGGATTTTGTTTTTTAAAGAATTAGTCTGAGCCCTCTGTGCCAGATATTGAGAAGCGCACTCATTGAAAGAGCTACACTCGCAAGCGAACGGGAGCTCATGACTGAGCACCGGCTCATAAGCAGAAGACACATGAGGAATGACATTAGGCTCCTCAT
This sequence comes from Bacteroidales bacterium, assembly GCA_024401365.1. Taxonomy (GTDB): domain Bacteria; phylum Bacteroidota; class Bacteroidia; order Bacteroidales; family Marinilabiliaceae; genus W3P20-009. The sequence goes on along the minus strand of JAKSLE010000003.1, from coordinate 71,437 downwards.
TATATTGCCAAACGAACAAAGCGATAAGGAAAACAGCTGCGGCAGATGATATATTACGGAACAAGTAGAGAATCCTTGGAGCGGGACTATCCACTGAAGAAGGCGCGGGCTGTTGATCAGGCAGAGCTGCCATTATTGCATCCGTCAGTTCATCGGCATTATCCAATGTTGGCTGCTGCGCCTGCAGTCGGAGGATTATATCGTCGAACTTATCATTCATAACCAAGAAGTTTTAACTGTTCTTTAATATATTTCTTTGCTAAGCTAAGATTGCTTTTCACTTGATCGGCATTCATACCAGTTATCTGTTGTACCTCGGAGCTCTCGAGATTTTCGAGATAAATGAGGGTGAATACCATTCGTTGTTTAGGGCTCAACCGGTTGGTCAATGTTTTGATGACAGAGACCAGTTCGGCGTTCTCCAATTGGCGTTGAGGAGAGACATCATCGGCGTACTCTGCGAAGCGGGCTTCATCCTCGGGCATAGGGTCCAAACGATTAGACTTTTTAAGTTGATCCAAGCAAATTCGGACCACGATAGTATATACCCAAGTCTGGAATTTGTACTTAACATTGTATGAACGGATGCTCTGCCACACCTTAATAAACGTAGCCTGAACGGCATCCTTAGCGCTATCCTCATCACACAGCATCCGGAGTGCTATGGAGAAGACCAGACGCTGATAGCTATTCACTATCGAGCGGAAAGCGCTCTGGTCGCCCTGTTGGCATTGTTGTATTACATGTTGGTCGATCACCTCTGTTTATTGATTGATTACATACAATATACGACTATAGGATGCGAAGGTAAAATTAAAAGTAAGAAAAAAGCGAAAAAACAGTTTTTGGGTCCTTTGAAGGCAGTTGCAGATACAAGGCTAGATATATAGAACATATTATTTGCTCGTAATTTTTTTATTTTATACATTTGCGCTACCGATAAGACACAAGCAAGCGAAGATGGCCCGAGTAACCATAAAACACAAATTTGTGACGCGAGCGAGGAGAGAGATGAGAGCAGACTCCAGGGCGCGCATTACAGGCTACAGCACCTTTATAAAGCGCTGTAGCAAGGGCGATTATCGTATTTTGATGGTAAAAGTCTCGAAGGCGCAAAGGGCATTGAGGGATATGTTTGCAGACGCGCAGAAGTTGGCCAAGAGCGACATGGTAAGTTGGAACAGGATAAGGCACTGGAAGAGAGAAGCTAGGCGACGCAAGATAGGTGGGGCGTACAGGGCGGCAGTATCGTTCTATTATAAGATGCTGAGGGAACATGGAGAAGAATTGGTAGAAGTCAGGCCTTGGAAAGAAGACGAGAGGCTATTTGAGGGTAAGAGAGAGTTTTATTGGGTGAAGTTTGACAATGTGGAAGAGTATAGAGAAGAGTTGATGAGGCTGTGTGGGTAAAAATACTGTTCAAATATTTGTGTATTAGATATTTATTTACTATTTTTGCATTATAAAAATACAACGCTAAACGTTGCGTTAGGGATTATCTCTCTCAGGCCGCTGGGGGGGGTGATTTCATTGTATTAGTCAGCGAGCGCAATTAAAAAAAGGGATGAAAAAAGCTCTACTATTATTGAGCATGGTATGCTCATGGGGTGTAGCGATGGCAGAAGAAGAAGACTCGCGTACAATCGTTACTGATATATATTTTAACAACGTGACATATCCGGAGTATGGTGATACATACGGTGGATATGACGTAGTAGTGTCGTTACCAAATGATGCTAAATACTACATAGCGAATTCCGGAAAATTGCATTTAGAGAAATACGATGAGGTGAAAGGTACTTGGAGTCGTATGGAAACTCCGTATACTGTTACAGAGGGCAAGTACCGTTATAATGGGCAAGTACGTATTGCTGGCACCTATGGCACAGCATATAGGCTTCCTGACGACCTAAAAGACGCTAACATATATGTGAATGGCGTACTATGTCCACAGCAGTCTTCACCGGTGACTATTGAACCAGAATATTCCTATGGTTGGTTTCGTACGACTGAATTTGAGGTTACAAAGGTTATTTTACCTTTGAAGTGGACCGGCGGAACACATAACCTTGGAACCCTCTACGTAGGGAATGCCATAGTTTCTTTTGATTTAAAGGCCAGTACAGTTGGCGGAACTGAGTCGTATTCGTACAGCAAAAAGACGAACGAGATAGACTGGTTGAATGTCACAACCGATGGCATTTTGAGCGGAACACCTACAGCTGTTTGCAATAAGAAAACTGAAACCATAACTGTAACTGACGGAGAAAATTCGGTTGACATTTCGGTAACATTCAACGCTGTATATCCTAATCCCAATGACCGAACAATAGTTACTGAGTTGTCGTTCGGCAATTTCAACCAGCCTACTCTTGGCTCCGCAATAGATGCAGCATCAATTGCAAATAGCATGGACAAAGAGTCATTTGTTAGATTTGGCTCTAATGTCAAAGTATATAAATACAACGAGGAGAGTAACAATTGGGAAGTTGTGGAAAATGGGACAATTGCAGATGAAGGGCAATACAAGTTCCAAGCACAAATCCGCATTGACAACGACAATGGCCACTATTATGCTTTTGCCAAGGATTTAGTAAAGATAACCGTAGACGGCGTAGAATGGGCAAGCGCCACCAACAATACCGTAGGTGATGATTTTTCGTATGCTTATATCTCATCGCCAGTTATAAATCTATCAACTAAGACAGGCTTAAAGAATTTGAAGTCGGATGTTGATGTTGCTGCTAAGAAAATTGTTGTAGATGGCAAGATTCTCATAGAGCGAAATGGTGAATATTACAGCATTGACGGCAAAAAAGTCAATCGCTAAACAACAACCCACCAATATAAAAAGGACGGCACCTGCACGGTGTCGTCCTTTTTTGTTCACTGATTTTGTGTTATGTTTCGGAAAATGAATTTGTCTGATAGAACGCATGATATAGAGAAATTTAGCAAATAGGGGCAATATGCGAACATAGAGTTCGGACGTGGTTTATAAATTTGCGGAATTAAAAAGAGAAGACTGCAGTAAAAATAAGAATGCGACATATGCAACGGTGAGCCATTAGTAGAATCGGACATCCCTTTTTGTTGCCTTTTGGGTGAGGAGGCTGTAGATGAATTTTGGCTTATCAAGAGACCAAAATTAGAGATGTTATCATTTTGGCTTGCCGAGAGACCAAAAATGATATATCTTTGCATTGGGCGAAAGACAGTCAATTTGATATGGTAAATAAGGATATACTTAAAAAAATACTTGAAGACAACCGCGAAATGGTTTCTAACATGAAAATCATTAAGCGTGATATCTCGTTTAAGGATGGGATGCGTTATGTGTTTGTTGGAGTCCGTCGTTCGGGCAAGTCTTTTCTGATGTTTCAGCATATGCAGCAATTGCTTGCGCAAGGCCATACCTGGGACGATATGCTTTATATCAACTTTGAAGAAGACCGTCTTTGGGGATTTGATGTACACGACTTCGATACCATACTTGACGTTCACAAGGGAATGGGTGGGAACCGGCCAATCCTATTCCTTGATGAGATACAGAATATTGAGGGATGGGAGAAGTTCGCGCGACGTCTAGCTGATCAGAAATACATGGTATATATTACAGGATCGAATGCCAAAATGTTAAGTTCAGATATAGCCACAACTCTTGGTGGGCGATATATCATCAAAAATGTTTACCCTTACGACTTTAGAGAATATCTAGTGGCCAACGGAGTGGAGATCGATGATTTGTATTTTGACACAGATAAGCGCCATGGAATTATTAATGACTACATAAAAAACGGTGGGTTCCCTGAGTGTGCTGCTTATGACAGTAAAAAAGAGTATCTTTTTTCACTATATCAGAAGATATTTCTTGGCGACATAGCATTGAGGAATAAAGTCGAAAATGCTAATGCTCTGCGAATGATGTTTGTCAAGATGGCCGAGAGCGTCATGCAGCCAATAGCATTGACACGACTATCCAACATGATCTCTTCCATAGGCGTCAAGACATCCAAAAATACTATTATAAATTATGCAGGCTACGCCCGTGATGCCTTTCTGATTCTTCCCATGTCTAATTTTGCCGACAATGTATCGGAACGCGAAACAAATCAGAAATATTATTTCATTGACAATGGCATTATCGGGCTGCTATCGACAGACTGTCTAACGGCGCAATTAGAAAACCTTGTGGCCGTGTCGCTTATACGTAGACATGGTATGGATGGGAATGTCTATTTCTACAATTACAACGTAGAGGTTGATTTTGTGATTCCAGAGAAAGAGATGGCTATTCAAGTGTCATTTGCATTGGGTGACGAAGAGAGTGAAACATACCGACGAGAAGTTGGCGCCCTTGTGAAACTCGCCAAACGTTTTCCATACAAGGATCTGAAAATTATCACATTTGACGAAGAGTATACAATAGATATAGACAATATCACCATCAGCGTTGTGCCAATCTGGAAATGGCTCTAAAGTTCAAAAAGTGAGTTTGAAACTTTGAAACCTTTGGGACAACATAGCATAGAAAAAAGTCAAATGAATTTTTGTTGATAGTCTTGTCAATGGAAGAAAAGAGAAGACTGCAGTAAATAAGAATGCGAGTATGAACAAACAGAAAATATTAGGGGCGATTGCGGACTATTCGCAAGTGCTCATAGGCTCCGCTATATTAGCCTTAGCGTATGCCTGTTTTGTGGCGCCATACAAGATAGTTCCAGGTGGAGTGTATGGCATATCCATTGTGTTACACCATATTACACAGGGGGTATTTGAGTCGCTCCCGGCTGGACTACCTATAGGTACGACCTCGTTGGTATTCAACATTCCGTTGATGCTGCTAGCCACCAAGTATTTAGGGTTAGGTTCCGGCAAGAAGACCATTACTGCGTTTATAGCGATATCAGTATTTACTGATTTATTCAGCTATATATGTCATGGAGAGCCGTTGGTAGAATCGGACATACTACTCAGCTGTTTTTACGGAGGTGCGCTTATGGGAGTAGGAGTAGCCATGATATTTAACGGAGGTGGCACCTGTGCCGGGACAGACGTGATAGCCCAATTGATATCCAAGAAGACCCATGTAAAGATAAACAAAGCCATTACCATCATAGACTCCATAATAGTGATATTAGGTCTGATAGCCTTTGGGGATTTATCGATACCGCTATACTCGTGGCTAGTGATATTCATATATGGAGCAGCAGTAGGGTTACTACACAAAGAGACCCAATTCAAGAGTGTATTTATAGTAACCAGCAAGCCAGAAGAGGTGAGGCAAGTAGTAATAGGGGCAGACCTAAAGATAGGCGGCAACTATCTACATGCGCAAAGTCTGAGTACGATGGAAGAGAAAGAGATAGTATTTGCGATGGTTAGGCGAGGCAAGATATCCAGGTTGAAGAAAGAAGTAGAGAAGGTAGACAAGAATGTCTTTTTCATAGTAATGGACCTCACGAGGGAAAGTTATTACTACTCACAAAGAGGGTGGTAGACGAACTTAAGGTTTGTTTGTTGCATTTTGAGAAAACATTGAGTAACTTTGTAGCTGAATGTACATAGATATATAGTTATCAAAAAAAGACAATGGAATTAAGCGAACAAGAAATAGGCCGCAGAAACAGCCTACAGGAACTTTACAAGTTGGGCATCAACCCATATCCTGCTCCACTATATCCAGTGGATGCTCACAGTCAGGAGATTAAAGACAACTTCAAGGCTGAGGAGCAGCGTAAGGTTGTGATTGCTGGTCGTATTATGACACGCCGTATTATGGGATCGGCATCATTCTTTGAGTTGAAGGATGGTCAAGGTCGCATACAGGTATACATAAAGAGAGATGATATCTGTCCTGGAGAAGACAAGACTATGTACAACACGGTATTCAAGAAATTGTTGGATATTGGAGACTTTGTAGGTGTAAAGGGTTTTGTATTCTTGACACAGACGGGAGAGATAAGTGTACACTGTGAGGAGTTGACAGTATTGTCGAAGTCGCTCCGTCCGCTTCCAATTGTAAAAGAGAAAGACGGTCAGGTATTTGATGCCTTTGCAGATGCAGAGCAGAGATACCGTATGAGATATGTAGACCTTGTGGTAAATGAAGGTGTAAGAGACATATTCATGAAGAGAGCAAAGATTATGCAGACTATGCGTAGGTTCTTTGACGACCACGGGTACTTGGAGGTTGAGACTCCAATTCTACAAGCCATACCTGGTGGTGCATCGGCTCGTCCATTTATCACGCACCACAATTCACTTGACATAGACCAGTATATGCGTATTGCTACTGAGCTTTACTTGAAGAGGCTCATAGTAGGTGGCTATGATGGTGTATATGAGATAGGCAAGAACTTCAGAAATGAAGGTATGGACCGTACACACAATCCAGAGTTCACATGTATGGAGATATATGTAGCCTACAAGGACTACAAGTGGATGATGGACTTCACAGAAGAGATGCTTGAGACAATAGCATTGAAGGTGAACGGCACTACAGAGGTACAATTTGGTGACCATACTATATCGTTCAAGCGTCCATTCAAGCGTGTGACTATGATAGATGCTATCAAGGAGTTCACAGGCATTGACATTACTGGCATGAATGAAGACCAGTTGCGTGACGTCTGCAAGCAGATAGGTGTAGAGCAAGACGAGACTATGGGCAAGGGTAAGCTCATAGACGAGATATTCGGTGCCAAGTGTGAGGGCAACTATATACAGCCAACCTTTATCACTGACTATCCGGTAGAGATGTCGCCACTCTGCAAGAAGCACAGAGATAATCCAGAGTTGACAGAGCGATTTGAGTTGATGGTAAACGGCAAGGAGCTCTGTAATGCGTATTCGGAGTTGAACGACCCAATAGACCAGTATGAGAGATTCCAGGATCAGCTCAGACTCTCGGAGAAGGGTGATGACGAGGCTATGTTTATTGACATGGACTTTGTGAGAGCGTTGGAATATGGTATGCCTCCTACATCGGGTATGGGTATAGGCATAGACCGTCTCTGTATGTTGATGACAGGTCAGCAATCTATCCAAGAGGTACTCTTCTTCCCACAGATGAAGCCAGAGAAGAAGCCACAGAAGGATGCTCCAGAGGCATTTACGGCTGTAGGCTTCCCAGCAGAGTGGGTAGACGTGATATACAAGTTGGGCTACATGAAGGTAACAGACTTGAAGGGTATGAATCCAGGCAAGTTGTTCCAAGACATGTGTGGCTTGAACAAGAAATTGAAGCTCGGTCTCACAAATCCTTCGCAAGAAGAGATGAAGAGTTGGGTAGCTGCCATCCAGTAAGGAGGGAGGCAGTTGACCTGACAAGGTGTGAAAAAACAACACGACGTGGGTATAGAGAGGAAGTACATATTACCACATAACGCGAGGGTAGCGATGATAGGCAGTGGCTCGTGGGCTACGGCTATATGCAAGATGCTGCTAAGCAACCTGCAATCGTTGAACTGGTATCTGAGGAATCAGAAGAACATTGATCAGTTCAGGATATCTGGTCGCAACCCCAGCTATTTGACATCGGTTCAGTTTGACACGTCCAAGATCAACTTTACATCGGACATAAACGAGATAGTTGAGAATTCGGATGTTATCTTTTTGGCGGTGCCATCGGCATTTATCAAGCCTACGCTTTCGGGGCTCAAGGTATCGCTTAAGGACAAGTTTGTGATATCGGCCATCAAGGGATTGATACCTGACGAGAATATGATTGTGGGAGAATGGCTCACGCAGAAATTTGATGTTCAGGTAGACCGTATAGGTGTGGTATCGGGTCCGTGTCATGCTGAAGAGGTGGCGTTGGAGAGGCTTTCGTACCTTACCATAGCCTGTCAGGACACGCATTTAGCCAGAGAGTATGCCCGACTACTGGCGGGAGACTTTATCAAGACTACGATAAGTGATGATATTTACGGTACTGAGTATTCGGCGGTACTGAAGAATATTATGGCCATTGCGGCGGGGATATTCCATGGATTAGGCTACGGAGACAATTTCCAGGCTGTGTTGGTATCGAATGCGATTCAAGAGATAAAGCGATTTGTGGACACTGTACATCCTATAGCGCGAGACATCAAGTCGTCGGCATATCTTGGAGACCTATTAGTGACCAGTTACTCGCAATTTTCGCGAAACAGGACCTTTGGCACTATGCTAGGCAAGGGTTATTCCGTGAAAGCTGCTCAAGCGGAGATGATGATGATAGCAGAAGGATACTATGCTGTAAAGAGTATGCATGAGATAAATCAGTACTATCAGGTACACATACCTATTACAGAGATGGTATACAACATTATCTATGCGGGAGGGCTACCCAAGGTAGAGGCGAGGTTACTCACAGAACAATTACACTAGTATATCAGACATAAGACAAACTAATAAATCTATGCTAAACCTAAAACTTGACACATCACGCGTTGCTTCATTTGTAAGCGAGGCTGATATTAAAGCAATCCAACCTGAGGTTGAGGCTGCTACCAAGTTACTTCACGCGGGCACTGGTGCTGGCAACGACTTTCTCGGTTGGCTTCACCTTCCATCGTCGATTACAGATGCAGATTTCAAGGAGATTGAGGCTGCAGCTGCAGACATGCGCAGTAGAGTTGACTATGTTGTAGTTGCAGGCATTGGAGGCAGCTACCTTGGAGCGCGAGCTGTAATTGACGGTCTATCGAACTCATTTGACTATCTCCTCAAGGAGCGTAAGAATCCAGTTATGCTCTATGCAGGACACAATATTGGAGAAGACTACCTAGCTGAGCTTCTTGACTTCTTGAAAGACAAGAAATTTGGTGTTGTTGTTATCTCAAAATCAGGTACAACTACAGAGACAGCCATTGCATTCCGTCTCTTGAAAGAACTTGTAGAGCGCACAGCAGGCAAGGAAGAGGCTAAGCACAGAATAATAGCTGTAACAGACAAGGCGAAGGGTGCACTAAAGACGCTCTCGAACAATGAAGGCTACAAGACATTTGTCATTCCAGACAATGTAGGCGGTCGTTTCTCTGTTTTGACACCAGTAGGTCTTGTACCTATTGCCATTGCAGGCTTTGACATTCGTGCGCTTGTAAAGGGTGCTGCAGATATGGAAGCTGCGACAGACGAGAAAGTGCCATTTGCGCAGAATCCATCTATGATATATGCTGCTACACGTAATGCACTTTACAGGAAGCAGAAAGGCATTGAGATTTTGGTTAACTATCAGCCAAAGTTGCACTACTTCACCGAGTGGTGGAAGCAGTTGTACGGCGAGAGCGAAGGCAAGGACTTGAAGGGTATATTCCCTGCAGGTGTAGACTTCTCTACAGACCTTCACTCGATGGGTCAGTGGATTCAGGAAGGCGAGCGTACTATTTTCGAGACTGTAGTATGTATTACAAAGCCTAACAAGACACAGCTCATACCAGAAGACAAGGACAACCTTGATGCGCTCAACTTCTTGGCAGGCAAGAATGTTGACCATGTAAACAAGATGGCAGAGCTTGGCACAGCATTGGCACATACAGACGGTGGGGTACCAAACATTCACGTAGAGGTTCCAACATTAGACGAGTACAACCTTGGCCAGCTCATTTACTTCTTTGAGAAAGCCTGTGGCATAAGCGGTTACACCCTTGGTGTTAATCCATTCAACCAGCCAGGTGTAGAGGCATACAAGAAAAATATGTTTGCACTCTTGGAGAAGCCAGGTTATGAGGAGGCTACAAAAGCTATCAAGGCTCGTTTGAAGTAATCTGAAATTTCCAAAACCAGGAATAGACAGGGCGCATATCAATAATGGTATGCGCTCTTATTTAACCGGACAACGACTCTAGATGGGGAAAGAAAAATATACACTATCGTCGCTTCTGATAGAAAAAGATGCCAAACTGCTCACTCTGATGATAGAAGAGGTAAAGCAAGAGGCTGCAAAGCTTGGGTATACATGCATATCACCTGAGCATCTGCTATATGCGATAGTCAGAAGGAATCACACATATTCGGCGCACAAGATGTTACTATCGCTGACATCTGCTGCGTGCATTGACGATATAGCCACGAAGTTGAGGCGAGAGCTCGGCTTTGACCAAGAGGCCAGTGTAGCGAAGATAACCCCTCAAGAGGTAGAGATGCTTCCGGCGGCGAAGAACATTATGATTCTTGCAGAAGTAGAGGCTTTAGAGCAAAAGAAATCAGAACGAAATACAATACATATTTTATTAGCTATGGCTCACTACTCACAATCCACGACAGCTGGAGAATATTTACACGAAATGGGTATTAATTACGAAAAACTCAAAGAAGAACTAGCAAAGAACTCCAATCTCTTTGGCGGAGATGATGATGATGACGAAGACGACCCATTCAACAGAGAATCTAAGTCGAACAACTCATCAGAGATCCACAATGCAGCCAAGATGCCAGCTGCGAGCGGAAGCAGCAAGACGCCAGTACTTGACAATTTCGGTACCGACCTGACGAAGGCGGCAGAAGATGGCGAGTTGGACCCTGTTATTGGTCGAGAAAAAGAGATAGAGCGCATGGTACAGATACTATCGCGCAGGAAGAAGAACAATCCTATACTTATAGGAGAGCCAGGAGTGGGCAAGTCGGCCATTGTAGAAGGTCTAGCCGTAAGAATTATACAGAAAAACGTATCACCGGTACTATTTGACAAGCGAGTAGTAACGCTTGACTTAGCTTCATTGGTAGCCGGCACAAAATACAGAGGTCAGTTTGAAGAGCGTATCAAGGCCATTATCAATGAGTTGATACAGCACAAAGAGATAATACTCTTCATAGACGAGATACACAATATGATAGGTGCGGGAGGAACTCAAGGTTCGATGGACGCCGCCAACATACTCAAGCCAGCGCTAGCGCGAGGGCAGATTCAGTGTGTAGGTGCGACCACGATTGATGAATTCCGCCAGCACATAGAAAAAGACGGTGCGCTAGAGCGCAGATTCCAGAAGATAGTAGTAGAGCCTACCAGTCCGCAAGAGACGCTTCAGATACTACACAATATAAAAGACAAGTATGAAGCTCACCACAACGTGACTTATACGGATGCTGCGTTGGAGGCGTGCGTCACACTTTCGGAAAGATATCAGACAGACAGGCACCTGCCAGACAAAGCCATTGATGCTTTGGACGAGGCTGGAGCCAGGGCACATGTGGGCAGCACCACTATGCCTAAGATAATAGAAGATATCAGCAATCAGATTTCCAATCTCAAAGAGCAAAAGATACGTGCTGTAAAAGAGCAGAACTTTGAATTGGCAGCAAGTTTCCGAGACAAAGAGAAAGACCTCAACGAGCAACTTGAAGCTGCCAAGGCAGACTGGACGACACGTCAGAAAGAGAACAAGGCGCTTGTTGACGAGCCACAAGTAGCAGACGTTCTATCTATGATGACTGGTATACCTATCAGTCGCATTACAGAGGGTGAGAGCCAGAAGTTGCTCAAGATGGGAGAAGTATTGAAATCGACCGTCATAGGACAAGACGATGCTATATCCAAGATAGTAAGATCAATACAAAGAAACAGAGCCGGTCTAAAAGATCCGAACAGGCCTATAGGAACATTTATTTTCCTTGGTCCTACGGGAGTAGGCAAGACCCACTTAGCCAAGACCATTGCCAAGGAACTATTTGACAATGCAGATGCGCTAGTGAGAGTAGACATGAGCGAGTACATGGAGAAATTTGCCATGACGCGCCTAGTAGGAGCGCCTCCCGGTTATGTTGGATACAATGAAGGCGGACAGTTGAGTGAGAATGTAAGGAAGCACCCATACAGTGTTGTACTTCTTGACGAGATAGAAAAAGCTCATCCAGATGTATTCAACCTTCTGCTACAGATAATGGACGAAGGCAGGCTTACGGACAGTCTAGGCAGACATGTTGACTTCCGCAATACGATTATCATTATGACATCCAACCTTGGTTCGAGGGAGCTCAAAGACTTTGGCAAGGGAGTTGGCTTTGCGCAGAGCAGTCGTGATGATGACCAGTATGCTAACAGTGTGATGCAGAAGGCCCTCTCGAAGGCATTCTCGCCAGAGTTCCTCAACAGAATTGATGACGTCATCATATTCAATGAGTTGAAGAAAGAAGATATTCTGCGTATTATAGACATAGAACTAAAGAAACTGACAGGCAGAGTTGCTGAGATGGGCTATCAAGTCTGCATCAGTGAAGCTGCAAAGAGTCACTTGGCAGACAAGAGTTACGATGCTAAGTTTGGTGCACGTCCGCTTAAGCGCACTATACAGAAGAGCATTGAAGATCCTCTGGCAGAGATGATTCTAGAGGCCAGACTACAAGGAGCTTCAGATATCAGCATAGATTTAGCTGAGGGAGAGTTGCGTATAGACGTAGTAAAAAAATAGGTGTAACAATAAATCTATCCTGGCGTAGACTATTGGGTACAGAACAAACAACGTGCAAAATATTTAGCAGTGCGACTAGCGATTATTGATATAGGTACAAACACCATTAACCTTGCCATTGCCACGATAAGTGACAAAGGCAATTCGTACCAGATAATATACAGTGGCAAAGAGGCTGCGAGGTTGGGTAAAGATGGCATCAACGACGGCCATATGACACCTGAAGCCATGCAAAGAGGCCTTGATGCCATAGCGAAACACACCAAGACTATCAAATCTTTTGATGTTGACAAGACTATTGCCATAGGTACCAGTGTCATGAGGTGTGTAGACAATGCAGGTGAGTTTGCCCAGAAGGTAAAATCGCAATTTGGCATTGACATAGATATTGTTTCTGGAGACCAAGAGGCTCAATTGATATACGATGGTGTAAAGCAAGTGATGCCAATAGGTCCTGACAGGCAACTGATATTGGATATTGGTGGTGGATCGTGTGAATTCATCATTACCAATAAAGACGGTGTGATATGGGAGCACAGTTTTGAGCTTGGTATGTCGAGGTTACTTGACAAGTTCCACCCATCGGACCCTATTACTCCAGCAGAGGTCAAGCAGATAGAGGCTTATTTGCGTTCGGAGATGAGTCTGCTGTATGAGGCATTGCACAATTATCCTACAACGACACTTGTAGGCACATCGGGCTCGTTCGATACTATAGCCGCCTTGATAGCTGCCAAGAAGCATCCTTCGTTGAATATCAAGTTGTCGACATCGTATGAGATGGGGGTATCAAACTTTGTTGAGATACATAATCATCTATTACAATCGACTGCAGAGCAGCGCAGAGCTATGCCAAAGATGGACAAGAGCCGCATTGACTTAGTGATAGTAGGCACTATATTCATCAACTTTGTGATTCGAGAGATGCGCATGGAGAGGGTATTCCAGTGTTCATATGCTCTCAAGCAAGGAGCTGTATATCAGTTCATTGAAAAAGAGATAAAAGCTAAACTTCAATAAAAGACCATCATAATGTCGAGCATTCTAGTTATAGACGATCAAAAAAGCATACGTTCGACGCTCAAGGAGATACTTGAGCTAGAAGGACATGAGGTAACCCTAGCTGAGAACGGCAAAGAGGGAGTAGATATATTGTCCAAGTCAAAATTCGACGTTTTATTGACCGACATCAAGATGCCCGAGATGGATGGCATGGAAGTACTGGACAAAGCTGTAGAGCTAGCTCCAAGTATGCCTATCATCATGATTTCGGGTCATGGCAATATAGACACTGCCGTAGAGGCTATCAAGAAGGGAGCGTACGACTTTATTGAGAAGCCTATAGACCTTAACCGTCTTCTTATTACGGTAAAGAATGCTATAGAAAAAAATGACTTGGTAGTTGAGACCAAGGCCTTAAAGAAGAAAGTCAACAGGACATACGACATGATAGGCGACTCTGAGCCTATGCGACAGATGCGCGACATGATAGACAAGGTAGCCCCTACGGATGCCCGTGTTTTGATTTTAGGCCCTAATGGCACAGGTAAAGAGTTGGTAGCCAGAGCTATGCACGAAGGCAGCAAGAGAGTGGCTGCTCCATTTGTGGAGGTAAACTGTGCTGCCATACCTAGTGAACTCATTGAGAGTGAGCTATTTGGCCATGAGAAGGGAGCTTTTACCTCGGCCATCAAGCAAAGAATAGGTAAGTTTGAGCAAGCCAATGGCGGCACACTATTTCTGGACGAGATAGGTGATATGTCGCTCTCGGCACAAGCCAAGGTACTACGCGCACTACAAGAAAACACCATCACAAGAGTTGGCTCAGACAAGGACATCAAGGTTGACGTACGAGTATTGGCGGCTACTAATAAGAATCTTGCTGACGAGATAGTGAAAGGCAACTTCAGAGAAGACCTATATCACAGACTCTCTGTAATCATTATCAATGTTCCTTCGCTGAACGACAGAAAAGATGACATACCAGCCTTAGCAGAGTATTTCCTCGACATGGCTTGTCAGGAGATGAATGTGGCTAAGAAGAGCATTGATGAAGGCGCGATAAAGGCGCTACAGGCTATCAACTGGACAGGAAACATTCGTGAGTTCCGCAATGTAATGGAGAGACTTACTATTCTCTGCTCGGGAGATACCATAACGGCAAAAGATATAGAGGCATATGCCCGACCATTAGGCAAATAAATTAAATATTAATTCTCACAATTATGAAACAACTCTTTGCATTAGCATTTATGTTTGTTATGGCAACTGTTGCCATGGCACAGGATGCTCCTGTAACGTCATTGATCAAAATCAGAGAGATGCAGGTAGCTGCAGAACTCAATAAAGTCCTTGAGGGAGTAAAGACACTTAATGTGACTTCGAATTTCTGCAAGGTTGAGATTCTCCCTTGTCCAGACTCATTGGCTACTAGCATGATTGTTGCCAAGTTGGAAGTTATGGACCCAGAGGATGGGTTCAAGATTGAATGTGACGATGCCAAACCAACGATGAACGTAAAGTTTATTCTCCCAGAGAACCCACAGACGGCATACGCTGGTGAGGTAACAGTATATTTGCGCAAGGGGCTAGACCTTAATATTATGGCTACCAATGGTAACACCAAGGTAAAAAACATGTCTGACGTCAATATTTCTGTTACATCGGAAAAGGGCAAAGTCAACGTTGAAAAAAGTAGCGGCAGATTTGACATAAAGACTATTGGTGGTATCATTACGCTCGAGAATGTCAGTGGTACTATCAGTGCAGAATCCAAGAACGCTGCTGTAACAGCCAACTCTTGCGAAGGTAAGTTTGTACTTGACTCTGGCGAGGGTGCTCTGACGGTAAACAATTTCAAGGGTGAACTCGCGACCAACTCCTACGGAGGTAAGCAGACTATCGACCACTCAGATGGTAAGTTTGAGTTGAAATCGAAAAGTGGCTCAATACGCCTTACATATATCACAGCAGAACTGATAAAGGCGGAGACTCTGCGAGGAGACATTACTTTTGGCAATAGCATCAAGGCTGCGCTCGACATCTCGACAGGTTCGGGAACTATCGGAGGTGCTCAAGCCATAGTATTGACAGGCTCTTCGAATTTCTCATCAGATACCGGCAGAATCAAGCTTAAGTTCGCCAACAAGAAAGAAGAATTGGCATTTGATGTGACCTCAGAGTCAAAAGAGAGTGCAATACTTGTCAAAGGAACATCAAAGAAAAAGAAATTACAGATGGGGAATGGCAATATTATTGTAACTTCGCATTCGAATAGAGGAGATCAAGTCTTCTCATAAGAATATATTATCGCAAATTATACACGTAAAACTATGAAATTTACAGAACTATGCTGGAAGGTCTTCAATCAATCAATTGCTGACTATCACGTTCATGACAATGTTGATCAGCCAATTGCTAATCCATACGACAAGAAGGACCTCGAGCATTTGCTATACCATAAGAATTGGATAGACACTGTCCAATGGCACTTTGAGGATATTATCCGCGATCCGAATATTGACCCTAAAGAGGCTCTCGTTTTGAAACGTCGTATTGACAAGTCAAACCAGGACCGTACTGATATGGTAGAGTACATCGACTCATATTTCTTGCAGAAGTATGCCGACGTAAAGGTTCAGCCTAACGCAAAGATCAATACAGAGAGTCCTGCATGGGCTATCGACCGCTTGAGCATTTTGGCTCTCAAAGTCTTCCATATGAAGCAGGAAACAGAGCGAAAAGATGTAGATGCATCACATATTGAAAAATGTCAGGCAAAGTTGAACGTCCTTTTGGAACAGCACAAAGATTTGTCGACAGCAATAGAGGAATTGATAGAGGATATTGAGGCTGGTCGCAAGTACATGAAGGTCTACAAGCAGATGAAAATGTACAATGACGAGACACTAAATCCAGTTCTCTACAAAAAATAATGCCTCATAGCGAAACCTATTTCTTATTTTTCCGTTTAAGTACAAAAAATTATTTCACTGAGGAATAAGGAATAAACATTACTAACGTATACAAAAGACAGAAAGATGAAAGTTACAAAACTATTTTTCGCTCTCGCAATGAGCGCATCACTCGTATTCAGTGGTTGCTCATCAATGAATTCTACAACTAAGGGTGCTCTTATCGGTACTGGTGCTGGTGCTGCAGTAGGTGCAGGTGCAGGTGTTGGTGTTGCTGCTATCGCAGGCAAGAGCAAGAAGAAGGGTGCCGTTATCGGTGCTGCTGCTGGTGCTGTAGTAGGTGGTACAACAGGTGCTCTTATCGGTCGCAAGATGGATAAGAAGAAGAAGGAGCTTGAGGCACTTAAGAATGCACAGGTTGAGACAGTAGAGGATAACAATGGCCTCGAGGCTATCAAGGTAACATTCGGTGAGAATGGTATCAAGTTCACAACAAACAGCTCTGCTCTTAACGCTGCTGCTAAGACAGCTCTCAACGAGTTCGCTTCTACAATGGCTGATATGACATCTACAAACATCCAGGTTTACGGCCATACAGACAACACTGGTTCTCTCGAGGTTAACCAGAAGTACTCTACAGCTCGTGCTAAGGCAGTTGCTGACTACCTCCAGTCACGTGGTATCGACGCTTCTCGTATCTCAAGCGCAGGTCTCGACTATCAGGATCCTATCGCAGACAACTCAACAGCTGAGGGTCGTGCACAGAACCGTCGTGTAGAGATCTACATCACAGCTGACAAGGAGATGATTGATGCTGCTAACAACGGCACACTCCAGTAAGATTAAACCTTACAATTAATATTACTCCGCTATCGCGCAATGTGATAGCGGAGTTTTTTATATCTTTGCGCCGATTAAAACAAACAACAGATGCAGAGAAAAAATACCTTATTGATAAGACTCACTGCCATGGGAGATGTAGCCATGACTGCACCTATCATTACGGATTTATGTAACCAATACCCCGACGAACATTTCGTCTTGCTCACCACTCCATTGTTTTCTGCATTCTACCCTGAGTTGCCAAACTTAGAAATATTGGACATAAATGTAAAAAAACAATATAGCAACCCTACTAAACTTTGGGCATTGGCCGGCATACTTAACAAACAATATCATTTCAAGGCAGTTATCGACTTGCACGATGTGCTAAGAACCAAGTTGCTACGCTCATTCCTTCAATTACGATCGGGCTATAAGACAAAAATCACATATATAGATAAAGGCAGAGCTGAAAAACGAGAGCTCGTAAATCCCGAAAAGGGGAAAAAACAGCTGAAGCCTATGACTGATAGGTATATCGAAACACTACGCAAAGCCAATAAGCCTATCAACGAGACTAAATCCAAGCGCAACATCATGCCTATTCCTCAAGCAGAGGGCATCCCTTCAGGCAAAAACGGTAAACGCTGGATAGGAATTGCACCTTTCGCCCAGCACCAGGGCAAGGTTTATCCTCTCTCCAAAATGCAGGAGGTAGTAAGACTTCTTGCACAAAACGACAGTACCGAGTTGTTCATTTTTGGAGGTGGCGAAAAGGAAAAAAGCATCGCTAAGGAGTGGACAGCCATAGGTGGCAATGTTCATAACGCCATAGGCATAATGAAACTCAAGGAGGAACTTGCCTTGATATCAAATCTGGATGTGATGGTTTCAATGGATTCCTCTGCTATGCACATGGCATCCTTGTTCGGAGTGCGCACTGTAAGCATCTGGGGAGCTACACACCCATACGCAGGCTTCTTGGGTTACGGCCAGAAAATCGAGGATGTGGTACAAAGAGAGGATATGAAATGCCGACCATGCTCAATTTTTGGCAACAAGCCTTGCAGCAGGGGTGATTTCGCCTGCATGGATATTAAACCAGAAGTAATTGTAAGCAGAATAGGTTAATCAATCTTGATATCCTTAACCATAAGTTGCAAAGAGGTCTTGCCTGCCCAGAAATTCTCGTCTATATTGTAGCAGAGGTGGAAAGGACGACGCAGAAGTTGGTCAAACATCTCTCCCTTGCCAAATGCAACACCCAACATGGTGTTATTGGATTTTGTGTCAATAACCTCAAGACGCAGGTGCGACATATCTTTACCCATTCTGCGTGAGCCTCCACGATCATAAACATTCATCGTCTGGAATGTAGGCATAGGATTGCCTGGTCCAAATGGCTCAAAACGCTTCAACATATTGTAAAATCCAGGTGTGATATCACCTAAATCGAGAGAACAGTCTATTTCTACTTGTGGTTCTTTCTGCTCAGGAGTGATAGATCTTGAGACTATCTCTTCAAATCTACGCTTAAACTCCTCAACATTCTTCTCCTCAAGCGTAAGCCCTGCCGCATACATATGGCCTCCAAAATTCTTGAGCAAATCAGAACAAGCATCTATGGCGCCATAGAGATCGAATCCTTCAACGGAGCGAGCGCTGCCAGATACCAAACCTTGCGACTGCGTGAGAACTATCGTCGGACGGTAGAATTCTTCAGTAAGTCGCGACGCAACAATACCCACTATACCCTTCATCCATTCTGGATTATATAGTACCGTGGTGTTCTTATGCTTGTACTCAGGGTCGTTCTGAATCATTCGCTTGGCCTCTTCTGTCGTCTGACGGTCAAGCTCCATACGATCCTTGTTGGACTTATCTATATCTTCACTTACCGACAGCACATCAGCATCACTGGTACTAACAAGTAGCCTTACCGCCTCTTTGCCCGAGGACATACGACCTGCCGCATTGATACGTGGACCTATCTTGAATACTATATCGCTGATAGTAATCGAACTGTGCTCCGTAGTCCTCTTCTTTTCCAAGTCGGCTACTCGAAGTATCGAACGCAAGCCTACCGAAGGATCTTGATTTATCTTCTTCAGTCCATGGAAAGCAAGAATACGGTTCTCACCTGTCATAGGAACAATATCAGAGGCAATACTGACTGCCAGAATATCAAGATAGTTGTATAATTCTTCTGGAGAGCGACCCTGATGCTTGTTCAGCGCCTGCATAAGCTTGAAGCCTACACCACAACCCGAAAGATTCTTGTCAGGATATGAACAGTCGGGACGCTTGCTGTCTATAACCGCTATAGCTTCTGGCATCTCGTCGCCAGGCGTATGGTGGTCACAAATAATAAAATCAACTCCCTTGCTCTTGGCATATTGCATTCGCTCTACAGCCTTAATACCACAATCTAAAGCAATTACAAGCGTGAACCCTTCCTCAGCAGCATAGTTGACTCCTTTTTCAGATATGCCATAACCTTCCGTGTAACGTTCTGGAACATAATAACCTAAACGCTCTTGAGGAATATATTTTTGAAGATGAGAATATACAATCGCTACAGCCGTAGTGCCATCAACATCATAATCGCCATATACCAATACCTTTTCCCCATTGGATATAGCTTTCTCAATGCGCACAACGGCCTTGTCCATATCCTTCATAAGGAATGGATCATGAAGATCATTTAAGTCAGGGTTGAAGAAACTCTCTGCTTTCTCTTTCGTGTCAATGCCACGCTGTATTAGGAGCATTGACAATTTTTCGTGTATTCCTAACTGTTTGGCAAACTCAACTACTTGTGTATTATCTGGTTGCTCTTTAAGCTTCCATTTTTTATCCATAATATATTCTCTCTTCTGAATGCAATATTAGTTATTTTCCGCATTTTTTCATAGCTTTGCAACCAACTTTATTTTGTATCGTAGAATTTAGCTGTTTAGAAACACTAATATGGCTCGAGTAAAAATACTAGACAAGGAGTTCGAGACCTCTATTCCAGAAGAGGCTATACTTGAGAACATCGCACAAGTGGCAAAGAAAATCAACGGGGAACTTGATGGCAAGAATCCATTGTTTATCTGCGTTTTAAATGGTGCTTTCATGTTCGCGGCCGACCTCATGAAGCGCGTTACCATCCCTTGTCAGATTTCATTCGTGAAAGTAGCCTCTTACAGCGGAACAGCTACAACTGGTAAAGTTAAACAGCTCATAGGCTTGAATGAGGATATCAAAGACCGTACAGTGGTTCTAATTGAGGATATTGTCGATACAGGTATCACAATCAAGGGACTCCGACAGCAAGTCCTCGACCTGGGCGCTAAAGAGTGCCGAATAGCTACCCTCTTGTACAAACCAGAGTCGTGCATAAAGGATGTCAACCCCGAATACGTAGGCATGAGTATCCCTAACGATTTTATCGTAGGTTATGGCCTCGACTACGACGGATACGGCAGAAACCTCAAGGACATATACACAATCGTGAAATAATTTCTGATTAGAAAACAAATCAATAAAACAACAGTACAGCAATGCTTAATATTGTGATCTTTGGCCCTCCGGGTTCAGGTAAGGGAACACAGAGCGAGAACCTTATCAAGACATACAACCTCGAGCACATCTCGACAGGTGATCTTCTCCGTAAAGAGATTAGTACAAACACTCAGCTTGGCGCACTCGCAAAGGGTCATATGGACAAGGGTGAGCTCGTTCCTGATGACGTAATCATCGGCATGATCGACTCTTTCCTCGACAAGATGAAAAACGCTAACGGCGTTATCTTCGACGGTTTCCCACGTACTGTAGCTCAGGCAGAGGCTCTCCAGGAGCTCTTGAAGACTTACAAGACTGACGTTAACGTTACTCTTAACCTCAACGTTCCTGACGAGGAGCTCATTACTCGCCTCATCGAGCGCGGTAAGACTTCTGGCCGTTCAGACGACAACTTGGAGACTATCAAGACTCGCCTCCAGACTTACAACAACCAGACTAAGCCAGTTCTCGACTTCTACAAGAAGCAGGGCGTAGCTGTCGACATCAAGGGTGTCGGTACTATCGATGCTATCTTCGCTGATATCAAGAAGGCTGTAGACGCAGTTAAGTAAATCTAATATTTACGAAATAATGTCAGTTGCCAATCGTTGGTACACCATAGCCAACTATCGGCAACTGATTTAGTTTATTACTTATGAAATACGCATTAGTAACTGGTGGTAGCCGCGGTATCGGTCGTGCAGTCAGTGTCGCATTGGCAGAACAGGGCTACACCATCATTATCAATTACCGCAGCAACGAAAAGGAAGCTGAGGAGACCCTCCGCCTCGTACGCGAGGCAGGTTCCGACGGCGAATTCCTCCCTTTCGATGTTGCTAACGCTGAACAGACAGCTGCCGCTATCGAAAAATGGCACAACGAACACGAGGGCGAGTACATCGCTTGCGTTGTCAATAATGCCGGCATCCGCAAGGACAACCTCATGCTCTTCATGGGCGCCGAGGACTGGTCTTCTGTCTTGAACATTACTCTCAACGGATTCTTCAACGTGACACAACCTCTCTTGAAGAATATGTGCGTCAAGAAGTTCGGCCGCGTCATCAATATGGTCTCTCTCTCCGGCCTTAAGGGTCTCCCAGGTCAGACCAACTACTCTTGCTCTAAGGGTGGATTGATCGCCGCTACTAAAGCTCTGGCCCAGGAGGTCGCTCGTAAGGGCGTTACCGTCAATGCCGTAGCTCCTGGCTTCATACGTTCTGATATGACCGCCGACTTGGATGAGAAGGAACTCAAAAAGCAAATCCCTGCAGGCCGCTTCGGCGAAACTCGCGAGGTTGCCGACTTGGTCGCTTTCTTGGCTTCTGATAAGGCTGGATATATCAATGGCGAAGTAATATCAATAAACGGTGCTCTCTACACCTGATATTTTTTGATATAACACATTTTCAAGGCCGACCGGTGGTTCCCTCCATCCGGTCGGCTTTGTCGTTCATACTCAGCACTTTCCATACTTTCTCCGCCAAACAAGCAGTATATCCAAAATAAAAAAATTGCGAGCAACAAGGTACCTCCCTTAAACCAGCCTTATACCTCACACTACCCTCACACTACCCTCTCGCTACCCTCCAACTCTCCTCTTCCCATAAAAAACATATCATCTTTTGTTACAAAAAAATCAACAACAAATGACTACATTATATATAAAAGATGTATCTTTGAAGATTAACAAGGCAAGACGCGTTTCTATATTTCACATAGCTTTGTAACATTATATTATGGCTATAACAATTATACTGGCAATATCCCTTCTCGCTCTAGCAATAGTAGCATACGGAAGTAGTAATATACATTCTGGAATGTTCTTGGAGGCTAAATGCTCTAACACCGATTCCAATAAGATACTGCTTACATACGACGACGGTCCCGACCCTGTCCATACCCCTAAACTTTTGGATGTGTTGGATAAGCACAATGTCAAAGCAACTTTCTTCATGATCGGCGAAAAGGTCGACAAGTACCCAGAAATCGTCAAGGAGGTCCACCGCCGCGGACATACAATAGGCAACCATACCTATTTCCACAACCCATGGCACAATTTCTATATCCACCGCAAGTATATGGACGAACTGAAACGTGCCCACGCAGCCGTGGAAAACCTTGGAATACCTGTTGCCGACTTCCGCCCACCTCTAGGCATCACAACCCCTACCGTGGCTAGCGCTTGCACAAGAATGAAATACAAGGTGTGGGGATGGTCGGTTCGCTCGTTCGACACAATGGACAAACCCCGCGAAGAGGTACTGAAAAGAGTCGTCAAACGCCTCAAACCTAATAGTATAGTGCTTCTGCACGATAGAATGGAGGGCGTCGACTACCTGACAGAGGAGATTATTAAAGCAGCCCAGCAAAAAGGCTTATCAATATAAATTTTAAGAAGATTACATTATGCAATACAGATATCAGACAGAGGGCACTTGCAGCAAGGAAATTCTCATCGATATTGAAGATGGAGTTGTCAAAGGTGCTCAGTTCTTTGGAGGTTGCAACGGCAACCTCCAGGGTATCGGACGATTGGTAAAGGATATGACCCCTCAAGAGGTCATCAGCCGATTGAAGGGAATCCAGTGCGGCATGAAGGGCACAAGTTGCCCAGATCAATTGGCTAGAGCTCTCGAGGCTATAGCCGAACAGAGCAAGTAATAACGGTAATCTCAACAGAATAATCTTTTAGTAATGGTATCAAGAGTCTACCTCATAGGTTTTATGGGAGCAGGTAAAACTACCATTGGCAAATATGTGGCTCGCGATATGGGTTGGACATATCTGGATATGGATAATGTCTTCGAGCAGGAACATAATTGCACCATCAGCGCTTTCTTCGAGAAGAAGGGCGAGGCAGCTTTCCGTAAAGAGGAAACCAAACTCCTTCGCAAAATAGCTCAGATGGATAAGGTTATTGTGTCTACAGGCGGAGGTACTCCTTGCAACAACGAAAATATCGCCATCATGAAGGAGTCCGGTACCGTCATCTACATAAACGTCGAACCTGAAATATTGCGCAAACGCCTCGCACCTGCTAAGGCTAATCGCCCGCTGCTAGCGAATAAAAGCGACGAGGAGTTGCTGGAGTTCATCCAAGGTAAGCTCAACGAGAGAGAGCCTTTCTATAGACAGGCTAATATAATCGTGGATGGAGATAAGTTGCCTTTCTCTTCCTACCGATTCCTCATCGAGATGAACCAGGATGACTAAATAATATATCAAAGACAAGATATGGCTATTCTTTGTATAGAATCATCTGGTAATATCTGCTCTGCAGCCCTCTCGTTGAATAACGACGAGAAGGTGTTGTCGTCTATCGTCAGTACCACCGGCGAGCATGCTTCTTTACTTACTTCGGCTATCAACAACGTGATGTCCGAGGCAGGTATCGCATACTCGGCTTTGGATGCAGTGGCCGTCAGCGCAGGCCCAGGTTCTTATACAGGTTTGCGTATCGGTGCCTCTACTGCAAAGGGCATCTGCTACGCTAATGATGTGCCATTGATCTCTATCCCTACCCTCGAGACCATAGCACAGGAAATATTTACTAAAAGCACCGCAGAGTACGCCTTGCCAATGATAGATGCCCGACGAATGGAGGTATATTGCGCTATCATCGACCGCAATTTCAATTATATCTCTGAAACAGAGGCTAAAATCCTCGACGAATCTTCTTTCGCCGATACCCTTTCTTCTCACCAAGTCGCATTGGGTGGCAGCGGAGCCCCTAAAAGTAAGGCGGTCATCTCTTCCCCTAATGCCTCTTTCATCGACGATGCCGAAGCTAAAGCACTGTTCATGACTCCTTTGGCTATAAAGAAATTCAACAACAAGGATTTCGCCGACGTCGCCTACTTCGAACCTTTCTACCTGAAAGAATATATAGCAGTGGTCTCTAAGAACAAAGTTCTGGAAGAGGCTCGTAAAAATTCATAATCGCTAAGTATATCAAACATACCGACTATGCTTTCTCTGGACACAATAAGAACAGATGTTGATAATTGGGTTAAAGAACTCGACCTGAAAAGGGAGCCTCGTAACCTATATACTCCTATCACATATTCCCTCTCTCTGGGCGGCAAACGCTTGCGCCCTCTGATGTGCGTGGCTACTTGCGCATTGTTCAAGGACGACTACTCGCCTGCCAAGAACGCAGCCCTCGCTCTCGAGATGTTCCACAACTTCACCCTCTTGCACGATGACGTGATGGACAACTCAATGCTACGCCGAGGACAACCTACCGTACATGCTAAGTGGAACGCTAATACAGCAATCTTGAGCGGCGACCAGATGCTCATCGAGGCTTATAAACTGATAGCCGACGTCGATAGCCCAGCCGCAGCTCTCATCCTCGACACCTTCAGCCAGACAGCTACCGAGGTTTGCGAGGGGCAACAGTACGATATGGACTTCGAGTCTCAGGATAACGTCACCGTCGATCAATACCTGGAGATGATCCGACTCAAAACCGCAGTCCTCTTGGCAGCTAGTATCAAAATCGGTGCCCTTATCGGTGGCGCTAATGTCAACGAAATCAACGCCCTATACGATTTCGGCATCAACATCGGATTGGCTTTCCAACTCCAAGACGATTACCTGGATGTCTACGGAGACGAAAAGGTGTTCGGTAAACCTATTGGTGGCGACATCATCGAAAACAAAAAAACATTCCTCCTGATTACAGCTCTCCAGGATGCCCCTTCAGCTCAGAAAAAGGAATTAGTTCAGTGGCTCGAAAAAACAAATGCAGATAGAAGTGAAAAAATTGCCGCTGTAACGAACCTATATAACAAAATTGGCGTAAAAGAAAAGACCGGACGAAAAATCGACGAGTTGCTCAATAAATCTATGCGTATGCTGAGCGCAATGGAAATCTCAGCAGAAGGCAAACGTTTTATGGCCGACTTCGTGAATATGCTTGTAAAGCGCGACCGGTAAATAAATCCTAACAATAAGTACCTAAAATATATATCCAGATGGCCAAAACAGGTAAAATTATCCAGATCGTAGGCCCTGTAGTCGACGTAGAGTTCGACGTCGCCAATGGCGAACTGCCTCAGATCTATGACGCTCTTGAAATCACACGCGAAAATGGCAACGTTGTCGTTGTCGAGTGCCAGCAGCACATTGGTGAGAATACCGTACGTTGTATCGCTATGGACTCTACCGATGGCTTGACTCGTGGTATGGAAGTAGTAAATACTGGCTCTCCTATCATCATGCCTAAGGGCGACAATGTCCGTGGTCGTCTGCTTAACGTAATCGGTGGTGCTATCGACGGCTTGCAGAATCCTGCTAAGGACGGCGGCTCACCTATCCATAAACCAGCACCTAAGTTCGAGGACCTCTCTACTACAGCAGAAATCCTCTACACAGGTATCAAGGTCATCGACCTCATCGAGCCATACGCTAAGGGTGGTAAGATCGGCCTTTTCGGTGGCGCCGGCGTAGGTAAGACAGTGCTTATCCAGGAGTTAATCAATAATATCGCAAAGGGCCACAACGGTCTTTCAGTGTTCGCCGGAGTAGGCGAACGTACTCGTGAGGGTAACGACCTCCTCCGTGAGATGATTGAATCTAATATCGTTAAATACGGCGATAAGTTCAAAGAGGGCATGGAGAAGGGCGAGTGGAACCTTCAGGATGTTGACCATGAGCAACTTAAGGAGAGCCAGGTAACAATGGTCTTCGGTCAGATGAACGAGCCTCCTGGAGCACGTGCTCGCGTAGCTCTCTCTGGCTTGACTATCGCTGAGTCTCTTCGCGACGGCGATGGCGCTTCTGGCGGTCGCGATATCCTCCTCTTTATCGATAATATCTTCCGTTTCACTCAGGCAGGCTCTGAGGTGTCAGCCCTCCTCGGTCGTATGCCATCAGCCGTAGGTTACCAGCCTACTCTTGCTTCCGAAATGGGTGCTATGCAGGAGCGTATTACTTCTACTAAGCATGGTTCTATTACTTCCGTACAGGCCGTATATGTGCCTGCCGACGACTTGACAGACCCGGCTCCAGCTACAACATTCGCCCACCTCGATGCTACAACAGTATTGAGCCGTAAGATCTCCGAGCTCGGTATCTACCCTGCCGTTGACCCTCTCGACTCAACCTCACGTATGCTCTCCGAGGAGACCGTAGGTAAGGCTCACTACGAGTGCGCTCAGCGCGTTAAGGAGATTCTCCAACGCTACAACGAACTTCAGGATATCATCTCTATCCTCGGTATGGAGGAACTCTCCGAGGAGGATAAACTCGTAGTACACAGAGCTCGCCGCGTACAGCGTTTCTTGTCTCAGCCATTCTTCGTTGCTGAACAGTTCACTGGCTTGAAGGGCGCTTTCGTTTCTATCCAAGATACTATCAAGGGCTTCAACATGATTCTCGACGGAGAACTCGATAAATATCCAGAGGCTGCCTTCCACATGGTAGGTACTATCGAACAGGCTATCGAGAAGGGCGAGAAGTTGTTGGCAGAGGCATAATCTGATTCTCTCATCCGTAAAACAGTAGAGTCATGAAAGATTTATATCTCGAAATAGTAAGTCCAGAAAAGGTCCTCTTCGGTGATAAGATTTCTCTCGTCGAGGTTCCTGGCGCACGTGGACGATTCACCGTATTGACCGGACACGCTCCTATCATCAGCGCCCTCACTAATGGCGTGATACGTGTCCAGCTACCTAATGGTCAGGAGATGTCGTTCGAATGCTCTCGCGGCTATCTCGAATGCTCAAGCAATAAGGTGTCTATCCTTCTGAACTAATCCTTTAACGGATATTATAAAGCTAAACGGAGAAGTGCTTCTGCATCTTCTCCGTTTTTCCTTTCTATATACCCCAGGTATCCCTGTCCAACGACCTGTATTGTATAGCTTCTGCTATATGCTTCGACAGTACGCTTTCTTCTTGCTCCAAATCAGCTATCGTCCTGGCTACCCTGAGTATCCTGTCATAGGCCCTGGCCGATAACCCAAGCTTCTCCATCGCCATCTTAAGCATCTTGCTCCCTTGCTCGTCTGGCTGAGCATATCGCGTCAGCAGTTTAGGCGTCATCTGGGCATTGCAATGTATTCCTTCCAATTCTTTATACCTCTCATTCTGTACTTCCCTGGCAGCTACTACCCTCTTGCGTATATCTTGACTGCTCTCTCCGGTGGGTTGCTCGGTCAACTTGGCGAATGGTACAGGGACAACTTGCACATGCAAGTCTATCCTGTCTAGCAAGGGTCCAGATATCTTACCCATATATTTCCTTACAGCACCAGGAGGACAGACACACTCTTTTTCTGGATGCCCATAATAACCACATGGACAGGGATTCATACTGGCTACTAGCATAAAACTTGCTGGATAGTCAACAGTAAATTTCGACCTCGAAATACTTATCGTCCTGTCTTCCAATGGCTGACGCATAACTTCCAATACCGAACGCTTAAATTCTGGCAACTCGTCAAGATAGAGCAACCCATTGTGCGCCAACGATATCTCACCTGGCTGGGGATACGCACCTCCTCCCACTAATGCTACGTCCGATATAGTGTGGTGCGGACTCCTGAAGGGCCTCTTGGTTATCAGCGACCCTCCCGAATTTACCTTGCCGGCTACAGAGTGGATCTTCGTCGTCTCTAACGCCTCTTCTTGCGTCAATGGCGGCAATATACTGCTCATGCGCTTGGCCATCATACTCTTTCCCGAACCTGGAGCACCTATCAATAATATATTATGCCCCCCAGCAGCAGCTATCTCTAACGCTCTCTTTACACTTTCTTGCCCCTTGACTTCGGAAAAATCAAGGTCGCTGAGTATATTGTTTTTCTTAAATTCTTCTGCAGTGTCTACTACAACTTGCTCTATCCCTCCCCCGTCTCGCAGAAATGCTACAACTTCATTTAGATTATTGGCTCCATAAACCTTAAGACCTTCTACTATTGCGGCTTCTCGGGCATTGGTCATGGGAATAATTATCCCCTCATACCCCTCTTCTTTGGCCTTTATCGCAATGGGCAATACTCCTCTGATGGGCATGAGCCCTCCGTCAAGCGACATCTCTCCCATAATAATATACTTATGCAGATTGTCCGCAGGTATCTGCTCCGAGGCTGCTAGTATACCTAATGCAAGGGGTAAATCATACGCAGACCCTTCCTTACGAATGTCCGCAGGTGCCATGTTAATTACTATCTTCTTCCCAGGCCAATGAAAACCATTGCCTTTAATGGCCGTCTCAATGCGCTGCTGACTCTCCTTGACCGCATTGTCTGGAAGGCCAACCATGAAGAATTTCATTCCTTGCGTTACACTTACTTCTATAGTAATAGTGTACGCTTCTATTCCGCTCACTGCGGAACCAAATGTTTTGACTAGCATAATTAATTATAATTTGTTCGAGTTCAGTCCATATTCTGTCTAATTTATCTCCCGTCCTTCTATTTCCACCAACCTGACTCGCCATTCTGGTGGGAACAATACCGAGGAGGGCACACCATCGGATATGCTCACAGCTACCATCACCGAGTCACATACAGAATGAACTACCCCCGTCTCTATATTCTTGATCACCTGAAACATCTTAAGGCTCTTGTTGCCTATGTGATATACCGATGTCCTGACTTCTACCTCATCTTGAGGAAGTATAGGATGCAGAAAGTCCGTCTGATAACTGACAACTAACAACGATACCGGAGCTAAATGAAAAGGCTTGAACTCTATTAATTTACTTAAATAGTCCGCCCTACCTATATCAAAGTAGTTCTGCTGCGCAGCATTGTTGGCATGCGCAAATGGATCAAGGTCACTAAACCTCTTTTGTATCTTTACCGACTCCTTGAAGTCGTAATTATCAATATCTATGCTGAATTGCTTGCTCATTCTCTGATTATTTTCACTAACCCCGAATTGCTCAAACGTATAATGCTCGATGGCTTCTTCTTCTGCGTATCCCCTCTCCTGTACTCAGCTACATAGTCTACCCCTTTGATTATCTCTTCGGATATCTCAGAAAATATCTGCGGCGTAACCATCCCACTTATATTGGCCGAAGTCGAAACTATCGGCCTCTGCATCATCCTTACAAGCGAACTTGAATACTCTTCGGATGATACCCTGACCGCTATAGTCCCATCTTCTGGAACAAGATTTATTGCTACCCCCTTGGCACCGTCTAGTATCAGCGTCAACGGCTTGCCACTCATCTCCATCATGTCCCCAGCTACTTCTGGCAACGCTTCTACATACCTCTCAACTCTGCCTACAGTGTCAAAGAGTAGTATCATCGACTTCGTTTCGGGCCTTTGCTTCAACGCAAATATCTTCTTTACAGCTTCTTCATTGGTAGCATCACAACCTATACCCCACACCGTATCTGTAGGATATAGTATTATGCCTCCTCGACGCATCACGTCTACTGCCGCACGCAAATCTTCTTGTAGTGTCATCTATTGTCCTAATTTCTGAGCTTTTGCAGTTTCTTGTGCATACGCAACATCCTCGATTTCTCAATGCGCAACAATACCCTGCTAAGTACATTAAAATATAGTGTGAAGTAGAAACCTATGCACGATAGCCATATAACTATAATGTTAAATAGCGGCGTCGTCATCTTTAAGGTTCCAAACCTCTTGTATGGTGCATAAAAATGTGCCCTGCCATAATGATTGTCAGGTATATTGTATATCGGCTGCTTCTTCCTGACCATCATGTCTGGATATACCATAATCTGCGAGAAGTCATGCTTGTTCAATACAAATCCACTCAACGCATCATTGGTATACTTGTGCTTCATGTCTACTACCTCTTGCGTGCCTCCTAGCTTGGCTACCAAATCTTTCGATAGCGAATCACACTTGGCATTGTATACATTGAATTGATCGGAATACTTCTGCTTCATCAACTCCAACTGCTCCAATACCCATGCATGCGTCTCCCCATTGTACTCTGGAGATAATAACTTGCGCAACAATGATGGATATTTCTTGAGCCGTGTAGATTCCAATTTACTGAGCTCCGTGAAGAGTAAGTACGACTTGCGCTCTAGCTGTCCCCTGACTTCTGAATTCAAAAGTTCTTCACACTCGTCATTGAGCTTCTCCAACTCTGGTATCCAGGTCGACTTGGCATACGAAGCTTCACTTCTCTTCTGCTCTGCCTCAAAGAATATGCTCTGATACTTGTTGTTCTTGTACTGATGTACAGCCAATGCCTCATACGCCCATCGCGAAACCATCACATCTCCAATAAATGGAGTGTACTCTCTGTTGGCTATCGACGGGTGCAACTTGTCAAAGCTTACCATAGTACCACTGAACAATAGCTGTGGCACAAGTACCAGTGGAATGGAGATGTATATCGTTACGGCCGACTTAAAGCCTGCACTGATATTGAGACCAAAGATAATAGCCCAGGCAAATGTGGTAAATAATATGCCCCAATAGCCTAACGTCATACCCTTTATCTCCAATATGGATGTACCTATCAATGTCAACATCAACGACTGGAAGGCCGCAATTATCAATAGGTTCATAATCTTACTGTTCAAATAGGCCGAACGACTGAGATTCAGGAACTGCTCTCGCATAAGCAACTTCCTGTCTTTTATCATCTCTTCTGCACTAGAGTTCAACCCGACAAACAACGATACCACAACGCACATGAACAGGAACGTAGGTATATTGTCATTTGCCGAGAAGTCATAGTGGGTCAATCCCGATAGATACTTGGTAGCAAACGCTAATATCGTCGCCAATATAGGTACCTCAAGTATGTTTATAAGCATATACTGCCCATCCTTGAACTTCTTCAGAGCATCTCTCTTGGCGTATGTCTTGAACTGACTCCACCTGCCTGGTATGGAGTAGAGATTCGGCGGCAACTTCTCTTTTGTCGTCTTGTCTTTGTATTTCCACTCAAACGAGGCCTCAAACTCATCACAGTACTGCTTGTACCACTCTTCCGCACTGACTTTCCTCTTGCGTATCAACTTGCCGTATGGGTCTACCATCCTGGCTTCTATAATGCGCAATGGCTGCTCCGTCTTGACATTACCACAGGTGAAGCACTCACGCTCTTCTGGATTTACATAGTGCGCCTTCTTCTTGAAGTACACAATGGCATTCATCGGATTACCGTTGTATACTATACGACCGCCTTGGTCTATAATCAAAAGCTTGTCAAGAAGCTTGTATATATCTGAGTTTGGCTGGTGAATATTGATAATTACCAACTTGCCTTTCAATACCTGCCTCTTCAAAAGCATCATTACTTTCTCTGAGTCAATACTTGAAAGTCCAGATGTCGGCTCATCCGCAAATAACACCGATGGCTCACGCATCAACTCCAACGCTATGTTGAGTCGCTTACGCTGCCCTCCCGAGAGTACCTTGTTCAGAGGCGAACCTACAGTCAGGTCTCGAGCCTCTACCAAGTCAAAGTCATATAGCGCCTTCTCTATGAGTTCTTGCTGCTCTTCTACCGTCTTGTCACTGAAGGTCAACCTGGCATTGAACATCAAATTCTCATACACAGTGAGCTCTTCATTGAGTATGTCGTCTTGTGGCACATAGCCTATCACACCTTCCAAACGCTCTTTGTCTCGCGTCAAATCATAACCGTTAATGGTTATCGTGCCGTGCGATAGCTTGTAGTTGCCGTTCATCACGTTGATAAGCGTCGACTTGCCAGTGCCCGAACCACCCATAATGCCTACCAACTGTCCCGACTTGCCTAGGAAACTGAACCTGTGTATCGCTACATTGTTCTCAGAGAACTTGTATTCTATGTCCGTAGCCTGATAGAGTATTCGTCCCGTATCTTGTCTGGTGATAAACTTCTCCGCTATGTGACCATAATATACAGCTCTAACATGCGAGGTGTTAATCACTGAACCTGGCTCCATCGGATATACCCTGTTGATCTCTACCTTGTGCCCATTCAAATATAGATTTCTCTCTCCTTCATACCTGAATAGAAACGTATTGGTGGATTGAACATGTAGTACCCATACCTGAACACCCAACTTGCTTATGTATATATGCTTTACGTCTGGGTGTGGCTTGTGAGCATTGCCGTCTATAATGAGCAACTTCTCTTTGTCTACTATCGACTTCGGATGCTCTAACGCAAATGTCTTCAGATTCCAATAGTCCAATGGCGGAATCCTCAACGTGTCTGCCAACGTGTCTACAAAGTGCTCCTCATCTGTAGTAATGTCCGGCTTCGCAATGTAATTCAGAAAGGTCGATAGCAAGAGTATCTTGGTGTCAAGGTCTATCTCATTGTTCACTTGTGTAGATATCTCCTTGAGCAAACCAAGGTTGTCAGATACCTGCTGCGCAAGTACCGTCGTATCACCAGAATGACTGTTCTGGTGAAACTGGTTTATATAATAGTCGTATCGCTGTATAAACGAACGAACATAGTCCTTATTGAATTGTCGTGTTAAGAATTCCTCTACCTTCTGCCTGCTAGCCTTGATATCAGCATGCTTAACATCTGTCAACAAGGCAAATAACTGCATAAGGGCTTCAAGGAGAGCTTCGCTCATATTACTCGGGTTTTAGTCAAAAATATCTTATATGCAAAGATAATCAGTTTTTTGTCACTCTCGCAAATCAGTGCCAAATATCTCATGGATAAACTCTTCTGCATCTCGACCCGTCTTACCTTGGTCTGCCGATACATTGAGCCATAGCTCCCTATAGTCCGATAACGTATACCGCGCATCCGTACTCATCAACTCATAGGGCACCCCACATTGCTCTATTATTACCCCCGTGTGACATAAGCCGTTCTTTTGGTAAAACTTGTCTCGAAGCAACCTCTGCCCATAGTTTTCTGCATCAGGATCCAATACTTCCATCTCCAACACTATCTTCTTCCCTTCATACATATTCTTTAAATGCCTCAATATCTCACTGCCTACCCCAAGGCCCCGCATCTCTTCTTCTACAGCTAAATAAAAAAGATAGCATGTCTTGTCATCGGGCAACAAAAAGGCTAACCCACAAAAAATATCTCCCCTTAAAAATGCCCTGAAGTCTCCATGCGTCCACGGCTTGTAAAGTACTTCCAATGGCACCCTCTCTTCTGCCGGAAAGGCTTTTTCATAGAGCTCCTGAACTCGCCCCCAATAGCACGAATCCGGTGTTACTCTCACCGATACCATCTCTTCCATATTCTGCACCAATTATTACAACAACAAATATAACTACAATATCCGATATAGCAAAAACTACATGATTATATTATATTCTCCCCCCTCGCCTCTCTTATACCCTAAATAAAAAAATTGCGAGCAACCTTATATCTCTCTTATATCAGCCTATACTCAGCAACTGCTTTCTCCATGAACAAATAGTCACTAAATAAAGTATCTTTGCATTACCAATTTGTTTATTAGAATCACAACTGATTATGCTGACTATCTTCCACGGACGACCAGAGAATTGCTCTTCTCGCGAACCTCGCGAGGTGCGCGTTTACGATTTATTGGATAGACTGAATGTCGAATACGACCGCCTCGATCACGAACCCGCAGCTACAATGGAAATATGTGCCGAAATAGACGCAGCTTTCGAACGTATGCCTCTGGCTTCTTTTAAGGCCGACGTGAACACCAACAAATCTAGCCACCCCATAATCTGCAAGAACCTCTTCCTCACTAATAAACAGCAGACTAAATTCTACCTCCTTATGATGCCGGGCGATAAGAAATTCCTTACCCGATTGTTGTCTCAACAGATCAATTCCGCTCGACTTTCTTTCGCAGGCGAGGAGCTGATGCTTAAGTACCTCGACCTCCGCCCTGGGTCTGTCTCCGTACTGGGATTGATGAACGACCATAACAATGATGTCCAACTCCTTATCGACGAGGATATCCTCCAAAGCAATATGGTGGGCTGCCACCCTTGCATTAATACTTCTAGCCTCCGCCTCAAAATAAAGGATTTGATAGATGTCATACTCCCGGCTATCAACCATCGTCCTACTTTCGTACACCTCGACGAGGAATAAAAAAAGACCGTTCCCCCTCCGGAGAACGGTCTCTGTATATAAACTTTCTTCTATTAGTGCTTCATCTTGCCTAATAACCCTAAAACTCCATTCACAAATGTCAATGGGTGAACAGGATTGCCTGGTACATAGAGGTCAACGTGCAAATCACTCAATACCGAGCGCTTAACTGCCGGCGAATCAGCAAACAAACCTCCACTTATAGCGTCTGTGCCGGCTAGAATAAGTACCTTAGGATCTGGAACAGCATTGTACGCGTCAAGAAACGAGTCCGCCATATTCTCACTGATAGGCCCCGTCAATACTATACCGTCAGCATGCCTTGGCGATGCCACAAAGTCAATACCAAAACGCCCTACGTCAAAGTTCACATTCCCTGTGGCATTGAGCTCCATCTCACAACTGCCATCTCCACCCGCAGATACTTGACGCAACTTGAGCGAACGTCCAAAGAGACGGCGTATCTCTTTCCTGACTTTGTCAGCATCTACCCTGATAGGAGCATCTACACCTTCCTTGATTATCAACCCTTCTCGCAAATTGTGCGAAAGCTTGAAGTCTTTCGTAAATTGTATCTTCTCTGGACAGGCTAATGCACACTCTCCACAGAACGAACATTTGCCTAAGTCTATCGCCAAAGGATTGGTCTGTATGGCATCCATCGGACAGAGGTCCAATAACATAGCCTCATCTACCGATACCCCTGCCTTAATGATAGGACGGCCTCTGAATACCCCTGGCACCTCAGTAGTCTCCACATTGGGAATCCACTGCTTTCCTTGATGCCACCATATCTTTAATGTCTCTAACATCTGCATATTCTATTTTTTGTCGTTAGATAAGGTTCTACAAATCATGTCCACAATACGAAAGGTCAAAACTCTTATTGCAGATAGGGAAATCACTGATGCCATTTTCTCGTACTGCTAGAGCTAAGCCCAACCAGTTGTGTACCGATGGGTCTACTATCTTATAGGCCCTCAAATCACCATCTGCCCCAGTTACTGCAACGTGACATATCATGCCTCGCCATCCTTCTGTCATCGAGAGTACTATGCTGTCCGATTTTGCTTCCCACTTCGTCTGCGGATTCTCTATCTTCTGCTGCTTGCCTAGCGCTCGCCTCTTCTCTATCAGATCTCTTATTATCTGAATGGATTTCATTATCTCTTTGTATCGCATCTGCGCACGGGCATACACGTCTCCGCTCTTCATAACTACCGGCTCATAGTTCATCGACTTGTATGCTCCCCAAGGATGACTGGCTCTGACATCCCTGCTCAATCCACTGGCCTTACCTGCCATACCTACAAGACCTATCGTACGTGCCAATTGTGTGGAAACAACTCCCGTACGCTCTATTCTCGAAAGTACACTAGGTAAATCAAACATCTGCTCCGCCATCTCTGTGAAGTGTGGCAAATATTTGGCTATCGTCTCTTCCCAGTCCTTGGCCAACTCTTCTGTGTACATGAAGTTGGTCTTGAATGGACGTATCAGACTCTTGGCAAATCGACTTCCACACCATTTCTGCAGATAGTTAATCATCGGCGTCCTTAAACGACCGAATACTGCGTTGCCCAACTGATAGGCTACGTCTGTACAAATAGCACTGAGGTCTCCTGTATGAACAGCTATGCGCTCTTGCTCCAACGCTATGGCACGCTCTATCTGTAACCACTCTGGAGCATTCCACCCCGCTAGGGCTTCTGTCGCATTGGTAAAGGCTGTGGCATGTCCTACAACCGTGTCGCCTGCTATGTTCTCCGAGAGTGTGGCTCTTTGAAGCAACTTCTTCTTCTCTACAAAGAGATTTTCTATGCCTCTGTGCTGCCAGCCTAACTGTATCTCTAGGTGATGTATCTTCTCGCCTTCACAGATAAACCTGAAATGGCCTGGCTCAATAATACCGGCATGAATAGGTCCTACTCCTACTCGGTGCAACTCAGGACTGTCTATCTGATAGAATGGATAGTCGTATATATCCCCACCTGCTTGTCTGTCGTGTGAATACCTCAGCGGCTTGAGCCATGGGTGACCCGTAAAGTTCAACGCATATTGCTCATGCATCTCTCGCTCAAATGGATGAAGGGCAAGGTTCTGCGCTGTCAGACTCTGTAACTCGTCGTCTTTCTTTACCTTGGCAGACAATAATTCTACATCGTGGGTATCATCATTGGCTACATAGCAGATGAGCGAATACTCATCCCCACCTTCTGGCAACGCAAAATAGCTTACACAGTGCGCCGCCTCATTGTCTAATGCTTCGCTAACCTTGACGAAAAACTCGTTGTATGTCAAGCGCTCTATATCTGCAAGAGCAACTACCTGATTGTTCGTTATCTTCATGTCTTTATCAGGATAATAGGTCCAACACATAGGATGGCGTATGAATACCCAACCATATAGCAATGAAGAGCAATAACAACTGCCCCGCCATCTCAAGCGCAGGCATGTGTATCTTCTTAGGCGCCGTAGCCGCAGGCTCTTCTTCTTTCTGGAATATCAACGCAAACATATCTCTGCTTATCGCCCAGACTATAACTGTGAGCAACAACATAGCTAGTACCATCCATACCCACCAGTGTACATCTATCATCGACTTGAATATCATCAATTCCGTGAAGAATAAGCCCGATGGCGGCATAGCCGTAATGGATATCGTAGCTAATATCACTATTATCGTTCCCGTCCACGAATATCGCATGTATCTGCCAATATTGCTCAACTGCTTGGTGCCGTATACCCTGTATAGATTGCTTATATGGAGGAAAATGGATGATTTTACAAATGAATGTATTACTACATGTAGTATGCAGTACACAACGCCTACACCACCGGCAGCTAAACCTAACATGGCTACCGCCATATGCTCAACACTGGAGTATGCAAAGAGTCGCTTTACATTGTGTACTCTTATAAGGTATACTGCAGCTACAAAGAGACTTATAAGCGCTACCGCCAATACAACTCCTCTTCCCCATTCATACGCACCGGAACAGAGTATGACTCTGTAAAATCTGTAAAATGCTACAAAACCGGTGTTCATCAGTACGCTCGACAACATCGCCGCAGCTGGAGTAGGCGCCTCGTCCTTGGCATCTATACCTGCCGTAAACATAGGTACAAGCGACATCTTGGCTGAGTAACCTACAAAAATAAAGATCATCGCCATCTTGAGCCAGAACTGGTCCATCGCCGATGCATTCTTCTCTAGTGATGCAAAATCAAGCGACTCTTGCATGCCAGGCTGCATGGCTATCGTCAGGAACAATATGCCTACATACACAAATACAAGGCTTATTGAACACGCAAAAACATATTTCCAGGTGGCCTCAATCTCTCCCTTGCCTCGCCTGTAAAATATAAGCGCCGACGCCGAGAGCGTGGTAATCTCAACAAATATCCAGGTCATGGCTATGTGGTTCGACAGACATGCCGCCGATAGAGCCATGATGAGAAATTGCATAGCACCGTAATATTGCGCCGTCATCCTGTTGAGGTCTAGGTGCAATGGCGTCTCTATATATCGCGTAGAGTGTAGCATCACTACCGTCGAGATAATGGTCAGCGCCCATAACATCAATATGGCCAACCCATCATACTTGAAGAAGGTCAGGTCTATCTCGTCTCTATTAAATGTAGCATACGCCGTCAACATCCACTGAAGCGCTATCGTCATTGTAGCTACTATATGCGTCATACGCCTGTTGCGTATCACAAATTGTATAGTACCTATTATCAATGCAGCTATCAAATATATCAGTATCATAATCTTTTTCTTATTCTGTTATCATTAATAGCCTTAATCTTTCAATGTCGTCAAACCACTTACGTCACCATCTCCCGTAACGTCTCCTACCTTGTTGATAAAGATTGCCAAGAGGAACACACTGACTAGTACATCAAGCAATACTCCTAAGTTTACCATCGCAGGCATCTCTCCTCCTCCAGCTAGCGAAAGAATAAAGGCTCCATTCTCAACTATCACATAGCAGATAACGTGAGTGATAACCTTGCGTCGCGTAGCCACAAAGTACAAACCACTGAGTATAGCCGATAACGCCGTTACAAAATATGTTATGTTCAACGTCTCTGACTGTGGCATAAAGTGACTTGCTAAATAGGTCAATACAACAATGGCCGAAACAACCGCCAACGATACACTGTTCGCAACCGATGGCTCTGTCTCCCTGGTTATCTTGTTCTTTATAATAACCCTACGTATGAAAAATGGCATCAACGTCGCCTTCACTATCAGGGTCTCAAGTAAAATGACTCCTAAATTGAGCCAGTTCATCTCGTGGAGCGAGAGTATCGCTACCCCACATATCAATAGACCTTGCATTACCAATATCGATACACAGGTCATCATTCTGTTCGCTACCGCAAAGTAAAGTAGCGTAATCATAAATGCTATCAGTAATATAGTATTCATCTTGCCCTCCTTACTTTACTCCAAAATACAACAACAACGCTAGAGATGTCAATACAAGAATAAACTGCGCATTGTGCGTCATCCTGTATCGAGCCATAAATGATTCAATAATGCCAACTATTACAGCACATAGCAACTCAATGCCTAAAAATAGCGCTACCTGTACCCATGTCTCCGCTACCGCACCTATAAATAGGTTGACTATCAGCGCCGAATACAGGGCAAACTTCATATTGGTAGCTTGATGTATCATAGCCATATCTACTCCCGAGTTGTCAAGTACCATTACCTCGTGTATCATCGTAAGCTCTAAGTGTGTCTTAGGGTCGTCTACTGGCATACGCGAGTTCTCTATCATACATATCATCAGAAGAACAAATGCCGCAATGGCCGCAATGGCATACGAAATCTCTCCCTCAAAATGGAACTGCGCAAATATATCGCTGAATGATGTGTACCCCGTCAAAAGCCCTAACGAACCTATCAGAATAAAAAACGCTGGCTCAACCAACATCGAGAACAACGCCTCTCTGGCAGAACCCATACCTTCAAACGAACTTGCCGTGTCAAGGGCTCCTATAATAGTGAAGAATTTACCAAAGCCTAGTACATAGGCAAAAAAGATAAAGTCTCCCGCAAAACCTATAGTACTGCCTAAATCACCTACAGGTACCACCATGCAGGCTACCACTACAGACGCAAAGTAGAATGTTGGAGCTACCTTGAATATCCAGCTCGATGCAGTGGAATAGACCGAACCTTTGCGCAATAGCTTCCAAATATCATACATCGGCTGCCATACCGAAGGACCCTTGCGCCCCTGAGCTATACTCTTTGTTCTAATGACGATACCCGTAAAAATAAAGCTCGCCAATAGTATTAGTAAAAAAGACATATCGTATATCTGTTTAGTCTACGTTAAAATATGATCGCCGCTAACACAAGTAGCAATACCGAAATAAATCCGTAAATAATGTACCTCTGTAGCTGACCGTTCATCAACCACTGGAACTTCTGTAGAAAATGTACTACCCCATCCGCTAATGGCATGATAGTTCCTCTCTCTATGGCATCCTGCGAAACATTGAGCATCGTCCTGTGCTTAGGAAATACCTCTTCTCTTTGTATAGGCTCAAAATGTCTAGTTTTGGGCAACATATACTTGAATATCTCTGCCAATGTGCCCGAGAACGACTGCCCCGTGTACTGGATACCTTGTATAGGCTTCATATATCCACATCCCCAAGTTGGACCTTCTGCTATAGGTCTGCGCTTCATCAGCATAAACCTGATAACTGCCAATACCGCACATACGCCAACTAGAATCGCTATGCCTAATGATATGGATTGTAGCATATCCAGACTTGTCGAAATGCCGTACGCTACATCTGCCGTCATCTCTATGGTGTATATCTCACCTACACATTCTTGCAACAACGAACATACTATCGCTGGGAAAACTACAACCGATACAACTACCGGCAGCAACATCCATATTGGATATGTCATATCGTTCTGCTCTGCATATCTGTCTGCTATAAGGTGGGGCTTAACCTCATCGTCTCGCTTTACTCCAAGGAATATAACACCAAATGTCTTGGTAAAGCAGAGCATCGATGCTCCTCCTACAACCGCTAGCGCAGCACCACTTAATACCATAAGTATCGATAGCGGGAGCGATTCAAAAGTCATACCTTTCAAAAAGCTTCCGTATAGCATCATCTCTGAAATAAAACCGCCAAATGGTGGAAGACCTCCTATACCTATGGCTGCTATAAGGAACAGTATGCCTGATTGTGGCATAATCTTCAACATGCCTCCCAATCTCTCAATATCCCTGGTATGCGTAGCTACATATACATTGCCCGCAGCAAAGAAGAGCATTACCTTGAATATGGCATGGTTCAGGGTGTGCAACAATGCTGCTATCATTCCTATATATGCTAATTCGGTCATTCCCAAGCCCATAGCTATAAAGGCTACTCCAATGCCGGCAAATATAATACCTACATTCTCTATCGTACAGTACGCTAGTACTCGCTTGAAGTCTCTTCCGTCAGCAGCATTTACAATGCCATATAACGCACTTAGTACCGCAAGTATCAATACTATAACGCCTAGCGTGGTCTGCCCTTCTGTCATGTAACTGCCAAATCTTACCACACCATAGACGCCCGCCTTGACAATAACGCCCGACATGGCCGCCGAAATGTGACTCGGTGCCGCTGGGTGCGCATGAGGCAACCATGAGTGGAATGGTATCAATCCTGCCTTGAAACCAAAACCGCCAACTAGCATCATCATCCATACTACTTGCTGTGTCTCGGATAATGTGCTGATAAACAACGGAATGGTGTTGAATTCCATCCTCCCCGTTACAGAGTATGCCCAAACAAAAGCCGCCGTGATAAGTAATACACCAATGTGACTCTGAACAAAATAGTTCATGCCGGCTTTCAATACTACAGGCTTCTCAGCCTCAAAAATAACACATAGGAACGACCCTAAGGCCATCAACTCCCATCCTACAAGAAACCATAACATCGATTGGGTACTGTACAACCCCATCATGCCTACATAACAAAGGGCAAACATCCCCCAATGCAGGGTCAACTCTCTCTTCGTAGTCTTATAATGACGCAAATAACCAACGCCATATATAACGGATAGGATAAAAATTAACGTCGTCAGAGATATGAAGAACCATCCTAGGTTCGTAATCTGACTAACATATTCCGAGATAATCTCCATCTGTTTGTAAATAAACTTTTTCTCTATACGAGCACAAATTTAGATACAACCAATGAACCAATACTATTCTAAACCAACCTTTAACATAATCTTAACATATAGAGATAGAAAAAGCGACTCAGGTACCCCAAGTCGCTCTCTTTCTATATTATAGCCAATATTATACTACCAACTTATAGCCCTTGCCATGAACATTGATAATCTCTACCGAAGGATCTTCCTTCAAGTGCTTACGCAATTTCGTAATGTATACGTCCATCGAACGAGCATTGAAGTAGTTGTCATCTACCCAAATGGTCTTCAACGCAATGTTGCGCTCAAGTACCTTGTTGGCATTTGTACAGAGAAGCTTCAACAACTCACTCTCCTTGGTGGTCAACTTGATAACATTCTCTCCCAAAATCAACTGCTGCTTCTGGGTGTCAAACTTATACTTGCCCAATACATATACATCTTGTACAGTATTGTTTCCACTTGTTCTGCGCAATATAGCCTCTATACGGAGAATCAACTCCTCCATGCTGAATGGCTTCGACAAGTAGTCATCAGCTCCACTCTTGAAGCCTTGAAGAATATCATCCTTGCTGTTTCGAGCTGTCAAGAAAATGATTGGCACATCAGCATTGATCATACGGATCTCCTTGGCTAGAGTATATCCATCCTTCTTTGGCATCATGACATCAAATATACAAATATCATACTTGCCAGAGACGAACGCATTGTATGCCTCCTCACCATCTCCTGTCAAATCAACCGAATACCCCTTCAACTCAAGGTACTCGCTAAGCATCAAACCAAGGTTTTCCTCGTCTTCTGCTAAAAGAATCTTGTGCTCTATGTTTTCCATACGAGTCTTATTTTTATGGTGTTTTTATTTTTGTTTTACTAATGGTATAAAGATATCGAACTTCGTGCCCACATTCAACTCACTCTCTACCGTAATCTGACCTCCGTGATCTTCTACTATCTTCTTCACATACGCCAATCCTAGTCCAAAGCCCTTTACATTGTGCACATTGCCCGTGTGTACCCTGTAAAATTTCTCAAATATCCTCTCCAAATTGTCCCTCGATATGCCTAAGCCATTATCTTTTATCGAGATAATTATGCCCTTATTCCTGTTTACTGTCTTAATATACAACATCGGCGCACCTTCCGCCTTCTTGTACTTTACAGCATTGTCTAGTAGATTGAAGATAACATTCGTGAAATGTACCTTGTCTACCATCGCCAACGCTTCCGTAGCATCAAGCCTCAAATCCAAAGAACCGTTGTCCTTCTCTACCTTGAGCCTGAAATCATCAGCTACCCCAGATATTATCTCGTTGACGTCCATCTCTTCCAACTTCAGAGATGCTTTGCCTTTCTCAAAGGCGGCCATCTGCAATATCTTCTCTACCTGCTTGGTGAGTCGGGCCGACTCATTGCAGATATTGTTGGAGTATTTCTTTATCTTTTCCGGCGTCAACACGTCCGAAGCTTCCCTCATCAACTGCGCCGCTAATGATATGGTCGATATCGGCGTCTTGAACTCGTGAGTCATGTTGTTAATAAAGTCATTCTTCACTATATCAAGCTTTCTCTGATGGAAAATAATGATAATCGTGTATATCGATATCGACAATATCAACAACGTGAAGAGCGTGGTAGGTATAACTAACCCCAATAATTCCGAAAAACTCGACTGCCTGTACGGAAAATATACCTCCAACGTGTGCATCCTAGGATGCATGTCGTTTGGAAATAGTCGCCTGCTGAACTTCTGTATCCCTTCTACATCTTTCTTATATTCCGGCGAACAGAATACTATGTCCCCCTTCGAATTTAATACCGCAAAAACATAATCGTCATTCCGCTCACTTATTCCCCTTGCCTTGAAATTCTCCATCAGCATCACATCCAATTGGGTCTGGTTTATTCGCTCCCCAATAGGCGCATTCTCAAATAATGAATGCAACAACTGCTGCGTCTTGTCGTCTATGCGCTTGCTTAACTCATTCTGAATTATCAACATCGCATTGGTAACAGGATCAAAATGCCCCACTCGCGCCACCTCTGCTTGTCCGTTGACACTCGTCACAAGACTGTCTTCTTTGTACGTACTGAGGTTAAAACGTCCCTGAGCATCCATATCAAACGAAAAACCATAGTCCACCGCCGTCGCATCCGTACCTTGACGCCTGCTAGTCTGCATCTTATGCCTCAT
Source organism: Bacteroidales bacterium (assembly GCA_024401365.1). Taxonomy (GTDB): domain Bacteria; phylum Bacteroidota; class Bacteroidia; order Bacteroidales; family Marinilabiliaceae; genus W3P20-009. The sequence continues at coordinate 27,362 of JAKSLE010000003.1, read as the reverse complement.
CTGATTGCGGACAAACATTGGCCAATCTGCCAAATTCAACCTGTCTTGCATCTTTAAGTGCGACAACTCATCCGTCTCTAACCTCTGTATTACCGCATCTATCCCTTGCCAAACCAACTGGTTGAAGTGCTTTTCCCTCAACTCGGTGGCTTGCATCAGCCATCGTGTCTGCATGTAGATAAGTCCTATGAACGCCACGGACATTACCACACAAAGCCACACTATGACTGTTTTACTCTTCATCTCTCTTTTTATGCAAATTTAAATCTTTATTCGTCTTGCATCAATAGTCTACGCAAATAATTGCATTTTGTTTATATTTTTTTGACTAAAACAAAAAAGGCTACACCCCTTAGTGTAGCCTCATAACGACTTATGCCGTAGTATCTTAATTATCGAACACGCTCCAAGTATGAACCGTCACGTGTGTCAATAACGATAGTCTCACCTGTCTCAATGAACAATGGAACTCGTACCTCTGCACCTGTCTCAACTGTAGCTGGCTTCAATGTGTTTGTAGCTGTATCACCCTTCAAGCCTGGCTCTGTATATGTAACCTTGAGCTGTGTCTTAACTGGCATCTCAGCAAAGAGTACCTCCTCGTTAGATGCGTCTGTTACAACCTCTACAATGTCACCTTCCTTCATAAACTCACCACCTGTAACAAGATCCTTCTTGATTGTGATCTGCTCAAATGTCTCCTGATTCATGAATACCTCACCCTCACCGTCTGAGTAGAGATACTGGTTTGGACGACGCTCTACACGTACATCCTCAAGCTTCTCACCAATGTTGAAACGACGCTCCAATACACGTCCATCAGTTACACTCTTCATCTTTACACGCATGATTGTGTTGCCCTTACCTGGCTTAACGTGCAAAAACTCAACTACAAAATAGAGCTTGCCATCCAAACGGATACAAACACCATTCTTGATATCCTGTGAATTTATCATAAAAAATAATCTGTTTATATTCGACTGGCAAAATTACTATTATTTTTGACAAACAACCTATTCCGACGCCCATTATTTGCATTTTTTTGCTTTTCATTTCCAAAGTATTACTTACCTTTGCACCCACAAAGAGGAGAAAAGAGTGGAAGGATTTGCTAATTGCAACCACTATAAAAAAGTGCTAAAACGCATCACGTTGAGTCCCTATCATTCTCTTTTCCCATCTATTTTTTCAGTTAAATAACAGATTAAATTTCTCCAAGATGGGTTATTTCTTTACATCAGAATCAGTATCTGAAGGCCATCCTGATAAAGTGGCCGACCAGATCTCAGACGCAGTGCTCGACTGCCTCCTCGCTCAGGACCCTGAGTCTAAGGTGGCTTGCGAGACTCTCGTTACTACCGGCCTTACAGTCGTAGCTGGCGAGGTGAAAACCAATGGCTTCGTCCCAGTTCAGGACGTGGCTCGCCGTGTCATCGATAAAATAGGCTACAATAAGGCTGAATATAAGTTCGACGCAGGTTCTTGCGGTGTCCTCTCAGCTATCCACGAACAGTCCGCCGATATCAACCAGGGCGTTGAACGTACCGTGGCTGAGGAACAGGGCGCAGGCGACCAGGGTATGATGTTCGGTTACGCTTGCCGCGATACAGAGGATTATATGCCTCTACCTATCTATCTGGCTCACCAACTCCTTCTCGAATTGGCAGTAATCCGCCGCGAGGGTAAAGTGATGACTTACCTCCGCCCAGATTCTAAAAGTCAGGTTACTATCGAATATTCCGACGATAACGTGCCTCAACGTATCGATACTATCGTAATCTCTACTCAGCACGATGAGTTCGACGAGGACGAGAAAATGTTGGCTCAAATACGTAAGGATGTGGCCGAAATCCTCATCCCTCGTACAATAGCTGATATGCCTCAGAATATCAAGAACTTGTTTAAGGCCGATTTCAAGTTGTTCGTCAACCCAACAGGTAAGTTCGTTATCGGTGGCCCTCATGGCGACACAGGCCTCACAGGCCGTAAAATCATCGTTGATACTTACGGCGGTAAGGGCGCTCACGGCGGCGGAGCCTTCTCGGGTAAGGATGCTTCTAAGGTCGACCGCTCGGCAGCTTACGCTACTCGCCATATAGCTAAGAATCTCGTGGCTGCCGGCGTGGCAGACGAGGTGCTTGTGCAAGTGGCTTACGCTATCGGCGTGGCTCAGCCAGTGGGCCTCTACGTTAATACTTATGGTACTTCTCACGTAAAAATGTCCGACGGCGAGATTGCTCAGCGCGCAACTAAACTTTTCGATATGCGCCCTGCTAGCATCATCAAACGCTTCGGCCTCAAGAACCCTATCTTCGAACCTACTGCTTCCTACGGCCACGTGGGACGTAAGCCATATACCCAGAAGGTAAAGTTCAATATCAATGGCGTCGAGTCTGAAAAGGAGGTCGAATTCTTCGCTTGGGAGAAACTCGACTACGTAGATGCTATCAAAAAGGAATTTGCTCTCTGATCATAGCATTAATCCTATACCTTAGAGGATGCCTCCTATAGGGAGTCATCCTCTTTTCTTTTGTGCTATTAAATAAAAAAATTGCGAGCAACCTTATATCTCTCTTATATCAGCATATACCTGCCAACTTACTTCGCACTTGGCCGAAAAGTAAAAAATTGCGAGCAACAACTACCTTCTCTCTATGCAGAAAGGTCTCTCTTCAAGTGCTCCCCGTATGGTGTATTCCCAAATAAATGAATTATCTTTGCTGAAAAGCAATATAGGAATGAGCACAAAACTTTTCATCATAGATGCTTACGCATTGATATACCGCGCTTACTACGCCTTCATCCGCGCCCCTCGCATCAATAGCAAGGGCCTTAATACGTCTGCCGTATTCGGATTCGTCAATACCGTAGTGGATGCTCTCTCTAAGGAAAAACCTACTCACGTATGCGTGGCGTTCGACCCTTCTGGTCATACATTCCGCCACGATATGTTCCCTGATTATAAGGCTAACCGCGATGCACAGCCAGAGGATATTACGTCCAACGTCCCTCTTATCAAGGATTTCCTTCGCGCAATGAATATTGCTATCATCGAGTGCCCGGGCTTCGAGGCGGATGACGTGGCTGGTAGCGTGGCTACTCAGTTCGCTCCTCAGGTGGATAGGGTCATACTTTTTACTCCTGATAAGGATTATGCCCAACTGGTAACGGATAAAATCCACCAGATGCGTCCTGGCAATGGCGCTTCTGCCGGTGAATACTGGGATATAGCTGGCGTAAATGAGCATTTCTCTATATCCGACCCTAAGCAGGTAATTGATATCCTTGGCTTATGGGGCGACTCGGCGGATAATATCCCTGGTTGTCCTGGCGTGGGAGAAAAGCGCGCTAAGGAACTCCTCGCTGAGTTCGGTTCTATAGATGGGATATATGAGAATATCGACAAACTGAAGGGTAAGCTCAAGGAGAACTTGGAAAAAAACTGCGAGCAAGTAAGACTCTCTAAGGTACTAGCAACTATCGTGACCGATTGCCCTCTGGGCGTATCTTTGTCTGATATCGAGTTCAGAAAACCTGATACTCCTGCCCTCACTAAACTTTTCACAGAGCTTGAGTTCCGAAATGTCCTCCCTCGCATAGAGCGTATCTTTATGGGCGAGGAGCCTGTTCCGGTCCAACTGTCTCTCTTCGGCGATGCCCCTGCAGAGACTGCTTCTCAGTCTGTCTCTAATGAGGTCGCACCTGAGCCTACTGTATTCCACACCGCAAAGGATACTCCTCACGAGTATATAGTTTGCCAGACGGACGACGAGCTGACCGACTTGGCTAATATCCTTACCGCAGCCCCTGAGTTCTGTTTCGATACTGAAACTACGTCCCTCAACTCGCTCTACTGCGATATAGTGGGTATATCTTTCGCTACCGAGGCTCACAAGGCTTACTACGTCCCTTTCCAAAAGGGCAATAAGAGCGAGGCAACAAGAAGACTTAATTTCTTCGCCGAGGTTTTCTCGTCTGGCAAACTGAAAATCGGACAGAACCTGAAATACGACATTCTTGTCCTTTCTCAATATGGCATCGTAGTCGAAGGTCCTATGTTCGATACTATGATAGCCCACTTCTTGCTCGCTCCTGCCCAACCTCATAATATGGATTCTATGTCTGAGGTGCTCTTGGGCTATACCCCTATCCATATCGAGGAGCTTATAGGTAAGGGGGCTAAACAGATCACTATGGATCAGGTCCCTCTCTCTGCCATAAAGGAGTACGCGGCCGAGGACGCAGACATAACTTACCAGTTGTATCTCAACCTTAAGGAGCAACTCGCTAATAACGAAATCCAACAGCGCCTCTTTACCGATATGGAGATGCCGCTGATGCCTGTATTGGCCATGATGGAGATGAATGGTGTGAAAATCGATGACGAGGCGTTGGCTGTCTTCGCTGCCCATCTGCGCGAACAGCTAATCTCTGCTGAGGAGAATATCTATTCTCTTGCCGGCGAAAAGTTCAATATATCTAGCCCTAAACAGGTGGGCGATATCCTCTTCGAGAAAATGAAAATCGACCCTTCTGCAAAGCGTAATAAGCAGGGTAATTATTCTACTGCCGAGGATGTCCTACAAAAACTGGCTTCAAAAAGCCCTATAGTTTCTGAGATTCTCAATTACCGAGGTCTCCTTAAATTACTGAACACCTACGCCGAGGCTCTCCCTAAGCTTATCAATCCTCGCACAGGGCGTATCCATACTTCGTTCAACCAGACAGTGGTTGTAACGGGCCGACTGAGTAGTAATAATCCTAACCTCCAGAATATCCCTATCCGCGACGAGAGCGGTCGCGAGATACGTAAGGCTTTCGTGGCTTCTGATGACGAACATATTATCTTGGCAGCGGATTATTCTCAGGTGGAACTGCGTCTCATGGCTCATTTTTCTCAGGACGAGCACCTCTGCGCTGCCTTCCAGCGTGGCGAGGATGTTCACGCAGCTACCGCAGCTCGTATCTTCAAGGTGGATCTGAAGGATGTAACTAAGGATATGCGTCGTAAGGCTAAGACGGCCAACTTCGGTATCATATATGGTATATCTGCTGTAGGCCTCGCAGACCAACTGCAGACTTCGCGCCAGGAGGCTAAGTCTCTTATCGATGGCTACTTCGAATCGTTCCCGGCCGTAAAGGCTTACATGGATAAGTCTATAGCTAAGGCTCGCGAATTGGGCTACTCCGAGACTCTCTTCGGCCGTCGCCGCCAACTGGACGACATAAATTCTCGTAATGGTGTAGTACGCGGCGTAGCTGAACGTAACGCTATCAATGCCCCTATCCAGGGTACAGCAGCCGATATCATCAAGATAGCAATGGTCAATATCGCTGCACGCATGAAAGCGGAAGGCCTAAAGTCAAAAATGATCCTCCAAGTACATGACGAACTTGTCTTCGATGCCTTGAAATCGGAACAGGATATTCTGACGGCTATAGTACGCGACTGCATGGAGCACGCCACCGATAAGCTCTCAGTCCCCCTAATAGCCGAGGTAGACTACGGACAAAACTGGGTGGATGCTCACTAAACACCCCCCCACGATTTTCAATACATACAATAAAAAACGTCGCGATGGTTACCCACCGCGACGTTCTTATTTTCGTCTTAATCGATTTCTGCGAATTAAGCCTCTGCTGGAGCCTCTGCAGTTGCCTCCTCTGCTGGAGCCTCTGCGTTAGCTGCTGCTTCTGCCTCTGCTGCTGCAGCTGCTGCCTCTGCCTTCTTCTTTGCGATAGCCTCAGCACGATCTGCATTAACCTTAGCCTCTGCCTCAAGACGAGCCTTAGCTGCTGTAGCCTTAGCGTCCTTTGCAGCCGACTTCTTAGCCTCTGCCTTCTTTGCTTTCTCATCCTTCCAAGCCTGGAACTTAGCCTCTGCCTTAGCCTCGTCAAATGCGCCCTTCTTAACGCCCTCGAGGAGGTGCTTCTTCAAAAGAACGCCCTCATGGCTGAGGATGTTGCGTACTGTATCTGTTGGCTGAGCACCATTCTGAAGCCACTTGAGAGCGAGCTCAGAATCCAATACTACTGTTGCAGGATTGGTGTTAGGGTTGTAAGAACCGATCTTAGCAATAAATTTACCATCACGTGGTGCCTTGCTGTTAGCTACGACAATGTGGTAGAAGGCATAACCCTTACGACCATGACGAGCCAAACGAATTCTAACTGACATTACTGTAAGTTTTTAAATTGTTTATAAAATAATTACTTTAGTGCTCAAAGCCTTCTAGGTACGAAACCCAGTACGCCTGTTTTGCAGGGACAAAAGTAGATATTATTTTCTTTATTTCCTAATCACAGCCTTCCTAAATGGTTGATAATTAGCAAAATTTATAAATCTACTTTACTACGACCAACTTCCCCTCATGTATATAAAGTCCTTTCGTAGGCACCAACGTCTTCACCCCCATCAGATTATAGTAGTAAGGATCCTTGACTTTGTCGTCTCGATTTACAACAGATATAGGTGTCGCACTTCGAGGCGTAATAATTATCGGATGCTCATCATACCCTTCTTCTAAATGCAAATCCTCAAAGCCGGATACTTCTGTACTGGTCTCCCCAAGCCACCCACAATACTGAAACATCGCACTGACTACCCTGATATAGTTTACTTCTTCCAACTCTACATGCTTCCCATCTTTATCTACTGCCCACGAAATATCAAAGGTCGAATAGACGTCTGTATTCAACGAGGCATCTACATACCCGTACGAGTCCTTGGCATACCTGTATAGTACCCAGTTCGTACCTTTGCCGGAGTAATCTACTGCATTGTCAGGCAACTTCCCTCCCGTAAATGTCAGAGTCTCTCCTTCTTCCCACATCGGCCAGTAGCTTTGACCATGGAATGTGTTCTTAATATGGTATCCGGAGTCCGACTTCTTCTTTCCATTCTCTGTCCACGTCGACTCCCAATAAATATAGTTGTCATACGAAGAAAAATTCTGACTGTGGTCCCCACTTTCTGCATTGGGCTTGTGATATGTTATCGAAAAGTCATGTATCTCTCCCGTGTAGTATTCGGACCCGGCTAATTCATACCACTGGGCCGACTCAACACTATTTCCAACTCCCACATATACTATCCCTGGCTCAAACGACCCACCGATAGTCTCTTTCCCATATTTGGGATCGGATGCCGAATAAAAACCATTGCCTTTTATCCTTATATCCGAACCCAACTTATTCTTCACCGCATGGTCAAACTTTACCGTAATATACCCCCCATAAGTACCTAAATGCACCAGCTCTCCATCATTGAGACTTTCCGCACACTTGGCACACATATCTTCGTGACTATCTCCCTCTTCTGCCTCTGGCAACGTATTAACATACTGCCCCGGCGCCGGATGATACTCCAATACCTCTACCTCCTGCGTCTGCGCAAAACTTACTTCTGCAACTATCAATGCTATTACCCAAACAACTGCCCTTTTCATTTGAAATAAATAAATGACGGATGCAAAAATAATTATTTCACACCCGTCACTAATATTAATCAGCTATTATTTCTGAATGTACTTCTTTCCTGCTTTTATTACTATACCTCTGTAATGAGCTGGTACTCTTTGTCCATAAATATTATAGACTTCTCCTGTACGCTGATTGTCTGGCTTGGCAACAACTGGACAAATACGTGTTGGAGTCTCGTCTTTTTCAAAACGGACAGCAATATCATCCAAAAGCACATACGCTGGTAGAGACATACCGGCATTATTCTCTACGGAAGAGACTATGTTTATCTTCAAGGTCTCAACTTCTCCAAGCGCCGAAAGATCCACTTTTGTCCATTCTGTTATAGCAACACCGTTTACTACAAGGTCTTGACTTACCTCTTTTACCAAATCATCTCCATCATAATTCTGGAACACTACACGGAAATAGTCATTTTTTCCTAGCTTGGACGACAGGTCATTCCCATTCGCTATGACATTCAGAGCATAACTACTGTTGTTTACATACAAATGGTCTATTACGTGCTTCTTTCCATCCATAAACGTAAATACAGGACGTGTGTCTATGGCACTTGTAGAACCATCATCGTATCCATAACATACAGCAAAGTTCTTCGAACCTTTATTGCCTGCATATGTTCCTTGTGGACTATAAGCAGAAAGCTGTTGCACATATCCAGCTCCATCAAATGATGTCATGTAATAATTGGAAACCGCACATCCACCGCTCCAGAAGGCCTTACTACCATAAGCAGCATTCAACTCACTGTATAGTTCTGTGTTTTTATCATCCATGACACAGTATATACTTGCATCTTCGCCATATAGCAAATCTCCGTTATATTCAGCATTATCAATAAGTGACGACCAGTCTTTATTGCCCAACACATTGCCATCGCCTTTGTAATCCTCATCTTCAAAAGTGAGAACTCGTAGCTCATAGGTCGGAACAATGCCTTTATATAGACAAACATCAGGTAGCATTCCGAAATATGCTATATTCTGTGTAGCAGTGAAATTTGGGTTCTTACCAGACGTACGTGTAATATCACGATGACCGCCATAGGGATCTCCATAACCCTTGCAATATATAGAACCATTCTTTAATGAATAGTCTTTTGTCTCATCCCAATCGGTTGGAATTGTTACAGATATAGTCCTCGCCTTGTCTGTCGATGAGAAGTTATACTGACTACCTGCCCCTGAACCTGCCTTCTGTATACATAAATACTCAACATCATTTTCATCTCGATATGTCATCGCCGCTGCCATATTGTATACTCCAGCCATCTTATGAGCTGGGTGATACAACCCCGACAAAAGAATAGTCGCATTATCCCCAGGCTTTAATACCTGACCAGGATTTGTCGTATTAGTAACAGCAACCTCACACTTTTTACCTCTGACAACTTGATATACAGCTCCTGTAGCAGATGAAAGTTTTACAATGTTACGTCCTTCTTTTACTATAATAGTATAACTGCCATCCGCGTTCTTTGTCACTCCTTTTGTAGTAAAACCAGTATATGATGCCGAATTTTCCCCTATGGTAGGATATGCTATCTCAACCTTATTCTCACCTTCTGGCTTGAATGTATAGCTTGCTCCACCATCAACAAAATATAGAACATCCAACTCCGCATCTATATTATCACCTGCTTGTTTATTACTTCCTGCTGTATTTTTATCATTATTGATATTCATATTCGTAGCAATACCTGCATCTGTAGCGCCAACTCTCACAACAGCAAGTCCCGTATTTTCTGGCCATATAGCCCCATACAAAGGACCGCCTAGCTGATTTGGCGTTCTTATCGCATCATATGTCACTAACACAAAAGCAACACCATCTTTCTTGGCTGTAATTACTCCCTCTCCTGAAATCTCAATGACGTCTGTAGATGGTTGTCCTTGTTCGTCTACTACTTCAAAATGATAATCAGGCTCTATGAAGTAGTTATTTGTAATATTGTCAACAATCTGCCATGTACGGAAATATTCCAATTGGAATGTCTCTCCTTTGTTAAGGTTGACACAACCTGCAGCATCAACATTCATGAATATATCTGCCACATTGTATTTGTTGTTGCTCGCTACGTCCTTATCTATTTGCTTCGAATCACCATTCAGGTCTTCTGCCTTTACCTCCATCGACATCGCTCCTTCTGTCATGGTAAATTTGTCTGCATTGGTCAACTTTCCTGATTGCGACACTCTGTAATTATATACACCTTTCCCTGCTAGATCGTATGTATATATTTTATTGTCACCAGACTCTTCTGTCTTTTTAGGTGCAACTTCCTTGAAAGCAACAAAGTTTACCGATTTTGTACCGACAAATACTTGTGCATCTTTAGGCGCTGTAAATGTCATCTCATAACCCATCGGTATAGCAGATGATATATTCGTATTCTTCGTTACTGGCGATGATGAATTATAGGCCATATACCCTTCGGCCTTATGCGTCTCACTTGGTACAAGTGTCGTATTATACGTATATCCGGCAGGAACAAGGAATGTTACAGCCTTTTGTGGTTGCGCATCTGCACCCAAAACTATATCACTCTTCGTCATGTCTTTGGTATAAACTTCCGACTCAACCGTATAGTCAGTATTTATCGTCCATTCCTTATTGGTAGCTTTGGCTGTACATGTATAGATTGTAAGCTCTGTTCCCTCAGCTATATCTATTACTATACTGCCATTATTTACACCATTACTATTGTAGCCAGTGAGTGTATATTTTCCTGGTTCTGCATCAAAGGTATATTTATATGACACAGGAGTACCAATCTCAACATTCTCTCCTCCCTCAAGAGGTACAAGGGTCATAGTGCGACTGGTAGCATTCATTGTAATTGACACTGATACTTTTTCTGCCCACGATTGAACAGCAAAAAGAAGTGTCAATAAAATTAAATAAAACGATCTCTTTTGCATTGTATTATTAGTAAATTGTAAATTATTATTCCACCGCCAAAATATGCCCCGGATTCACATACACCTTCTGCCCCTCAAACAACTCTTCTCCTTCTTTGCTGTACCCATACAGATATCCCGCCGTAGCAAAACTCTTCGCATCCGTAAAATATATACTGCCCGTATAGGGCGATATATATAGCTCGTAGGGCGAAGTAAGCGATTTTATCTTCTCTGTTACAGCCGCAGTGTATATGGTATCGGCAACATCCTTCGTTACCGGGTCTATCGTGTGAATATGATACTTGTACTCTCCCGTGTAATATGAATACTCGGAACCTACCGTATAAAACTTCTTCCCATCTGTGGTATTGTACGAGGATGGAAAGTCAAACACAGTTACCTTCTCCGTCTCACAGTCTAGTATAACGGTATGGGGACCAATATCATAATAGTCTCCACTGGCATTTATACATAGATATTTCCCTGCTTGCGATACCTCGCCATACAAATTCTTACAACCTGTATCTATAACTTTTTTTGCGAGCAACGTCTTAGCATCCACTACACAGATAGTACTCTCATAGTCATGTCCGAATTCGGAAAAAGAATACCCTCCACTGTTGGCAATATATAGATTGCCTTTGTACAAACGTACCCCTTCTGGCTCCCAGCCTACTTCACAGGTGGCTACTACTTGCAGCGTCTTGACGTCTATCTTGGCTACATACCCTTTTTCAAAGGTCTTATCCCCACATACATGGGCATACGAAGTGACATACAGATATTCCCCATCTGTACACATCTTCCTGTTGTTTGGCACATTCTCAGTCGCTCCACACTCTGTACCGTCTGGATGTATGTATTGTATTATGTTCGACCAGTTGACGGCTATGGCTATCAACGTGTCATTTATCTGTATAATGTCATTGGGGGTGTCTCCCAATTTCTTGCCGTTGACTTGCCTGAACCATTTGTTGGTCATAGTCAACGTCTGACTGTCAAAATAGGATAGCTGCCCATTGTCCGATTGCCAGTTCCCTTCATTGCAGATTATCAGATTGTCAACTACGACTTCTTGCTCGTGTTCCTTGCCGACCTCCTCTCCTCCGGATGGCTTCAACGTAGGCTCGTCATGGTCACACGAGGTCACCACAAGAAACATTACCAATAGTATATATAGCAAATTCTTCATATCTCATATCTCAAGGTTAATGTATAACGTCTGCCAGGCATAGGCCAACGTTGAATAATCTCATAACGCTCATCCAACAAATTCTGACATTCTGACTCGGCTGTCATATTCTTATATTTATAACCCACTTTTATGTCGGTGCAGTTATATGCCTCAAGTGGCTCTTCTATCGCATTTTCTGCCGTCCAATAGCGCTTGTCAACAAACATATGGGATATAGATGCCGACACCCCTCTCCTCTCAAAGGAATAAATTGCTGTCATAGACCACTTTGGCGAATAGGCTATGTAGTCATTGTAACTCTCTTCCGACTTGTCTGTCTTGTTCCTGTCGTCTTGAAAGGTGCCTGAAATCATAACGGCATGACTCCCATAACGTACATTGGCAGCTGTATTGACTCCCAAACAGCGAGTATATCCGTAGTTTAGCATAGTCCACTGGTACGACCCCTTCAACGGTAGACATACTATGCGGTCTTCTACTTTGTTGTAGTATACATCTGTCTGAAAATCAACCCACTTGTTCTTGTAGGTAAATCCTAAATCTACTTGTTTGGTGTACTCTGGCTTTAAATTCCTATTGCCCACCAACGTGTAGTATAAATCATTGAGTGTAGGTGCCCTGAATACCGATTTGTAAAATCCTCTCAATGTCCAGTCTCCCAAAACATACGACGCTAAAGCATTATAGGTGAATCGCGAGAGCGGCTTTGCTTCCCCCTTGGTATGGTCTGCTACCCTGGTATATAGCCCGCTTACACTGGCACTGAAGTTGTTGCATGAATAAAACGCCGAAAGGGAGCTCTTGCTGTCTAACCTATATACATATTTGTAATTGCGAACGTCTGTCGTGAGGTCCGACCACCTGTAGTCTGTCGATGCCGAAAAATTCCAATCGCCTAGCCCTACAGCTCCGGATATCGCACCATAAATATCCTGCTGATGATACTTGTTGTTCGCATGCACAGAGATGTTTTCTTTATAGTCCGACCTGTAGTGCAGATAGTCATTGGCATACTTCAAAATGGCTCTCAACCCTACATTTTCTTTTACCTCTTTCCATGATATCTGAACAAAAGTATTCTTATCCCATTCTCGCCCAACGTCTGTATATGTGTCGGATAAACGCCGTATAACCCCTCCAGGTAATCCTCTCTCGGAATCGAAGTGGTATAAATGTATTTGTACTCCTTTGTAAAAGCCACATCCTTCTACTCGTATAGTACGTATGTCTGAGTTGCGCCGCCTGCCCGTCGTGTCTTCATACTGGGTATGATACTCAAAGGGATAATTACCTTTCGAGGATGCAAATGCAACATCCACAAAACCATAATTCTTATATGATACCGTAGTCGCAGCTTTATATGTTCCAAACGACCCTACTGATGCTTGTAGTACTACCGAGGTTGAGTCTGGACGCTTAGTAGTAAGGTATACCGTCGACGCCGAGGCATATTCAGAGGCTGTCATCAATGACTCATTCTTGTTGGCATTATATAACGATACGGCTTCAAGGGTCGATAACGAGTACTTGCCTAAGTCTACCGTACCATTCTGAACATTGGTCACTCGTACCCCATCAATATATACCCCCACATGTTGCGATCCTAACGAACGTACATTGATGGTCTTCTGCCCTCCTAATCCTCCATAATCCTTAATCTGTACCCCAGCCATATATTTTAGCGCATCTGCTACATTATTTGACGGCAGGGCTATTATCATCTTCCTGGATATTGTATGATGGGGATTATAACTGCGCTGAGCTTTTACAACAACCTCACTTAGGTCTACACTGTCCCTAAATATCGTTTGCGCAGAAATGGGTCGAATACAACTACAAACAATAATAGTCAATAATACAAAGAGACTCTTCCATCGAATTCTCTCCAATGAAGCACGTGTATTATATGTCTCTAATCGTATCATCAAGCACAAAAAAACGTCAGCAAATACAATAATATTTACTAACGGGATATGACACAATCAACTACCTTACCGTGCCACATAGACACACGGCAAAATCTCAACCTTTCAATATTGAGCATTCTATTGCTACTACTCGTATTCCCGCAAGTAAAACATTATGTCGATACAGCAGGTCTTCTGACTCGTCCTACCTATGCGCGTCTTCCCAACTTTTCAGCCAGTGACTTATTGCACATAAGACCATCCCCTTCTTCAAAGGATGAAAGAACTCACAGCAGCGGGTACTGTCCAGGTCTTGCACCTGATTCCCTTTTAATCCCTATAAGTTTCCCCCATAGAGAACTGTATGCCATCGCAAATTTCAGCAATATTTTGATTCTTGCCAAGGCATTAACATCTTTTTATGCCTACATACCCTCCATTCTCCTATATATCTTCCAATATTTACCACACGCTATTGAACCTGACTATAAATAGGTCCTTTCTATATCTTCTTGAACAATAACACAAATAAAAAAATTGCGAGCAACAACTACTCTCGCGCTTATCAGATACTACCCACAAAATAAAAAAACTGCGAGCAACAACTACTCTCTAACTACCCACAAACTAACTTCCGACTATTCTCAACCTACGTTCAACTATCTTCCTTTCAACTCTCACTATATCTATACCAATACCCAAAACTCTTACCGTCTTACCCCTCGCCCCCTATACAATAATTGCCCTATAAACAAAAAAGGACTCAGTGGCATAACCACCGAGTCCTATATTATCTTAACCCTGAATCAGAACCCAAATCCTACAACAGGTTTCAAGCCCCAATAATCAGAATTTATTAAGCGTTCAAGCTCAAACGGATAAGCGCTGTAGCCTTCAAGCCCTTGCTTGCAGCCTCGAGAACTTGTGCAATCGACTTCTTTGGCTCCTTAACCGACTCCTGCTCCATAAGAGTAGCCTCCTTGAAGAACTTGTTGAGACGGCCCATAGCAATCTTCTCTACCATGTCTGCTGGCAAGTTTGCAGCCTTCTCAGCAGCTACCTTAGCCTTGAGATCACGAATCTCCTGTGCCTGTGCCTCAGTGATGTTGCCCTTCATGATACCCTCGTTGATGTGCTCCTCATTCTCAGCAATGTAGAGATTGAAACCAGCCTTCTTCAATGCAGCCTCAACTGCACTCTTAACCTGATCCTCTTTTGTCTTCTCTATAGCTACTTCCTTCTCATGGTCAATAGTAGCTTGTGGAATGCTCTCACGGTCAACAGCAACTGGCGACATAGCAGCTACCTGCATAGCACAATCCTTGCCAACCTGCGCATCAACACCTGCCTGGTTGAAACCTACTACTGTAGCCAATCGCTTGTCAAAGTGAATGTATGTTGCTACCGAATCTGCCTTGATGAAGTTGTATGCAGAAACCTCTACCTTCTCACCAATAACACCTGAGTTGCGTGTAGCTTCCTCTGCTACTGTAGCACCTGCCATTGGAAGTGCAAGGAGTGCCTCAAGTGAAGCTGGCTGCTTCTCAACCGCAAGGTCAAGTACCGACTGCGCAAATGCAACAAAACTCTCGTTCTTTGCTACGAAGTCTGTCTCACAGTTTACAATGATAGCTGCAGCAAACTTGTTGTCTGCAGATGCCTTCGAAAGCGCTACACCTTCCTTAGCCTCACGATCTGCACGCTTGCTAGCAATCTGCTGACCACGCTTGCGGAGAAGGTCTACTGCCTTGTCAAAATCACCCTCAGCCTCTGTCAAGGCCTTCTTGCAGTCCATCATACCTGCACCTGTCATCTGGCGCAATTTATTTACGTCTTGTGCTGTAATAGCCATAGTATTATATCTTTTTACTGTTACTTTCTAATTAAAAAGCAATGAGAAGTTCTCTGCTGTCTTCGCAAACAGAAAAACTCCTCATTGTCGTTTCTTTGTCAAAGAAGAATATTACTCTTCTGTTGCCTTCTCAGCCTTAGCCTCGCCCTTCTTAGCACGTGGAGCTTTCTTCTCCTCCTTTGCCTCCTTAGCTTCTGGCTCGTCGAGCTTCTCTGCCTTGCGCTCGTCCCAACCCTCACGGATTGCCTGGCACATAATGCTTGTGATAATCTCGATCGACTTTGAAGCGTCATCGTTAGCTGGGATAACGTAGTCTACGTCGTTAGGGTTAGCGTTTGTATCTACTACACCAAATACAGGAATATTAAGGCGCTGTGCCTCCTTAATCGCAATGTGCTCCTTGCATGTGTCAAATACAAACATAGCTGCTGGAAGACGTGTAAGGTCCGCAATTGAACCTAATGTCTTGTTGAGCTTCTCACGCTGACGTGTGATCTGAAGACGCTCGCGCTTTGAAAGACTCATATATACAGGATCATTGATCAACTTGTCCAATGAACCCATCTTCTTGACAGCCTTACGGATGGTAGGGAAGTTGGTCAACATACCACCTGGCCAACGCTCTACTACGAATGGCATGTTTACAGCGCCTACCTTCTCAGCGATGATATCACGTGCCTGCTTCTTAGTCGCTACGAAAAGCACCTTACGTCCGCTCTTTACAATTTGCTTAAGTGCCTCTGCAGCCTCGTCGATCTTAGCCACTGTCTTGTGGAGGTCAATAATGTGGATGCCATTCTTCTCCATGAAGATATATGGCTTCATAGCTGGATTCCACTTACGTGTAAGGTGACCAAAATGGCAACCTGCCTCCAAGAGTTCGTCAAAATTTGTTCTAGACATTTGTTTACGTTCTGTTTTAAGCAACCAACAAGTAGGTCTTTTGGCATCTTGTCGGTTTAGATACTAAACTTAATTTGAATAAATAATAATGCAAAAGATTAACGCTTGCTGAACTGGAATCTCTTGCGTGCCTTTGGACGTCCTGGCTTCTTACGCTCTACAACACGTGAATCGCGTGTCATGAAGCCCTGCGCCTTCAAAGCTGGCTTGTTCTCAGCATCGATCTTCACGAGCGCACGAGAAATAGCAAGGCGAAGTGCCTCTGCCTGACCCTTGATACCACCACCATTGAGGTTTACCTTGATATCATAGTTCTCTGCAACGCCAAGTGTAGCCAATGGCTGCTTTACAATAAATTGGAGAATAGCGTCTGGGAAATAAGTAGCGAGGTCGCGCTTGTTGATTACGATCTGACCCTTACCAGCGCTGACGTATACGCGAGCAACTGCTGCCTTGCGACGTCCGATTGCGTTTGTAACTTCCATCTTCTAATTAGATTATAGCGTTGATATCCAACTTCTTAGGCTGTTGAGCCTCCTGATTATGCTCTGCACCAGCATATACCTTCAAATTGCGGAAAAGCTGCGCACCAAGACGATTCTTTGGAAGCATACCCTTAATTGTACGCTCTACCATACGTGCTGGATTCTTTGCAAGCAACTCTGCAACTGTCTTATCATGACGACCACCTGGGTAGCCAGAATAAGTGAAAAGTACTCGGCTGTTGAGCTTATCACCTGTCAACTTAACCTTGTCAGCGTTGATAATGATAACATTATCACCACAATCTACATGAGGAGTGAAGTTAGGCTTGTTCTTGCCACGGAGGATCTTAGCCACTGCTGAAGCAAGACGACCCAAAACTACATCCTGAGCGTCAACAAGGACCCATTCCTTCTTTACGGTCTCCTTGTTAGCGGATACTGTTTTGTAACTTAATGTATTCACAGTCTTTTATTTTAGACCAACTTTAATTAATTATTTCGGATAATTACTGCGACTCTCAGCCAAATTGGAAAGCACGCCTCAAATCTCAGCTCTCACCCTTCTCACAAATTGTGTGAACTCACACCTGCTATATAGTGCATCGTTCGTAGGGCTTCGTGCCTTATGACCATATCGCCATCAACCCCACAAAACGCTATATCTCAAGCATTTGTCCACAAGAACGGATAATAATCGAGCGCAAAGATAGTGGTTTTATCATCCAAAACCAAATTATCCTATTAAAAAATCATAAAAGTCCTCCGCGCAACTGCTTATAGCTCAACAAAAAAAGGGAAGACTTTCGCCTCCCCCCTTATTTCGTCTATATGTCGTCTCCGCCTATAATAACGTGTCCAACGTCTGCGCTATCTTCGACTTCGATACCATACCTGTCATCTTCTGCCTAACCTGTCCATTCTTGAAGAATAGTAACGTTGGTATAGCCATGACTCCCATCTGAGCAGCAGTGTCAGGATTGGCTTCTGTGTCAAGCTTGCCAACTTTCACCTTGCCGGCATACTCCTCTGCTATCTGCTCTACGTATGGAGCCAAAGCCCTGCAAGGTCCACACCAGACAGCCCAAAAGTCTACTAGCACTACTCCCTTGGCATCTAATACTTCTGCCTGAAAATTCTGATCTGTTATCTCTAACATATTATATTATGGTATTAGGTTGTTATTCTATGGTAACTGGTATAGCCTTGAACTTAGAGCCAAAGTCAATCTTGTAATCTCCCTTTGGAAGCGCAACTCTATATACCACGTCGTCAACCTTCTCACTCTTAGTTCCTACTACCGCACCCTTCAGGTCTCTAACTACTACCTCACAGTCTCCATCAGCAATGTACTCAATGCCAACAAACTCGTCAGTAACAACTCTTCTGAACACCTTGGTCTGAACACTGGTAGGATCAATGCTAGGCTTAACAGGAGGAAGTATAGGATCAACTGGGTCTACTGGGTCTATAGGATCAACAGGATCTACCGGGTCAACAGGATCTACCGGGTCTACTGGATCTACTGGGTCTACCGGATCCACAGGCTCAACCTCTGGTTTCTTAACCGTAATCACTACCTGCGTCGTATTGCCTGCAGCATCCTTAGCTACTACAGTATACACACCGTTCTCGTCTTCTATAGTGTAAGGTGCAGAAACCGCACTGCCATTAATCGTAACAGATGCTACACCTACATTGTCCACAATAGTCAATACCGCACCACCTTCAAGGTCGTGTGTAGTACCTAATACTAAATCGCCGATCTTGATAACTGGCTTCTCAGTATCTGGCTCTGGTTCTGGCTCTACTAGACTGTGGTCAACCACAACTGTAACACTGGCTTGATTACCTGCCTCATCCTTTACAATAATCTCGTACGAACCATCCTCGTCAGGAATAGTGTATGGAGGATTAAATGGCTTACCATTAATAGTTACAGATGCAATACCCTCATTGTCTGTAATGGTCAAATTGAATCCGCCATTACCGTATGTTGCTGTCGAAACACCACCAGGCAACTTAATCTCTGGCTTCTCTTTGTCTACTGGATGCTCTATAATAAACTCAACTTCAGCCTTGTTGCCAGCAGCATCCATAGCTACTACATAGTACGTACCGTTAACATCAGGTATAGTGTATGGCGATTTGAATTCTTTTCCATTCAAATTCACTGATGTTACCTTAATATTATCAGTAATAGTCAAGTTAAAGCCACCCTTCTCGTACTTAGCAGCTACATCCTTGCCGTCAAGCTTGATAGTAGGCGCAACTGTATCTGGATACTTGATAGTAATCTTGGTCTCTGTCTTGTTGCCAGCAGCATCTTCTGCTACTACCGTATATGTACCCTCTCCAGAGAGTGTGTATGGCTCCGACTTCGCCTTTCCGTTGACTGTAACTGATGTAACTTTAACATTGTCTATAATGCTCAATGTAACGTCAGCATCAAATGTCGCCGTAGCTCCCACCGTCTTGTCTCCCACCTTGACAACTGGAGCAACTGTATCTGGATACTTAATTGTAATCTTGGTCTCTGTCTTATTGCCAGCAGCATCCTTAACTACAACGGTGAATGTTCCTTCTTTCGTAATCTCATAAGGCGCCTGCATCTCTACACTGTTGATTGTAACAGACGCAACTCCCTCGTTGTCAGTGATCGACAGTGTCACATTCTTGTCAAATTTAGCAGTAGCACCCAACACCTTGTCTCCTACCTTAATTACTGGAGCCTCAGTGTCCACAGGTTCAGGGCTGCTAGCAAAGAATGGCTTTGGATTATTCTTCGTGTCACCAATGTTCACGTGGAGCACAACTGTCATATATGTCAAAGCACCACTGAAACAGTAATACTTATATGTTACATCTACCGCCGTCTTGCTGCCCCAGTCAATGACTATATTATTGCCTGATACCGACGCGTAACTTGTACATGAGCCATCAAGCATTACCTTGCTTCCTTCCAGACCATAACTTGCCAAATCTATCGGAGTGCTCTTGTCTGGCACAGCAAAATTAACCTCAGAGGTAACAGGGCCGCTGTCAGAACCATACACTGGCAACATTTCGGTTCCTATCACTGGCTTTTCGCTGCCATCATTTTCGCATGGAATACCAAGAAAGCGACTGAGTGAAGAAGCTTTAAAAGCATCAAGACCCCATCCGTAATCCCACTTGATTCTCTCCAACTTTGGAACATCTTCAAACATGACAGTATGCGCCTTACTTGCATCTACGTATGTCAAACCGCTACAAGAAACAATCTCCAAATCAACATATCTGTCGCCACTTTCCTGTAGTCCTAGAAGTGTAGGAGCATATCTTGTGAAATCACTACCCAAATTCATCAAGGTAATCTTTCCCAATTCTCCACAAGGACCATTGGATTCATCAACAATAATATCTGTAAATGTGGAATTGTTCCTAGCTGTAAAGTCTCTGAAATATCCGCCTACTACAATATTGCCCAACTTAGCATTGTCTAGTTCCAACGAAATCAACGACTCTATCATAGAAAGATCACCATAGTACTTCAAATTCTTCAGGGTAATCTTCTGTAGATATGGAAGCAACTCAGCTCCTTTCATCGAAATCTCACTTGTTGGACCCGAACCAACTATCTCCAACTCGTTGACATATTTTACATTGTCAGACACAATGACTCCTCCTGTAGCATAGTCCTTCAAAGCATCACACAATGCCTTGGAAAAATTGGTCTCATTGACCGCTAAATCTTGTGCCTTAGCCCCTACAATTGCTATTAGACTCAATAGCAAAACAAATATATTTCTATTCTTCATAACCTTCTAAGTTTCAATAGTAAGGGACAAAAGTAAGAATAATTATTTATTATATTGTATCTATCCACCTAAGAATTTAGCAAAATCTCATCCGTTGTAGTATATTTGCACTCTGATATGAGACCTAATAGAATACTCTTATTCCTCGCTGGCATCCTCTTTTCTTTGGGTGTTATCTGCTTTTTATGGGGCGGACAGACAGTTTCTATGGGCATAGTAGAACTGCGTATACCTTCCCTGTCTCTCTTCGAACACTCTGAAGAAAAAAATATTTCCGCCGAGGAACTCCTCAATGAATCCGCTAAGGATATGGATCTCTCTGCTTCACTGACGGATTCTGTCAACGTGGATAAGGCTAACCTCTCGGATACGCTCGACTTCTACTTCTCTTTTATGCGCGAGAATAACGCGCGTCTGCATTTCCCTGGCGGCGATACTTGTACCGCTATCTTGAACCCTCTCTTCGAAAGCTTGGAAAATCTAAAAACTGCGAGCAACAACTACCCTCAAAGGGTACACATAATACACTACGGCGACTCACAGATAGAGGGTGACCGTATCTCAGGATACCTACGCGCCCTCCTCCAAAAGGAGTACGGCGGAGGCGGCCCAGGCCTCTTGCCTCTCGTCCAGAATGTAGGCGCCTTGTCTGTATCTCAGTCGCTTAGCGATACCCTTACTTCTTTTACCGCTGGCGGCATGCTTGGCCAACGCGCTAGCCATAAGGGGTATGGAGCTATGGCTCAGTTCGCTCACATCAATACTACCAGCGACCCTATCTCCCTCGTCATCAACGCCCACCGAGTAGATGGCTTCAAACATGTAAAATTATTTGCTTCTAATATCGATATCCTTAGCGCCCGAATGAATGGCAACGAGCAGTGCCTGCCTAAAAACGATAATATCCAAACGCTCTCTTGGCGCCTCAAACGAACAACCAAGCGCGTCCAAATGGATTTGTCGGGTACCTCCGATATCTTGGGTATATATATCGATGCCGACACGGGCGTTACTGTTACTAATA
Source organism: Bacteroidales bacterium (assembly GCA_024401365.1). Lineage (GTDB taxonomy): Bacteria > Bacteroidota > Bacteroidia > Bacteroidales > Marinilabiliaceae > W3P20-009. The sequence continues at coordinate 5,814 of JAKSLE010000003.1, read as the reverse complement.
TCCCTATGCGAGGTAGCGATGGGACTTTCTTCACCCGTATCCAACGCGCCGAAATGAGCTACATGCTCAACGAACTTAATACTCGCCTCATAATACTGGAATTCGGAGGCAACGCCCTCCCTCTTATGAAGGATAGTACACGTATCGAAAAGTATGGCAAGGGCCTCGCACGACAAATCAAACACCTACAGGCAGCTTGCAAGGATGCCGTTATATTGGTCGTAGGTCCCGCCGATACCGATATAAAGGTCAACGGAGAACTTCAGACTAATCCCCACCTCGAACCGCTCATAGAGGAGATGCAACGCGTTACCTTGGAGTCGGGTGCTATATATTGGGATATGTACCGAGCTATGGGTGGCAAAAATTCTATGAAGGTTTGGGCCGACCATCAGCCGGCTTGGGCAGCAGCTGATTATATACATTTTACTCGCCGAGGTGCCGACCAGATTGCCGACCTCCTTTGGCGTTCTTTAATGATTTATAGGGATTATTGGAACTTGACGTCTAATGTGGGAGAGAATAACTGATATATTATATTTCAACGAAGCACACCCACTTCTGTTTACCCAAGGGGAGTTTTGGCTCTTCTTGCTGGTGGTCATGTGCATATTCTCCCTGATTCATAGCCGTATAGCCATGAGGAATGCCTTCCTCTTCGGCATGAGTATCTTCTTCTACTATAAGACTAGCGGTATTTTTACCTTGGCTCTCTTGTCGGCTATCGTCGTAAGTTATTTCATCGGCATAGCTATAGAAAAGGCCAACAATAAGGGATGGCAAAAATTATGGCTGACTTTGGGTATCGTGTATTCTTTGTCTCTGCTGTGCTACTTTAAATATGCCTATTTCTTCGCCGACGTATTTACTCAATTGTCGGGTAATACTTTCTCTATCGTCGAACAAATATTGCTCCCCGTCGGAATATCTTTCTATACATTCCAGTGTATCAGCTACTTAATGGATATCTATAGAGGACGCATACATTATGTTAGTAGTATCTTGGATTTCGGGTTCTATGTCAGTTTCTTCCCTCAGTTGGTCGCAGGCCCTATCGTCCGAGCTTCGGATTTCGTATACCAACTACACCAACCTTTCGCTTTGTCTCGCCGATGGTTCGGTATAGCCGTATTCTGGATTCTCAACGGATTGACTAAAAAAATAATCCTCTCTGATTATATAGCTGTCAATTTCATCGACCGAGTTTTCGCTAACCCTACCTTGTACGACGGCTTCGAGAACCTCTTGGCTTTGTTCGGATACTCCCTCCAGGTCTACGCCGATTTCTCGGGATATACAGATATAGCTATAGGCGTAGCTCTCATGATGGGATTCTACCTCCCTAAAAACTTCAACGCTCCTTATAAAGCTATCAACGCCCCACAATTCTGGAAGCGCTGGCATATATCTCTTTCTCGTTGGTTGCAGGATTACTTGTATATCCCAATGGGTGGTAATCGTAACGCAACTTTCGCCTCTTACGCAGTCATCATTGTCATGGGTGTCATAGCTATGATGCTGACTCGCAACGTATGGGTGGCTATCATCATTATGCTCATAGCCGCAATATGCGCTATATGTATGCTCCTCAAACCGGAGTGGAAAAAAGCAATAACAACCAACATCAACGCTACAAATACCATGCTCTTGGGTGGTTTGTGGCACGGAGCTAGCTGGAATTTCGTCATCTGGGGCGGCTTGAACGGCATAGGTATGATAATATACAAATTATGGCACCCTATGTCTCGCTGGACTAGAGTGTTGGTCATCTCTTTACTGACAGCTCTCTCTTACTATGCCTCTGTGGCTATTCCTCACGCTTTGTGGAATATAGCTGCCATCTGGCTGGGTATCACAGCTCTGGGTACCGCCATTAGCTCTATATGGAGGTCCGCTGGCGCCAAAGAAATCAATTGGCTGTACCAGGCATGGCAGATAACCCAGACTTTCGTCTTCATTACCTTCACTCGCCTATTCTTCCGAGCTGGCTCTAATCTCAACCCCGAGGAGGCTAACGAACAGGCTTGGAATACCGCAACTAGCATGATCGAACAGATAGGCGCCCACTGGCAACCTCAACTAATACCTGAAATACTCGCCCAACATATAGGTATCGTATACCTTATTATAATGGGTATGATTATACATTGGATAGGCGACCGAACTAAACGCCGCTACCGTATCATCTTCGCTAGCATGCCTTTGTGGCTTATGGCTATAGCAACTATCTTTATCGTCATGACTCTCTACCAGTTCGTGACTACCGATATGCAGAAGTTTATTTATTTCCAATTCTAAGAGGGAGTTTTGTCATTATGATCGATCAAAGAGTAGTAGAGAGTGTTATTGAGACCGCTAATAGTAGCATCGTCGATATAATTTCGGATTACGTTTCTCTTAAACGCCGAGGGGCCAACTATATCGGTTGCTGCCCCTTCCATAACGAGAAAACGGGTTCTTTTACCGTATCTGCTTCTAAGGGTATTTACAAATGCTTCGGTTGCGGCAAGGCGGGTAACGCATTGCGATTCGTAATGGATCACGACCACCTTACATTCACCGAAGCTATAAAACACTTGGGTAAACGCCTCGGTATAGAGGTACAGGAGAAGGAACTGACCCCAGAAATGAAGGAGGCCCAGACTAAACGCGAGAGCATGAGCGCCGTAATGGATTTCGCCCGCGCCGAGTTTATCAAAAACCTCTGGGAAACAGATGAGGGCCAGACCATCGGCCTCCCTTATTTCCGCCATAGAGGATTCCGCGATGATACTATCAAGGAGTTCGACCTGGGCTATTCCATGACCCAACGTAACGCGCTGACTACCGCCGCTATAAACGCTGGCTACAAAATGGAGTACCTTACCGAGACTGGTCTTACTATCTTGGGCGAGAATAATTACCAGGCCGACCGCTTTTGGGGCCGCGTAATATTCCCTATCCATAATATGTCGGGTAAGGTCATCGCTTTCGGTGGCCGCGTTATGCAGACTAACGCTAAAACAGCTAAGTACCTCAACTCCCCTGAAAACGAACTGTACCACAAAAGTGATGTGGTGTATGGTATATACCAAGCCCGTAACGAGATAATCAAACAGGATAAATGTTACCTGGTCGAGGGATATACCGACGTGATATCTATGCACCAGTCTGGCATAACTAATGTTATCGCCTCTTGCGGAACTAGCCTTACAACAAATCAGATAAAACTCATACAGCGCTTTACTAATAATATGACTGTGCTGTACGATGGCGACTTCGCCGGTATCAAGGCTTCCTTGCGCGGTATAGATATGATCCTCAAGGAGGGTATGTATGTCAAAGTCCTCCTTCTCCCCGACGGAGAGGACCCCGATTCTTTCGCTCGTACCCATACCGCCGAAGATTTCGTGGAGTATATCAACTCTCACCAAACAGATTTCATACAGTTCAAGGCTCAGATACTTCTACAGGATTCGGCTAACGACCCGCTGAAAAAAAGCGCAGCCGTAAATAGTATAGTAGATTCTATAGCAGTAGTCAAAGACCTTATCCTGCGAGAGTTCTATATCAAGGAGTGCGCTCAACTGATGGATGTCCGAGAGGAGACATTATATTCTGTCCTTACCAAAAAACTGGTTGCAGATGCCCAAAGGAATGCTAACGATAATTCCATACGTAGAGCTCAAACCAATCTGGCAGATCAGCAGTCCGATGCCCGCTCTTCATTGGCTAACAGCAAATACCGACAGACCGAGTCTCCTCAAAATACTGCAATCCCTCAGTCAGAACTGGAGCAGGCTGCTCATAATATAGCCGCCCAGGAACAGCAGTTGACAAATATTGTCGAAACTACAACAGCTGCCGGCGAAACAATTGTTATAGAGAACCCTAACTTGCACGAGGAAACAGAACTCCTCCGTTTCTTCTTGAAATATACCCAGTTCCCTTTCTCCTACGGCGAGCCTGTTCAAACGTCTACCGTAGGACAGTATATTAAGGATTGCCTGGATAAAGACAAGTATCTTAGTAAAGATCCTGTGTTTAATAATATTATGGCTTTCTATGACAAAAATCCAAAAGCCGAACTGAAAAACTATATCGATAGCCCCGACTTAGTTGGCCAGGTAGATCGCATAATTTCTCTCACTAGCGATACCTTCGAATTGTCTAGAATCCATAAACGATTCGGAACAATAGAAAGCGAAACATCCCAATTGGATGAATTCATCCCAAAAATTGTCTCTCGTCTACGACTCAAAAATGTCGAGGCTAAAATCGAGGAACTAAGCCAGGAACTTATCAATAATGATAACAACGCCGAAGCATTGGAGAATCTGACTACTTGGCTGAATGTAAAAAAGGAGCTTTCCAACTCAATAGGCCTAAACTAAAAAAGGAGCCCTAACCGAGCTCCTTCTTTTTTCTATCTGTCTCTCTATTAAAGAGATGCCTTCTTTGTAAACTTATTAATCGCGTCAAGATATGCATCTACCGAAGCTTGTACTATGTCTGTACCAGCACCGAATCCATAATATATATGGTTCTCATACTCAACTTGCATGTGCACCTTAGCCACATCGTCAGAACCCTTGTTAATGCTCTGAATAGTAAACTCTTTCAATACCATGTGACGCTTGATTATCTGCTTCAAAGCATTGATAGCAGCATCTACAGGACCATTACCTGTAGCCGCAGCCTCAAACTTCTCTCCCGCAATATCCAATCCTACAGAAGCAACTGGTCTAACACCTACACCCGAGGTAACTTGCATGAAGTCAAGCTTAATATGATGGTCTTTAGTAGTATCAGCTCCAGCCAATACAAGCAAATCATCATCATTTATCTCTTTCTTCTTGTCTGCCAACTTCAGGAACTGCTCGTAGATATTGTCAAGCGCATCTCCTTCAAGGTCAACACCTAATACATGAAGCCTGTGCTTCAATGCCGCACGACCCGAACGGGCTGTCAAAACAATCGAGTTAACATCCAAACCTACTTCTTGTGGATCCATAATCTCGTATGTCTGAACATTCTTGAGCACTCCATCTTGGTGAATACCACTCGAGTGCGCAAATGCATTCTTACCAACTACAGCCTTATTTGGCTGAACTGGCATATTCATCAGACTGGATACCATGCGACTTGTAGGGTATATCTTCTGTGTATTGATATTCGTCTGAAGGTCCAAATGACTGTGACACTTCAATATCATGGCAACTTCCTCAAGGGATGTGTTACCTGCACGCTCTCCAATACCATTGATCGTTACCTCACACTGACGCGCACCGTTAATCAAACCCGAAATAGTATTGGCAGTAGCCATACCAAGGTCATTATGACAGTGCGTAGAGATAATCGCCTTGTCTATATTCTGAACATGGTCACAGAGATACTTAATCTTCGCACCAAACTCCGATGGCAAACAGTATCCTGTAGTATCAGGAATATTTACTACAGTAGCTCCAGCCGCAATAACAGCTTCAACTACTCTAGCCAAATACTCATTCTCTGTTCTACCAGCATCTTCCGCGTAGAACTCAACATCATCCACGTACCTGCGAGCATACTTGACAGCCTTGACAGCTCTCTCGATAATCTCTTCTCGTGTAGAGTTGAACTTATATTTAATGTGCGAATCACTGGTACCTATACCTGTGTGGATTCGCTTATGTTTTGCATACTTAAGAGCTTCTGCCGCTACGTCAATATCTTTCTCAACCGCACGGGTCAAAGCACATATAGTAGGCCATGTAACAGCCTTTGAAATCTCAACTACTGAGTTGAAGTCGCCGGGACTTGAAATAGGGAAACCGGCCTCAATGATATCTACAC
>JAKSLE010000029.1 GCA_024401365.1 Bacteroidales bacterium | reverse complement strand
ACTGAACAAGGGATGACAGACATATTTGTTCAAGGGAAGTCGGGAGAAATGATGGGGTTGCTAGCCAAAGAATTAGGCATGACGTTGTAGGATAGGCCGTGGATGGTAAAAAAATAAAGGGCATTCTCGAAAAGAGGATGCCCTTTATTTATTGTATGGGGTAAGAATTACATCTTGCCTGACTTAACGCTCTTCCAAACTACTGCTGCGATAGCTGCACCGAGGAAAGGACCAACGATGAAAGCCCAAAGTTGCTCGAGAGCTGCGCCGCCCTGGAAGACAGCAGGAGCGATAGAACGAGCAGGGTTAACAGAAGTACCTGTGTAGTGGATACCTACGAGGTGAACGAGGATAAGAGAGAGGCCGATAGCGAGGCCAGCGAAGTTGCCAGCGCCAACCTTAGAATCGGTTGTACCGAGAACTACCAATACGAATACGAAAGTGAGGATAGTTTCGATGATGCAAGCTGCGCCAGCACCAGAAGCGCAAGCGTTGGCACCAGTTGTAGTACCGTCAGCGCCGAGTTGCTGTACCATGATCCAGAGGAGAGTAGAGCCGATGAAAGCGCCGATAACCTGGAAGAGCATATACATAGCGGCGTCCTTGCCACTGATACGGCCAGCGATGAGGCAGCCGAGAGTGATAGCTGGGTTGATATGGCAACCAGAGATGCCACCTACTGTGTAAGCCATAGCGACAACTGCGAGGCCGAAAGCAACAGCTGTTCCTACTACAGAAGCTGTATCAACGCCACAATTCAAGCTAACGGCTGTACCGCAGCCCATAAGTACGAGCACCATAGTGCCTACCATTTCTGCTAAATACTTTTTCATTTCTTATGTGTATTATTTGATTGTTTCCTTGGCGTATGTACGCATTTTATTGATAAAAGTTGTGGCTTTTTCATTACCTTTGTGAGTATCTAACAACAAACAATCGGTATTATGGATATTTGGTTGGTTGATGATCATCAGCTTTTCCGAACAGGATTCCGCACCTTATTGCAAAGAATAGAAGGTGTTAAGGTAACATTTGAGGCGTCGGATGGGGAGCAGTTTATGCAACATCTTACCACCTCGGAGAAGGCACCTGACATTGTATTTATGGATATTTCCATGCCGAATATGAATGGTATTCAGGCTACGGAGGCGGCTTTGGCTGCGATGCCAGACGTGAGTATAATAATACTCTCGATGTTTGGTGAGAGGGAATACTATTCGAGGTTGATAAATGTAGGGATAAAAGGCTTTCTGTTGAAATCGTGTGATTTTTCGGAAGTAGAGAAAGCCATACAAGCCATAGCCGATGGGGAGATGTATTTTTCGGAAGAGCTATTAGAGCAGATGAATGCTACGAACAACAGTTCGTCGTCGGCAGTCAATGAAAACGAAGAAGACCAGTTGTCGGACAGGGAGTTGGACGTATTAGCCCTTATTTGTTCGGGCGAGTCCAATCAAGAGATAGCAGACCACCTATTTATATCCAAGCGAACAGTGGAGAAGCACAGGGCGAATCTGCTATTGAAGACCAGAAGTACTAACACGGCTTCGCTAGTAGTGTATGCGGTAAAACAAGGATTGTTTCCAATAGATTAAGATATGTCAGATTTCATTTCATCGTATAACAGATTTGCGGAAGTGCTTGACCGTCTGCGAGTAGAGTGTCCATGGGACAAGAAGCAGACATGGGAGACGCTTCGCACCATGACGATAGAAGAGACCTATGAGCTAGCCGATGCCATCTCAAAGTCGGACGTTCTCAATGTCAAGAAAGAGTTGGGCGACGTTTTTCTGCATATTGCGTTTTATGCCAAGATAGCTACTGAGAAACAGCTGTTTACGTTTGCTGACGTATTAGATTCGCTTACAGATAAGTTGATCTACAGGCATCCGCACATTTTTGGGGAAGAAAAAGCTGAAGATGCAGAAGCCGTGCTCAAGAACTGGGAGAAGTTGAAACTCAAGGAGAAAGATGGAAATAAGAGTGTTCTGAGCGGAGTGCCAGACGCGTTGCCGGCGTTAATAAAATCGTACAGGATACAAGGCAAGGCACAAGGAGTAGGCTTTGACTGGGATACGACCGATCAGGTATGGGACAAGGTAAGGGAAGAGATGGACGAGTTGAAGGCAGAAGTAGAAGCCAATGATACGGACAAGATGGAGGCGGAGATGGGAGATTTGCTATTTGCGGTTGTGAATTTAGCCAGGAAACTACATATCAATCCCGAGAATGCTCTGGAGCGGACCAACAAGAAGTTTATCAGCAGGTTTACCTATCTAGAAGAGAACACGATACAGAAGGGTAAGGATTTGAAGGATATGACTTTAGCGGAGATGGACGAGCTATGGGAAGAGGCTAAACGTTTAGAAAGACTAAAAAAGTAGTAATGAAATAAAAAATGCTTTGTAATATACTTTTTTGTCAGTAGTTTTGCATCACTAAAATCTAACAAAAGTTCTTATACAAAATGTTAAGCAGACGACTACTTCGTGTAAAGGTAATGCAGATGGTTTATGCCCACCATGTACAGGGCGACACTGATTACAAATTAGTCCTCAGCGAGATGCAACACAGTGTAGCAAAGGCACACGAGTTGTACATGTACCTCCTTCTTCTTCCAAGTGCTCTTCGCAAGATGGCGGTAAAGAAGATTGACATTGGAAAGCAAAAGATCCGTCCAACAGAGGAGGAGAAGAATCCTAACCTACGTTTCGTTCGAAACAGAGCAATTCTACAATTAGAGCAGAATGAGCAATTGAATGCTTATGTTGAAAAGACGGGCATTTCATGGGCAAAGGATGAAGAGTTTTTGCGTACCCTTTTCAACAAGATGTTGTCATCGCAGTTGTATCAAGACTACATGAACAGTCCAGAAGACTCATGGGAGGCAGATCAGCATTTTGTATATAAGTACTTGACCCATGAGCTTCCATCGTACGATATGATATACGACTACTTTGAGTCGGAGTCGATTTATTGGAATGATGAGGTACAATTTGAGATGAGTTGGGCTGGCAAGAGTGTCAAGCAGTTGGACGGCACTAATGGTCAGACATTGCAATTAGTAGGCCTTTACAAAGACGATGAGGATAAGGAATTTGCAGAAAATCTCCTCCGCAAGTCGATGGCCATGTATGACGAAGGCTTCAATCTTATCAAGAAATATTCACTCAAGTGGGATCCTGAGCGTGTATCGTTGATGGATACGATTCTCATAGTTATGTCGATAGCGGAGATGGTAAGTATGCGTCAGCTACAGGTTAAGGTAACACTTAACGAGTACCTTGAGATAAGCAAGTATTACTCATCAGACAAGAGTCACGTTTACATCAACGGTGTATTGGAGAAGATAGTCCGTCAGCTTTTTGACGAGAAGAAGATTTTGCCATCGCAGTTGCAGTAAAATAGGCTCAAATGGGTATCAGGCGGATAATACTCTGTTCAGTTGCTGTATTAAGTCTGCATATAGGTTGCTCGCAAAAAAATAAAAATGCGGCAGAAGAGATGCCTACGGACGAGGGTACAGAAATTGGGGTAGTATTAGACAGGGAATCCGTTGATTTTGGGGTAGTTAAAATGGGAGATGTACTATCTCGGAGGGTTAAGATAAAGAATCATACGGGAGAAGCGGTGCAGATTACAGGAGTGAAAGCAAGTTGTAGTTGCACGCAATGTACGATAAGTCGGGAGACCCTTAAGCGAGGGGAGGAAGCCACGATAGAGGTAATGCTTGATACACACGGCTTGATAGGCAGGCAATATCATAAAGTTACTGTTGCGACAGACGGTAAAGAATATGAGTTTGCTGTGATGGCCGAGATAAAATAAAACAGATAAACTAAAAACATTCGCACAATATGTTTACTACACTTTTACAGGCTGCAGAGCCACAGACACAAGGAAGCATGATTATGAGCTTTCTTCCATTCATTCTTATCATAGCAGTTTTTTATTTCTTCATGATTCGTCCACAGCAGAAGCGTCAGAAGGAGCTCAACAGTTTCCGTGATGCCTTGAAGAAGGGAGATCAGATTGTCACAACTGGTGGTATTTATGGTAAGGTATCTGAGGTAAAAGAAGACGTTATTGTTGTTGAGGTTGCAGAAGGAGTCAAGATGCGTTTTGACAAGTCTGCCATTCTCTCATCAGTAGACAAGCAGCAGTAATAAATAAGGACAATAGATTTCCCGTCATGTCGTTTTTTCAGAAGACATTGGGAGTTTTGCGCGGGAGGAATTTCCGCCTGTATATAAGTTTCGTCGTAGTTGCCTCGCTATTTTGGATGATAGAGCAACTACGGCGAGACTATACTACGACCATTCAGATACCTATATTAGTCAAGGCATCGCCTGAGAACTATATAATAGACCATCATGAGTTGGAAGACCTGTCATTAAAGGCGATGATTACATCTGACGGGTATACATTGTTGCAGCATTATCTTTTTGGCAAGTCGAAGAATGTCATAAATGTAGATGTCAATCGACTACCCAGGGTAATAAACGGGGGTAATGTGTATGCTGTGATAGCGCCTCAGATGTTTTATTCAGAAGTTTCGTCGAACATTGAAGACAGGGTAAACTTAAGAGGGCTGATATCAGATTCATTATTTATACCCCTTCACAGGGCTAAGAAGAAGTATCTGCCTATTATTCCAAGAGTAGATTATACGTTAGAGCAGCAGCATATTCTATCAGATGAGGTACGTATATCTCCGTCGCACGTATGGATAAATGGTACCAATAACATATTGGATACGATGAATGCTGTATATACTAAGACGACGGAGCACTTTGTGTTGCATGATACCTTGACGCTCTCCATGCCATTGGATTTGCCAGAAGGGGTAGAGACGAATGTGCACCAAGTAGATGTGACGTTTTGTGTAGAATCCTTTACGGAAAAGTCGATAGAGGTACCTATTACCGCTATCCATATACCAGACGGCTATATATTCAGGGCCTTCCCGCATACGGCAAAAGTTACATTCACTGTTGGCATGAGTGAATTTGAGAATGTAGGCGAGAATGACATAGACGTTGTAGCTGATTTATCGACGATAGATATTCACAGCAACTCGCAACAGAAGGTGAAGTTGCATATAGCGTCAGCTCCAGCCAGTATAATGAATGTGAGTTACACCCCAGTATTTGTTGAGTTTCTTTTAGAGAAGACCACTGGAGGAGAACAATAACGTCTACCCTAGAAGCGAGGGTAGACGTATTTATCTTTAGGGGATGTAAAATGTAGTCCGAATACCGAGTTATCCTCTACATCAATACTATCTTTTGTAATAAGGGAATAATCATCTGCGTTGACAGCGTAGATGTAGTGTTTGTCATCTTTACGAACAATCACAGTCCAGTCGAGAAGGTTGCCATAGATAACCAACTGATCCGAATGAGGGTCGTAAGGACCGATTTTGACCTGTTTAAGTTGATAATCGTTATCGAGAACAAAGAGGTTACCCCTGTCGTCGCAAATGAAGCCCAATGTTTTGTGAGATTTAAACTCAGTGAGGAATGCCAACTCCAGATTGAGAGAGTCGGGAGTCTCCACTGCGCGAACATAAGGGCGTCCCACCATCTGTTTCATGTGGAAAAGTTTATGGTCGGCATCCAGCATCAGGTATCCCTCGTCGTAATCCTTTCGGGTAGTAGGGTTACCATTTACGTAAGTAGCTGGGTATTTGAAACCCTTTTTATTGAGGACAGATGTAAATAAGTCGCTTTTTGAAGTATTTATATCCTTAGACTCCATTTCGATGAACTCTATGCCAGAATCTGTGATACGGAATACGTCGCTAGGCATTTCAAGATCGACACGCTTAGACTGAGACTCCATAAGGGGGTAGAGAGCGGGGCTATTCTGGTTTATGTCGTATGCTGACTTATAGAATGTAAAATTAGTTGATGAAACCAACTGTACATTTACGGGGGTACCGCAGACAGAATCGGGGAATCGGCCATCAGATATCAACTGACGAACGAAGAAGAAAGGCAGAAGGCTATCTGACTCTTCGCGAGTATAGATCTTACCATCCATGCTCATCCACATTCTATAGAGGTCCGATTCTCCCACTCTAACCATCAAGAAGTTCTTAGATATAGGGCTATAAAGAGTCAGGCCCGGGTAAGAGCGATCGGTATGAATGAAAGCATAGCACCAAGGGATTATCCATATTGCGATGAATAATATAATGAAGTATAAGAAAAATTTGCTAAAATATTTCATTGTAGTTAGATATTATTGTTTGCCCTCCTTGAAACGTTGGACAGATAACCAAGATAAGCTTCCGAGCAATAATGTGAATATTGACAAGTATATCAGAAAACTATTATAAGACTCGGGGTATGATGACAAATAGTAGACACGAAGTATCAGAGACGATAATACGATATTAAATATTCGTCTAGGCCATGTAGGTTCCAAAACTACCCATGATGTCAGCAGGTAAGAAGCGATGCCAGCCAAGAACCAAGGTAAAGATGTGAGTATAATGCGCCAATATATTTCGTGAGCAAACAGCGGAATGATACCTAGCAGCAATACAGCGATATTGACAATTTCGACAGCTACGCACGCCAGTAATCCGAACTTTATCATAGAGTACAGCAATTTCACGGGAGAGTATGGCAAGTGAAGGGTAAGTTTCAAGCACTTGTTATGCATCTCCGGGATGAACTGTACGAGAGCCAATCCTGCGCAAGCTATTATAGGTATATATTGCAATGGGATTTCTATAAAAACAGAATCGCGAGTAAGCGCCATTTCCCATATATGGGCGATTCCTTTCAGTTCCGAGGCGCGGAACAAACGGAGGATAGAGTATCCGGCGAATCCATTTGTAGCAAGAAACATCAGTAGTAGATACCAACGAGTCTTGATCCATTCCTTGTAGTATATCATATTAGTACATTCCTGTTAGACCGATAAAAGCATCTTCTAGGGTGAGCTTTTCGCTAGTTATATTTGAGTATGGTACACCAGTGGCTTTGAGTATTTCCTCGACCTTATCCTGATTGAGAAAAGAGAAAGCCTCGAATGTATTTCTGATGACGAAAGGGTGGTATAGACCCTCTATCTTATTAGGAGCAGAGTATCCTTCGGGGACGGTACAAGTAAATTTCTTGAAAGTATCTGTCAGACTTTTTACAGACTGCTGGGTCATAATATAGCCATAGTCCATGACAATACAATCGTCGATAAGACGTTCCATATCCTGAACGATATGAGAAGTGAGGAATACCGTTTTGTTCTCGGATTTAGCGTAATCTCGCAGGTATTCTACGAAGAGACGACGGTATCCAGGGTCGAGGCCAAGCGAGAAATCGTCCAATATGAGCAGCTCAGGATTCTGTGCGAGTATCAGACCAAGAGCTACCTGGCTTCGTTGTCCGCAAGACATACGTGATATTTTCTGTCCAGGTGCGACTTTAAGCATATTCATCAATTCGTAGTATGCATCACGGCGCCACTGTTCGGGGTAGAAAGCCGAGTAGAATTTTTCGATTTGCTGGATGGTCATGAATTGGTATTGGACATGCCCCTCTATGAGGAGGCCTATACGACGTCGCATTTCATTAGACATCGTATTGATATTCTGACCGAACATCAAGCACTCGCCAGAGTGAGGCTTCAAGTATCCGCTCAGGATATTTATAGTAGTTGTCTTGCCTGCGCCGTTTTTGCCCAATAGTCCCAAGATGCGACCTTGGGGGACATTGAAGCTCAGGTTTTCGTATATCTTGCGATTGCCGTAGTAATGGGTCAGGTTACGACATTCGATGATATTATCTGTGTGATCCATTTATAAATATAATCTAATCAATGTAATTTACTGCTCTACTATTTCGTAGTCGATAGCGTTGACATGGTAGAAAGAGAGGTATTCCTTGCCTTCGGTGAGGAGACGTTTTTCTATTCTATCGCGGTAATCGGCTATTCTGTCGGCTACCTTATTAGAAGTTTCACCGCGAGCGTTCTTTTCTGTTTCGCAAGTTGCGAGATTCTCCTGGTCGAGTTCCTCTGCAGTAAGTTGGCTTTCCCAGTTACGCAGATAAGTCTCGTCTATGCGGTCCTCGATAAGAGTACCAGTTACGCGTACTACGCTTTTGATGCACTTAGTATCGAAAGATCCTAGTTTACACGCTTCAATACGGATAGTCTTGGTATTGTCACTACCCATAAGGAATATTTTGCGGGCGCCATGTTTACAAGTATGGGTACACACGCCCTCGATAGTCACCTCTTTGTCGGTCAACCTCTCGGCATTATCTAGAAGGTCGTCGATTTGCATAGCAGAAGTAGTTGCGCTAGTTGCAGTGTTGCTAGAGGAAGAGCCACTGCAAGATGACAGTACTAATAGGAGCGCGGATAGTAGTAGTACTAAATAGTTATTTTTCATAATTTATATGATATGTTTAAGTTAATACTCTTTTTGTTCTCCACTTTTGCGTCCTCTATGTTTAGGACTAATGTGGTATGGAGAGAACCTTTATTAGATATATTGTGATCGTAAGCCAACTTCAACCCATAAGAAAAACGGTTGGAAATAAGATAGTTCCATTCTTTTTCCAGGAGAGAGGCATTGCGATTATATTTTTGTTCCTCCAAAGATTTGTTCTTGAGGGTCAGCATATCGCCCTTTCGTTTGTTGACGGAAGCCATGATTCCAGTTTTCAGTCGGCAAGGGAACGTGTAGCTTATATCTCCAGTAGCTTTATGGGATATCAGATTCTGGCTGTATTCCTGAGGGAGGATATAATGGGTTTGTTTTTTGTTAGAATAAAAATAAGAGAACAAGGCAACGAATTTATCCTCGGGGGTAGAGATTGATACTATATTATTGAGGTTAAGAGCTATCTCTTTTATGTTGTGGCGTTTTACCTCGCTAAAATATTGGTATACCTCTCTATTGCCATTAGATACTTTTTGTCCCACAGGGGTATAGCTATCTGAAGAAGAGTAGGAAAACTGGATATGTGTATTGTGGCTATCCTGCAATTCGGCGTATAAGGTATAGCGATTACCCTCCTCGCGTCCGATTTTCCGTTCATCAACATGAGTGTCGATGTCGGACGACGTATGTAGGTAAGATAATTCTGTTTTGATTTTGTTGAATATATAGCTAACGGCTGCTCCATTGCTGATGGTACGGTAGTAGAGAGCAGTGTGTTGTGCTCCGTACGCCTCGGTAGGACCAAAGAAAAGACCTTCGCTTGTAGTAATAGGTATCACGACATCGGGGCCAAATCTTTTGAGAGATACCTCCTCTCGGTATTGAGAGAAGCGGTAGCTGAGAGACAGCTTATGCCAAGAAATAGCAGGGGAGAGGTAGATATAATTGGCAACATTCTTATTACGGATGTCGCGCTGTTTAGCTTTGGAACCAAGCATTACAGAACCATCCAATGAGGCAGAGAAGTTGTCGTTGAAAGGGTAAGATAATCCAGCATCTACGTTATACTGTTCGCGACGGACATCGCCACGAATAGTATCTGTATAGAAGAAGGTATATTTACCTGGGTTGTATAGCATGGAAAAACCAGCGTCATGTTCATTAGAGTATGTGTAACAGAATTGACCATTAAGGGCTACCTTATTTATATTACCGTTGCCCTTAGCCATTATAGAGTATATTTGAGCGTGGTCGGCATCGGTAAGTTCCGTGCGGCCAAAAGTATGCAGCATCTCTGCACTCACCTCCTGAGCGAAGGTGAGTGTAGATGTTGCCATTAAGAATAATAATATGAGAGCAATACTCTTCATTTATTTTATAAGAGAAGGGGTTTTAAGGATTTCGAAATCCTCGGCAGAGTTATTCGTATCTTGGTAGATAGTGAAGCCTGCCTCTGCAGAAGCCTTCTCGTCAACCTTGCGACACACAGAAGAGCGGGATGCCATTCCTAGTTCGTTGAGAATATAGCTAGCATCTACGCTAGCAGGGATACGCTTGAAGCTATTTGCTGTATTGAAGACTTCCACGCCATCGATAATCCACTTGTGAGGAATTTTCAGATACTCGAACTTGTCTGAAGAACTAGCAGGGTTGGTAGTAGTATAATCAGTTGCGTACTGAGCCATAGGGATATCGGGGCGATATATTACTACTGCAGGGTCTTTGAAAGACGAGCTAAACATGGTCATAGTTCCGCTTTTCCAGACTAGATCCATGCAAGGGATGCCATTAGCAGGAGGGGTTTGCTTAGTAAGACCTGCATTTTCCTGGTAAGCAGCCCAGCTATTTTCTATAGCCAAGTTGACAGACTCAGTATTTCCGAGAGCTATATGATCGATGCTATTAGCAGAGACAATTACCTCCTTGCCAGGGAGAAGAGGGTGCTCGCCGCCATTGCCAGGGAATGACCAAACGAAGCGGAATGCAGCGCAATAGTCGTATTTGTCGAAATCGCTCCAAGGACCATTGCTAACAGCTGTAGTAGGACTTACGAATGCTATACATATATTATCCAAGTATGCAGTATCGGTAGAGTTGTTGTACAAGGCAAAGTACTGGTCGTTCAAGTAGTTTTTGCCATTGCCGCCAACGCATCCTGTATAATATATTTCGCGGAGAACGATATTACCGGGTGCTGCGAGGGAGACAGGGATAGTAATTGTTGTACTTCCGCTGACAGAAACATCGCTGACAAGACCATTGAATACCATCATCTGATTGTCAACTACACCTTTAGCAGATGCTTGGAAAGAGTATATTCCAGGTTCTAGCATGGCAGAAAAAGCGCCATCGGTCACTGTTGCGGTAGTAACATGTGATGAAGTTTGGTTGGTAATCACCACTTTAGCGTTACTTGGTAAATTCTCGGTACACTGCAAGTCGATATTGACTTTGTATACCTCATTCTCGTCCTTGTCGCACGCGAACAAGACGAAAGCAGAAAGGACTGCTAATAAAAAATGTTTCATATCTTTATTCTTAGGTCGCAACCAAAATAGGTTCCTTGTTTATTATATATGTTAGTATTTAATGATGCATAGTATCGTTTAGGGCGACAGTTGGTAATGTTGTTTACGTAGAGAGAGAACTGTGCACGATGAGCTATCTCCTTACTTATTTTGACATCGACCTGACCGTATGGTTTAGGGTCGTCGCTCTTCAAGGCTGTGGAAGTTGTATAATGAATATATTTTTGTCCATGGGCTATATTTTTATCAAATGGGATATTATTGCCATTTTTATCGATGAGGTATACGGGATTGACATTCACTCGGTTGTCGGAAGTATTGATATAAGCCATATCCTCGTTGTTGTATTTGGCCATGCGTTTTGTCCTGTCGATCCATACACCCTGAGCCTTGATAGTTGCTACGAGGGCGAAACGAGGTATATGGATTATGAATCGTGCGTTAGTATTTAGGCGGTCGCTTTGTGTTACGTTGTACCAAGAATTAGAAGACAGGACCTCTGCAGCCACGCTACGCAAGCGTCCGTTGAACAAGCTATGTTCGTATGTCTGTTCAGTTTCGGTATCGGTACGGAGAATATGCATATATGCTCCATCGACGTATATGGACATATTAAGAGGAGCGATACGAGCGAAGTCTACAATGTACTCAATACCCCATTTTTCGTGTTTGATATTATTACGAGGGGTATAGTATTTGGCGAAAGTTGTATCGGGAGAAGCTGTTTCTACGCGATAAGGTTCGACGCGAGATTTGAATCCGTATCCGTTAGAAAGATGCTCCTTGTAGAAAGTCAGAGTTAGGGTAGCCACAGGCAATTTTGAAACTGCGGTTATCTCCAGGTTGTTGGTTGATGGGAGTTTTATATCGGGATTAGTGACCCCCTTTATCAGGTGAGTTGTAAATGTACACGACTGTACACCCTCGGCATCTGTTTTTGCACTTGTCTGGAAGTCGGCATACTGAGGGTCGGGGTACAGATGGATAAGAGTTGGCAATTTTTTCATTATACCCCAAGACGCTGCCAATGAAAGCAGATTGGAGAACGAGTATTTAGCACTCAGTCTTGGTTCAAGTTGCCAAGGGAAGCTATACTCAGGGGCATTGATATGGGTAGCTCGGAGACCGAACTGACCTTGGAAGTCATGAATATTAACCTTATCCTCGATAAAAATAGCGGTAGAGCCAAGGTGAGGTATCTCCTTGAATTTTCTAGGACGTATGCTAGGGTTCATGTATGAGCCACCCTTACCTTCACCGTAATTGCGCTGAAGACTCATATGGGCGCCGAGGGAGATAGAATTCATGTTCTCTTCGGTACCTATAACTTTTCGGAGGAGAATTTTTATCTGTCCGCTTAGTGGTTTGCCGTGGATGAATGAGAATTCGGTATAGTTTACTGGGTAGAACTTGCCTGGGTTATTGCCCTCGGTAACAGCATCGGTGTAGGCAGTAGGCATATTTGCTAAATGCTCCTCCAGTTCATCATCCTTTTGGGATTGTATTTTCCCTATGGCCTCTATGTTGATGATAGGTGCGAGCCTATTTGTTGCTCGCAGTTTTATTGTATTTGCCCAAGATATAGATTTATCTAAGTGAGATATTTTCTTGAAAGAAGCCAGGTCGGGGTCTGTTTTGTTTATGTTGCTCACATAGTGAGCATTAGCTGTGGACGTTATGGATGCTATACCAAAAGTGTTATGGTAAGCCAGGCGCAAGCCCACGCGTTGGAATTTCTCTGTATTAGAGCGTTCATCGTTCTGCGAAATAGCGTAGTCGGCATTAGTATTCAAGTGACCATGGCCATATTCAGCAGAAAGGCTTTTGAGGCGAGGGTCGGTTTTCAAGACAAAAGTCAGAGGTCGTGGGCGGTTGTTATAATTGATAATCACTGCGCCAGACGTGAGGTTGCCGTATTCAGCCGGAGCTACGCCGCGGATTACCGTCATGCTCTCTATGGCATCGGTAGACAAGGGGCGCAAGTCGGTACCTTTCAGAGCAGACTCATTAGAATCCTCCAAGTTATTAGTATTTGTAGACTTTAGCTGGAGGTTGGCATCATTATTAAGGTCTACGCCATCTGCTATGATAGCCACGCCCTGTTTGTTGGCGTCGGTATCTTTAGTATCGCGTATTGTTATTTGGCTCTGCTTATTGAGAGTAGGGTTTTCGGTAAGGACGCCAGGTAGGAGTTGCATGAGATCTGCCACAGAAGACGTCTGTTGGTGTTGGATAGCCGTTTGGTTGAGCCTTTGGATATTTGAGGCTCCGTTGACGGCGGTAGCTGTGACTACTATGTCCTCGACGCTTAAGGAGAATGCGACAGTGTCGGGAGAGGTTACCTGCTGAGCCGATGAGATTGCGGGCACAGCGGACAACATTGCGACAGCCAGGCAAAATTTATTTATTGATACCTTAGTGCGGGACACGGTAGAAGATTATTTTACAGATATAAGTTTTCCGTTTTGGATGTATAGACCCTTTTGAGGTTTGCCAGTTATGCGGCGACCCTGGAGGTCGTATATGTCGGTATTTTGATATCTATCGTTTTCGATGTTACGGATAGGGGTTGTGTTTTCGGTGGCGTCGAGGCGGTAGTGGTATACTGCTACTGCGCCGACAGTAGCAACGCCATTGTGGGTAGTGTTGTATTGAGAGATATAGATGTTATTCCCAGTGATGGCAGCAACGTGACCAAGACGCAAATCGTTATTATTGTTAATAGTGTATTCTTTTACCCAATTCCCGTCGGAATTTTGGTGAAAGACGTATGATTTGTTGAAAGGCTCCTTTTGGGTATAGTTGCACAAAGCAACAAGGTGTCCATTGTCGTACGCGAGGAACGAACCTAGGGATGTTCCCTCGCCATCTTTAATAATTTGGCGTATAGACCATGAATTATTCTGCTTGACTATGTCGAAAACCTGTCCAAGTTTTCGGTCTCCTGCGAAGATATGACCGTTGCCTATAGTCAGACCGAATAATTCGGCAGTTCCATTCGGGATGCTTACTTCAGATGTTTTAGACCAACTGCCATTAATATTTTCGAAAATGAGCACTTTTTTATTTGTGCGGTCGCATACTGCTGCTATGTTGCCCTTGATAGCAGGTTTGGTACCTGTATTGATTTTTGCCTCGGAAGATGGCAAGGAGTATAGGGGTGTCAGTTCAGTATCTGTTATTTTGTATATTCCGATCTGTCCATTGCCAGTAATGATGAGGGTATTGCCATCTTGAGAGATAACAGGTACTGTGCCTGTAGGTGTAACACTATATCTCTCCTTACCATTTTGGGGGTAGACGAAAATGTTTTTTCCAGTTGATGCTACAACTACGACGTAGTTATCTGATGCCCCAATGCTATAACCGAACATTTTAGCATTGTCTCCTTCAGACATTCCATCTATCTTATTTATGAAAGACAAAGTACCATCGGTGGCTATAGTGTATGAGTCGACATATCTAGCCAAATCGTTTCGTGCGCTGACGTATAGTTTGCCATTACAGATGAACAAGTCGCTACCGAAATTGCGACTACCATTTGCTCCTTGCTCAGTATATGTATGAAGAAGCTTAAGGGTAGGTACTTCCTGAGCAAAAGAAACTGTCGAAGCTAAGGCTAAGATAGATAGTAGGGTTGTTTTCATTTTTCTGTATTCTAATTTCGGTGCAAAATTAGGATTTTTGGGGGTAGTGTTGCAATAGCTAGTATTAGGTATTAATAGAATATTGCATCTGGTGATATGCCAGATGCAATACTATGTATTAGGTATGGGAACATTATTTTACTACTCCATCTTTGCGGAGGCGGTCGGCTATGGCTGATGCCATAATCTTTGTGCCTACAGGGTTAGGATGGATGCTGTCGAACAGCAGTTCCATGTGAGGCTTCATCACCTCGTACATATCGATCAGAGGGAGGTTATTGGCCTTGGCGAGATCGTCTATACAAGGATTGGTGTATGAAGAGATTACGGAATCGGAGATTTCCCACTGAGTAGCACGTGCTGGGATGCAGTGGCAGAGGTAGATCTTCGTTTTAGGATTGACACTATATATAGTATCGATCATTGCCTGAGCGGACGACTTAAACTTATCTGGGTTCCACTGGAAGAACTTAGCATCGTTGGTGCCCAGCATGATGACATGGACATCGGCGTGGTAAGTCAGCATATTATTAAACTCCTTAGCGGACCAGTAAGGGAAGTTGCCATCCTGCATCATTGTTGTAGCAGAGCGCCCGAAGTTGAGCACCTCGTACTCCTTGCCCAGGATAGAATCCAAGCGAGCTGGGTAGCTATTGTAGCTTTGGTAGCTGATACCGCAACCCTCGGTAATACTATCGCCCACGCAAGCGATTCGCATAGCCTCCTGCTTGGCGCACGAAGAAGCCAAGAGGATGGTCAATGCTGCGAATGAAGTCTTTATGAGATTTTTCATTGTTTATTTCTCGATCTCTTTGATTACCAAACCAGAACGAAGTTTAGGCTCGAACCATGTAGTCTTAGGAGGCATGATATTACCTGAGTCGGCGATATCGATAAGCTGCTTCATAGATACAGGGTACATGCCGAAAGCCACCTTCATTTCGCCAGAATCTACGCGACGCTGGAGTTCGCCCAAGCCGCGGATACCGCCTACGAAATCGATACGAGTTGAACGGCGGAGGTCCTGAATATCCAGGACATCGGCAAGAACATTATTAGAGAGTACGGTTACGTCGAGAACGCCGATAGGGTCGTTATCGTTGTATGTACCAGGGCGGGCCTCCAGTTTGTACCAAGTACCTGCGAGGTACATAGAGAACTCGTGGAGTTTCTGAGGAGCGTATGGGGCATTACCCATAGGAGTAACTACCATAGTTTTCTCGACAGCCTTGATGAAATCGGCCTCCGACAAATTATTAAGATCCTTAACTACGCGGTTGTAGTCCATGATTCGGAGTTGCGAGTCAGGGAAATGGACAGCCATGAAATAGTTATAATCCTCGTCGCCAGTATGGTTAGGGTTCTTTGAAGCAAATTCGGCGCCGATGCGAGCTGCAGCTGCTGTACGGTGGTGGCCATCAGCCACGTAAGTTGAGTCGACCTTAGTAGCGAAAAGCTCCTGGAGTCGAGCCACCTTAGCGTCGTCATCTATTACCCATAGAGTATGACCGAAGCCATCCTCGGCAACAAAATCGTATGTTGGAGTTTTAGCTGTATATTCAGCTACGATAGCGTCGATTTCAGGAACCGCCTTGTAAGCGAAGAATACAGGCTCCACGTTAGCCTTCAGCCAGCGAGTAAGCACCATACGGTCCTCCTCCTTATCTGGGCGGGTAAGTTCGTGTTTTTTGATACGGCCCTCGACATAATCCTGGGCCCAAGCTGCGCCAACGATACCACACTGGCGGCGGCCCTCCATGGTCTGAGCGTAGACATAATAGCAAGGCTTAGCATCCTTAACGAGCCAGCCGTTAGCCTTCATTGCGTTGTAGTTATCGAGCGACTTCTGGTATAGAGTGTCGCTATGAGGGTCTACGTCGGCAGGGAGATCGATTTCGGCACGTGTAACGTGGAGGAGCGACTCCGGTTTGCCAGCTGCCATTTGAGCAGCCTCCTGACTATTCATTACGTCATAAGGAAGACAAGCCACTTTGTTGGATATAGCTTGTGGAGGGCGTACGCCTTTGAAAGGTCTAACTTTTACCATTTTATCTAATTTTATTTATGGTGCAATATTAGCTAAATTATTGCAAAGTTGGTTATATTTGTATCGTTTTTGAATCGAACTGTCACCATATATTTGTTATTCTCTTAAAGAAATGTAGAAGGTAAGAGGGATTATTCTCGGGTATAAGGGAAGGTAGTTTCAGGTATAAGGGAGGGTAGTTGTTGCTTGCAGTTTTTTTATTTTGGCCCAAAAATGAGATTAGCACTTAAGGAGAATGGTGTGATATGATAGTAATGGGTAAATGTAAATATAATAATTATGATTGAACATAAATCACAGATAAGGGTCAGGTATGCCGATACTGACATGATGGGTGTAGTATATCATGCGAACTATGCGATATATTTTGAGGTAGCCAGGACAGAGATGTTCAGGGAGATAGACATGCCATATGCAGAGATGGAGAAGAACGGCATAAGGCTTCCGGTGGTAGACCTACACTGCAAGTATTTCAGGCCAGCCAAGTATGATGATATGTTGACGGTCACCGCTGCTATGCGAGAATTGCCGGGGGTACGTGTGAATTTTGACTATATAGTTGAGAATCAAGAAGGTGAGAAGCTATGTGAAGGCGATACGACGTTGGTGTTTACAGACATCAATACTGGTAGGCCGGTGAGGATGCCCCAGTATGTTGAGAAAGTATTACAAAAGTATTTTGATTAGTTGGCAGTTTGTTGTATCTTTGTCGCGTTTTTTGAAAAAATATAATTAGTAATAGGGTTATATCCGTCATATGACAACTGAAGTCATAGGAGTTAGTTGGAGTCTTATACAAGGCATTATGATAGGTTTCCTGGCGTCGATGCCATTGGGACCGATAGGTGTTTTGTGTATACAGAGGACCCTATACAAAGGCAGGTGGTCGGGTTTTGCCAGTGGTCTTGGTGCTGCGACATCGGACTTTATCTATGCAGTGATAGCAGGATTCAGTGTTACGCTTGTAGTAAGTTTCATAGAAGAATATCAAGAGATGCTCACATGGCTAGGGGCTGTGATACTCATAGGGTTAGGCTTGAAGATATTCTTCTCCAATCCTGTTAAGCAGATGAGGAAGCAGCAGTCGAAGAAGAGCAAGACGCTACTGCAAGATTACGGCTCCACTTTTGCGCTGACGTTTACAAATCCGCTAGCTATATTTCTGTTTCTCAGTCTTTTCAGTATATTTGGAGGAGAAAAGACGTTGGTAGAGCAATTAGTGAGGATGCTAGGAGTAGGAGTTGGAGCTTCGTTATGGTGGCTCACTCTAGTGATGTTAGTAGGATTATTCAGGAAGTATTTTACGTTACGACGACTATATTACATGAACAAAGTAGCTGGAGCGATAATAGTGCTACTAGTATTAGGCGGTTTATTGTATGAGCCAGTCTGCACATTTGTGAGATGGATATGTAGTTGACAAGTGACACAAACACTTTTTATGCGGTGAGTGACAATTTACAGGAACAGATGATGCGTACGATACAGCGTACGGTTGACGCGTTGCAGACAGACGTTCGCAGTTTACGTCCATACGGAGCGCGAGGTATTGAATTGCCTATGCCTAATGTCAAGAGGCTCAAGCAATTTGTGATGCTCTGCAGGGGCATTATATTTCCTGGTTATTTTGTAACGGATGCATTTATTCCGCAAAGTGAGAGGTATCTGACGGGAGTAAATGTAGAGCAAGCCAGTTTGATACTGTCATCCGAGATATATGCTGCGTTGTGCATATATGAAGAAGACAGTGAGAAGATAGACTCGCATTCATTGCAAGTGAAGGCACAAGGGATGGCCATGAAGTTTGTAGAAGGGCTACCTGAGTTGCGCAGGATGCTCAATATGGATGTTGAGGCCATTTATGATGGGGATCCAGCAGCTGAGTCGTACAGGGAGATAGTATTTGCCTATCCATGTATCAGGGCGTTGATAAACTATCGAGTTGCCCATTTGCTATATAAAATAGGGGTGCCATTGATTCCTAGGGTTATTACTGAGATGGCGCATTCCGAGACAGGAATAGACATACATCCGTATGCGACTATAGGTTCGCGATTTGCGATAGACCATGGTACGGGAGTGGTTATTGGAGCTACGGCCATTATCGGTAATAATGTTAAGATTTATCAAGGTGTTACATTAGGGGCCAAGAGTTTTCCGACGGACAAAGACGGCAATATTTTGAAGGGCGAGCCAAGGCATCCGATAATTGAGGATAACGTAGTAATATATGCGCAGGCAACCATTTTGGGTCGTGTTCGTATAGGAGAAGGTTCGACTATCGGAGGTAATGTTTGGGTAACGCAAAATGTGCCGCCGCATAGTAAGATAATACAGGATAATGTTAAAAAAGACGCGCAGTAGTGTATAAGTTATAAAAACTTACTATATTTGCCGCGTTAATTGTGTATATGGGTGCAAATGCCTCTACATCGGTTTTTGATCTTAATGCTTGGATGAAGCGTAAGTCGACAGGCTCGGTTATGATTGAGCATGTTGGTGGCTTTACGTCTGAGTATATAGATTCTGTTCTTCCTGCGGTAGAACAGGGATTGAACCGTTTTGTAGATCAGGAGAACATCCGTAAGAAAGCTTTCCACATATTTGTAGAGTGCATTCAGAATCTTTATCATCATATTGAGTCTAATCCGTCGTTGATAGAAGAGTATGGTGACGACAAGTTGGGTGCAATTGTTTTGACTACAGATGGAAGTTCGTGCAGGGTTACTACTGGTAACTTTATTCCTCGAGAGAAGAAGGCGATTTTAGAGAATCGCATAGATCGTTTGAATGCTATGGATGCGTCGGAGATCAAGCAGCTTTATCGAGACACTATCAATAATCAGGATTTCTCGTCGAAGGGTGGTGCTGGTATTGGTATGATTGACATGGCGAGGAAGACTGGTAACAAGCTTTTGTATGACTTTTATGATGTGAAGGACAATCCTGGGGTTGTGTTCTTCTCGTTTGACGTGTGCATCAATTAACATAACATACAATTTCGTATAGGTTAAAAAAGAAAAATTATTACTCGTATGGAGACTATAACAATAGAAGAGAGTTCAAAGACACCTTACATCTTCATGGACCCGGAGAAGGGTGTTATTGAGATTAAAGGTCGCTCTATTCCTGAGAATTCGATAGAGTTCTACAAGCCTCTAACAGATATGCTCACGGAGTATAGCGAGCAGGAGATGCGCAAGACATCGGTAAAGATACAGTTGGAGTACTTCAACACAAGTTCTTCGAAGTGTATTTTGGATATCTTCAAGCGTCTTGAGGTTATGTATCGAAAGGGCTGGACGATTGAGATCTTCTGGTACTACGATGAGGATGATGAGGATATGTATGAGTCTGGAGAGGACTACCAGTCGATTTTGACATGTCCAATCTCGCTTGTTGAGGTTAAGTACTAAGAGATAGCTTCGGTACGATACACAGATATTGTCCACTGCTCATTTATGATGGGCGGTGGTTTTTTACGTATTAGCGGATAGTTATTGGATGAAGTTTACATTACAACATACTGACACAAAGAGCAATGCGAGAGCTGGTCTGATAGAGACCGACCATGGCAAGATAGAGACCCCTATATTTATGCCGGTAGGTACGGTAGGGTCGGTCAAGGGATTGCACTTCAAGGAGGTTTCGGACGATGCCAAGGCACAGATAATACTGGGCAATACGTATCATCTATATTTGAGGCCTACGATGGATGTTTTGCAAGCGGCTGGTGGACTACACAAGTTTATAGGTTGGGACAAGCCCATTTTGACAGACAGTGGAGGTTTTCAGGTATTCTCGTTGAGTCAGATGAGGAAGCTCACTCCAGAAGGGGCGCAGTTCAGGAGTCATATTGACGGTTCGAAGCATATATTTACGCCAGAGAATGTGATGGACATACAAAGGCAGATAGGATCGGACATTATGATGGCCTTTGACGAATGTCCTCCTGGAGACTCGGACTATAAATATGCCAAGAAGTCGCTTGACCTTACAGAGCAGTGGCTAGACCGTTGCATAGCGCGTTTTGACACTACAGAGCCATTGTATGGGCACTCTCAAGCGTTGTTCCCCATTGTTCAAGGGGCTGCGCACAGAGAACTCAGGACCAGGGCGGCAGAGCATATTGCGTCATTAGGTCGAGAAGGCAATGCCATAGGAGGACTTGCTGTGGGAGAGCCTACGGAAGTGATGTATGAGATGGTAGAGCTAGTAAACGGCATATTGCCCAAAGACAGGCCCAGGTATTTGATGGGGGTTGGTACACCTGCCAATATATTAGAGAATATTGCCTTAGGGGTAGATATGTTTGACTGTGTGATGCCTACTAGGAACGGGCGTAATGGTATGATATTTACATCCGAAGGCGTTGTGAACCTCAAGAATCAGAAATGGAGTAAGGATTTCAGTCCGCTTGATCCTTATGGGCCATCGTTTGTAGACAGTCGCTATACAAAAGCATATGTTCGTCACCTGTTTGTAGCGGGAGAGATGTTAGGTCCACTGATTGCCAGTCAGCATAATATAGCATTCTATTTATGGTTGGTAGGCGAGGCACGAAAGCACATTATAGCTGGGGATTTTGCTGAATGGAAAAATGTGATGGTTAAGAAAGTCACAACAAGACTTTAGGAATGAGAAGACGCTATGTGTTATGTCTGTATATATAGAGTGTATATAGAGTGTATATAGAACATATAGAGAGCATATGTGCGAAAAATAATAAGAAGAGCGATGGTACAGATTAACCGTATCATCGCTCCTTTTATGTAGTAATATTACATTACAATTCCAGGTCGATATCGAACTTCTCGACCCAAGGGAGACCCTGTTCGCCGAGGCGAGCGAGGAATGGATCTGGATCGAAATCCTCTACGTTCCATACGCCAGGCTTACGCCAGAGGCCGCGCAAGAACATCTCTGCACCGAGGGCTGCAGGTACGCCTGTGGTATAGCTTACGGCCTGTGTACCTGTCTCCTTGAAAGCTGCCTCGTGAGAGCAGTTGTTGTAGATATAATATGTACGCTCCTTGCCGTCCTTGATACCGCGGATACGGCAGCCGATAGAAGTCTCGCCCTCGTAGTTCTCGCCGAGATCCTGAGGGTTAGGCAATACAGCCTTAAGGAACTGCAGAGGAACGATCTTGACCTTCTCTGTACCTGAGCCATCGGCCTTCTCAGCCTCGTAAACCACCTCGTCGATACGAGACATACCGATATTTTGGATTACGTCGAGATAAGTGAGATACTGCTGACCGAAAGTCATCCAGAAGCGAGCCTGCTTGATAGAAGGGAAGTTCTTAGCAAGAGACTCAAGCTCCTCGTGGTACATGAGGTAGCTCTCTCTTGGGCCGATATTAGGGTAGGTGAGAGCCTTATGGATTTCGAGGGCGCCAGTCTGGACCCACTTACCATCCTTATAGTAGCGACCCTTTTGGGTAATCTCGCGGATATTGATCTCTGGGTTAAAGTTGGTAGCGAAAGCCTTATGGTGGTTACCAGCGTTGCAATCGACGATATCGAGATAGTGGATTTCGTCGAAATGATGCTTAGCGGCATAAGCTGTGAATACGCCAGACACACCTGGGTCGAAGCCGCAACCCAGGATAGCTGTGAGGCCAGCCTGTTCGAAGCGCTCCTTATAAGCCCACTGCCAGCTATACTCGAAATGAGCTTCGTCTTTAGGCTCGTAATTAGCTGTATCGAGATAAGAGACACCTGTCAAGAGACAAGCATCCATGATTGTCAAGTCTTGGTATGGCAAAGCGACATTGACAACAAGATCAGGCTTAACCTCGTTAATCAACTTAACGAGTTCATCTACATTGTCGGCATCGACCTGAGCGGTCTTGATTTTCGTGCCAGTAGCCTTGAAAATAGCCTCAGCAGCAGCGTCGCACTTTTTCTTTGTGCGGCTAGCGAGAGTAATCTCGGAGAATACCTCTGGCAAAGCTGCCATCTTGTGAGCTACGACAGTGCCGACACCACCAGCACCAATCTGTAATACTTTTCCCATTTTTTGAAATTAGTTAATAGGTATCGTTTTATTGAATAAAAGTATAAATCTAGTTTAATGTGTACGAGTCGCGGTCGTTCAATACGCGGAATTTGCTGCGGAAAGAAGCGAGAGACTCGAGGTCGATATTTGCGGTGACCAGTTGTTCCATGAACTCCTCTGCCTGGGCCTCGACCTTACCGCGAGGGGAGATTAGGACTGAGTCGCCAGAATATTTAATTGTATCATCCAAGCCCACTCTATTTACGCCGATTACGTAGCATTGGTTTTCTATTGCTCGGGCTTTAAGCAGGATATTCCACACTTCGCGGCGAGCGGCAGGCCAATTAGCGACATATACTATAGCGTCGTAGTCGCCTTGGTATCGGCTAAATACAGGGAATCGAAGGTCGTAGCATATCTGAAGTAAGATACGTACTCCTGCGATAGTAACTATTACGCGGTCGTTTCCTGCTGAGTATACTTCGGTTTCGCTTCCCATGGAGAAGAGGTGGCGTTTGTCGTAGGATGTAATAGAGCCATCGGGGGCTGCTACTACGAGGCGATTGTACCACTTATTCTCGTGAGGGTAAGAGACGCTTCCGCACACGTGGGCATTTAACAAGGCCGCTTTATTGAGCATCCATGCAATTGCCGTGCCAGAACCCGAGTCGGCATTAGACTTAGGGTCGAAGGTGAAGCCGCAGTGGAACATTTCTGGCATTACGATGAGATCTGTATCTCCTTTAGAGAGAGGGGAGAGCAGATTGTCGAGGTGGGCCAAGTTAGCTGGGGTATTGCCCTTTACTATATCTGATTGCAGAAGAGAGACCTTCATGGTATGATATTAGCTATTCATTGAAACCAAGAACTCCTCGTTGGAGCGTGTAGCGTTCAATCTAGTAATGAGGAACTCCATAGCTTCGGCGGCGTTCATATCTGTGAGGCCATTGCTTCGGAGGATACGCATACGGTTGAGCGTATTTGGATCCTGGAGCAAGTCATCTCGGCGGGTAGAAGACAAAGTAACATCGACGGCAGGGAATATGCGGCGGTTTGCCAGCTTACGGTCGAGCTGAAGCTCCATATTACCTGTACCCTTGAACTCCTCGAAGATAACCTCGTCCATTTTAGAGCCAGTTTCGGTGAGGGCGGTAGCGATGATAGTAAGAGATCCACCATTTTCGACGTTACGTGCTGCACCGAAGAAGCGTTTAGGTTTTTGGAGGGCGTTAGCGTCGACGCCACCAGAGAGGACCTTACCAGAAGCAGGAGCTACGGTATTGTAAGCTCGAGCGAGGCGAGTAATAGAATCGAGGAGGATAACGACATCGTGGCCGCACTCTACGAGGCGTTTAGCCTTTTCGAGGACTATGTTAGCCACTTTTACGTGACGTTCTGCAGGCTCATCGAAAGTTGAGGCGATAACCTCGGCATTTACGGAGCGTTGCATATCTGTTACCTCCTCTGGGCGTTCATCGATGAGGAGGATGATCATGTATACCTCGGGATGGTTATCGGCGATAGCGTTGGCGATATCTTTGAGGAGGACAGTCTTACCTGTTTTAGGCTGAGCTACGATAAGGCCACGCTGACCCTTACCGATAGGGGCGAAGAGGTCGACGATACGAGTAGATATATTAGAATGGCGGCCATGCGAGAGGTCGAACTTCTCATCAGGGAAGATAGGAGTGAGGTGTTCGAACTGCATACGGTCGCGTATTTCAGCAGGGGCCTTACCATTTACATCTACGACATTAACCATAGGGAAGTACTTCTCGCCCTCTTTAGGTGGGCGGATAGTAGCTGTTACGGTATCGCCTACGCGCAAACCGCTCTGGCGGATTTGTTGAGGAGACACGTATATATCGTCAGGCGAGCTGAGGTAATTGTAATCGGAAGAGCGGAGGAATCCGAATCCGTCGGGCATCAACTCCAGTACGCCTGTAGCGGTAACTATATCCTCGAAATCGTACATCATATAAGGCTCGCGGTCCTGAATATCTTGAGGGCGCTGCCAGTAATCGACGCGTTGGCCAGGCAAATTCTGGCGTTGTTGCTGAGGACGCTGTTGCTGCTGTTGAGGTTGCTGAGGCTGTTGAGGCATAGGTTGTTCAACCTGCTGAGGCATTGGCTGAGGTTGTACCTCGGTAAGCTGTTGTTGCTGTTGTGGCTGGCGAGGGGCATTAGACTGAGGCATATCAAAAGGCGAAGGTTTATAAGGCGCCTGTTGTTGCTGAGGCTGTTGTGCCTGAGCCTGCTGTTGAGCAAGTTGTTTTTTCTGTTGACTCTCCTTACCGCCAGGCATAGAGAAGTCGTGATATGGCATGCCGCCCTGGTTGCGACGTTGGTTAACTGGGCGGTTGTTCTTTTTCTGTTTCTGTTCAGGGGCAATAGACTGTTCGTTGGCTGGGGCAGGAGTACTGTCCATGTCTTTGCTGTCATTTGCGCTGAATATATTAGAGATAGCTGACTCGAAGTCATCGTTGATACTCTGAGAAGGTGCATCAACGGTTGGTTGTTCAGCTGGAGCTACGGTTGATTGTGTAGTTTTCTCTGCATTAGGTTTGCGGCCTCTTTTAGGGAGGTCGGTACTAGACATAGCAGCAGGATTGGCTTGTGCGGTCAATATTTGTTCGATTAGCTCCTGTTTTTTGTATTGGTCAGCTCTTCTGAGGTTGACCTTTTTTGCAATGTCTCGCAACTCGGGCATACGAAGATTTGCGAGTTCTTCTTGTGTATACATACGTGGAAACTTAGAACTTGGAATCTACTCAAAGATTCTCAGGACTGTTTGGTTTTAGTTTTGTTTTATTGGAAATGATTACGACATCTGAAAAAAAGATTCAATACTATGTCGATGTCGTTCGTTTGATGATGCAAATATAGGAATTTATTTTGGGTTAGCAAGTTTTTTGAGGCAAATTTAATATCATTTGGACAAATAAAAATGGTTGGTGTGATTGTCGCCTGGGGGTACGAGGGGGGTAGTTGGTAGTTAGTCTCTGGTATAAGGGAGCATAGAGTTTGCTCGCAGTTTTTTTATATAGAAGTATGTTTGTGGGTATATAGAAAGTAGAGTTTGCTCGCAGTTTTTTTTATTTGAGGGTATAAAAAGTTAGCCTGCAAAGTAGGGTCACTCTGCAGGCTATATACGGTTAAGGGGGTATAAGCGGGATTTATTTATTCAGATGTTCCTTGACCACCGACATTATATTATTAGGAGCGAGTCCGCGGTGGAGGATGGTACCATCGGGGCCGATAAGCATAAGATGTGGGATACCATTTATGCCGTAAAGGTCGGTAGGGATAGTATTAGCATCGATAATATGGTTCCAAGTCATATTCAATTGAGACATAGCCTTAAGGGTTTCGTCGTGTTCGTCCCAGACGGCGATAGAGAGGACTTGGAATTTATCAGCAGGGAAAGAATTAGCGGCCTCGGCGATATTAGGCATAGCTCTACGGCAAGGGCCGCACCAAGAAGCCCAGAAATCGACCAATAGAAGTTTACCCTTACCAGCGTAATCAGAGAAAGAGACGCTAGAGCCGTCGAGGTTACCATTAGGGATAGTAAAATCTGTAAACATGTGGCCAGCGGAAGTTGCCTCCTGAGCGTTGTAACGCATAGTAATATTTTCGATAGGGCCATAAGACGTAATATAGTTACCAGCCTCATTTATGAGAGCTTTGTATCTATTAGCATCCATGATATCGTTATTAGCTATATCCATCCAGAACACCAATCGGCCGAGGGCGTCATTTCGGTGGTTGTTTAAGAGGCTAGTTCCTCTATCGAGGATTTTCTGGCTATAATCGGTAATGAGGCTATCAACCAGCACATTTTTTTGAGCGGTAGTAATAGTTCTATTTAAGACTATACCATTATAAGACTCCTCGGCAGAAGCGTTTACAGAGTCGGAATAAGTGCGGAATGTGGCCCATTCGTCATTTAGAGGCGAGCCAGCTATGTGGTCGTTCTCGGCATTAATAGTAATATTGCCAGGTTCGAGGACAAAAAGAACACGGTCGCGAGGGCCGGAAAAGATACCGCACACCTCGGAATTAGGTATTGTACCGTTGAAAGTAGCCGTTTGGTTGACAATAAGAGCCGAATCCAGTACGTTGTTATCGCGGAGGCTAGTATTAAAAGAAACCAAGCGAGCGTACGTACCATTGAGCGAATTGTCGGGGTATTGGCAAGAGATAGTATAGCTATCAGAAGGAGAGCAGCTATAAAAAGCGAGAGCTGCTGCTGCCATGAAGCCTAATACGGTAGTGTTCTTCATTTGGGACAAGATATAATGTTTTCTGGTGCAAAGGTAGGTAAATATAGTGTGTAAAAAATTTAATAGTGTCTAATTATTTGACGCTATTGTCAAAAAAATGGACAGTGTAGTAAGAGGGGCTGAAATGCTAGTATATTGGGTTACAGTGAAATAGCTATTTTGGCACGCCTATTGGTATTTTAGTAGGCAGAAAACGATAAAGAAAAAGATATCATGTACGAAACGATAGTTACCATATTATTGATCCTTGCGAGTCTTGTCTCGAATCTGAAGGCGCAGAACAGCAAGAATACTTGGACGATGGATGAGTGCATAAAGTATGCTATCAGCAGCAATTTAGATGTAAAGAACGCACATTTGGACTACAAAGACAGTCAGTCCGCCATGACCCAAGCCACGGCAGCCTTTGCGCCCTACATAGAATCATCGGTAGACGGTAATGTAAGATGGGGTAGGAATGTAGACCAGAATACCAACACGTACATGCAGATCAAGCAATTCTCGAACGACTACAAGTTGACTGCATCGATGGACCTATTTGATGGAGGTAAGACGATAAACGGGTGGCGTCAGGCGCGTTTAGCCAAGGACAAGATGCTCAACGACTATGAGAAAAAGAGAGACGACATAGCTATAGAAGTAATGAAAGCCTATACGACGGCGGTATATTACAAGAGCAGTGTGTTGCTAAAAGAGAAGAAGCTCAAGACCAGTGAAGAGTTGCTCAGGCAAGCAAAGATTCAATACGAGATAGGGGTGAAGAGCAGCAATGACGTAGCACTGATGCAATCGACACACTCGGCAGACGAATCGGCGCTCATAGCAGAAAAGAAGAATTATGAGAATTCGATAATGAAGCTCAAGATGTATATGAGCATGCCAGTAAGAGAGGCATTAGACGTTGACACCATAGTTAAGGACGCCCAAGTATCTTTTGGGGCAGACAATATAGAAGAGATATTCCGTTATGCAGAAGAGAACAATCTAGATGCGAAGACAGTCAAGCTAGAAAAGAAGTACTACGACCTAACGTACAAGACCAGTATATTATCCGTATTACCTACGATTTCGGTCTTTGCGCAAGTAGGGACAGGTTACTACAAGGATTTGACGGGGCATTCGGGGGCATCATTCAGCAACCAGTTTGAATCGAACAGGGGAGAGATAGTAGGGATGACGATATCTTTGCCGTTATTTGACAGATTAGGGAGGTCGACCTCTATAAAGCACTCGAAGATAGGCTATCAGAAGATGGTAAACCAAGAGAAAAAAGTTATGCAGCAGTTGGAGCAAAATATACAAATAGCCATTATGGACAGAGATGCATCGGTAATAGAAGTAGCCAGCAGGGAGAAAAATGTAGAATCGACAGAGCTAGCGTACCAATTGGCCAGCAAGAAATTCGACGAGGGTCTTCTCTCTGCGTTAGAGATCAGAAGCAGTGCTGAAGATTACTTCTACGCGCAGTTGATTTTGTTAAGTACTAAATTGACATTGTTGAATCAACAAAGATTGGTAGATTATTATAAAGGCATAAAAAGTTGGTAAATTGATTTAGATAAACATATTTATACGAGTAGTCATGGATATTCAAATTCAACATAAAAAAGGCTTAAGAAAGAAGCACATACCATATATAGTAGGTGGAACATTAGTCATTACCCTTGTAATATGGCTGATAATGAGCAATGGCAAGGGGACTATGAGAGTAGATTCCGGAGAGATAAGCATAGTAAATGTGCAGAAAGGGCAATTTGACGACTATGTAAGGTTGGATGGTAAAGTACTGCCTATCAGCATAGTACGTCTCACCCCTGAAGAAGGAGGCATAGTAAAAGAGAAAGTTTTAGAAGAAGGGACGCAAGTAAAGAAAGGAGATGTTATAGTACGGCTATCGAACTCATCTTTAGAGCTCTCGATACTAGAAGCGCAGAACAGTTTAGTAGAAAAGCAAAGTATAGTTAGAAATCAGGCACTTACGGTAGAGCAAAATATACTCAGAGACAAATTGAGTCTAAAAGATGCAGATATAAAGATGCGCAGAGCGCAGAGATCGTTCAAGCAACAAGAAAAGTTGTATTCAGAAAATCTCACTAGCAAAGAGAATTATGATCAGGCAAAAGAAGAGTATGAATTGGCGGTAGAGAACAAGAAACTTATAGAATTTCAGCTTATGCAAGACAGCATATATCAGGTAAACGACCTCAGGAAGATGAAGAATGACCTAGCTGTAATAGACATGAGTATGGAATTGCACAGGAAGAGGAAAGAAAATCTTGAGATAAAGAGTCCGATAGATGGAGAGCTTGGTTCCCTGAATGTTGAGTTAGGTCAGAGTATAGGCAGTGGATCGAGTATAGGGCAGATTAACGATTTATCCGATTATAAAGTAGAGGCCATGATAGACGAGCACTACATAGACAAAGTTGAAAAAGGGTTAGAAGCGACCTTTGAGCGTAATGGCAAGACATATTATCTTCGCGTACGCAAGGTATATCCAGAAGTAGTAGGAGGTAAGTTCCGCACAGAGTTGACACTAGTCGGCGAGCGACCAGAAAATATGCGCAGTGGGCAGACATACTATATTAACCTGATGATGGGACAGAGCGACAATGCCATTATGATACCAAGAGGAGTATTCTTCCAGAAGACAGGCGGTAAATGGATATTTGTTTTGGATAAGAGTGGAAAGAAAGCCTACAAGCGAGAGATAAAGATTTCGAGACAGAATCCGAAATCATATGAGATCACAGAAGGGCTAGAAGCAGGCGAGAAGGTTATTATATCGAATTATGAAGCCTTCGGAGACAATGAGATTCTTGAGTTAGATTAATAAATAGTATCAACAACCAATAGAAAATATATTGATATGAAATTCTCATTCACAAAAATACTCAACTACCTGGGCTTGACTATAGCGTTCTCGGCTTTCGCTATAATTATGGTACAGGTAAAATGGGATGTAACCTTTGCAAAAGGCTACCCAGACTCAGACAGACTATACAGAGTAGAACTAGCACTAGCCAAAGAACGGTATTGGGTACATTGTCCGCGCTTGTTATTTGAAGAATTCCACAAAGTACCTGAGATAGAATTGGTAGGTATTGTTAATCTGGAGCCATCTACAAAAAATATCCGCAGATGTGGCAGTACAGAATGTTCCTATATAACAAAAGTTTCCAATCGCTATTCACAAGACGCTTTAGATATTTTGGGAGTGGAACTTGTAGATGGAGTTTGCAATGATGCCGATTCTCTTGTAAAGATTCTGATTACAACAGATTTGGCGGACATTCTCTATCCAGATGAGAGTGCAGTAGGCAAAATGTTTGAAGATGAGAACAATAACACGTATACAATATCAGGTGTTTATAGACCTTTAGTAGAAAACGGAGTGACTCCTCGAGTTGATTTCATAGAGACATTGGGTAAGGACGGAATGTTTCATTTGTATTTCAACTATTCATGCATTATAAAGATTGCTCAAGGAGTTGATGTCGGTCTTCTTGAGAAGCAGTTGCATAGCATATCGTTTGATTATCTTTCCAATGCTTTTAATGGGGCTAATGCGCTTAACGATGAGAAGGGTATAAATCTTAGGCTTACTCAACTACATGACGTGCACTATGTTTCAGACACTCAGCATGATATGGTTCCAAAAAGCAACCAGAGTACGCTCTATGCGTTGATGTCGATAGCAGTAATTCTGTTGTTGGTCGCAATGATAAATTACCTGAATATCTCAATGGCAGAAGTTCCAACAAAGATTAAGGGGCTTAATACCAGAAAAGTTTTAGGTGCATCACAACTCGAATTGATATGGATTCAATGTCGAGACTCTCTGAAAGTAGCTGTTTGTGCAGTAATAACGAGTATGCTTATAGTATACCTAATCAGTCTTACCAATATTTCAGATTTGATAGATGGCAGTATACTACCATCAGACAACATAGGATTCTATACATTGTTGGCTATAGGAGCTATTGCTATAAGTATTCTGTCGGGGTTATATCCGGCAATTTACGGTACATCCTTTCCTCCGGCTATAGTTCTGAAAGGGAATTTTTCACATACCGATCATGGACGAACACTGCGCAATGCACTAATAGGTCTGCAAGTTGTAGTTTCATTTATACTAATCATATTTGCCTTCTTTGTGCAAGTTCAGATGAATTATATGAAGAATCACGATAAAGGATATAGAAGCAACGATGTTCTTTATAGCCAGATTCCATGGGGTATAGCATCAAATAACAGAACGTATAGAGAGATGCTGATCAACCATCCTGAGATACAAGACGTAACGTTCTCTGCATTCGGTCTTTGCACATCGCAGAAGGGAACTGATTATGGAATGATGACAAACTATAAGGAATATACATG
>JAKSLE010000028.1 GCA_024401365.1 Bacteroidales bacterium | reverse complement strand
CTGTGCATCATCAAAGGCCGACTCCTTCACCAATGTCAACGCCTTGCTTATATGCTGGTCTTCTGTCAGCTCTGGAGAGACTCTCCTGGTCTTCTCGTCTATCTCTGTGAGAAAACGGAGCCACAGCACGCGCATCTTCTTCTCACTGATAGTCTTGGGGAAAAACTTGGGCAACTCTATGAAGATAAGCTGAAGACCGTCTATCACCTTGTCGGAACTTTCTGAGTGAACCAACTTGTAGTGGTGGTAGAACGTATGCGGCATCGTGGTCTCAAATATCTCATTGACCAGGTTTATGGAATATACTGGCTGAAGGAGCTTGTAGTTCTCCGACGAATCAAGCTGCTTCACATACGCCTTCGATGCATTGAAAAGTACCCTCTGCTTGAACTCATCCGACCATATCATCTGCATCTCAACTATGAATTGCCTGCCGTTCTGGTCCTTGCAGCGTACGTCTACTATGCTGTTCTTCTTGAGTGGATTCTCTGGAACAAGCTCCGTAGGCAGATATTCCACCTCTACCACACTCTCGCCTTCTTCTAGCGGCAGCATGGCATTGAGAAAACTGATGAGCAAATCTGGATGCTCACCAAAGACCTTCTTGAAGGTAAGGTCGGCTTTGGGATCTAGGTATCTGTCCATATTTTCAATTATTTTGGGATTAATTATATATCGTCTGTCTTTATTCTTCGCCACAAATATAATAAATAACAACCATTTCCCCACAACAAATTTCTTCCACTCATCATCAAACTCCCTTACTCCCCTTTCCTCCAATAAATAAAAAAATTACGACCAACAAGGGTCTTCCCTTGTACTAGCCCGAGCTTACACAATTATTTTCTACTACTTTAATTTATAGCACGCATCACAAAAAATTGCGAGCAAACACTATGCTCCCTTAATGCAGACCATACTCAGACTGAGTGTACATATAACTCAGACAGCATTTATAATAGCCATAAGAATTTTGGGAAATAGGAATTAGGAATACGGAATTATCACTATCTTTGCGCCCAAATATTCAAATATTAAATGGACAAGAAATCGTACATCGGACTTGCCTTGATATTTGCCATTATCGTCATCTTCCAGTGGATCAACTCTCCTAGCGAGGAGGAACGTGAAAAATGGCGCGCATATCACGAGCAACAGGCCGCAGCCGAAAAGGCTCGCCAAGACAGCATCTCAGCTCTTCAGGCTGCTCAGTCTGTCGAAATCGCAGTCGACGACTCAACTCGCCTCAACCAACTTAATGCCAAATACGGCATATTGGCTCCTTGTATGGAGGGCGAACAGAACTTCACAAAGCTCGAAAACAACCTTATCTCGCTCCAACTTTCTAGCAAGGGCGCAAGAGTCTATTCTGCCGAGGTTAAGGAGTACAAGGCTTATGGCAACAAGGCTTTGAAATTGTTCGATGGCGACAACAACCGTTTCGGATTTAGCTTCATCCACAACAATCGCTCTTTCTTTACCGGCGACATGTTCTTCCAACTTAAGGAGCAGAACGACTCTAGCGTATCTTACATCGCTAATATCGGTAACGGAAGCTTGACAATGAGCTATTTCTTGCCTCATAACTCTTACGAGGTTCATTATACCATTACCGCCGATAGCCTGGGCGATAAATTATTTAACCGCAACCCTGCTATCGAACTCGAGTGGGCGATCGCAATGCCTTATGCCGAAAAAGGTCATAAGTCCGAGAGCACTTGGAGCGGTGTCTACTATCGTATAAATAATGGTGATGTCGAGGACCTCGGCGCTACAGGCGAACAGCATAAGGAGGAAAACCTCGGTATCGATTGGGTAGCCTACAAGGACCAGTTCTTTAGCTCTATCCTTAAGGCTAATACCCCTTTCGCCGGCGCTACACTGTCATCTGTGGCCCACGATATCGACAAGGATACCCTCATAATGAAGGATGTAGCTTCTAATCTCGGCGTAAAATTCGATATGAATAAACCTCACGAATCTGCCGATTTCAGCTTCTTCTTCTTGCCAAATTACTACTACGCTCTCGATAGCTACAAGGATTTGGACTTCACCGAACTCCTCCCTCTTGGCTGGGGCATATTCGGTTGGATCAACGAGTATTTCATCATCCCAGTCTTCAAATACCTCGAAATGGCATTCGATAGCTACGGATTGATCATCTTGCTCCTCACCATCATCATCAAGACTATCATCTTCCCATTTACATTCTCTTCTTACAAGAGCCAGGCTAAGATGCGCGTCTTGAAACCTCAAATCGACGAAATCAATAAGCGCATACCAGCAGAAAAAGCTATGGAGCGCCAGCAGGAGACAATGAACCTCTATAAAAAGGCCGGCGTAAACCCTATGGGCGGATGCCTCCCTATGCTCCTCCAGATGCCTATCGTATTCGCCGCTTTCCGATTCTTCCCTGCAGCTATCGAATTCCGCGGAGAGTCTTTCCTTTGGGCCGACGACTTGTCTACCTACGATAGCATCCTCGACCTCCCGTTCAAGATTCCTTTCTATGGCGCCCACATCAGCTTATTCTGCCTCTTGTTCTGCGCCGTACAGGTCATCTATAGCAAGGCTCAAATGCAAAATCAATCCCAAACCATGCCAGGTATGGGTATGATGATGTACATGATGCCTGTAATGATGTTGTTCTTCTTGAACGACTTCCCTGCAGCCCTTAACTATTATTACTTCTTGTCAATGCTGATAACAATCCTTCAAACAGCAATTATCAAGAGGTTCTTCATCGACGAAAAGAGCATTCTCGCTCAAATTGAGGCGAATAAGAAGAAACCTTCCAAGAAGTCTAAGTGGCAAGCTCGCTACGAAGAATTACTTCGCGAACAAAAAAAGCAGAGAAAATAACACAAGTGTTATTGTTGATGTAATATTTTTTATATTTTTGCGTCAATTATTAACCGCATAAGTGGTTAATCCTTAAATCAAAGAAAACTATAAAACAGATAAAATGAAAACCGCACTTCAGATTATCCTCTTGTTCGTCATCGTAGGCCTCGGCTGGTTGGTGTACAAAAGCGTTCAAGAGCCTATCATTTTCCAAGAGAATTACGACTTGCGTAAGGCAGCAGTTGTAGAGAGACTTAAGATCATCCGCGATGCTCAGGTAGCTTACAAGGCTACTAACGATCGTTACACAGGTGGCTTCGATACTCTTATCAACTTCGTAAAAACTGGTAACTACAAGATTACAAAGAACGAAGGTAGCCTTACTGACTCAATGCTTAATGCAGGTATGACAGAGAAAGAGGCCCTCAAGTTGGGTATCATCAAGCGCGATACAGTATACGTTTCTGTAAAGGACTCTCTTTGCAAGAATATCGCTCCTGAAGAACTCGAGATCGTTCCTTTCACAAATGGTGCTAAGTTCGAACTCGGTGCAGGTACAATCAAGACAAGCTCTAACCTCGTAATCCCAGTATTCGAGGCTAAGGTCCCTAACAAGGTTTTCCTTAAGGGTCTCGACGAGCAGTATCGTATCAACCTCGACGACGAGGCTAAGCAGCTCGGCCGTTACCCAGGTCTTAAGGTAGGTGACCTCGAGGAGGCTAACAACAACGCAGGTAACTGGGAGTAATCCTACTCTCCATTTTACATAAATACATAGAGCATCAATCCATCGGATTGGTGCTCTCTTTTTATCTGCCCAATTTGACAAACCCACTCAAAAATACTAACTTTGCAGAGCCAAATATTACCAAATAGATAGTAGTATGACAATACAGCGAAAATATATTCTTATATTCTCAATAATCTTCTCCACCCTGACATCAATTGCCCAGAAAAGGATTACTCAAGAGGAGTATATCTCTCAATACAAAGGTTGGGCTATTGCCGAAATGAAAAAAAGCGGCATCCCTGCTAGCATCACTTTGGCTCAAGGTATATTGGAGAGCGATTGTGGTAATAGCATGCTGGCTGTCAATGGCAATAACCACTTCGGCATCAAGTGCCACGACTGGACCGGCGAAACAATATTCCACGACGACGACAAAAACCAGGAGTGCTTCCGCAAATATAAGTCTGCTTCTGAGTCTTTCAGCGACCATACTTACTTCCTCGTATCCAAAAGTCGCTACCAAAGCTTATTTTCCCTGAAACCTACCGATTATAAGGCATGGGCCAAGGGCCTTAAGGCTGCCGGTTACGCAACCGACCCTAATTATGCCACACGCCTCATAGATATCATCGAAAGACTCGAACTTTACCAATTCGATTCCGATACCCCTAAAGACAACTCAGTCGCTCCTGTCGTAACAGTCAAGGAGGAGGAAAAACCTCAGAAGGATATCATCTCTCCTACTAGAAAGACTCCTACTATAAGGAATAGCTCATTTAAGTTCGAAATAGATCCTCTCGGTAAACATAAAACAGCCTACAATAACGGCGTACGTTATATCGAATTGCGCGAGGGCGATACCGCAGAACGTATCGCAGTCGAATTCCATATCTTGGTAAGCGACTTGTGGAAGTACAACGATATGACGGGCGACGAGAAACTTGGCTCAATGAAGTATCTCTACCTGGGCACTAAACGTAATCGCGCTCACCGCGATTGCCCTACCCATGTCGTTAAGGCGGGCGATACCCTTTGGTCAATCTCCCAGAAATACGGCATTAAACTCAACCGCTTGGCTCGCCGTAACAATATCGATGCAACAGAGAGCCTAAAAGCAGGTACAGTTATTTCTCTACGATAAACCTAGGCAACAAATGCAGAAAATAGTGTATATAGTCAACCCCCACTCAGGTGTGGGTAAAAAACGACAGATCATACACACAATACGAGATAGCTGGCAGAAGGATGGTAACAATACCACCCAACAGATCATCGTAACCCAACACCATGGACACGCTCTTGAAATTGCCCAGGAGTATCGCGACCGTGTAGATATAATCGTAGCAGTCGGAGGAGATGGCACTGTCAACGAAGTGGGTAGTGGACTCATAGGCTCAAGAACTGCCTTGGGCATCATTCCCGCTGGTTCTGGCAACGGCTTGTCTCGCGAGCTGGGAATCCCAAGCCGAGTTTCTGCCGCTCTCGAGGTAATCCAGGAGGGCTATACTCGCGTCATCGACGTAATGCAAATCCAAGATTACTACTCTCTCAACGTTGCAGGTATCGGCTTCGATGCATATATCAGCCATAAATTCGCCAAGTCAAAGGTGCGCGGACCTATGCAATATATGCGGCTCATCGCTAAGGAGTTTCCTAAATATATACCCGAAAAATATTACCTAAACATCGACGAGCAAAAGTATAACCGTAAGGCATTCCTAGTCTCGTTCGCCAACTCCGCTCAATGGGGTAATAATATCCGAATCGCACCTACCGCATCCTTGGATGATGGACTAATTGATGTTTGCG
This sequence comes from Bacteroidales bacterium, assembly GCA_024401365.1. Lineage (GTDB taxonomy): Bacteria > Bacteroidota > Bacteroidia > Bacteroidales > Marinilabiliaceae > W3P20-009. The sequence continues at coordinate 27,610 of JAKSLE010000028.1, read as the reverse complement.
TAGTAAGCGAATTCCCCAACTATGCCGTACCATCACTCCTATTCTCACTATTCAACCAGAGTATCGAGAGAAATAAGTACGACGAGGTTATTAAAGCTCAATCAGTGGAGCTGAACAACCCAGAGCCTCTATACGGACATATAGACGGTGAGCCTGTAACTTTCGACCCTCACGCCAAAGTCCGTATTCTCCCTCAGTCGCTGAGGGTCGTAGTCCCTTCCCCAGATTATTACCAGGGATTCCCACTCAACACCGATATCCCTCAGGCTATAACAGAAATCAAAGGCACATTAACAGATATACGCGATACAATACGTGACAGATTCCAACATCTTTTGGATTCTTAAAGAGTCACGCAATAGTCTAATCAACACACAATGAAAAACAGATTACTACACCTGACATGGCCAATCTTCCTTGAAATTACACTAGTAATGTTACTGGGAATGGGCGATACCTTTATGTTGGGCTCTTATTCCGACTACGCCGTAGGCGCCGTAGGAGTTGTCAACCAGCTCATGAATATGGTATTCTTGCTCTTTGGCATCGTTACAACTGGTACTAGCGTCCTATGTTCTAGGTATCTGGGCATGAAAGAACACCAGAATGTAAAGGAGATCATAGGAGTATCCCTAGTATTCAATATGGTATTCTCTTCCATAATGAGTGCCTTGTTGTTCTTCTACGCCCCAGAATTGATAGATATGATGGGATTACGCCCCGAACTTAGGGATTACGCTATCTCATATATGCGCATAGTGGGTAGCTTTGCTTGGGTACAGGCTTTGTCCCTTACTGTTTCAGCTATACTTCGTAGCTTGCAACGCCCAAAATTCCCTATGGTAGCCATATTTGTTGTCAATATCGTAAACATCATCGGCAACTATATGCTCATCTTCGGCCATGGTCCTTTCCCCGCCCTAGGTGTCGAGGGTGCCGCTATCAGTACCGTATTCTCACGCCTTATCTCTCTTACTATAGTTTTTATATGCCTGAAGAAAATCGTAGTAAAGGATCTCCACTTGAGCGATGCCTTGCCTTTCAGATGGGATAAACTTAAGGAAGTTCTGAATATAGGACTCCCCGGCGCAGGCGAAATGATCTCATACGACTTATCCCAGATTACCGTGACATATTTTATCAACCTTATCAGCAACGAGGCTCTTATCGCTCGTACATACCTGATAAATATCGTGTTGGTCGGCTATTTGTTCACCTTCGCCGTATCTCAGAGTTGTACCATCATGGTCGGATTCCTAGTTGGCGAGGAACGTGTCAACGCCGCCCACAAATTATGCCTATATTGCTCAAAAAGAGCTATACAGGTTTCCGTTACTATGGGCATCATAATCGCTTGTGCTTGCCCTTGGATAATTGAAATATTTACAGATAATCCTATAATCATATCAATAGTAGTAACTACTGTATGGATAGATATAATCCTTGAAATCGGACGCGCCTTGAATATGATAGTCATCGGAGCCCTCCGAGCAGCAGGCGATTACGTTTTCCCTGTCGCCTTCGGTGCCATCTCCGTATGGGGCGTAGCTACTGGCATGTCTTGGGTTTGGGGTATCTATTGCGGTCTCGGATTAGCTGGCATCTGGATGGCATTCTCAGCTGACGAAAATATCCGAGGCTGGGTAATGCTCCATCGATGGAACCGCAAATTCCGCGAGGGAACCCTCAAAATAAAGTGAAATGAAGAATAAATATATAATATATACTTTAATTTCAACATTACTAACCATAGCTCTGTGGCTAGGGGGCAAGGTATTATTCTTGTCCTCTACGTCTACTATAACTTCTCCTGAATTATTAACTACTTCCGACTATACAGAACCGACTTCTTTCCATATAAGTAATTCGGATAACGATACCATAATCGAAATAATCGAAATAATCGACAAAAATCTCAAATCCCTATTCCGCCACGAGTTTCTGAGAGGTGGCGCACAGGTAGCTATTAGCAAAAATGGCAAAATAGTCTATAGCCGAGGTTTTGGATTCAGCAATATGGAGGATAGCATAGAAATGCAGCCATACAATACCATGCGTATTGCTAGCGTATCTAAACTTCTTACAGCTGTCGCAATTATGCACTTGATAGATGAGGGTAAAATATCTCTCAATCAGCACGTATTCGGACCTAATGGCATCCTAAACGATGAAATTTATCAGGCTTATAAGGATAAACGTATAGGCAACATAACCATCAAACACCTCCTCAATCACTCTGGAGGATGGACTACCCGTTGGGGCGACCCAATGTTCATGCCCCACTCTATCGCTCGCCAAATTGGCAAAAAACTGCCTATATCAATGCAGGATATCATCCGTTTCATGCTCAAGAAACGCGTCCACTTCAACCCTGGATCGTCGTCTGTATATTGCAATTTCGGCTATGGTATCTTGGGCGAAATAATTGCTAAAGTCTCTGGTATGCCCTACGAAGATTACGTGAAATCAGAAATATTGGCACCACTGGGTATATATGATATGCACATTGGCAACTCTTTCAAAAACGAAACCCTACCCTATGAGGCTTATTACTACGAGGCCGATTCTTCGGCTTGCGCTATGGATTATTCCAACAACGATTCTATAGAGTACGTCCGCCGATCTTATGGTGGTACAGATATCCGAACCTTGGGTGCCGCAGGTGGTTGGACCGCTAGCGCTACTGATCTTTTGAAACTTACTCTGGCTATTGATGGCTTTAATGACGTGCCCGATATCCTCTCCCCTACATCTATACAGTCTATGACCGAACACCAACCGGGTTTCGACCCTATTGGATGGAGAGCAACCAACGGCGAAAAATGGTACCGAAGTGGCACATTGGCAGCTACTTGCGCGATGATAGCCCGCCACCCCAATGGCGTCAATTACGTGGTCCTTATGAATACAGGAAACCACCGCGGTCCAGAATTAGCCACGGTGGTTAAACTCATTATGGATAGAATTATCCCAGTTATCGATCTGCCCGATAAAGACCTTCTCGAAAACGACAAAAATTGGCAAAAGCGAATATCGCTTAATGTCGAATGTCAATAATCTTGTCAATCTTCATCAAACGCATAAGCTTCATAACTTCTTCTTGAACATTCTGAAGCTCAAAACGTAAATTATTCTCGCGTGCCGACTTAACACCCGAGATAAGCACAGATATACCTGTACTGTCAATATACTTTATCTCGTTCAAATCGAGAACTACATTCTCTTTGTCTTTTGTCAGACAATCAACAACAGCAGCCTTCAACTCTCCTGCATTTGTTACAGTGACCCTGTTGATACCCGAAACCGTTATAATGGTCTCCGCTGGTGTGCGATTTACTTCTATCATACTTAGTAATATTACCTTTATCCTATTTTTATCTGTCTAACTCGCCAAATACTCATCAAGCTCACTTAACGCTTGCCTGATATCTCGCAAAAATGACTCAACCTTCTCGCCTAACTCTTCTTTCAACGAACCTCCATTATACCCTATACAAACATCTTCCATCTCCTGCAGAGATGCCCTTACGTCCATCATCCCTAACGCAGAAATGCTACCCTTTGCTTTATGTGCAACTTTCCTGAGCCTCTCTGCATCATTTTCAGCGAGCGAATCTTCCATTTCTCCCCTGAACTCGTCAACTTGCTCTCTGAACAGGTCAACTAATTGCTGAATCAACTCCTTATTGCCGTCTGTAGCTTCCTGCAAAAAAGTTAAGTCTACAATCATTTTCTACGAATTATAAAATACGTATATGCCTTGTTAGACATTTGCAAATATAAATCAAATATCAATACAACCTAACCTTCCCTCAAAATTTTTAACTCCGTAACTTTAGCATTCGACCTCTCAAAAACAAGTACCCTGTTAAACTTTGAGGGATATTTATGCCTCAAAGCCCTGGCTGCTGCTACCGGATCATAATGCGCCGACATCAAAAAACTGTTCTGAACTATCAATAGCCATTGTTCTATACAATCCTTGTCGTATCCCTCCAGTTTCTTGTCTTTGTCCTTTATTCTCTGTGATACACTCTCTATCGATAACGGCTTGACTTTTGTTGATATACTGGCATACCATAAATGCTCTTTCAATAACCCCGAAACATTTGTTACCAATATACGCTCTACTAACACCGGCAAATGTAAATCCCCATACTTCGAGGTCCTGTCTATCACATATTGCTTGCCGGTAGCCATTGGCATATTGTCAATAACTATCTGAGCTATCTTTTCAGCTAAACCTTCTCGCAATAAATTGGCCTTCTCAGCCTCCTTGGTATCATTTGTAGCAATCAAAGGCGATATCTTCTCCGAAAACTGAACGTCAACAACCAATGGACACTCAATATCTACATCAAACGACTTATACTTATCATACGCAGTATGCATCATCTGATTGAGAAAATCTTCGTGAGCCCTCATGTTGAATTCACTGTCTAACCTCTCATATTTCAGCTCAGTCAATTCAACACCAATCCTGCCCTTTGGCGTAGTTACAATAAAATCAGGACGCTCACTCTTGCTGATCTCTCCCCTCGATGGAAAATTCCTATACACTTGAGCAAAAAGGTTCATAATCGTCCACTCTCGCCTGTCCTTCTTTTGCACATTTTTAGAACACGACGATTGCGACAACTCATTATTTACCTGTTTGCCATCGGTCATATAATATTTATATATCTATTTCAACCACTTTGCTTTCCATCCCTTACGAACCATAAGATTCACAAGCTGACGGAATAGGAATGGCTGGAGTGTATAAGCTAAAACAACGGCCGAGGTCATACCTATAATGGTAGCTAAACCTATCGACTTTATCGCTGGATGGGTCGCCAACAGAAGCGATCCCGTAAAGATAATCAGTACAACTGCCGAGAAGAAAATAGCTGTCTTGTGATATACCAGCAACATAGTGTCGCTGTTACTCTTGGCTTTACTCAACAGTCCATCCATCACAAATATACTATAGTCTACTCCTATACCAAATATAAATGTCGAAATGACAATATTGATCAGGTTAAACTGTACACCCATTATTCCCATAACACCGAGTACAATATACCAACTCAACATCATAGGTATAAATGCTAGTATACTTAATACAATATCCCTAAACGATACCAACAATACCAAAAATACAAAGGCCATCGAAATATTCAAGGCTATCTGGAAGTCGTTATTTATCGTCTCAATCATATTTGTAGCATAGAACATAGGGTCTACCACCACACAGTCTTTTATCGCTGCAATATTCTCTCCTACCGCTTTCTGATTCTCAATAGTCATCTGCGCAGGAGTAAATACCATATATACCCCATCTGTATGCTCAATCATATTAGCCAAAAGTCCTTCTGGAATAATATCTGCTTCATAAAGCGACTGTGGCTCAATAGATTCTGCTTCCAACATCTCTTGGAACTGATAGAAGAATGATGGCTTCAAACCGTACTTGGCACCAGCACGTATTACCTTGCTCATAACATCTTCTATCTTCTCATCTGTCCAGTATTCTGCCCACGCATCAAGATTCGCCTGCTGCTCTTCTTCTGTCAGGAATAGTGTAGATGCCTTGCTGTAGCCTTTAACCAACCCAGCATCTCGCATCTTGTCCATACTAGCACAGACCTGACGGCTCAACAACAACGCACTGTCCAAATCATTGGCTGCAGAGGCATAATATGTAGTAACATAGCCTGGCTGTGTCTTCGATGCCAACAACTCCCTCGACTCTACAACTTTTGGTGCATTATATCCTACATTCGCAAGATTTGCATCAAATGTTACCCATCTCTGCGTATAGAAACATACACAACTGATGATGGCAATCGCAACAATTACCCACTTGTACTTCTCAAATGGATGAGAATTGAATTTCTCTAAAGCCACAAATGCCTTCTGGGATCTTCTGTTTCTCTGTGGATTGAAGAAATGTGGAAGGAATATAAGGCTGAAGAAGGTTGTACCTATAAGTGCAAAACTTGCAAATAGTCCGAAGTCCTTCAAAAGTGCCGACTGAGTACACAATAGACCAAGGAATGAACCAATAGTTGTCAAACAGCCCAAAAAGACTGGCTTTGCCTGATCTTGTATAACCCTTTCTGGCGTACTGACATACTTGTAATGGGTGATAACGTGCAGACAGTAACTCAACGCCACACCTAATACAATAGCTCCAATACCTAATGCCATAAGCGACATCGTACCTCTTATCAGATACATCATCGCCAAAGAAAAACATGTACCCCAAAGTACTGGCAATATAATGAGTGTCAATGTCGACTTGTTCTTAAAGCACAATCCTATGATTATCAAACAGATAACAAGAGAAATTGTAACTGTAAGCGAAAGGTCTGCCTTAACTTGCTTCGAGTTGTATACACTCTGAACAGGGGAACCATGGAAATATACCTTTACATCTGGATTCTCTGCCTCAAATTCCTTGATGTGGCTCTCCAACATGTCTACTAAAAACTTTCCGCTCTTCGAATCGAACGACTTGAAGTTTGGAGAGACATACAATAACGCCGTGGTAGAGTCTGGCGTAAACAAATGGCTCGAAAGAATTATCTGATTGCTGCCAAGGCCATCTTTTACATCCTTAAGCCTGTCAACAAGGATCGACTTCATGCCTATAGGGTCAATCTTTACAATGTCTTTCATGACCACACCTGCAGAACTTGTGAGCAACTCGTAATTCTTACCCATCTGCTCTACTATCGACTCCTCACTGAGCAATGAGTCTATCAATTCATAGTCCTCTTCCTGTACATAACATGGAAAATTATCCGCAATGTACCCCATCGCATCCATGAGTACCGACTCATCTATCTGATACAGAACGTCTCTGATACAATCTTCAGCACCATCCTTTGCCATCAACTTGTCCACAAACTCATCACTGAGGTCTGCTAGATACTCAGGATCCAACATCTCTGACGAGCTGGATGTCATCAACACAAATATCTTGTCCTTAACCCTCAAATTGGCAAAGGCCAACTTCTCATTTGTATTGGATGTCTTTGGTAATAAACTGGTTATATCTTCTTCATATTCCAACCTGGAACCTAATATCGCTAAAACAGCCGTTGATAGCAACAACAACGACCACATAACCAATTTATGCGACCTGAAATAGTGGTATATATTTAGTACAAGCTTTGTCATTCTTGTCAATAATTTTCAAAAGGATGGGGTCCTCACTCTATGCAAAATGAAAACCAAAATAAAACTAAAATACGTCACACCTATATATTATCTATATAGGTGGACGCTTGTAAGTTGTTTCAATACCTCGCTCTATAATATTTGAACGGAGCCGGCATGAAGTTTAATCTTATTTCTTGCGAGCAGCAATGAAATCGTAAAGGTTCTGGAATGTCTTGATAGTACCTACCTCTGTGCCCTGAATCTTAACACCAAAAGTACTCTCTATCAAAGCTACCATATCAACAAGGCTCAAGCTATCAAGACCAAGTGTCTCTTTGATGTTAGCATCAGCTGTGATATCGCTTACCTCTACCTCAAACTCCTCAGCCAAAACCTCATTTATTTGCTTTACTAGTTCTTCCATCTTTAATTACTTGTTATTATGTGATTTGTATTTATTACTAATTTAACAGCGCAAATATACAACCAAAAAGTCGTATTTGCAAAAGCTTAACACTATTTGACTATTATTACTCTTGCCATGTATATACCCTTACCCAATCCAAAACCATCGACGAATTTGTCAACTTAGGCGCATCTTGTGTAAGGTTGCTACTCAATACAATGTACATAGGCTCTTGTGGAACATTCTTCCTGATAGTGAACGCCTCTACACCGTTGACACTCCATACCATCTTCTCAGGTGTCCACAACAATGAAAGAATATAATAGCCCGAACTGAAATCTGCTCCGTCAAGTATCGTCTCCTGATTGCCGTCCTTCGTAATTACACTGGTCTCTATCTGCTTCGACTTCAATGTACCATAGTTGGCAATATTGATCTGTGGCATACTCTTTTCTCCAGCAAGCCAGATATTGTGTGTCAACGGCTTAGAGAAATCAAACTTAACCTTGAAATCAAAACGACCGTACTTCTGACGGAAACTTGCACCCGTATTGATACATGCCGACGAATAGTCAAAGTCCTTGTCAACAAAGCCTTGAGGTATCTGCCATGCCTTGCCGCGTGTCATACCCTTTACCGTAGAAAGCGTCAACTCAGAGTTATATACCCTGGCATTGTTCTTCTCAAATGCTTGCTTCTCTTTGTCTAGACTGTATACACCGTTCATCAGGGCCTGACCCCAATAATAACCAAATGTCCACTTCGAACTATCAAGCTGGCCTCCATCAAATTCGTCCTGGAATGTCATCTTCCACTTGGCTAGGTCTGCAAATGTATGCGCAGCTGTACACTTGTTGTACCAAACCAAATCTTTGCTCTTCGACAATTTTTCAAACTCTTTCAATAGTCTGCACTCCTCACTCTTCTCAAAACGCTTCTTGTCTGTCATCTCAGCCTTGAACGATTTGAACTCTGAAGATGCCAAATACTGACCCAGTTCTTCATATCTAGCCAAACGACTTCCACTCTTCGTCGCAAGGTAGTTTCTGTATGCTTGACTTGGCTGTGTCTTGTTGATAAACTTGACCTCGCTCGACTTTGCTGCTTTCTGATAACGCTTCAATGTCTGGAATTCAATACTCTTCTTGAAGTCCTTCGCCCTGGTCTTCGCAATAAATTCTGGAGACTCAACTTCCGACTTCAACTCAACGTATGTAGCGTAATTCTGTGACGATAAAGCCGACTGCAATTTTGGCTCTACCTTCTTCTCTATGTTCAAATACGACTTAATATCAGCCGAAGAGGCCAATGCCTTATACTCATTCTCCTTCTTCGCAGCTTCAGTGTCGGCAAAACGCTCGTTCTTCAACTTGTTTACCTTCGCCTTGAAATCCGACGACTCAACAAGCGTCTTCAACTCACTGTACCTAGCCAAATCAGACGATTTCGCAAAATCCTGATAACGCTTATATTCTGCCTCATGCTGAAGGCACTTATTCTCATACGACTTAGTCGATGGATATTTACCTCCGAAGAGGAAACTGAAAAGTCCCATTAATTAACGGTTTGTATATTGATAATTATCGTAAATGCCTCCTAATAATATCTCTGAGAGCCATAGCATTTATCGGCTTAGCTATAAAGTCCGTACATCCAGCCTCCATCGTCTTCGCCTTGTCACTCTCAAATGCAAATGCTGTCAACGCAATAATAGGTATCTCCTTGTCAACCTCCCTGATTCGCTCGGTAGCCGCAAGTCCACTCATTCGTGGCATACGTACATCCATCAAAACCAAATCCGGCCTTTCATTCTCAAAGGCTTCTACCGCCTCTACACCGTCTCGCGCCCATACAAGCTCATACTCTCCCTTGAGAATATACGATACAAGCATATAGTTGCTCTCCGTATCCTCTGCTACAAGAATACGAGGCTTACCCGATTGCTTTACCACTCCCTGTGTCTCTACAACTGGTTCAGCATCAGATCCCTTAACTATACTGGAATCCATTAGCGCTTGCACGTTCTCTTTAATGATTTCCATATACCTATCTTTGTTGTTTTGATCTGTTTCACTATTAACCAACTCCGCAAAACCCATAATAGCATTAAGATGGGTCCTAAGAAGATGCTGTATATCCGCGTTTACGCGTAATAAGTTCTGAGGTTCGCTGAAAATATAACTTTTTTCATCTTCTAGCTCAGATTGTTGCAACTCACTAGGGTCAAGAGAGACAAAACATACAAATTCTCCGGCAGTAGGCATATATACTACCGCGCTCATTTTGACCGAGTTGCTGAACATAAAGTCCTCTACAACTTGCTTGCCTCTCTTCTGCTCTACCTCTTGACAAACTTTTATCAGGTGACGCGTCTCTCGCCCTAAAACAGCATTGGCCGACATCCCCTTGATCTCATAGGTGTCAATAAATTTCTCAAATACCCTATTCGTAGCATCTATCTTCAAATCCACAACATCCCCCGCCGAGTCCCTTACGTAACTCAGATATAGAAAACCCAATGGCAAATTATCTATCATCGAATAGATAAATTCCGGATTCTGACAAAAAATGTCGGCTCTATTATCTAGTGTAGCTCCAACCATTGTTTAGTAGAACATTACTTATTCTAGGCAAAAATAACTCTATTGATTATCTTTTACAAGTTTAGCGTCAATAATTTTGTACAATTTGTCGTTCTTGCGAACCTTGTCTGGCGTAGGCATCGAAAAGATATCTCCCTTCACTACCTTGTCCGTCTCCTTAAGGTCAACTCGCAATTCTCCAATATTCAAATCCATACAACCGGTAGTCGGACCCATAATAATGGCCTTCTCCCCTACCGACAAATCTCCACTCTCAAGTTGTATCTCAGCAACTCCTATCTTGCCAAAATAATTCCTGACAGTTCCTACAAAAACTTTCTTCTCCGTAGCCAAATTGCCCGACCCGTCTGTCCATTCACCCATAGTCTGACCTTGGTAGTAACCATCCCAGAAACCACGGTTGAATACAGTCGACAAACGCTCGTCCCATCTCTTGCGAGACTGGTCGTTGTACCTTCCCTCACATATCTCTGTCAACGCCTCGTTATAGCACTCACATACCGTCTTTACATAGTCTGCGGAGCGCGCCCTGCCTTCTATCTTGAAAACCCTAACTCCCGATTCTACCATCTTGTCAAGGAACCCTATGGTCTTCAGATCTTTAGGCGACATGATGTACTTGCCGTCAACCTCAAGCTGATTGCCCGACTCAACTTCTGTAACTAAATATTTTCTGCGACATACCTGGAGACATGCTCCTCTGTTGGCCGATGCCCCTCCTAATGTATTGAGACTGAGGTAACATTTACCCGAAACCGCCATGCAGAGCGCCCCGTGCGCAAACATCTCTATCTGAACTAGCTCTCCCCTCGGTCCACAGATCTTCTGCTCAATAATGTTCTTGTGTATATTGGCTACCTGATCCATGTCAAGTTCTCGCGCAAGTACCACAACATCCGCATACTTACTGAAAAATCTCAACGCCTCAGTATTCGATACGTTGGCTTGTGTACTGATGTGGACCTCTACCCCTATCTGCCTAGCATACTCTATCACAGATAGATCCGATGCTATGATAGCTGTTACTTGAGCCTCCTTGGCTGCCTCAACTATCTGTCGCATCAATGGTAATTCCTTGTCGTAAATTATGGTATTTACAGTTAAATAGGTCTTAACTCCTGCTTCACGCGCTATCTTGGCTATCTCTCGCAGGTCATCTTGCGTGAAATTATTGGCCGAACGTGAACGCATATTGAGCTGTTCTATACCTAAATATACCGAATCAGCTCCGGCCGCAATAGCAGCACGGAGCGATTCGTATGAGCCGACGGGAGCCATCAGCTCTAGTTCTTTTCTCTGTATCAAAGTCCTAATATTGTTCTAAATTACTCATCACATCGTCTAGACATGCCAAGAATGCAACAAGCGACGCATTCCAATTTATGGCAATCTCATTCGAAGCGTATGAATTCATATCGTCAAGGTAGCACATGTCTGGATAGTCACATGGATAGGTCAACCCATCTTGCTTGCCTGGATTAGGCCCACCTGCAAGGAATCCTGGAAGTGGATCTTCTACGCCATCCGCATGCGATAGCCTCTGGTGTGGATTCTTTGTGCTCTTGTACCCAAAACCTGTAACGTAGCAGTTGCCCATTGGATTTCTTCCAAGTATATAGTCGGCATTTGAAACGGCCATAGTCCTGTACTTAGGAAGACCTATCTTCTTGTATGCCCTCAAAATCTCAGCTCCTGCATTGCAACAGCCTTCCGACAAACAGCCCCAATGGAAGTCTGTAGCTACTGCACCATAAGCACAGGCAAAGTCCGACTGAGCAAACTTGGCTTCCAATGTCTCTATATAGTCGTTAAAATACTTACGATGCTCAAAGGCTTCGTCTGTAGACACAAAGTTGTCTTTCGAAATAAGCTCCCACTGCGCAATGGATGCCACATTGCCCCAAGAACTCAAACCATATGACTTTGGCCAGAGCGTTTTTGTATCTTTCCAGTACGACTCGTCTCCAGTAGAGATGTAAAGCTCGGTAGCAGCCCACAACTGCTCGTCCGATGCGTTGAAATCACCATACTCGCCTGTTACCACGTCTGGATCATACTTCTCATTGTTCTTGCCTTGGAAATATAATGCAGTTGGATTGGCCTTAGCCCATTTATATGCCTTCTTTGCACTCTCTAACATCTCTTTAGCAAATTCTGCATAAAGATCATACTTTGCATATATACGGGCAACCATAGCCATACATGCTGCATAGTCATAAGAGGCCGTTACACTCTTTTGTACTACATATCTCTGCTGCTTGCACTCCGATGGCATAATAAATGCCTCAAAGTTTGGTGTGGTCAACTTATGATACAAACCGCCGTCTGTATCTTGCATAGTCGCCATCCACTTCAAATTGAAGTATATCTCGTCCAAAAGATCAGGAACTCCATTGCCTGTCTCTGGAATATCAACGTCAAACTTTTCAAAATATTCTGGTATAGTCTCATACATCTGAAGCATGATACCTATGGAATATGCCGAATTTACAATGTACTTGTTGTAGTCTCCTGCATCATACCAGCCAAATGGCGAACTGATTATCGTACCCGCAGGACGCTCTTTCGTTGCAGCCGTAGGGTGAACCATTACATTTGTATCTGGATGTCCAAGTGGTCGCGCCCATTTGCCAGCATACTTCGCCTCTATCTCTACACCCGAACGCTGGTAATAGAATGCCTTGAGCGCTGCCTTAGCAACATCTCTCAATGCTCCCGACTTTACCTCAAGTGTCTGCCTCATATCGCCAGCTACTACCTGATATTTGCCTTCGATATCTAGACCCGAAAAGTCTACTATGTATCGAGGTGCACCAGAAAATGGTGATTGCTTGACTTCTGCTACTTCACTGACATAGGCCAACTCATTGTTCATGTCTCTGAACTCTACCTCGCCCGTATAAGCACTGTCAAGTACTAATATCTTATCGCCTTCAGGATAAAAGGCTACCTGGTTCATGAGTACATGCGCCCCATTATCAGGCATCAACGTTTTCGACGTACATGAAAATAACGCCAATGTAGAAGCAATCGCTGCCGCACCAACTAACTTACTAGTGAATCTTTTCTGAATCATAATTGTAAACAAATGTGAGTTTCTGCAAAAATAACTCTTATTGGCAAATAATGAAAGATTTCAAATAAAAAAAGCGACACCAAGACTACACTAACTAACAGGTACGTCTCAGCGCCGCAATAATTAAATCAAAAACCAACTAAAGAGTATCTTTAATATAATAATATCTTCCTAACCGTCTTTGTGTTATTACGCCCCATTTCTTATAAAGTTACAAAAAAATCAAAAATATTTTCTCTTCCCCCGCATCTCTCCCCTACAGCATCTCCAAAAATAAAAAATTACGAGCAACAAGGGTTCTCCCTTATATCAGAAACTACCCACAATATGCCCTTCTGCCTACTTCTATCCTCGCCTATACGAGCAACAGTGGATATCATTACCAAAATAACATTACCTTCTCGTAAACATAACAACACCGCCCGCAATGCCGTGCCTAATAATACCAATTATATTCGCTAATGATTCTGCTTCAAACAAACGTCTCTAATCCTGACATATAAGAGATTCTGACGGACGACATCCGTAACGAAACAATAATCATAAAAATCAAAGAATAAAACAAGGGAATCCGCTCGCGAATTCCCTTAACGCTCTTATAACGCTCTCTTAATACAGACACTACACAGAGACTACCCAGAGAATCTAAAGTTTTACTTCAACTCTCCCTACTGCTCTAGAGTAAGCCCTCCACTGGTCTTATCTATCACAATCCTTCCACTCAACTTTTGCCCTGCCTGGTCCACAAAGCCGTTTATAACGCCTGTCTTGCCTTTCTTGCACAAAACGGATAAATGGGTCAAAGTCAATTGTTTACCCATAAAACTGAAGGGCACCACAAATCTGCACCCCATATTGTAGCCCGAACACCCCCAGGCAGCACGCCCTTGCATAAGGGGCTTGCCACAAACTGGACATTTTATCTCAGATATGTCTACCGACTTGCTCTCAGCGGCTTGCAGTATAATGGAAAAGGATGAGTCAAAGGCTAGACTGGCATCTACCTTCCCTCCTTCTACTTGTAGCCCCTTTATTACCGGCGTCTTGCCTTTGGTGAGCAGCGATTTCAACTGCGCAGGGGTCACACTCTTACCATATATCTCAAATGGTACCCTCACATTGCACCCTTCATTGTATCCCGAGCACCCCCAGGCTGTCCTGCCTTTGAGCATTGGTCGCGAACAACGTGGACAGGTCAACTGCGCGTCGTCTGCCGATTTCTTCTCTTTTTTATTTTTTTGCGATGAACCGCTAGTCTCACTGTTATCTCCCTTGTCTTTAGCACCGCTCCCACTCAATACCTTGGCCAACTCTATTCGCTCTGCCGTACGGTCGTAGTATACAACTTGTACAACTTCCGATACCATCTGCCTCATCTCGTTGAGAAATACCGATACCTCGTACGTGCCTTTTTCTATATCTCGCAACTTCTTCTCCCACTGACCGGTCATCTCTACACTCTTCAGCAGGTCGTTCTTTATAGTGGATATCAACCTAAGCCCAGTTTGCGTGGGTTGAAGATTCTTTCTTTCTTTTACTATGAATTTTCGCTTGAAGAGCGTCTCTATAATGGCTGCTCTAGTTGACGGCCTGCCTATACCGTTGTCTTTCATCAGGTCTCTTAGCTCTTCATCTTCTACTTGCTTTCCCGCCGTCTCCATAGCTCGTAGCAACGTGGCTTCTGTATATGGCTTTGGTGGCGTAGTCTGCTTTTCTTGTATTGCTGGAGCATGAGGACCGCTTTCTCCTGTCTGAAAATCAGGCATTACTTGATTCGATACCGCTTCTCCTTCTTGTTTCTTGTCGTCTTCCGAGACTTGACTTGGCGCAACCCCGTTATATACGTCTCTCCACCCTTGCGATAGTATCTGCTTGCCGGTGGCCTTAAATCCTACTTCGGCGGATTCGCCTAGTACCGTCGTCGTGGAGACTTTACTGTCTGGATAGAAATTGGCAATAAAGCGCCTGGTTATCTGATCATAAACCAATTTTTCTTCTCTGCTGAGACTTGGCGATGGCGGTACCCCAGTAGGTATTATTGCATGGTGATCGGTAACCTTCGAGTTGTCAAAGACTTTCTTGTTCTTGCGTATCTGCCCTCCTTGTAGAATTGGCGCCACAAGATTCATATAAGGGGTCAACCCCTGAAGTATTGTCGGTACCTTGGGATAAATATCGTCCGAAAGGTATGTCGTGTCTACACGTGGATAGGTCGACAACTTCTTCTCATACAGACTTTGTATATACCTCAATGTATCGTCTGCCGAGAAACCGAATTTCTTGTTGCATTCTACTTGCAACGACGTAAGGTCAAACAACCTGGGGGGCGCTTCTACTCCTTGCTTTGTCTGAACATCTGTAATCTTGAAGGGCTGACCTTCTATGGCACTCAACGCTTGTTGCGCTTCTTCTATGCTCTTGAACCTACCTTTTGTGGCGTTGAATACTACGTCTCTGTACGTGGTCTTCAACTCCCAATATGTCTCTGGCTTGAAATTTTGTATCTCTAAGTACCTGTTTACAATAAGGGCTAAAGTGGGGGTCTGTACCCTGCCTATGGATAGTACCACTCCTTGCCCTCCATATTTTATGGTGTAGGCTCTGGTGGCATTCATGCCTAGCAGCCAGTCTGCCATAGCTCTTGCAGCTCCTGCAGCATATAGCTTATCGAAGTCTGTCCCTGGCCTTAGGGCATTAAACCCTTCGCGAATGGCTTCTTCCGTAAGGGATGATATCCACAATCGCTTCATGGGGCACTTCATTTCGGCCAACTGTAGTACCCATCGCTGTATCAGCTCTCCTTCTTGCCCGGCATCTCCGCAGTTTATTACCTCTTCTGCATTAGCGACTAAATTTTTGATAATCTCAAATTGTCGCTTAACTCCTTGGTCATCTTTTATCTTTATGCCAAATCTCTGCGGCAGAATGGGTAACGTGGAAAAATCCCAACGCTTGAGCACAGGATCATAATCGTGTGGCTCTTTCAACTCGCATAAATGACCGAAAACCCACGTCACACAGTAGTCCCCTCCTGAGTAATAGCCGTTATTGCGCTGTTTACACCCCAGCACATTGGCTATCTCAGCAGCTACAGATGGTTTCTCGGCAATGCAGAGCTTCACTTCTATAGGTCTTTAATTAATACTTTTCCTCGCTCATCTTCTGGCGAGAATACATACGTATCCATATTCTTGGCAATGAGCTTGTACTTCTCCTTGTCAAATTTGTCTTGCGTAGCTCCCATCTGCTCTACCTCTTTCAGGAATCGCTGAAGGGTCATCACATTAGTGTCTACGGCTGGCTGATAGTATACTTCTTTGTTGTCTTGACTGCGTACTTCCGAGAGCATCTTGGCATCAACTAACTTTTTCAATAGTAGTACAACTATAGGATGCTCCAACCCAAGTTCTCTAGCAATGTCTTCCGACGATGGGGCCTTGTCTTTGTCTGAGAAACATAGACTTACATAATTGGCTATGCAGACCATAATCTTCCTCCTGTAGTCTATACTGTAACTTTCTACATCTGACTGATGCCTGAAATTCTTTACATTTTGCCTCAAATACGCTACCTCACACCCTAGTACTACTACAAACCACATCGTTCTCATCCAAATAAGAAAGAGTGGTATAGCAGCAAAACTACCATAGATGGCATTGTTGCTCGAGAGCCCTATCTGAAAGTATAAATACACATACTGCGTGGCAAATATGCCTACCGCCGCAAAAAAGCCTCCCGAAAATGCCGCACCCCATTTGACTTTGGTGTTGGTGAGTATCACATATATCAATGCTAGTCCTGTTGTGAGTAGCACCACTGGCACAATGCTTAATATTATCGTCCAAACCTTGGCCAACTCAACATTGGAACTTATCTGACTGGTCACGTTAACGAGAAAACTCGATGACGCAGCTAACGCAATAATCGCAATGAGTACTATGGAGATATAGTCAGAAAATTTTCTAATGTACGATCTCGAGGTACTCACACCCCATATCTGGTTAAATGTGGTCTCAGTGTGTCCTATAAGGTTCATTACCGACCAAAACAACATGCCAAGACCAACGCCAGCTATCACTCCACCTTTCATGTGGGCTATATATTTGTCAGAGAACTCCAAAAGGTACTCCGCTACCATCTCATGTCCCTTGAAGCCTTCCATAATAAGCTCCCTGAGTACGTCATAAAAACCAAAGGCATTGGCTATACCAAAGGCCATAGCAGCTAATGGCACAATGGATAATATAGTATAATAGGTCAAAGCCGAAGCCTTATCTCCACACTTGTCCCTATTGTATTTCTTAATGGCTTCTACTATAATCTTTATCGTAACCGATAGCGGATCTTCTCCCTTACCTGTCTTTATTACACTCATACATTTCTTTACGAAATCATTGAATGCCGATATAAGTGCTTTAATTTTATTCATAGCATAAATAGTTTTCTAACTTATAACTCCAGATGCCACCAATACGTCTCCATCATACATGGCACAGAATTGCCCCGCAGTAATGCCTCTCTGCATATCGTCAAATACTACATAATATGCACCTGCCTTGCGAAGAAGCTTGCCTCCTTGCAATGGCTGACGGTAACGTATCCTTATCTGAAACCTCTTCTCATCGTCCACTGCCAACTCTTCTGTAGGTATTACCCAATGCATCTCATCAGCCGAAATCTTCAACACCTTGCGATGCAACCCAGGATGCGAATCTCTCATACCAAGAAATATCTGATTGTACTCAATATTCGTACCTATAACAAATAATGGCTCTGGAAAACCTCCAATATTCAAACCCTTACGCTGCCCAATAGTATAATACTGAGCCCCAATATGTGTACCTACCTTCCTACCATACATAGGATGCAATGGATATGGCTGCGCAAGTGCCTCTAGTTCTGCTTCCGAAACGTCTCCTTTGTCTGCGGCCGACCACTCTCTCTCAAATATCTTGCAGTCTGGCTCTATGAGAAATACTTTACCTTCCCTGGCCTTGAGTTTTTGCTGTAAAAATACAGGCAGGTCAACTTTGCCCACAAAACATATTCCTTGGGAGTCTTTCTTGTGGGCGGTCACTAAATTTAACTCATTGGCTATCTTGCGCACGTCTGGCTTGAGCATGTCCCCAATAGGAAACATGGCTTTGGCTAATTGTTCTTGCGAAAGCTGACAGAGAAAATAACTTTGGTCTTTGTTGGGATCCGACCCAGCTAGTAGCTTGTGTATCTCTTTCCCATCTGGACCTACCTCTGTAACTTTCCTGCAGTAGTGACCAGTGGCCACAAAATCTGCGCCCAACTTTAGCGCTTCTCTTAGAAAAACATCAAATTTTATCTCCCTGTTGCAGAGTACATCGGGATTCGGAGTGCGACCTTTAGCATATTCGTCAAACATGTAGTCTACTACCCTGGCCCTGTATTCTGTCGATAGGTCTACCATGTGAAAGGGTATGCCTAATTTACGAGCGACTGCCTCTGCGTCAAACTTATCGTCCAACCAGGGGCAGTCGCCTTTGAGTACACCAGTAGTATCAGTCCAATTGCGCATGAACAAGGCCTCTACTTCATGACCTTGCTGCATTAGCACATAGGCAGCTACACTCGAATCTACGCCACCGGACATTCCTATTACTACTTTTGCCATCTCTAACGACTGTTATGTTTCGACGACAAAGATAGTAGTTTTTTCCGGTTCGAGTTAGCTTATTTGTTCCACAATTGAACTACCTCGTCAATGCTGATGCCAAGTATCTTCATTTCTGCAAATACCTCTGGCAAGACATCATTGACAAACGCCGTCTTGCGGATATCCATAATAATCTTCGAAGCTTCTTCCGCTACGTAGAAGCCCATCCCTCGCTTATTGTATATAATACCGTTAGTTTGTAAGTAATCAAACGAACGAACTACCGTATTAGTATTCACCTCTAGGTTGGCGGCATACTCTCGTACACTGGGTATGCGCTCATCGACCTTATATGTCTGGGTCAAGATCTCATCACATATGCGCGACGCTATCTGCATATAGATCGGTTTATTATCCTTAAATTCCATACTCGTTCATTTTATAGTGTTAGACAAAAGAGATATTAGTGGTTCATAGGAAATTATATGCCTGTACGAAGTATTGTCTTTCGCTTGAATAAAATGTATGAGATAACCAACATAGCAACTGCAGATACTATATAAATAATGATAATCCTTGTACTAAACACAGTATTAAACACATCTGTCATTTGACGAAATGCATCCTCTGGTGCAACATAATTCGTTGAACGATTACGACTAATTGCCATTATCTCATCAAAATTGCTGTACAACAATGGTGTCGTTACCCATGATATAATTGACGAGCAGACGTAAGTCTTCAATATCGCAAACCTGCCAAAAACAAGACTGCCTAATACCATCAAACAAACACTGAATACCAGACTTACAATGAGATAAACAAAAAACCTCTTGACCGCATTTGCGATTGCCATTATCTCCACTGGAATGTCTCCATGTACCTTGCCCCAAACCGCAGATAAAAACTCTTGCATTCCCGAGCAGAATTTTACATCTACAAAAATATGTACCAAAAATGCTACACCTATAGCGGCTGCTATCGAAAGTATTACAAGTAGAGTTGGAACAACGGCTTGATTGATAAATCGTACCCAAAATTTAACTCCTTGCGAAACTGGTAACATCATAAATTGTATCGATGTCTGCTTCTTGCGAAATGGGAAGCCAAAGTGACTTGCTAAATACATGACACCAAATGAAACAAACAAACAGAGCAGCGATAACAACATGAAAAAAATGAAATATGATACCCCTCCCCCAATCTGAAGACATATTATCTGCGTAATAACTGCTACAAATATTACAAGCGAAAATACTACTTTCTCTTTTCTATAGCAGTTCAAATCATATAATAAATAATTCAAAAAATCCATAACTTCTAAATTGTTAAGGTCCAACTTCTTAGTCATTCAACTGTCTCTTGGCAAAGTTCCTGTATGAGCCCCACGCCAACCAAACAAAATCCACAATACCAAATGTATAGGCGATTACCTTAGCCCAGAAAATCTCTCTTATCGCCAGGAGCCCCACAACATTGTAGTATACATATATTACCAACGCAAGACCTGCCGCTAGTGCTACATAACCCCATATTACCTTGTATGGCCCACCAACAATTCTGCTTACTGTCGATTTTATGCAAACTATAGACGACATCAACATGGCGAGTATCGATAATATCAGACTAACTTCTAATGCCCGCACTTCGCTGCTGTGAATTTCAACTACTGTCTGTGGCATGGAATTTATAACTATATCTGATACTTCTCCTAACAATAGTATGAGACACACAAACATCATCATACCAAATAGAAAAGAGCCCAAAAAGTGCAAAAATGCCTTTATACCTCCAAATGTCGCACTCTGATATAGAACAAGCGTAACTACCATCAGACTGAGTATCATGGCAGGAAACCATGCTAGATTAATGTTGAAGAAGTATTCCAATATACTCTCATCCATCCCCATTCCATAAATACTCATAAACCAGTCTCCCTCAAAAATCGGAACGAATAATACTCTGCAATACTCAACTATAATAAAGAATACTCGCTGCAATAATGGGAAAAGTATAACGAAAAAGAGTACCCTGGCTAAATATTTCTCCAACATCGAGGCTGGTTTCCTGACCGTATTGAGAAACCTACCCTTATTGGTCAAATCCCAAAACGCTAGACTTACAGTCAAAAGCAATACAAACGCCGAAATAAAATTAAATAGATTCTTAAGTTCTAGCGCGCCACTGGCAAATGTCTGTAGCCATACAAATAACGCGGCAATCAAAATCATAACAGCAAACGAAGCAAATAACGCCGCAACGTACATTACCTTGTTCTCTATTATATCTGATTTTAAATATTGCCAAAAACGATTTAAGGAAAACATAACGTAATCGTTTTATAGTTAATAATAACCCAGTCTCTTATTTCTTAGCAAAAAGAGAACGTATCTTATCTCTGTGCGCCAAGGCTGCATTGAAGAGCATCTCTACGTTAATCTCACCCGACTCTTCATCATCATTTCTGACAGTAACAGCTTGACAACCTAACGCCGATGGCTGAGTAAACAACGCATCCGTAGGTGTCTGCGACATAGGATAGTTGGCAAATGTCAACTTATCTGTGACATCAGCTACCCTGCAGTCTAGCAACACCTCACTCTGATCCAACATAATCAAATGGTCAAGCATCGACTCTATGTCTCGTATCTGGTGCGTAGAAATCAATATGGTCTGACTGTCTGTCATCGACTGCGCTACAGCTTTTCTGAACTGACTCTTGCTAGGAATATCCAACCCATTTGTAGGCTCATCCATAATCAATAAATCAACATTGGTAGCCAACGCAAACGAAAGAAACGCTTTCTTCTTCTGTCCCATAGATAACGTCTGAAGATTCACATCCATAATCTTCATGTCAAAGGCTTCCAAACACCTGCGAAGCTTCTCTGAGTCAAACTTTGGATAGAATGGCGCATTGATCTTCATATAATTGGCCAATGTCATGCTTGGTAACTCAAACTCTTCTGGAACAATGAACATATTACCTAGTGTAGATGGCAAACGCTTCGCTACATCTACGTCGTTGAAGAGAACTTCGCCATCTCGTGGAAAAAGAAGTCCCGACATCAAATATAGAAGTGTCGACTTACCCGCACCATTGAGGCCAAGCAATCCACATATACTACCCTCTGGAATCTCAAGGGAAAGATTCTCAAACAATGGCTTCTTGCCATAAGAGAATGTCAAATTGTTTACTGTCAACATATCATCTCATATTTAGTTAACGATTTTCGTACCTTATCTTATACCCTTAGTGGTGTATTAGCTAAGTAGTACACTGCAAAGGTAAGTACATTTTTTATTCTACCAAACTTTTTAGCAAAAAAAATGCTCTGAGTACTAAAAAAGTACTCAGAGCACTGTTTTGTGACGGATAAGTCAGTCGAATTAACCTCTCTTCTCCTTGATACGTGCCTTCTTACCTGTAAGAGCACGGAGGTAGAATAGACGTGAACGACGAACCTTACCTTGACGGTTCAACTCTACCTTCTCGATGAATGGAGAGTTCATTGGGAAGATACGCTCTACACCAACGTTACCAGACATCTTGCGAACTGTGAAGCGCTTGTTTGCACCCTCACCCTTAATTTGGATAACTACGCCCTTGAAAACCTGGATACGCTCCTTGTTACCCTCGACAATCTTGTAAGATACACTTACTGTGTCGCCTGACTTAAATGCTGGAAGCTCAACGCCTGTCTTGAAGGCTGCCTCAGCTACTTTAATCAAATCCATTTTAGATTCAATATTTAATGGTTTAACTTATCACGCAGTATTCACCGACCCCTACGTTCGGCCAGAGACTGCGCAATTCGGGTGCAAAAGTACAACTTTCATCTAAAACAACAAAGCCTGACGTATTATTTTATTACGCCAGGCATGTTAATTTTTATTGATTCGCTCTAATTACTATAGAAATTGACCTACCAATACGTTGATCAGACCAAGTATAGCTCCTAATGCAGCTCCTATGTATTCAATGAAGTTCAAATGCTTCCTCATGACCTCAAGGACTATCTCCTCAAGCCTCATGACGTCCATATTCTCTACCTCATTCTTGACTAGCATACTGATGTCTAGATTGTTGAGCATCCTTGGCAATTGCTCCTTTACTATCTTCCTGTAGAGCTCTACCATGCCTTCTATGAGATTCTCTACCTGCGACTTGTACTTGTCTATTACGTCCGACATCTTCATGTCAAGGAAGTTCTTCCCTTGTTCCGTAGCTAGACTCATTACCATAGGCGTGCCTTGCTCCGATAAAAAGTGACTTACACTGCTTACTAATGTGTCCTTAAACATAGGTATGGCCATCTTAATAAGCGGATTGTCAACCTTTACCGTTACTTGTTCTATAATCTTGTCAGTCAACGACTGCGCCAACTCAGGATCAGAAAGCCTAGTGCCTACTACACCCGTAAGGTCCGATTTTAAGTAAGCTCCAACTTCCGTCAGCGTCTGCTCGCCAAATATGCTGTTGATGAATTCCCCTAATGTAGGATTCTTCTGGTACAACTTCTTGACGTGCGTGTTGACAAAGCCTTCCATCTTCGTAATCATCTCCTCACTGAGAAGACGCTTGCCAAGTGTCTCTGGCGTCAATAGCTTGTGCGCTACTATATTGGCCATGCCTTGGGCCAACTCTACCCTATTGCGAGGTATAACACCTGGAGTTCCTGGAATTCGCCAGCCAAATATACGCTTCGCCGTCAATGGACGGAAAAGCATCTTGATAGCAACGTGATTGGTTATCCACCCAATAAATGCTCCTACAAGAACCGCTACTATAATGCTAATTGCAGACATACTGTTGTTTCTATATTTGCGGCAAAATTACAAAGATTAGTTGAATTGGCAAAACTAGCCTAATTCCTGAAGACTAACCTTCCGCCGTCTACATCAACAGTCATGAGCTTGTCTTTGTCAATGTCTCCCGACAGAATATGCTTGGAGAGATCATTGAGGACATACGACTGCAACGCTCTCTTGACTGGTCGCGCTCCATACATGGCATCAAATCCGGCATCGGCCAACCAATCTATAGCTGCTTGCGTAATGGCTATCTCTACCCCATTGCCCTTTAGCATGGCTTGAACTGACGCAAATTGCAACGCCACAATCTCTTTAATCCTCTCCTTGCCAAGCGGCGTGAAGGTTACTACTTCGTCCAACCTGTTGAGCAATTCTGGCCTGATAGTCTGCCTCAACAGTGCCATGACGTTGTTCCTGCAGTTTTCTATCAATTCTGGCGTTATCTCATTGCCCGTCTTCTCAAATTCTTCTTGTATAAGGTGCGAACCGAGATTTGAGGTCATGATAATAATGGTATTCTTGAAGTCTACCGTCCTGCCTTTATTGTCTGTCAACCTGCCGTCGTCAAGTACTTGCAGAAGTATATTGAAAACGTCTGGATGGGCTTTCTCTATCTCGTCTAGCAACACTACGGAGTATGGCTTGCGACGTACAGCTTCTGTCAACTGACCACCTTCGTCATAGCCAACATAACCGGGAGGCGCTCCAATGAGTCTCGATACACTGTGCTTTTCTTGATACTCACTCATGTCTATACGCGTCATCTGCTGCTCATCGTCAAAGAGAAACTCAGCTAACGCCTTGGCCAACTCTGTCTTGCCTACACCAGTAGTACCTATAAAGATAAATGACCCAATAGGCCTACGCGCATCTTGTAAGCCTGCTCGCGATCGTCTTACCGCGTCCGAAACGGCTCTTATGGCTTCGTCTTGCCCTACTACCCTCTTGTGCAACTCTTCTTCTAGATGGAGAAGCTTACTTCTCTCACTTTCCATCATCTTGTTTACAGGAATGCCGGTCCAACGACTTACAACTTCTGCAATGTCGTCTGAATCAATCTCTTCCTTGATAATAGCACCATTTGCCTGAGCATCTTTCAACTGCTGATTGAGCGTCTCAATATGCTTTTGTGCCTCTACTAGCCTGCCGTAACGTATCTCAGCTACTCTCTGGTAGTTGCCTTCTCGCTCTGCCGTATCTGCTTCAAACTTAAGCTTTTCTATATTGGCCTTCTCTTGCTGTATACCGTCTACAATATTCTTTTGTACATTCCACTTTGCACGCAACGCCTTGTTTTCCTCCTTGACAGCATTGATCTCTTTATCAAGTTCGGCAATCTTAGCCTTGTCGCCTTCTCTGCGTATAGCTTCTCTCTCTATCTCTAATTGCTTGAGCTTACGGTCTAAGTCGTCTATCTCTTCTGGCACGGAGTTCATCTCCATACGCAGGTGCGCCGCAGCTTCATCTACTAGGTCTATGGCCTTGTCTGGCAGGAATCTTTGCGAAATATATCTGTGCGAGAGCGTTACAGCTGCTATTATGGCTTCGTCTTTAATCCTTACTTTGTGGTGAGTCTCATATTTTTCCTTGATACCTCTCAATATAGATATGGCATCGTCTACCGATGGCTCATCTACCATGACTGTCTGAAATCGCCTCTCTAACGCCTTGTCTTTCTCAAAGTATTTCTGATACTCGTCAAGCGTAGTCGCACCAATGGCTCTCAACTCACCTCTGGCTAGGGCTGGCTTCAAGATATTGGCCGCATCCATAGCACCCGAGGTCTGACCAGCACCTACTAGCGTGTGTATCTCGTCTATAAAGAGCACAATCCTCCCATCTGCCGAGACTACTTCTTTCACTACCCCCTTGAGCCTCTCTTCAAATTCTCCTTGATACTTGGCTCCAGCTATCAGAGCACCCATATCTAGCGAGTATATCTGCTTGTCTTTGAGGTTCTCAGGAACATCGCCCCGTATTATTCTGTGTGCAAGCCCTTCGGCTATGGCCGTCTTGCCAACTCCAGGCTCGCCTATAAGTATCGGATTATTCTTAGTCCTACGACTGAGTATTTGGAGCACTCTTCGTATCTCTTCGTCACGACCAATTACAGGATCAAGCTTTCCCGACTTCGCACGCTCATTGAGATTTATGGCAAATCTCGAAATGAATGAACCGTTGTTGTTTTCCATCTTCTAGTCCTCCATTGTTTATTTTTCTGCCTACCACCTCTTCAATATGCGTACCAAAACGAAAAACGTGCCATTTTGTCATAAAATAGCACGTTTCATATATTTTGTTATGTCAAAATGTCATTACCGCACCCTGCCTCCAGTAAGGAAGGATTTAACATAATAGCTTTGCGATAGCTCCGAGACAACTACCCCCTTGGAAGTCGAAGCATGCGCAAATTTGCCGTCTTTTAAGTATAACCCTACATGATTTGGCGTCGATGTCTGCTTGCCATCTGTCCTGAAAAATACCAAATCCCCTTCCTTAAGCTCCGATTTCGATACCTTCCTGCAGTTATTGGTCAGCATCGCACTACTTTGCCTAGACAACGTCATGCCATATACGGCTTGATATACCATATAAACAAAACCCGAACAGTCCGCACCGCTCTTCGATGTTCCTCCCGATCTGTATGGAGTTCCCAACCACGATGCGACTTCAGTGTACAATTTCTTATTGTCAGATGTAACAATGGTCACACCCAACTTCCTCGACGCAGCTTGCGCCTCTGCTGTAGATACTGGCTTGCTGTTTGCTGTTGTCTTAGTGTTGCTCGTCGAACTACTCTTGCCTTTGTTCACAGTCAACTTGCCGGTCTCTTTGTATTCCTTAAGCTGCTCTAGCGTTACAGTTCCCGATGATGCTACTTTCTTCTTCGATCCACACGAAACCAACACCACAGCTAGCAACAACAACGAAACTATCTTGATAATTTGCTTCATAGCTACTCGTCAATAGTATATAGTTATATAATTAGGTTCACAAACATATACAAAAAACACACCAAAAACAAAAAAATCCTGATAAGAATTTTTCTTATCAGGATTCTTCGTGATACCGGAGAGGGTCGAACTCCCAATCTTCTGGGCCGTAACCAGAGGCATTATCCATTGTGCTACGGTATCATCTTTGTCGTTGACGATGCAAAAGTACTACTAATATTTTAATGTACAATAGCTGATGATGATTTTTTTGATTTTTTTACATATCAACTTTTTCCGCCAACTGTTTTGTGCCCTGCAAATACCAACTAAAGTTTATGTCAATACAAAAAAATTGCGACCAACAAGGTATTTGTTTATACCTTTGCTTTAGGTTAAGACTTATTAGTTTCTCCATGAACCCATACAAGATATTGATAATAGATGACAACCAGTCTGTACTCCGCACGTTGAAACTTGTTCTTAATGGTGTGTTCAAAACGGTTGTCACTACCCCTAACCCTAAAGTCATACCTATTCATCTACAAGCGGACGATATTGATGTCATATTGCTTGATATGAATTTCGACGCCCGTAAACTCGATGGCGAGGAGGGTCTGTACTGGCTCAACCGCATCAATGAGTCTCCCAACGCTCCTGCCGTAGTGCTGATTACGGCTTTCGGAGATATCGACCTGGCTGTAAAGTGCGTACAGCAGGGTGCAGAGGATTTTATCACGAAACCTTGGGATAATCAGGTCTTAATCCAGAAACTGGAGAGTGCCATTGAAAAGCATAGAGCTAAACAGCGCACTGCGTCTCTTGCCGCCCAAGCTGCTGAATTGCATAATAAAATAGAGGCCGACCAGCAGTTGTCTCTCGAGGATATGGAGAGGAAGCATATACTGGAGGTTGTCAATCAGGAGAATGGCAATCTCGTAAAGGCGGCTGAGCGACTGGATATATCTCGCCAAACCTTATACAATAAATTGAAGAAATTCG
>JAKSLE010000027.1 GCA_024401365.1 Bacteroidales bacterium | reverse complement strand
GTCTGAATTCTCGCGCCGGTAAGGTAAGCGACACCGAGGAAGAGGAGGAAGATACGCCAAACATCAGTCCGGTGCCATTCCCTAGCGGGAAGTAAAGACCCACCCCCTTACCCCCTCCCGTTATATAGGGAGGGGGAGTGATTACCAAAGTTGAACGAAGCTAGTTTGGTGCTAAGGTGCGCTTCGCGCTATGGAGAAAAACATATAAAAACAAATAAAAACCTGTAAAAACAATTATAATAACAAATACCTGTAAAACAATTATAATGTTTTTTTATGTTGATAAGTGTTTTTTCTTGTTTTTCCTCATAGCGCAAAGCGCAAAAATAAATACGTTTTTATAGTTTTTATCCGTTTTTATAGTTTTTCAGCACCGCGCAGCGAAATAAAGTATTTATCGTATTTTGTGTATTTATAATATTTCAGCACCGCGCTAGCGAATCCGTATTATTAACTTAAGCTTTTTATTGATTATGGAAGAAAACAAAGAGACTCCCAGTATTGAGCACGGAGAGTGCTGTGAAGAGTGTAAGAAGACCTGTAAGCGTAACTTTTGGACCGAAGTCCTCCGCACTGTTGTCAAAGTCGGAACTGCTCTCCTTGCTGCGTTCGGGCTGGCGCGAGGGGTGCCGGAAGATTGATCTGATCGTGCTGCATTGCTCAGACACCCGGCCCTCACAGGACTTCACGATCGAGAACCTGATCTCCTCGCACAAGAACGCCGGCTTCGGCGATATGCCCGGATACCACTTCTACGTGCGCCGCGATGGTCACCTCTACTACTGTCGCCCCATCACCATGAAGGGCTGCCACGTGAAGGGCTACAACACCATCAGCATCGGCGTGTGTAGTGAGGGTGGGCACCGAGATGGACCAGAACAAATCCCCATCGGTAATCTGAACGATCTGGAAAAATTGCAAGAGGGAGGCAATCCTCCACCCCTTGGGGGGGATAAGAGGGGGGCCTCAGCTTACGAAGACAACCGCACCGCCGAGCAGCTTGTCGTCCTCCACGATCTGCTGACCTGCCTGCACGATCTGTTCCCATCGGCCAAGATCCTGGGTCACCGCGACTTGCCCGGCGTGAAGAAAGCCTGTCCGTGTTACGATGCAGCCAAAGAATATGCTTACATCTATGATCACTAAAATCTCCGTCGAAACCCTCTACATCCAGGCCTCCACAGGCACGGTAGAGACACCCATCCTGAAGGACATGATCCCCCTGATCCAGCGCAATCCGGGCATCACAGCCAAGGCCTTGGCTAGGCAGCTGGAGGAGCGTCGCTCCGACCTCAGTGGCGCCATCCGCCTGCTGACGGGCAAGGGCATCGATGAACTGCTGATGATCTGGCGTATGATGCGAGCCCTGGAGCTCCTCCGCACCACCACTGATGACTTTGAGGTCATCGCCCAGAAGTGCGGATACACCCAGGGCAAGCACCTGGCCAACGCCATGAAACGCGAATTGCGACTGACGCCATTCGAATACCGCAACGGGTATCGCCGTGGGGTGCAGCGCCCCGTCAAGACCCGCATCTGAATACCTTGGTAGGCTCTACATCTGGTAGGGCCTACCACCGTTTTCCGTAGTAGGTTTCGCTGTCCGGCGAGACCCATCCGGAAATTCTTTAGCAGTTCAAAACTGTTCGCACGACCTGCCAAAAACTCCCGAAACGTCCTTTTCCAATAAAAAAGTCATTTTTTTTTCTCTTTTTTTTACCAACTTATAAATTTTTAATTTATATTTGACCCCAATATATGCGCGTCTGCGCGCGAGAATAAGGACAAAAAGACAAAGAAATGGATATCGATAATAAAGTAAAGTATATCAACTATTGCATCAGCGAGTTCGCTGTATCTAGTAATATGCCTTTGCTTGATGCATACAACTATCTGAATGAGCATGGTGCAATTGCTTTTTTGGATGAATGTTACGAAGCTGAGCATCTATTGTCTATTGAAGAAGCTGTAGCCGATATGAAATCTATAGCTGCAAAGAATGGAGGTACGATAAAATGAAACTATTTCACTTCCCTTGAGATGCTAGCAAAAGCTCTTGAATATAAAAAATTAAACAACCAATATTGCTTCTGTACAGAAGAAGCACTTAAATATCTCAGAAGAGTATGACAACAAAGCAACATTTGGTGCGCATGATTGTCAGTGAGATGACAATTTCTTTGATGCGCGACAAGAATATTACCATACAGCAGGCTTTGAAAACAATCTATCATTCTAAGATATTTCAAGCCATAGACGATGAGCGTACGGGACTTTATACACAAAGCCCTCTTCTGGCATATTCTTATTTGAAGCGAGAGATTAATTAATCAGGCGAAAATCAAATTCGGTACACAGTGTCCGCCGAATTGCAACCTTTGAAAATGGGGGAGTCCTATGCTTCAGCTTCCTACAGAGGAAGACATCCGCAAATTTATAATGTCAAAATCAAGAACAATCTGATAAACATATTCAGAATATGATCAAACAGAATACATGCATGTCCCGAATATTGATGATGCTCATCATGATGGTGATGGGAGGGGGGTGCGTGTGGGCGCAGACGCATACCGAAGAATACGATTACGATGGCGATGGTGTGAAAGAGACATATAATGTGGTGTACCTGAAACTTGGCGAGGGTAACGACTCGAAAGATGGTTCGTCTGAGGCCAATGCAGTAAGGTCATGGGCTCAAGCTTATAAACTGCTCCCTAATTACACCGGCACCACCGATTCCGACCGCGATGCCGCATGGGATAGCAATATTATTGTGGTTCGTAATGCACAGGGATCAGGCAACCTCTTTATAGACGAAACCATTGCCAAAGGAAATGGTACCAATGGTATTCCTGTCACCATCACAGGTGTTTGGCCGTGGACGGCAGAGAATACTGCTTCAAGCAAGATAAGTTCTTGGGGAAGAGTGTATCTCAATTCATCGAATTATAGTAGTACTCTAACAAGTGGAACCACTCGCATCGGAGCTGACACTAAGTTCAAATATGTCCGTTTTGGAGCCACTAATGGCTTTTTGTCAATGTTTCTGCATGACTGCATGTTTGATGTAGGATGCGTGATGAATGATGTAAGCGCCAGTCTTACTGCAGAGAATGGTGCACTACGTGTGGATGGTTCTACTCGAAAGGCCCCGGATTTTCAGGTATTCTTGTTTGCTAGTACGTACAGTTTCAGTACATCTTCTGCCACCGGTGGTCTACCTACTCAAACGAAACCGGTAACACTAACCATTAAATCCGGTAAATTTGGTCGTATATTGACAAACCGTCTTACCGGTGTAGATGCTGATGCTGTTAAGAAACGATATGTGATGGGACGTCCAAGCTCCCCATTCCTTTGCGTTGTGAATGTAGATATTGATCCGAATACATCCACAGGCGCTTGGAATACCCGTAATGATGTGTATGATATTGCCTACCTTTGCGCCGGAATGACGCAAGGTATGGTGTATAGTGATGTGCAATTTAACATCAAGCGTGGTACGATTGGTACCCTTGTTGCTGCCATGCAGGGAAACTCTCATACGGCAACAGCTACGGTGGGTATTTCTAACTCATCTTTCTTTGGTCGTACGGAGGTTAATATCAACCCTGCTAAGAATGAAGATGTGACTATCTATCGTTATTTTGCTACATGTTTCGGACGTTATACGGATAATAAGGATACAAAAGGAACTTCCAATGCCGCCTTTTATGGAAAGAGCACGCTGAATATGCATGGTGGAAAGATTGAATCTGGTATATTTGCTACTGCAGGTGGTATCACAGGGTTGAAGAGCCCAGATGGTGCATACCATACTACTGATCAGTTTGTTCCCTATTTGGATAGCGGAAATGATTATAAGAACTATCCTTTTATGGGTATCAGATATCAGCCATACGATGAGACCGGTACTAAGTCAATGCCAACATTCACAACCACCCTTCATGGAACACCCGAAACAATAGACCTGAGCAAGACTGTTACGGAGATAAATATCCATGGAGGCATAGTCAATGGTGGCGTATTTGGTGGTGGTTATGGTTTCTCTCCTGAGATGCCAGCTGAACGTGCTATCGCAGGTGCAGGTTCCTTCTGGGGAGAGGCGAGAGTGAACATCTACGGTGGTACTATCACAGGCGGTGTTTATGGCGGCGGTATGGGAGCATCCAATTACTTCAATGCTTCAACAACAGACGCTCAAAGGACTGGCTTTAGTACTGTGGCTTCTGTATATGGTGATACGCATGTGAATATCTATGGTGGCAACATCAGCGGCGGCATCTATGGCGGTGGTAAAGGTTTAGATTCTCAGTCTGAAGGTTCTCAAAGTGTTTGGAACGGTGCAACACAAAAAACATACACTTGTAAAGCAACAGAATTTGCTGATGTAGCTAAAGTCTATGGCACGACAAATGTTGTCATTGACCCAAGGAGGCCTGATGATTTCGATACTCCTAATCTTGACTGGACTTACAAAGGTAATATCTACGGCGGTGGAGCTATGGGTGCTGTAGAGGGTAACACAAATGTGACTATCCTCGGCGGCATCATCCTCGGCAATGTATATGGTGCTGGCAAAGGTGAAGATGGTCACCCTGATAAGGCTAAGGTGACTGGCACAACGACGGTAAATATCTGTGACGAGTGATTTCTTAGTGTAATAAGCACATGACAAAGAAAACTCAACATATAATTCTCTTGATGCTACTCCTGATAGGAGCAGTAAACGTCGGCTATGCTCAAGGAGTAGAGTCGAAAGTCAAGGTGAAGATTTATGGTAACGTCTATGGTGGAGGAGAGTTGTCTCAGGTCGTTGCGAAAGATGATGCACTGGACAATCAGCTTGTCACAGATAGTAAGCTTAATAGTGAGGAGGGAGGCCTGTTCCACAAAGACATGGAACATTCCTACACAACAAAGGTCAAGCTCAGCACTGGTGCGGAGATTTTCGGCAAGGTTTTTGGCGGCGGTCAGGGAAAAGAAGGTGGCGATGACGTCGTAGCAGGACTTGTCACAGGTCAGACAGATGTTGTCCTTGATGGTGCTAACACTTGGGAACGTATCTTCGGAGGTGGCGAGATGGCTGATATCAGTGGTAATACACTTGTGCACTTCAAGAAAGGTAAGATGGCGCATGATGCCTTTGGCGGCGGATTGGGAAAGGTGACTCAGACAATGGACTCCGATGGTAAAACCATCCTTCCAGATAATCGTCAGACAGTCCTTGCCTCTGCCGACATCAAGAAGATTACAGGCAAAGAATTAACCACCGGCAACACCTTTGTAGTCTTTGATGGTGAGGACGGCAACCATACAGAGTACGAATACAAGATACTGAAGACGTATGAGGTAGTTGATGGAAAGATATCGGAATTTACCCAGAATCAGTTTGATGCCAGTCGTGAGACACAGCTCTTCCTGACCGACCATAATATCTACGGTGGTGGTATGACGGCAGCAAATGTTGCTGGTAATACATTCACTCACATCAACTATGGTATGGTCAGTGAGGGTATGCTGAATGAGACGTATCTTGACGGTATGAAGCAATGGGACATCGTCTATAACTCAATTGCCAATGCGCAGTTCTGTGTGTTCGGTGGTGGCTATGGTTATCATGCTCAGGTTAATGGCGACACCAATGTGACGATGGACATTGAGGGTTCACATTCGTTCAGATATTTGTCGCAGTTCAAAAGTTCGTTCTCTTCAATTTGGGATGGCGTTAATCCAGACCCGAATGTTATCTATGATGCTGCAGAGAGAGCCACATGGAGTCATGGCGCACCTGGACGTTCATGTATGGATGTCGTTGGTGGTGGCTATAACGGCAAGGTGGTGGGCAGTACTAATGTAACCATCGGCGGTGACGTGGTGGTGCGTAAGGTCTATGGCGGTGGCTACTACGCTTCCGTTGGAGAAACCAACGTAACGCTTAAGTCCGGACTGTTCAACCGTATCTATGGTGGCGGCTTGATTGGTAATGTCTATGGCAAGGCCAATCTTACCTACGGACAGCAAGGTACAAGTGATGACATCAAAGCTCACAACGGACAGCTTCTTGTGAAGAGTGCCATCTATGGAGGTAATGATATCAGCGGTACGGTGGGAACGGAAGTAGTCGATACTCACTCAATCGCAGGTACTTCGCTGACCTACAATATTTATTCTCCTAAGGATGATGCTGACCACGGCGTCCGCATGAACATCTACGGCGGTCTTGTGCTGGGTGATGTCTATGGCGCAGGCAACGGTAACCATACCGGCTATACCAACCCTGAACATATTCAGTTCAGCCTCAGTCAGCACCCATCAGAGAACTATCGTCAGATGCAGAAGCCGGGACAGGAGAATCCTGCAGTCACCGCTCCTGTGTATAAATATCGTCCTCGTACCGCTCACGTAGTGATGAACTTGCAGGGCAATGAGGGTTCGGACTTCAACGACGGACAGAATGTGGATAAAGTGCGCATCTGGGGTCGCACCTTTGGTGGCGGCAACTCTTGTAACGTAGGTATATGGGATGGCAAGAAGGATGATAACGCTGAGGTATATAGCGATAACGATGCAACTTCATGGCATCCGGGCAATAACTTCCTTGGAGGCGGTACGATAGAGATAAACATTGGCAGTCATGTGCAGTTGGGCAACCGCAACGACTCCCACGATGCTCCTAACGGACTCTTCATGGGTAGTAACGGTCAGGAGATGGTGACACAGAGTACAAAACCAGACGAACTGGAGTACTATCACCATTATTTCAATCCTCGTTCGCATACCTACCTGCCAGGCTTTCTTGTATATGATGCGGATGGCAATGACATCGGACGAAAGGCAGGACTGAAATCATTTTCCGACTTTATCAACAATATCCTTACGTGGTCGGACGATGTGAAGCTGAACATCAGCGATGAGGCTCAAGACATCTGGATGTCGAACTTCGTCGGTGGCGGCTATCGTGGTTCGATGAAGGCAATGACAAAGAATGGCTCATTCTACTATAAGCTGCCTAAGGGTGTGACGGTAGGTCATGCCGTGGTAGGTGGTTCGTATAACGCGCACATTGTGTATCGTATCTATGAGACTGACGAACATGGATATAAACAAGACAGTCAGGGTAACTACATCTTCCAGACAGAGATACCTGGTGGTTGGGTTAAAGATAATGGTACAAATAACGGCCAGTACCTAAAGGAACTATATGAAGATGCAGATCAACCTGACCAGATCACTGGTATTCTGCGTTATAACTTCGATGGTGGTATGTTGGCCATGAGCAGTGGACTGAATGCAGAAGACAACACAAGCAATACCCGTATTCATCAGATTCACAACCCTTCATCTCTTGAGACTGCTGACTTCACCTGCGATGGCGGTTACTTTGGAAAGAAAGAAAAAGCTCTTGTTCGCCTTGAACTTAAGAACCGTCTGCATCCTGCTGTTCATGAGGCTAATCCTACTGCAGGAACAGAGTTGAATGTTCATGGCGGTATCGTCTATGGCGGTTGCTATATGACTGGTTATGTAGAAGGCGACTCATGGGTTGATTACGACTGTTCATTGTCTCCACTCTGTACTGATGAGCGTTTCTTCGGCAAGACGAACAAGGCTATTTATGACGAGGTGGCAGACCTTAACCGTAACAATGCGCTGAACGTGTTCGGTGCGGGTTATGGTACGGATACCCACTCTATGGGCGATGTATATCTGTGCGTCCAGACATCAGGAGGCGATACCAGTTCGGAGAACGGTGACTGGCCATTTATATATAATGTGTTCGGAGGTGGCAACATGGGTACTGTGGCTGGTAGCACCAACGTATATTACGATGGTGGTAAGCAGGGTACGATGCTTGGTTCGCTCTATGGTGGTGGATTCAAGGGCGACATAGATGGCAACACCTATGTGGAGCTGGTGCAGGGCTTCCTTGTGAATGTATATGGTGGCAGCCGTCAGGCAAACATCGGCGGTGCAGCGCACGTTTGGGCATACGATGGTTCGACACGTGAAAGTACAGGACTCAAGGATAAGTTCAGCCACCTTATTATATGCAATATGTATGGTGGCAATGATATCAGCGGAACCATCAGCGGAACTATGCCAGCCACATGGACCAAGACTGCTTGGCCAGCCCTTGAGGGAAAGAACTTCAACAGCTACATACAGGTATCGGGTACAAACCCTGGCGTGACGGGATTCCCTCTTGTAGGAAATGTCTATGGTGGTGGTAATGGTGAGCAGTGGAGCGAAGAGCTTGGTGTAGCACCAAACGTAGGTACCTCGCTCCTTGAGATAGACGGCGGTACAACGCTTGAAGCCTTCGGTGGTGGCAATAAGGCAACGATAACTGATGAGGCTTATATCTTTATAAATGCTTCTGGCGAGTATTATGCCGATGTGCAATTCACAGAATACCAGAAGGGTATCCTTGATGATAAGTTCTTCAAGACGGTTCGTGACGGATATACTTGGAATGGCACAGAACTGAAGATGAGTGCACATCATGTGGATAATCTCTTCGGTGGTAACAACGTGGCAACGATGACTATTCAGCCTAAGTGGAACCTGAAGCAGGGTAGGGTAGGTAATGTGTATAGTGGTGGTAACATGGGTGACATGACTTACTATAACCCAGTAGCAGATACAGACAATGGCGAACCGAAGGGTCTTAGCATTGAAGTAAACTCTGAGGACATCTACATTGAGTCGCTCTATGGCGGGTGTCGTATGAGTGATGTGAAGGCTATGGATGGCGAATCTTCAGTTACTTTTGAGGAGGACGAATACGGTGCTACGGTCAATGTCATCAAGGGTCACATCGGTAATGTCTATGGTGGCAATGATATCAGCGGCTATGTATATAACGGCACTAATGTAAACCTCTCGGGCTCTATCACGGGTAATGTATATGGCGCTGGTAACGGTAACTACCTCTATGCATACGATAAGACAGGCGAGCATGTAACGAGCGGCATAGCAGAGGTGTGGAACAATGATGTAAATAAGTTCGTCTATTGGATTCCTGGCGCAGAAGGCGACTCACAACTCAAGCAACTCGTGTCTCTGACCAACGCTCGTCCACATGTCGCGAAGGCATATCTTAACATTCAGGGTCAGGATGCAGCGAACAAGGTTTATATCTCTGGTTCGATATATTGCGGTGGCAATGCTTCTACCATTCGTTCTACAGGTCAGGAAACTGGTGATGCTCATGTGAAGTTCAATATCGGCAATAATGTCATCGTCAATGAGGTGTTCATGGGCAGTAATGGCGAATCGATGAGGTATGATGCCAACGATAAGGATAATACATACCTTACGAACTTTGAGAAGGTCAACGGACTTGACTTCTCTGCAGACATGACGGATCCCGAATGGAATGAGTTGCTTGCGATGTATAGCCTCCCTGCAGACACGAAAGAACTCATCAAGACCATCTATCCTAACCTGCTGTCAGTATATATGAGTGCAGTGGATATGAAGGCAATGCCATTGGGCTTCACCGAGTTCTCTGGTCATACTTTCCAGAATACTTGGATTGGTACCTTCTGTATGGGAGGAAATGCTGGAAGTATGATGACTGACCAACCGGTGGATATCGTGTTCCCACAGTCGCTGAACTTCTTCGGCCGTATCATCGGCGGTAGTAAGGACGCATCTTTCCAGTATAAGGGTAAGTGGCATCGTGGCGGTTTCCGTATGCCATTGGCAAGTGGCGCTACTCTGAAGGATGACAGTGGCGTTGATCAACCTACGAAGACCAAGCTTCGCATGAAGATTCGAGGTGACTGGTATTCGCGTCGTATGGTTCTTGGTGATGAGTATAAGGAATACCGAGAGACTTACAAAGCACAGGACTACCTTGCTCCCGACAAGACCGACGATGGCGTGACCTGGAAGGTTGATGGCAAGGCATGGCACGATGGATGTAACGTATATGGCGGTTGCTATCAGTCGGGCGATATGGTTGGCGATGTGCAGATATACATTGAGTCGGATATGCTGGCTTACTCCGATCCACGATATGGCACAACTATTGATGCCTATACAAATACAGAACTTGATGAATCGAACAGGCTTAACCTCCCTGTGGCTAATGTCTATGGCGCAGGCTACGGTCCAGAGTCACGCAGTTTCGGCGATGCTTACATCTATATGAAGGACATTCCAAACGTGGCTGCTCACCATCCATCAGTAAACAATATTTTCGGTGGCGGACGTAATGGTATGCTTGTGGGCAACTCCGTTATCCATGTTCACGATGGACTGGTATATAAGGACGTTGTTGGTGGTAGCTTCGCTGCTCCTATGTATGGTTCGGCACAGATTACCGTGGGTTATCCTAAGTTCTATGTCTGCAAACAGTCAGGCGAATACTTCATTGACCGTGCAGACAAGTGGAATGAGGGATACATGACTAAGGGCAAAAATGGAGCGGAGTCTGTCATCAAGAAGAGCATCAAGTACTTCGAAGGTACTTATGTGCCTTGTAATGTATATGACCAGATAACTGGAGTGAAGTTGCATGGTTCAGAGACTATTACTCCTCTTAGCAGCATCCACACTGATATACGTCAGGATAATGAATACTTCGCTTTCCATGACGAGGGTAAAGACGACTCTTTCTTCCCTACTGGTGGTTGGAACAGCGTGGAGATTCGTGTGCGTGGCGGTGTTTATGGCGGAGGATTCTCATTGAGTAACTCTACCGCAGCCATTGCTGGATCTTATACAACGTTGGCAAGCACCACGGAATATAACCACGGTGTGGATAGCAAGGGCAACTCTAGCGTTGGCTATGGTGGTAACTCAAGTATCATCGTCTCAGACCAAGGTACAACTAAAGATCATATCAAGATTTCTACTGAGAATCCTGTGGTCAATGGTCATTATAGTGGTACTGGTGGTATCTATGGCGATGGTCGTTTGGTATTCTGCGAAGGCTTCCGTGCAGCAGAACTCAATGGCTATGGCTATGCTCAGCATACACCAAGTAATCCGCTTATGCTCAACTCCCTCCAGCGTCTTGACCTCCTTACGGTCAATGACTGCTGCTTCAAGCTCTATGGTGATGAGGACTTTGCTACCGATGAGATTAATAAGCGTAAGTATTCTCTTGCGCGTATTGGCGAGTTGCGCATGAATTCTACGATTGATGCAACAGGCACTTATGCTACAGATTTCACTACAAAGCAGTCACGCAACTACATAGGCTTCTATAACACCATTCACTACATTGGTGCTATCGTTACCAATGATGACTTCCGTACGGATAAGTTCCATGATTACGCAGGTAAAGTTGGTACTGTGTCTTATCGCGAAAAGAAGCAAGAATACATAACAAATTATTATAATTCCGATAAGCTTGAGGCAGCAACCAATACCTTCAAGCAGCGCAACTACGCTACTGCCCGCAACATGATAGGCATTAACAGTGGTTTCAGCCTGCATGTGGAGAATCAGTACTATGAAGGTGATGAGCACAAATCATATTACGGTCCTATCGTTGGTGTGGCAGAGGTAAAGCTTCTTAATGTGCAGCCAGGCGAAGGTGGTGGTTATGTGTATGCTGACAATGTCCATGCGGATACTTACGATAAAGATCATCCAGAGACAGCAACCTTCATGAACGAATCAGGTAACTTCGTCTTTGAGGGTGTTATTCGTCCTGGTGAAGATGCAAAGCAGTATATCGTGGATGACTGTCTGCCAAAGGGATTCGATGAATGTGGAGGTACTCTCCCTGAGCAGCACTACTGGTATGTTATCGGCGACACCTATTATTATCATGCCACCCTCACGGCGTTCTCTTTCAAGACAAAGAAAGAGTTTGACCTTAGCACCGCTGACCCTAACGTCATCTTCGCTGGTATAGAGAACGATTGGGAGGTAAGTCTGCAGAGCGTGAAGTGGCAGGCGGCTACATATCCTGAAGGCTATACTGGTGATATCCGAGGAGGACGTGATGAATATCTTACTCCATTAAGTGGCAGCGATGTCAAATATAAGTTCACATTACAGGTGGGCGATAATGCCAACGACCAACCACTATGGACCAACGAGATGCCTCGTTCAACAACAGATACAGAGCAGATAACTTCGCCGACATGGACAACTTATAATAACACCAATACCACCCCACGCTTCAACGTTCATCTCATTGACAACGTTGACAACTGTCCGCTGAACCATGAGGAGGAATACTATAACAATTACCTCAGCGTACCTGAGAATGTGCAGTTGATTATTCAGGCAAGGAAGCAGGACGGCACTACAGCAGGTGGCGATCTTACCTACGAAACCAAGACCTACAACGTAACCCTTGAGATAGTGTATATCCAGGGTCCATCGTTTACGGGTAATGTGAATATCATGAACTGTGCTCTCCCTGGTGAACGCATCGGCTTCAATAGTAATGATATTCAAATCAAGACCACGGATCAGCTCCCTGTGACTGGCTTTGATTGGAAACTCGTGCCGCTGAAGGACGACCTTAGTGAAGATACGTATTCATGGGATGAAAGCAAGGGCAAGATAATTCCTGCGTCTTTCACCACGACCAACGCTGAAGGTTACTCACAAGGTAGCATACCTGCACTCTACAGCCAAAACCATTGGAATGTTTATTACGTCTTCCGTGCTGGTGGTGAAGATTTTGTCGTAGCCCCTACTACAACAGACACCGAGCCTCTCAACAAACGTATGCTTGTGGTACATAACTATCATAAAATGGCGGATATCGTTGATA
The DNA here is from genome assembly GCA_024401365.1 of Bacteroidales bacterium. GTDB lineage: Bacteria > Bacteroidota > Bacteroidia > Bacteroidales > Marinilabiliaceae > W3P20-009. The sequence continues at coordinate 21,041 of JAKSLE010000027.1, read as the reverse complement.
CAAACTATGATGTTACGCTCTCTAAAACAGATGGCAATATCTACGCTAAGGCTCTCAAACCGGGTGCAATGATATACCTTGCTGACGATGATGATATCGCTGCGTTTGTAAGCTACGTCAACGATGGCAATACTGGCGAGGGTATGCACTTCTTCCTGCAGAATGACCTCACATTACCTGTTGCAATAACTGGTACGTTTGCTGGCACATTGCATGGAAATGGTTACTCTTTATCACTGCCAAGCAACGCAGGTTCGCTCTTCGGCAACAACCTTACAGGTTATGTCTATAACCTCGGAGTACCTAACGGAACTATTGCTTCTACAGGAACTATCACCAACAGCTTCTCTACGGCTGACGATGCCGATGTATTGAAGTATGGCAAGAAGGCTTACGCCCTCAGCCATTACTATTCAACGGAGAATGATCCTAACAACTACGTCCACACCCTCTTTGCCAACAATGACGGCATGGGTGGTGATTGGCGTTATGCTCTCACTTCTGGTATCAACAGCCGCTACCTCCGTATTGCTGCTCCTAACTACGGCAACATGCAGACAAGCCATAATGCAGAGCATGCTGATGAATACAAACTGATTCGGCACGACTGTCTCTTCTTCGGTCAGACGTTGAATCCAACGGCAGAGAAGAAATATCCTGAGCATATTGATGAAGAGTTCTCCGTTAATAGCTGGACAGAAGCAAACCGTGTGTATCGCACTACAGGATACTACCATAGTTCCACCCCAGATAAGTTCCATTATAATAAGGTGGCATGGGCTATGCAGCCAACGTTGACAGCTATTGACTTCACAGCAGACAATCCAGAAACAACTGCAGCTGGAAACTTCTACGGCAAGACTGACGACCGCCCTGAGTCGCTCTCCTCATTCAATAGTGATCACAACGGCACAGTCAGTCCATACAGCAACGAGACGACCAACAAGGTATCACAGAATCTCCTTGTATATAATAATGATAATGGAGGTGCAGTGTTCAAGTTCAAGGACCTCAGTACTACCACGGAGTCAGATGTGCAGTACCATAACATCGTGAAGGATGGTAGCGGCAATTTTGCTACCGACTACTTCCATCTGGTGGATAAGCAGTGTTTCAATGCTCCGATTACATTCAATGTGAAGAACCGTGCATGGTATGAGCGCATGCCTAAGTACTTCCGTAATGTCAGTGGAACAGGTGAGAGCTATGCAAATCCTACCGCATGGGAAGGTATCTGTCTGCCATTCACGGCTACGAAGGTGACGGCAAGTGTGAATGGTGAGATTACCCACTTCTATGGAAACAATGCTACAGAAACTATTGGTGGAGTTGTTTATGACGTAAGTGAACTTCACCATGAATATTGGCTCAATGGTATGACTGCATACGATAATACAAACCATACTGCTACATTCATGCGTCCAGCAAAAGAAGGTTCAGGCTTGTTTACCGAAAGTTCTCAGAAGATCGCAAGTGATCCTGGTTATGTATTTAAAAATACTTACTTTACAGGTCTATCACAATATATTCCTGACTCGAATACTCGTGATGATGTACAATGGTATAATGAATCGCATACATATAAAGATTATGTATATCTGACAGCCGGTGTGCCATATATCATTTCTTTCCCAGGTAATGACTTCTATGAGTTCTCTCTAGAAGGAACTGAGTATGATCGAGCTTCTCATACTAAGAGTGGTGCACCTCAAAAGATCACTTTCGATGGCGGAACTACAACTATTCTTGTGAGTGACGAAGAAATGAAACCAACGGCATCAAAACATTATGGTACTTATATGCACACTACAAATGTTTTGGGTATGAATGGTACTGGTTCAAAGTTCGAAACAAGCAACGATGCTTTGCCATTCCGCACTTATATGAAGGGCTCTGTTGACCCTCAGACCCGCAGCATTCTGATCATGGATCCATATCTGGCAGACCTGATGGAGGAGGAGACAGAATCGCCTGAAGACGAGCTCGGTGAGGACTATCTGAGGATCTGGTCCGAGGGTCGAGATATCGTCATTGAGACTTCGGAGGCTCGTAACTTCAACCTCTATCGTCATGATGGTACCTATCGCGGCACACTACATTGCTCAGCTGGTTTGAACCGCTTCAGTCAGGAGGTAGAAGGAATCTACCTGGTGGGTGGCGAAAAGCTGCTCGTTAAGTAGTCGGTGAATCCTCTTCTGGCATATTTTTATTTGAAGCGAGAGATTAATTAATCCGGAATCTCGCATCCCTATAACGAACATACATCCATTTTAATTGCAATGACTGAAACGATGAAAAATATGATTAGTGTTATGATAGTAAATTTCCACGCTACCCTTCGCAGCGTCGTCCTGCTTCTGCTCTGCCTGATGGTGGGAGTGGGAGAGGCATGGGCGCAAAGCAGCGGTAATGGAACCTCTGACGATCCATATATCATTGCCAATAGTTCAGACCTCGATTCGTTCGGTTCAAAGATGAACAACAACACTGCGTATTGGAAGTTAGGGGCGGATATTGACCTTGGCGGTGCAGAGTGGGCCAATTCTGGTAATGGTCAGAAAACCTTCAAAGGACATTTTGATGGTGATGGACACACTATAAGCAATTATAAGATTACGCCTATCACCAATAAGGCAAACGCTCTTTTTGCTATTGTCCAGGGAACATCAGCGACCAATCGTGCAGAGATTAAGAACTTGATTATCGATAATGTCACAATTAGTCAGACTGTAGATGATCTTGCCAATACTACCTATATTGGTGCTCTGGTGGGTAATGTGGGACAATATACCGATTTTGATGGCGTTAGTGTCAAGAATGTCACTATCTCTGTCAAGAACCTAACTAATACAAACTATATTGGTGCCTTTGCTGGTCTCATTCAGAAGAACTCTACCATCAAGAACTGCTCGGTTGGCGATTCTAGTGACGGCAAAACATCAGTATCCATTACCGTTTCTGGAGAGATGAAGGGTGGTGCTTCTTACGTAGGTGGAGCTATCGGTAGATTCCAGGGAGCTTCTGCAACAGAACTATCTACAATCGAAGGATTGACGGTAACAATGCCAAAGGTTTCTATTGGCAAAAACAGCGTCGCAAACAGTTACGTTGGTGCGGCCATTGGCCATATCAATACATACAGCACTGTAAAAACCGTAACAGTCAGCAGCCCTGAACTCACATATAGTTCAACCGGAGGTCCCAACGTAGATTTCTATGTAGGTAGTTGTTTCGGTGGTATTACTGGTAAAGCCGATCAGGAAACAGCAATAACAGGAATTACTGTCAGTGGCACCGCAAAGGTAACAATGGGTTCTAGTGGCAACAATGTGTGCAAGACAAAGGCCGGTATTGTAGGTTATGTCACCACAAATGTAAGCCTTGACGGATGGACAATTGAGAATACCGAAATAAAGGTGAATAGCAATCTTGCTTCTACTGCATGTCAGCTTGGCGGTTTTGCTGGTTACATCGTCAGTGCTGCTAATGCTCCTATAACCCTTAATAATATCCAAATTACTGGAAATAGTTCTGTCTCTGTCTCTGGGAATGTCGCTATCGCCAGTCAGTTGGGCGGTTTTGTGGCTAGTATGACCACAGTGGCTGATGCACCTGTAAAACTTATTAATACTAAGATCGCGGGCAATAGTACTGTGTCAGTGGGAGGCGACGTGTCGACAGCCAGCCAGTTGGGCGGCTTCGCAGGATTGATGGCAACTGCAGATGCAGTGAACAATACGCTGCAGGTTGATTATGCGAGTGTGGACGGAACAGCTACAGTTTCTGTTACAGGTGCAGTATCGGTAGCCAGCCATTATGGCGGTTTTGCAGGAGAAGTATTAGGTAGAAGCAAGGAAAACAATATCCTTCAATTGAAACATATCACTCTGGGGACTGCCAATGTTTCTATCACGGGAGTAGTCTCGGCTGCCAGCTATTTCGGAGGTCTGATTGGTTTGGCTACTACGGGTGTTACACTTAGCGATCTCAAAATAGCCACAGCTGCCAATGTCACGATGAGCGGTGACATAAATACAGCCACGTCTTTCGTCGGTGGAGCTTTTGGCGATCTAACAGGTGCAAATGGCTATACTTCCGGCATAGACGGACTTAATGTGTCCAAACCTTCCGTAACAATAAACAAGGTTTCTTATAAGGATTGCTGTATCGGCTCTGTATTCGGTCGTATCAATACATTTAGTGAGGTAAATGACGTCACTGTCAGCAATCCTGCTATGACATACAACAACACAGGCAATCCTGGTGTTGCAATGAACCTTGGTAGCTTTGCCGGTTATATTGTAGGTAATACTACTAAAGAAGTTCCGGTTACCAACGTTACCATCACGGGCACTGCACAATTGACACTTGGCACGGAAACGAATAAAGCAACAACGGAAATAAAAGCCATTAATGCTGGTCTCATCGGTAGAGCTAATAGCAATGTACGTATGGAAGGCTGGACGATAGAGAACTCAGCTATACAGGTATATGGAAAGCTTACTACAACTGGTAGCCAATTAGGTGCTTTCGCCGGCAACTTGACTGGTGCTGCAGGTGCTCCAACCACAGCAAAATCAGTAAAAATCACAGGTTCTTCAACTACTAACGTAACAGGAGATATTACCGTTGCAAGTTACCTTGGTGGCTTCATAGGTCAGGCATCGACAAACTGCCGTTTGGAAAGATGCGAGGTTACAAAGCCAACTGTCACTCCAGAGGGAGAACTGAAAACAGCTACGTCATACGTTGGAGGTGCTATTGCTTATATCAAGGGCACTGCGGGAAATACATCGTTTATCAATGGTCTGACCGTGACTAATCCTATCGTGAATGTTGCTAAGATTTCATTTGCACAACGTATTGGAGCAGTATTTGGTTCGATTGATTCGTATGACAACATAAATAATGTCACGGTATCAAGTCCGAAACTCAACTACAGCGCTGTAGGCAATCCGAATGTAGATCTTTATCTGGGTACGTTTGCCGGATACCTCAATGGTGTAAATGTGCAGGAAACACCAGTAACCAATGTTTCCATAAATGGTACTGCCGAGTTGACTATTGGAACGGAAGCCAACAAGGAAACGACCAATATCAGCAAGGTCCGAGCAGGACTTTTGGGTCATACCAAAACTAACGTACGTCTTGAAAACTGGACGGTAACCAACACTAATTTGCAGGCTTATGGTTCTTTGACCTCTACTGCAGATTACTTGGGTGGTTTTGCTGGCTCTATGGAATCCGACAACAGTGCACCTCTCACACTGAAGAATGTTAAAATTACCGGCAATAGTACGGTTAATGTTACCGGCAATATGGGTGTGAGCAGTTATCTCGGTGCTTTTGCTGGAGCAATCGGTCAAGGAAATGTGACTTATTCCCAGGTAAATATTGATGGCGCAGGTGTTGACGGTGTGGCTACGGTTAGTGTAGGCGGCAACGTAACGGCAGCTGGTTATGTAGGCGGCTTCACAGGATACCTATACGGAAAGAACAATACGGCCAACAAAGTCACAGCAGACAACGTTACTGTTGGCACCATTAACCTTACCATTACAGGTCAGACTACCGCTGGCAGTTTTTACGGCGGACTCGCTGGTAGGGTGAATACCATGTGTGAACTCAATACATGGAAAATTACCACAGGCGCGAACCTTACATTTAATAATAATATTACAGCATTGTCCTACGTCGGTGGTGCTATCGGCAGCCTTGAAGGTGCAGCAGGTTATCCTTCTTCTGCAACGGGATTTGATGTGAAGGGTTTGGATATTGACTTTGTTTGTGATATCACTACAAAGGGTATTTACGTCGGTGGTATTGCTGGTCAGTTGAATGCGGTAGCGCAAACCAACAAGATTGAGAAGTCTTCTGTAAGTGGCAAGATACATACTACAGGTAGCCATAAATACACAAACGGTGACCTACCTTATACTTTTGGAGGTATTGTAGGTTACATGCCTCAAAGTACAACAACGTTCTCAGAGGTAAACAACTGCGTATCAGAGGTAGATTTCGACCTCAGCGGACTCACACCGGCAACGTCTGGCAACATGTACAGCGGTTTTGTTGTGGGTGGTGTCATTGGTCGTATCAATACGCCTTCGCGTTTACCAGAGTCGCTCTATTACTCAGGTAAGATCTATGCACCTTCTGCAGGCGTAGGTCCTATTGTTGGTGTGTTTGTTACAAAGGTTGCAGATAACAAGTATATCTATGATGACTACACAGGTGTGAATGCTTCTGCCATATCTGCTGAAGAATGGGCAAAAGCTGATGATTGGTATTTCAATGGTTATAAGATTGGCCTATCGTCAGATGTTACTTCTCAAACTCTGAATACAACCGAATCTCCAGTTGAAGGTTATTTGACAATTGGAAAGGAAACACTGACAAATGCCAACGCTAATAGTACTGCTGACAAAATATCCAAAACAATCTTAGCTTATGCAGCGGTTAGTGATATTTCTCCTGTCTGGACTACGAACAAGAACACCTACCCAGCCTACTACATGTACTACATGCAGGGTGTGAATCGTGGTAACTATCTTGAGGATGCTAATGTTGAACAAACTAAAAAGGATATCCTTTCTGGTAAATTGGCGATACTTGTACTTACGGATGAAAACGCAGACTTTACCATCGCAGCCAACCGCGGTGTAATCAGCCACAAGCTTTCAGCCAAGGCTTCAAGCGCAGAAAGCTTCAAGTGGTACGTAGATGGTGTACTTCAGGACGTGACGACCGAGAACATTAACGTCGTTCCTGCTTTCGCGGGTAGTACTGTTGCCGTAGAGGCAATCAAGGGTGGTAAGGCTTTGAAGAAGGTGGATATTAAGGTTAAGTCTGTATTCCGAGTAAATGACACCTCGGCAGAGACATACGGTACAAAGACCAATCCTTATCTTATCGGTTCTGCAGTCGAGCTTCAACTGCTGTCACATCTCTCTACTTTGCCTCTCAATACCGTATGGGAGAAGACATACACATCCGATGGACACTATAACAAGGCGTATTATGAATTGGATAATGATATTGATCTGAGCGGAGTAGCTGACTTCACACCAATATCTTTCGCCACTGGTTTTAAGGCCAATAATGCGATGAGTTTGGGCTACGTATTCGATGGTGTCTTCGATGGTAAACAGCACAAGATTTCTGGTATGAAAGAGGAATGGTATGGTGGCGCAATCAATGCCAACGACTCTTATCTGGGATGGGGTCTCTTCTCTATTGTGGGTAGTCCGATGCCTTCTATTAAAGTAGGCGATAGTGGAGCTTCTCCTGCCGTTATCCGCAACCTTATCATTGATGGTGCTACGTTGACGCACAGAACGAGCAACACTACATTCAACTATAACGAAACCGCAGGTTTTGGCACTTCCAATAATGTGTGCATCGGTGTGTTGGCAGGTCTTGTATCTAATAATGCCAAAATTGAGAATATAGAGATTCGCAACTCGAAGATCTCCGATGAGGGCAGTAGTAACTACAGCCTTGCTACACGTGGTCTTTATGTAGGTGGTGTTATCGGTTCAGTACAGAATGCATTCAATGATCTTGTAAATGCACCTTCTAATACAAAAATACAACATGTCGCGGCACAAGTAGACATTACATTAGAGAACCCGACCTTTGTAAATACTACTAATGAGGGACAATTAGGAGTTTTTAATGTCGGAGGTATCATTGGTAGATTTTGTGCTACTAGTGCCACTCAGGATCAGGCTCAGGGATGTATGCCTGCTCATACGTTCTATTCTGGTAATGTTAATGCTTCAAAGGCATGGATAAGCCCTGTATTAGGAGCCCTGCGTTACTCTGCTCAGCAGAGTGTTTCTTTTACAAACTACTCTAAGATTTGGGAAGGCAACAACAACTCATCAGCCACTCAGGTTTCAATCACCAATGCCCAATACTATAATTTCCGCATTGGTGGCGAACTAATCACAGAATTGTATCCTACTGAGACTTGCGTCATAGGCACTCATCACATTTATGCTCATGCCGATGGCACTGAGTCTGCAGCTACATACAATGCCAAGAAGTATCAGGGTGTGAACTACTCTGCACGCTTTATCGATAAAGAAGGTACTACTTTGAGATATCTCTGCGAGGATGTTACGGATGATGTGTATTGGTCATGGGAGAACGGGTTCCCTCACATGACTGACCTGCCGTATAAGGGAGCGCACCTGGTTATTATTGATGATAATCTTACCGCTGAGATGGAAAATGGAACAGCCAGCGCATACCGTTGGGAGGTTAGCACCGATGGAAAGACATGGGCAACGATTGACGGAGCAACCTTGAAGAACTACAAACTGACTCCAAGTAGCACGGAATCACGTCTGTTTGTGGCTATCATTCTGTCAGACGGAGTAGAGTATCGCACACAGGCAGAACTGGTATTGCCACAGAACGATCTTTTCAGTCCTTATGTCACCACTATTGGCAACGCCACTGATGGATATGATTTTATGCTTAACTGGAGTGGTGAAGAACCATCTGGTGATTTTAGTGCATCGTATCAATGGTATAAGAACGATCGCACTACAGCGCTGGATGGGCAAACTTCTAGAATGCTCCATCTCAGCCAGAGCGAACTGGACGAATCGGACGGTATAGTATGGTGTGCCGTTACCATTAAAACGGGCGGAGAGATTCTGACCACCATATATGCCGTTGGTGGTGATGTAGTTGTAGTATTTGCAGATGGCGTTAATGGAGTGGATAATGTAGCAGGTTCCCGTGAACGTGGCTGGACACCAGAGACGGCAGTCAAGACTCTAGACAATGCGAATCTGTTGCTCAGATCGAAGGAGGAAGGTGGTTCAATGGAAAAGAATTATGTCGTTATCATTGGAAAACTCAATACTGGTTGTTTCATAAGCAAGGGAGCAAATCCTGCCACACTCACCGGTAAATGGGCTGGAACGAATTATAATGGTATCATTTCACTTAATGTCACCGGAGAAACTGTCTTGAACGAGGGAGATGATCCAACAAAGACAGGCTTGCATAACTATGTACTCGCTGATACCAAATTTGAGTATTTGACATTTTATTCGGAGAAACAAGATGCGATCAGTTTTCATTGTCATGGAAACGATGTGTGGATGGGAAAAGGATTGGTGATGAGTAATTTCCAAAAGCAGTCTGTTAATCATACTAATATTTACGACGAGGAAATTCCTGCTTTTTCTGTTATTTTGACTGCAACCAACCTGAGTCATCTTGAGGAAGAGTATTGGACTCGCACTAAGCCTCAGGTCCTGACCATTGAGTCTGGGCATTATGGACGAATTCTTGGTGGCCGTTTTACCAGTGGATTCTTTTCTGAGTCTAAGAATAGTGTTCATACCATTCAAGCAACTCCAAAGCATCCTTCTTGGGCCATAATTAACATTGATATTGACCCGGACAATAGAATGACATCTGAAGAAGGGAAGAATTATTTTTGCGATGTTAATCTATTATGCGCGGGATTAACTGATGGAACAATCTATGAGGACTTGGAGATTAATGTTCATGGTGGTATTATTAACACTATTGTTGGTGCAAACCAGGGTAATGCCGTGGTAAATGGAACCAAATCATTCACCCCTGATGGCGGTACGAATGGAGCATACGGAGAATGGCCAAACTCATCCTTTTTCGGAAGAACGATTATCAATGTGGAGCAGGACGAAAAACTCAAGCCTATCTTGGTAAGAAATATGTATGGTGGAGGACTTGGTCGAAGCGTAAGTAGCAAAACTGGCATTATTGTAGATATGTATGAATATGGACGAACTGAGATTAATGTTAAGAGTGGCACCATACTTGGTAATCTTTACGGCGGTGGTGTAGGAGGTGTGCTGGGAACAAATCCCTGGGATCCGCGTATTCCATACGCATCTGACATCGAAAATGATGCTGCGAATACCATTCAGAACTGGGTACAATATGGAGGAAAACCAGTGGGTTCACCTTGGACCAAAGTCACTTTACACAACCGCAATGCCGATGGTACATACACTATAGAGGAGATGGATCTGTCTCAATCTTCTACAACTATCAATATTAGCGGTGGTACAATTGGTGGTAGCATCAATGGCGGTCCGATAGAAGGTAATATATTTGGTGGTGGTGACGGCGAAGTGCCTGGAATGGACAATACAATTTGTCTGCAAGGTGTAGGTTCTGTGTTCGGTACTTCTAATATCAATATCACAGGTGGCACAATACTGGGTTCTGTATATGGCGGTAGTAAGGGTAGTAAGAAATACTATAATTTGAAGAATGCTTACGGGCAGACGATTACTCACATCGCAGAATTAATTGGTACAGTCAATCTTAAAGTATCCGGTGATAACGAAAAATGGCCTATTATTGGAGGAAACATCTATGGTGCAGGATTAGGCATTGAATCATCTGCTACCGATGAATATCTGCGCATTGCCACATCGGGTAATACTGAGTTGGGAGAAGATTTCACGACAAAAATTAATATTGAGATAGACCTTCCTTCAGGACATCCTTTTACTGGTAATGTCTATGGCGGTGGAAAGATGGGAGCTGTTGACGGGACGACTGCTGTCACTATCAAGGGCGGAACCTTCGAAGGTGATGTCTTTGGAGGAGGTCAAGGTGAAATCGGACATCCGAATAAGGCTAAAGTTACGGGAGATACGAAAGTAATAATCGGTGAAAAACAATGAAACCAATATACTATAATTTATTGACATCCCTTCTGATAGGGTGCTTCACTACATCGCAAGCTCAGGTGACAATCCGCGGTAATGTATATGGTGGTGGAGAGGCTGCACAGGTAGTTGGCAGTACAACCGTAGAGGTTAACCAGGGATTTGCCGATGCCGACGAAATCGGTGATGGTGATGCTACGGCGACCGATAGTTGGAAGCAGACGTTTACTGATAACGTCAATCCTATACATTCTGTCTTTGGAGGTGGATGGGGTACATCTGCTGTGGTACATGGTTCTACTAATGTAAAGATCCAAGTGCCGGTATTTTCAGGTTTTGAAGATTATAATGCCAATGCAGATGCATATACGGCTCATCCGTATGGCGTGAATGGATTTGCTATCCCAAATGTCATAGGTGGAGGTTTTAATGGTGCGGTAGAAGGAGAGACAAACGTAAGCGTCATGGGATCAGCTTTTGTGGGTCATCTCTATGGCGGTGGTATGTATGCTGATGTTACCAATACCGATGTGACCCTTAAGAGTGGTGTCATTGATTATGCTTATGGCGGTGGTTTGATTGGTGGTGTGTCCGGAACCGCTAATTTGCAGATTGGTACTGATGAGGCTACAACCAATGAGAAACTGATTATCCGACATAATGCCTATGGTGCAAACGATGTGAGTGGTGTAGTCGCTACGGCAAACCTTAACCTTAAGGGAGGTATCGTTTTTGGCAATGTGTATGGAGCAGGCGATGGTAATCATTTCGGTTATTATGATAAGAACTATGTCAGCTATGATAAGGGTCTGAAGCCTGATACATATTTGAAATCGGGTGATGAGATTCTGGCCTATACCTCTCGTCCTCAGACTACTGCTGTAAACATGGTTTTGGGTGGTAATTCGAAAACGGATCGTGCTATTATCAAGGGCAACGCTTTCGGCGGCGGTAACTCTTGTACCATAGACGGCTCGCTGTCTGTAGAATTAAAATCGCATCTACGTATAGGCCATGATTACTCTGAGGAAGACCGCGCTACGAATATCAGTGGCTTGTTTATGGGCAGTTCTGGCGAGTTCCATGTTAATGTCGAAAATTACGAACCTGGAGCTTTTAATGATCAGACATCTTTTGAAGAGTATGTAAGTAAAATCAACATGTCTGGAACTGCAACGCTGGGTATGGACGATGATGTGGAAGATATTGAGATTTCTTCGTTCATCGGCGGCGGTTTCCATGGTTCGATGGCTGCTTCGCCTGATCCAGATCCTGCTACTTGGGCATACGATTATAGTATGGCTCATGGTGTCACGATCCTTGACCGTGTAGTAGGTGGTAGTTATGATGCTTTTGCAAAATATACTGATGGTAGCAAATCTTATGAAGTAGATGGAGGATTCCTGAATGGCCAGAATGGTCAGAACCATCTTCGACTGACGCTGAAAAATAAGCTCATACCACACATTAATGAAGAATTCACGCACGCTTATGGCGGTAATGTGTATGGTGGCTGTTACAATACGGGCTTGATGACGGGTGATGTGCTGCTCGACTATCAGTGCTGGGTGGATGATGCAGAGGACTTTACAAAGTTTGCTGAGAGTCTTTTCGCCTTGGCCAGTGATGCTGAGAATAACAACTGCCTGAGCGTGGTGGGTTGTGGCTATGGTGAAGCAACTCATTCAAAGGGCAATACTTCGGTGGTTGTCAATAATAAGCCTTACCAGATTAATTCGAATGATATTTTCGCTTCCCAAAACGTATTTAATGTCTTTGGTGGATCGCAGTTAGGTACTACCGAGGGTAACACTTATGTGAAGTTCGATGGCTACCTCGATGCAAATAATAAACCATCTACCGTATTCGGTAATATTTATGGCGGTGGAATGCATGGTGACCTTGTAGCGAACACAACCCTAGGAACTAAAGCATCGACTAATGTAGAGGTGACTGGTGGGTATGTAACCAACGTTTATGGTGGTGCGCGTCAGGCTAACATTGCTGGTGGCACATATGTGTGGATTCATGAGCCATACGCCTCTGATGGCACTTTACCTGCACGACATGTGCCGACGGTAGCCAAGATGGTATTTGGCGGTACGGATGTGGCTGGTACGATTGACGGTGCGAATGGTGATAGCTATATTGCAAGTAAAGACTGGCGTAACGTTGATACAGATCCTCTGTTGAATAAACTGAATATAGCTGCTGGAAGTGATTGGCGTGTTACTCCGAATACATATGTGCGTATTGGTGATAATGCAGAACTTGAAAAGCATGATTCCGAGGATCTGGAGAACGATAAGGCTAAGGCAGGTTATAACAGCTATCCACTCATAGGTACTGTCTATGCTGGTGGTAATGGAGAGTTATGGACCACAGAAAAAGGAGATCAGCCAAATGTCGGAAAAGCTGTTCTGGATATTACTGGTGGTACTATGTATCAGGCCTATGGCGGCGGCAATATGGCGACAATTACAGAGTCGAATTTTATACATGTGGCTGAGCCTATCATACCATCAGATGGCCTTCATGGTAGTAATGATGTTAATGATCCTCAAGCAAAATATGATGTCATAGCTTCTGTGGCTGCGGCGGATAAAGATTTTGTTAACAGTCATTACATCGGTCTTTCGGATCTGGATTATAAGAAGTCGGGAAGCCAGTATAAGTTCAACTATCAGGTGCTTCGTCTTTTTGGCGGTAATAATCATGCCAAGATGAGCATTCTCCCTAGTTGGAACCTTGCCAGTGGTCACCTCGGACATGTATATTCGGGTGGCAATATGGGCGATATGAATTATTATAATGGTAATCCTTCTTTGGTTTCTGTGGGCGGCGGCGCAGGCGATAAGTTCGCTCAATATAGTGAGACAAGAGGCCTGAATCTTACTGTTAATAGTGAACAGTTGTATATAGACCAGATTTTCGGTGGTTGTCGTATTGCCAGTGTTGAAGCAAAAGACGGTGATAACACCGTTGACTTTGCTGATCGATATCCTGAACATGCTTCGGCATCGTCAGAAAATAATGATGATTTCGATAAGGATGTTTATGGAGCTACACTGCGAGTTCTGAACGGCCATTTTAATGATGTCTATGGAGGTAATGATATTGCTGGTAGGATTTATAATGGAACGCATCTGTTTATTGCCGGTGCTATCTCTGGTAATGTATATGGTGCTGGTAATGGTAACTATGTATATAAATATGCTATTGATGATCAGACCGGAGAGAAAGTAACACAGGTGAAGGAAGTCTATGATCCGAACCTCTATGGAGAAGAAGAAGGTGGCTATTATTACATTCTTCCAGAGAGCTCTGAATATGCATTGGATGAGACTGCCGTAGCTGACCATAATGGATATAAGACGGTAGGCTTCGATCAGGATATGAAGAAGGTTATGGGCATTAATACGATGCGACCAAACGTTACCAAGGCTTATCTTGATATCGAAGGTCGTCCGCATGATCTTTCGACGGTGTATATCAGCAATGCCGTATATTGCGGTGGTAACTCTGCAACTATTACACAGATTACACCAGGCGATTCGCACCAGACTTTCACACGCTTTAAGATGGGAGACTGTGTGACCCTTAATGCTGTATATATGGGTTCGAATGGTGAGAATCTGACCAGCAAACGCCATCTGAATGCCGTAGAGAAGGTTAACAACATGAATCTTACTGCGGCAACAAATACCCCTGCTAATCTGTCACAACTCTACAAATCTGGCAGTGAATATAAGGATAATGAGAAGCTGATCGTAGAAAATTTGGATGAGATCTATCCTGCTTTACTTGATATCTATATGCGAGCTGTGGAGATGGATGCTTTGCCACAGGGCTTCAACAATATGAAGGATGTGGAATACACAGCTGCTTATATCGGCGATTTCTGCTTGGGTGGTAACGCTGGTTCGATGATGATTGATAAGAAGGTGAAGATTTCTTTCCCATATAAGCTGAATGTATTTGGTAATATCATCGGTGGATGTAAGAATACGAACTTTACCTATGTGAATGAACATAGTGAAAATGCATTCGGTGTTAAGCATATCGGAGGATTTTTGATGCCTCTGAGCGACACGACTGATGGCCTTGTGTTAGCCGACGACAAGTCAAACGCAAATACAGTGAAGACAGAAATGGAGATTCAGTGTCAGTTTGTTAATCTGCGTATGAATCTCGCATCGACAGATGCCAATGAGCTTTTCCGTAAGAATAAGCTTGAAACGAATCTGGTAGATGGTCATCTGGGTGATGGTTGTAATGTCTATGGTGGTTGCTATGAGTCGGGTATCACTGTAGGAGATGTCCATATTGACCTCTATAGTGACATGCTGGGGCGTTCGCAACGTGGTACTCACTCTGATAAATATACTTTCAAGACATGGGATGCATTCCAGCAAGAGCTTAACAAGATGCTGACACTTGGCGATGACGTAGTTACGGCTTATAAGCTGTATGGCGCTGGCTATGGTGAAGATAGTCGCGTGCTGGGTGATACTCATATTCATACCATCCCTTGGAGTTCTACCACTTATGCTTCGACACGTGGTGGCGAGCATCCTACTGCTGTGAGTGTGTATGGTGGTGGTCAGCAAGGTATAGCTGTGGGTAATTCGGAAATTCGTATTCAGGATGGTTTGATCTATAGAGATGTGGTTGGCGGAACAGACCAGAGCGATCTTTATGGCTCGACTAGCATTATTGTAGGCTTCCCAGAATATTATATCTGCAAGCAGGAAGGTACTTTCCAGCTAAAGCGCGGTGATCACTGGACTGTAGAAGAGGGCAAACGTATGAAGACTGTGAAGATTAACGAACAAAACGTAGGTGTGCCTTCGGTTGTCAGCATGGTATCTTATCGTGTGGGAGACTATGTGCCAAAGAATGTCGTTAATCAGATTATCGGTCATACTAATTCGGTCGTTGATACTCATGGTAAATGGACAACCTGGAGCGATGCAGGAAACAGTACATGGAAGGATTATCTTGAAACTGAGACTACGTTCGCCCATGTTGAGAATATTGGCGATTACTTTGATTGTGTAAATGAACAGACGAAGACAACTCCATATAATAAGCTCGACCATGATAAGATCTTCCCTGGTTGGGATAATAATACAGATGGTACAAAGAAGGTAGATATTCAGATCGGTGGAGGTGTATATGGTGGAGGTTACAGTGTGCCAAGTAACCTTGGTAATGTAACTGGTGAGCCAACAGTTCATAAGTTTGCGACAACAGCCACTGACCGTTTTGGACATAA
The DNA here is from genome assembly GCA_024401365.1 of Bacteroidales bacterium. Lineage (GTDB taxonomy): Bacteria > Bacteroidota > Bacteroidia > Bacteroidales > Marinilabiliaceae > W3P20-009. Next base: position 5,072 of record JAKSLE010000027.1, on the reverse strand, counting down.
AGTGTTCCGAGACTTGAGTTATCGTAAGCACACAGCACTTGAGCCTGTGGCTCTTGTCGGATATGGAGGTAATTCATCTATCATGTTGGCTGATGATAATTCTCAGTCGGAGGGTAAGGATCATATCCGTGTTTCTTCATTACATGCAGAAGAGGTGTATTTGAAGGCTGGAAAGAATAGAATGGGATATTTCGCTAAAGATCCTACCAGGAAGGATAGCTGGGGAATCCCGGCTTATGAGACTCTTCAGGATTATGAGTTGTCGGCAATTGAAATAAATGGAACCGACAATAAGGTTTATAAAGTAACTGGTGAAGGCGGTATCTTTGGTGATGGACACTTTGTATATTGTGAGGGTTTCCGTGCTGCAGACATTACTGGCTATGGTTATCACGAGGGTACGGTGAAATATCCTGTACTTCTGAATACCTTCCAACGTCTTGACCTGGTAGATATCAATGACTGTAGTTTCTTCCTTGAAGGCCAGCGTGACTATGCAACCGTTGTTCCGAATGCAACCATTTATTCTGTGACATTGGTTGATGAGTGGCGAATGAACTCTTCGATCAGTAAAACTGATAACCTCGCCCAAATCTCTATGCCTGATGTTATTATGACGGGAGAAGATAAGAATGAAGCTGCATTTGATCAAACACAAAAGAGGAATTATGTAGGTTTCTATAATAATGTGCATTACCTTGGCGCTATGGTGTCAAATGATGCATTCAATGATACGTATCATAATAAGGCTGGCCTATATCAGGGGGCTCCAGATCCAAATTTGACATTAGGAACAGCTGCATCATATGAACAGGTCAAGAAAGGTTATATCGATAATTTCTATGATGCTCAGTATAATGCTTCTACAGATGAACAAAAAGCTGAGAATGCAGATAATTTCAAGAAACGCAACTTGGGTACTGGCCGTAATCTCGTAGGTTTGAACAATGGCTATACGCTGCGTATTCAGAATGAGCAGGATGGTGTAAGAACTGCAGGAAATGGAGGTTCAAGTCTTGATTATTATTATGGCCCTGTAGTGGGCGTGTTTGAGGTGAAGCTACTTACCGCTACACAAGGTGAAGGCGGTGGCTATATCTATGCAGCCAACCACCACGAAGCTAAGACTACCGCCTCAGGGTCAAACCTCGCCGATGACAAGAAAGATGATCACTATTTCTTGGAGACGAGTGGTAACTTTATGTTCCCTGGAACCTGTTTTAATGGTCAGGCCCCTCAGTATGTTGTGGATGACTGTTATCCGACCAACTTCCACCCGACATATAACAGCGGTAGTATCACAAAATCAGAAGATCAGGCTTTGCTTGAGAGCATGAACCCTGCAGCTTGCCACTACTGGTATCTGCAAGGATCAAAGTATTTCTATAATGTGGTACTCACTTGCTATACTATGGACTATAATCAGAAGTTCTTGCTCAATCAGGCAGAACAAGCGGTTATTCTTGATGGTATTGTAAAAGATCAGAGCAAGGTACATCTTGAGAGTGTCAAGTGGCTTGATCATGGTATGCCAGAGACCGCACCGAGCAATTATAAGTCTGATTTGATGGGTGTACATAGTGATACGAATGTAGAATATGCATCTTCGCTTGAGGGCAATTTTAAGAAGGACCCTGATACTGGTATAGATAGAGAGAAGTATGAGATGTTCGTGTATATTGGAGAAAATGCAAGTGAAGACGCAGATACACGTAACATGGTTTGGGGAAATACGTGGAATACTGTAGTTAGTCGCCCTAAAGTAAATAATACTTCTAATCTTGAAGATGCTTCTAATGAATGGGAGTTCAAGACCATTAAAGCTTCTGATAATTACGCAGACTATCATTCAGAGACTTCTTCTGGTCTCCCTGTCTTAGGTATCCGTTTGAATGATCGTGCAAATAATAATCCATCACTTACTGATCCTAGTCAATATACAGGATGGACAGAACAGGAGAAAAAAGATTATTATAAAAACTTCATGGGTGAGGATACACAGGTTAAAATGCTGATTAAGGCAAAGAATCCTGGAGCAACTGAGGAGTATGAATATACTATTAACTTGACAATTGTATATCTGCAAGGCCCACGTGTAACGGGTGCACCACGTATTGAGAACTGTGCACTGCCGGGTGAAATCATTCGCGTTAATACTAGCACAATTACGGTTGAAGGCGATGATGGTATGCCTATCAAGAACAAACAGTGGATGTTGCTTCCTCCTGCAGATGGCCCAAGTGGATCAAACCTTGTAAACGCAGATAATGGTTATAATGTAGATAAGTATAAAGTAACCTATCGTGATGGTAATGAGAAACTCGAATTACCTGCTTCTTATTACTTGAATAAATGGGGCTTGGCATTCCGCTTCCAGGCAGGTGAGTCAACCTTCGATGTTTTGAGTACTGATGGAGGAAAAGAACCTATCACAACCATCGATGTTCATAACTATCATAATATGACACAGGTATGGAATATGCGTGAGCAGAGAGAACCTCTTCCTCAAGATCTATTTAAGGGAGCTGTTCCTTCTGAAGACCCTATTGATATCAATCTATTGCCTATTAAGGGTGCTCGTATCTATATAGAGACGGCTGAAGATATGATTAACTTCCTGAAATATGCAAATTGGATCAGTGGATCTACTGCTGATCAAAACCTATTAGGCGTAGATGGTTCCGGTTGGGCTTCTATTAAAGGTCATCCTCGGTATGCTGATGGTTTGGATTTCTATCTGATGGACAACGTCAATCTTTCTGCAATGACAATGCCATCGTATGACTTGTCTTCATTCAAGGGCACATTCCATGGTATGGGCCATACGCTCACACTGCCAACCAGCAATAACTTTGCATTGCCAAATGGTAAAACTTATAATTTAATTGTGCGTCATGAAGGTGACGCTCTGACCGATGAGGATATGAATGGCAGCCGTGCATATAATGGAAATAACTATTATCTGCACAAGCGTTATCATGTGGGCTATCTTGAAAAGAATGGTAGCAATGCTGATTGTGATGATCATGCAGAAAAGGGATATGTTGAAGACTATTTCCGAAATGGTGATTATCAGTATGCAACATTCAGTACAGAGGGTACGGATGAAGGCAAGCATTTGCGTAGCAGTCGCAAGCCTCATTATCGAAAAGATTTCTACGAAAATTATGTGGATCATGATTATTACTATCAGTTGACTAACCATTATGTAGATATTGACTATGACCATAAGAAATATAATCATGATAAGGACTTGCTTCGTTTTGACGAATCGACAAAGACTTATCAGCCATTATTTAATAAGGTGCTAGTAGATCTACTTGATGCAGAAAAGAAGGAAGTCATTAACGACTACATATTCTTTGGTCAGAACCTCTCTGCCGTTAATCCTTCTACAAAGCCAAATGCGATCTACCGCAGTGATTATCTCTATGGCGGCACATATGGCGGTAGCATTAAGCCAAACGGAGAGGAGCGCGTATATCGTGCCGAGGCTTTTAATCATTCGAAGAATAAGTACGATGTATTCTTCAATGAAGAGGGTGCTGTTGTGGATGATAAGGTAACCGCTGTCAGCTTCCTGCCTGGTAGCGAAGGATACCAGTATGGAACAAATGGTAATTATTATTTCGCACCACAGATCGATATGCCATACTTCGGTTTGAAGAGTTATACTCCTGCAAAGAATGTGACTCGCAATCTCCTCGTGTATACGCTTAATAGCGATGAGGTGGCTCCTTCTGCATCTCCTTGGCCAGCACTGCCAAGCGGTACGAATAATGCATATAGCCTTGTCAAGAAAGGTTTGTATGGTGACTATACAAATGAAAGTGAGATAAGCTATGCAGAGTTCAAGGGTCATCATATCACAGGTACATCTACTGCAGATGGAAGCATTGACTACTTGCACCTGATTGATTACTCAAATCTGTTGACTGAAAACGAAAAGATTTCAGCTATATCAGATGATCGTCGTGAGCAGTTAGGCCTTCTGAGTTGCTTTAATGCTCCATATGCTTTCTCTGTAGGAACTAAGGTCTGGTATGAGCGTTTGCCACAATACTTCCGCAATGTCAATAGTAGTGATTATGGAAATCCTACAGCGTGGGAGGGAATCTGTCTGCCATTCACAGCCACTAAGGTTACTGCTACTAAGAATGGAGAGATTTCTCACTTCTATGGCGATAATGCGATTGAAACAATTGGAGACGTAGAATATGATGTGAGTGAGCTTCACCATGAATATTGGCTCAATGGATTTACGAAGATGGAGGACACTTCTACCGCTTTCTTTGCTCGTCCTGTGAGGTCTACTACTTCAAGTGAGGCGCTATTTGCACAGGCAAATGGAGATACATATAATTATCCTGCAAATACCTACTTTACTTCGCTTGAAAGATATAATGCAGATTATGATACTCGTAATCCTGAATTAGAGTGGTATAAATCTGGCCACACTTTCGCTGATTATCCATATCTGACAGCAGGTGTGCCTTACATCATATCTTTCCCTGGTAATGATTTCTATGAGTTCTCTTTGGAGGGAACGAAATATGAGCTTGCTTCTCATACAAAGACTGGTGCAGCACAGACCATTACCTTCGAAAATAATGCTGTTTCGATTGGGGTTACTGACGATGAAACTCGTGCAACAACAGTCAATGGTCAAGACCATGTCGGTACTTACATGACTATGATTGATGCAGGGTCTTCGAATAAGGGCGTCTATGGCATGAATGCCACCGGTTCTGCTTTTGAAACAGGTCGTGTCGCTCTGCCATTCCGCACCTATATGAAGGGTGCCGGAGCCGTTCAGACTCGCAGTATCCTGATTATGGATCCATACCTCGCAGATTTGATGGAAGAGCAGTCTGAAGAGCCAGAGGAAGAGCTTGGCGAAGACTACCAGAAGATATGGGCTGAGGGACGTGAAATCGTCATCAGGACCTCAGAGGCTAAGAGCTTTACGCTCTATCGTTACGATGGTACATACATGGGTATGCTCAACTGTCAGTCGGGTATTAACCGCTTCAGTCAGGAGAACGAAGGCGTCTATCTGGTGGGCCGCGAAA
>JAKSLE010000026.1 GCA_024401365.1 Bacteroidales bacterium | reverse complement strand
TCTCATACGGATTGATATTTATCTCACGCAGATTCCGCAGATTCTGGGGATTTTTCTCGTACGGATTTGATTTATCTCACGCAGATTCGGGGGATTTGGGGGATTTTTTCTCATACGGATTGATATTTATCTCACGCAGATTCCGCAGATTCTGGGGATTTTTTCTCGTACGGATTTGATTTATCTCACGCAGATTCGGGGGATTCGGGGGATTATTTCTCATACGTATTGATATTTATCTCACGCAGATTCCGCAGATTCTGGGGATTTTTTCTCGTACGGATTTGATTTATCTCACGCAGATTCTGGGGGATTCGGGGGATTTTTTCTCTCTCTGATTCGATTTGCGAGAATCTGCGGAATCTGCGTGCTAATACAACAAAATTTTATTACAAAAAGAAAAATGAGAACCCTTACCTGGTTCACAGAACAGGTGATAGCCAAGGGCATTCACCTGTGCGACGACTACGCTTCGTTTTTTCGCGTATGCGCCGCGATTGCAACAACTCACGGCGAGGAAGGTCGTGAATACGCTCGCGCTATATGCGCAGCATCTAACGGTTACAATGACAGAGATTTCGACTACCATTACACCTATGCCCTCCGAAGAGGTTCGGGAAAAATCAACATTGGAACTCTCTATTACATGGGTGCAAAAGCAGGTATAGAGATGAAGCAAATGTTCGACGTAACTCTCTGGAAACGATGGGAAAAGGAGTACAAACGACAGGATAATATCATATCCAATGCGCAGTCGCAATATTTCAAACATTTCAATATTTCACCCCAGTGTTTTTCTCGTACAGGCGTGCGCGAATATGAAAATAATCGAAACTTCCAAGGGAAAAATGCACAAATTAGAGATGAGTATGTTGATTCGTCTGAAATAGAGGTGGACGAGGATCCATTCCCACTGCCTCATCTTGTAACCGACTGGAGCTACCATATCCCTAAGATATTGCGCAAGATAGTGGAGGTATTCGATACCGATGCCGAGAAGGATGCTACACTGCTGTCGTCTATCGCCTTGCTTTCGTACTTCATATCGGACAGAACTACGTTTATCTATGGAGGATCGACCTACTACCCTGCTGTATATCTGATTGTATGGGGAGACTCGGCTAGTAGCAAGGGAAGCGTGAGTAAGACCTTCTCGCTGCTGGATGGCATCAACGAACGTTGTATGGATGAGTACAAGGCGGCTATGGCAAAATACGAGGAGGAGATGCGTGCTTTCTACAGTTTGGGTAAGGAGCGTGGCAATACACCTATGCCCAAGAAGCCGGTACTCCGATGCCCAAGTTTGGCAGTGAACAGTTCTGGTCCATCTACAATACAGGGCATAGATGAGTGCAACGGTCACGTAGTGCTTTTGGCTACCGAGATGAGCGAGATGACTACAGCCAACAACTCCGACTTCGGTGGCTCGCAGAACAGTGCCATACTGCGTATATCGTTCGACCACGACCCTATAAGAATGCGTCGTCGTAAGAACGAAGAGAATATCATCGTCAAAAAGCCGATTATAACGGTCATTCTTACCGGAACCAAGGAACAGCTCAAGGATCATACTAAATCGGCTGAAAACGGCCAATTCTCGCGCGGAATCTACCTCTTCATGCCTACACAGGATGAATTTGTAGATCAATGGGGCAAGAAGTACGACATCAAGAAATTTTTCCGCTCGTTGGGCGAAGAGTGGGAGGCTCAGATAAAGAGTCGCCTTGGAGATGACTCAGAGGTGGAGATGTGCTTCTCTACTACCCAGAAACGTCTACTTACAAGGTCGTTCAGTCATATCCACAAACTCTCGAAGGATGTGAGCCAGGAGATGTCACCATACGTCAAGCGTGCTATCATCAATCTGATACGCCTGATGACCGGATTTGCCTTTATCCGCGCAATGGAAGATTGGGGCACCCAGCGTTGTCTTCTTAAACCTTGCCTGAAGCAGACTCCCGAGAAAGGCGATTCGCCTATAAGCCAGAACTGGACATTGGAGATATCGGACGACGATTACCATTGGATGCTCAACATGGCCGACTCGCTTTACGAGCATGCTGCACACGCCTACTCGCACCTCGAACGAAGAGTGGTGAAGTCGAACAAGCTTCGTGAAGCTTCTCTTATCCTCCGTGCGATGCCCGATCAGTTTACAGCCAAGGAATTTATAGAAGAGGGTCTTCGTATGGGATTCACTGAGGCCACACTGCGCACCTGGCTCAATAGAGCTAAGGCCACCGGTATAATAATCTCTGTAGGCCACGGCGTCTACATAAAGAAGAAAGGCAACAATAACAACAAAAAGAGAAAGTAACAATAGGTTTCAGAGGGGGTAGTTCGAGTCGTTGGCGTACCTCTCGCGCACGCGTATGAGAACTACACCCCACTGAAATATTGAAATATTTGAAATGTTCAACACCTAACAAAAGCACGTAACCCCATGTACGACATTGATTTAACTCCAGATTTCGACGAAATTTCTAGACGCAACAATAACGACGAAACATTTCAGCCACTTCAGCGATTAAGGACAGACAAACCGATGACAAAAAGTGAGCTTGCAGGCGAACTGAGGATATCTGAACGTACACTTAGGCGGTGGTTGAAGAAGATTAGAGCAGAGGAGATATATGGGTACAGGAGAGGCGACAAGATACTAACTCCTGGGATATTGAAGATACTAGCAGAAAGACTCTGTCTATGAGTTTTGTCAGGCTATACGCTAGACATATACTAACCATATACTAGACATATAGAGCACATATAGGCTAGAAGAATGATGTGACTCTCTGAAAAAGGTTGACTCAAAACGGACAAAAGCGGACAAATGCGGACAAATGCGGACGAAAGCGGACAAAAGCGGACGAAAGCGGACGAAAGCGGACAGTGAGGAAAATGGGCATCGTAACTTTGCATCGTTGAATTCAACAAGCGTTGACGGAGACTTTGACTTTGACGTTGACTTTGACGTTGACGATTATTTACTAACCATTAACTAACCTTTAAACATTTATTTGAAACTATGAAAGGAGCCTGTTTCCCATTTTTTATGAAGCATTATCATGGTATGATCGGCAAGGATGAAGATGCATTCTTCCGTGAGACACCATCTGGCAAGGTTATAATTGCCAGGTACAATCGTGACAAGGCGATCAACCGCACCCCTACACCGAATGAGCTTGAAGCTCGTGCTAAGTTTAAGGAGGCACATGAAAAGGCTATTGAAGCTATAAAGAGTGCCACTACTCGTCCTGCTCTTGAGGCTGAGTATAAGGCTCAGAGTAAGTACTCGACGTTGCTGGGGTATGTGACGGCGAAGATGTATAAGTCCTTGGGATAAAATCGCACGCAGATTTCGCAGATTCTGGGGATTTTTTTCTCATAAGGATTTGATGGATGATTATTCTCACGCAGATTCTGGGGATTCTGGGGATTTTTCTCATAAGGATTTGATGGATGATTATTCTAACGCAGATTCTGGGGATTCTGGGGATTTTTTTTCATACGGATTTGTATGGATGATTATTCTAACGCAGATTCTGGGGATTCTGGGGATTTTTTCTCATAGGGATTTGTATGGATAAATATCTCACGCAGATTCTGGGGATTCGGGGGATTTTTCTCATACGGATTTGTATGGATGATTATCTCACGCAGATTCTGGGGATTCGGGGGATTTTTTCTCATACGGATTTGTATGGATGATTATCTCACGCAGATTCTGGGGATTCGGGGGATTTTTTCTCATACGGATTTGTATGGATGATTATCTCACGCAGATTCTGGTTTTTTTTCTCATAAGGATTACACATTTAATCCCTTAAGTCTGCGGAATCTGCGTGCTACAAAATTATCCACATAAGTACGGCAACAAAACCCAAAAATCCCCTGAATCTGCGGAATCTGCGGAATCTGCGTGATAAAAAAAACACACAAACACAAATAAATGAAAAAGCGAAAACTAACAAAACCTACCCTCCGAGAGATCATAACAGCAATACTCTCAGCCCTACTTGGGGCAATAACCGCCAGCTGCACGTTTAACAACAATAGCGCATTTTAACAGTCAGAGTCATAGTCATAGTCAACGTCAGCGTCAAAACACAAAACCAAAAACATGAACCCAAGACTTATCATAATACACGCAACGATGTCGTACCCATACGAAGAGATTGATCAGAACAAGCTCTGGGTACGCTCAGTCCTAGAAGGGCACAAAAACATTCCTTATCACTTTTATATCAGACGAGATGGCACACTTACGCAACATCACTTGCTCACGCAACCGGGTCACCACTGCAAGGGTCACAATAATCATAGTATCGGCATCTGCTACGAAGGCGGTCTGGATGAGCATGGTTATCCTACTGACACACGTACAGAAAAGCAGAAAAAGCGCCTTGCCGACCTGGTAGAGAACCTAGGCTACCTCTTCCCAGGAATAAGAGCCATAGGCATGAAAGACGTCCACAGAGAACTGGACTCGCCCTGCTTTGACGCTTATGAGGAGTATAGGGGGAGCTGACTTTGACTACGACTACGACTTTGACTACGACTACGACTAAGTCTGAGTCTGAGTCAGCGAAGTGGAAAGTCAGTGTCAGAGTCAAAAAAAAATCCCCCGCAAATGCGAGGGATTTTTTTTAAAATACCGTTCTGTCATCACCAATAACAATGTCGTTTGTAGTATTGATACGTATTCTATCTCTACTACTTGGCGAAGCAGTTGTTCTTATTTGGACATCTTCGTCGTCTATGACGTGATCGTTCGTGGTAACACAAGTAACACTTGTGTCATCGAGATCTATCACGATAAACTTAGGATGAACATACCTTGCTTTCATGGCGACAAAATTAGTATTAATATTCTACATTACCAACTTCTCGGACTTTGTTGCATTGCCGTTAACAACATTTACAACATACATACCCTTAGATGGTATTGCAATCTGAGATACTTTATTTGTCAATGTCTGAGTAGCAACTACACGACCCATAACATCATATACTATAGCACGTGCATTACTATCAACATCGCCAAATATCGTTACTCGAGCTGTCTCTTCCGACTCAGCCCATATCTTGATACGACCGGCATCTGATTTTGTTTCCTCAATTGCTGTTGCACCAAGATGAATGTTCTCTTCAGAAGGAACGAATGACAATTCGAAACGACCAGGATAGAGGTTATCCAAGTTTGTACAGGTATACTCACCATCGCGTGTAAAGTTGAACTTTTCACTTGTGAGGTTATCTATCAAGTAGATATCACCTGTGAAATCGAACTCCTCAATATTCTTGATCCAGAGTACCAACTCATCTGCCTTTGTTGCCTTAGAGAGATTGATTGGGAGTGTGATACCTCGAGCTATCAACTCTTGTACAGATGGCATGTGAGTAATAACAAGAGCATTATCGCCCTTATTTGTACTGATACCATTAAGTAGATCAGGAGCAGGATTTGGCTTCTTCTCTGAGTCGCCGATTACTCTATCCATGCTACCCTCGTCGTTGAGGAGAAGTACTAGCTCGTCTGAACTCAAGTCGTTACCTGCAAAGATACGGAGAACCTTGCCTACTGTAGGATCGAGCACTGCCGACTTCAAGTTGACTGGAGCCTCTGAATAGAGTACTGGAGACAACTGGAGCTGCGATTTGACATTGTTATTATTGAATACCTTGTTGCCATCCTGACAAAGGATCTCGAATCCCTGGAATGGTGCCAAAGCATCAAGAGAGCTCTGACCAACGCCAATACCGAAGTTGAATGTCTTCCAGTCGAATGTGCCTTGATCATCAACAACTACGTATGAGTAGACTGTCTCCTCGATCTGACTGCCAGTAGTAGGACGTATTACCTTGATAGCATCCCTTGTCATCTTCAAAGAGAATGGATATGGGTTACTATACCAGTTAGAGCCCTGATAAGCATTCAGAGTATACTTCTTAGTAGCATTAGATACTGTACCAGTCTGGAAGAAAGAGTACTTCTGACCTGTAACTACATCGCCGTGTCCGCTGCTGCCTACGAGGTTGTAAATACCGAATGTACACAACGACTCAGCCAATGAGTTAGGCTCACCCTCGTATGTAGCATGGCGGTCGAAGCTGTACTTGCCAGCAACCATGCCTGGGTTTGTAAACTTGTAGTTTGGATGATCGTACTTACGGATGTAGAGATATGACTCATTCCAGTCGCTACCTGTAGTAATATTTCTCTCCGTGACTGCAGAACCGAGGTAGTACTTTCTGCCAGCCTCAATAGAACGCTCTACAGTAGTCTTACCTGTAACGATACCCTTAACGAAGAAGTTTGGATTGGCATCAACATCATACTTGAGTGTCAACTGACCTCCTGTGTTGATTGTCACATCCCCTTCAACGTAGAGTATTGTTCCTGCACCTTGCAATGTCATCTTAGCACCATTCTCGATAACGATAGACTTAGCATTAGCTCTGCCATTATCAATATCATCGTCGATAACCAAGAGATTTGCATCATCACCGAGAGGAATAATGGTAATATCTGATGTAGAAGATGGAACTGCATTCTTACTCCAGTTGCCTGGCTCATCCCATCTGCTGCTTACACCGCCCCACCACTCGTAGCTAGCCGACTCAGCACTTGTAGAGAAGAAGAACACTCGTGGTGTGCTGCCTACGCGAGAACTCTGCGATGATGTTACAAGAACACCTGATGTAGCATTGTATGCACCCTTGCTGTATGTAAGAGACTTCCAATCTGAAGCATTCCTCTGTGTAATAACTCTCAAGTTGCTTACATCAGTTACGTTAGACTCCTCATCCCAACGGAGTCTAACTCTTGCATTAGCTGGACCATCAATCTCCCAATACTCGTTGTCGATACCCTCGATAGAATTGTTGAGGTCGGACATAATCTTATTGTAGAGATCAGAACCATCTGCCGCATACTTTCTATTGGTGTATCGTACCTTCCAAACACCAGCAGCAGTTGCGTAGATATCTGTAGAAGCTGCACGATTGGCATTACCTACAGGGAATGTGACATACTTAGCAGCATCGACTGGACGAGAGAACCAACCATCAACAAAGCTTGAAGCATTGTTGACCTTCACTGTCGACTGTACGCTCTCCATAGCCAAAGTCTTATCTGTTGCCATCTTGATATAACCAGATGTCAATGTAAGGCTACCTACAGTAAGATCATTGTTGATAGTCAAACCACGTGCATTGTCAACACCAATACCTGCTATAGACATTGGCGCTGGGATTGTCATTACCTGTGGAACGTTGCCATTGAAGATAAAGCAACCATCACCTGTACATGATACTGTATTGTTGTTTACGGTAAAGTCCTTCTGCATGAAGAAGTCCTGACCGCTGAGTACCAACTCTACCTCACCATTTGCAATAACCTCACCATTTGCAATGACATCATTTGTACTTGGCAAGATACGCTTACCCTTACCAGAGAATATCACCTTGTTGTGAACTGGCGAGAGGAGGAATACGTTGTAATCGACAGCAACATCCTTGCTTGAATACTCTATAGTACCACCGCCCTCAGCAAAGAACTCATTGCAATCGGCACCTGGCACATCGGCAGAGCGAAGAATCATCTTACCTGTACCTGTGATAGAACCGATATTATTGTTCTCTGTAGCGTTGAAGTCGACTACACCATTCTCTTGAATCTCGAGCATGAAGATATTCATGAATGAGTCACCTGGATCAGTTGCAGGATCTGTACCTGGATGCAAGACTACATTGTGGTTGACAATAAACTTACAACCATTCTTGTTTGGCACCTCAATAGCTGGCCCCTCAAATGAATTTGTCTCACGATTGAACTTCTGCCATATAGCCTGTCCACTCCAGTTACCATCAGCAACCGAACGATAAGTACCAACACCATCGGTAGGCAAATCGAGTATACAACCTGCAGTATAGATACCTGAAACATCCTTAGCAGTGAGTTTGTCGAATGTCAATACAAGATACGCATACTGTGTACCACTGTACATAAGTCGTGTGGAACCAAGCTTACCACCATTGATATCATACTCACCAGTTGTATTGTTCAATACACATGTGACATACTTATGCTCGTCGTCTGACTGCAATGAACATGTTGAACCTAAGCCGATTGCATCAGCAATATCGTCTTTCATAACGAAGCTGCCAGATGCAACTCTGAAGGCTGTACTAGCATTGACTGTCCAGAAGAACTTGAGAAAGTTGGTCTTAGAGAGATCACTATTGCTGATAGATGAGTTAACACCCTTATTAGCACGGATGGTGATATTACCCTGAGCCTCAGCAACTACATGGTTCAACTCGAATGGAGAATACTTAAAGCCATCACCCAATGGGAGTACCATATTACGCTCCTGACCAGCGTTGAAGTAGAGACGTACACCACGGTCGGTATAAGATGCATTGGTAACAATCATCATATTTGGACCGAAGGATGCCTCATCACCAGCACCTGTGTAATCCGTAATTGTAGCAGACTCCCTAATATCGAGGTAGTTATTACCGATACGGAGGTTACCCTTACGGAACAACAACTCAGATGTAATAGTATTTGGATAATTCTGCTGAACAGTTGCATTAATACCCAAAGCATTATTAATCACCAAGTTAGATATCTCACCTTCATTCTTCAATGCCTGCTCGTTAGCAGTACCCTCCATAACCAATGCAGCATTTACAGATGCACCTTGGTTAACATAAACATCTCCACGAGAATGGATTATTTTCGACGACTGAACAATACCCTTATCTACACGTAATTCTCCGTTAATATTGATATCACAACTTAACTTCAAATTCAATCCTTTAAATACCAAATTGTTAAATGAAAGATCACTAGCAGCAGATGACACCCTCTGCTCTGCATCAATGCATTCAAAAGTCACTGTATTAATATCATTTCTACTTCCATCAATATTCCCAACACTAAAGACACAATTTCTATCAACTAATGTTAGCGCAGCATTAGATACGTGTTTAATCGTGAGATCATAGCCGCAACAATAGAATTCACCATTTGCAATATATAGACGACTAAGTCTCAGCGGATTATTAGCTATCATAGCCTTTGAGGAAACACCCCCCACACTACCGACATACAAATAACCCAAAGAATTCGCATCTATCCTACAAATCTTTTCTGTAGGTGTATTAATATTCACTCTTACGCCGTCAGCAAAATTACTTACATTAGGATGGCAGAATATTGTAGGATTAGTGTCGTCTTTAGCTGTTCGATAAATATAGAAAGAACCTCCAGTAATAGAAATGGTTGAACCCTCTCTAACATCAAATACACCATATTCATCGTAGGTCGTATAATTTGAAGACTGTCCTAATTTAAAAGTTGTTCCTCCTACTTGAGTGAAGTTAATGTCCGCATCACCACCAAATGGAGATAAGAACGCTGCATTAATAACACCTCTATTGGTCAACTTCGATCCACTTGTATATCCAATACCACCCAAGTTATCAAGTGTAGCACCCTTAGCCACCTCGATAGTACCAGATAGCTTAACACGGTCGCACTTATCAGATGTTGGCTCTGCCACATACAAACGAGCTGTACCATTATCTACAGAGAACTTGCTATCGCCAGGGATGTAGAAGCAGTCATCACCCTTGTATGTAATCATATCACCTGCATACGCATGACGGAAGAGACCACGGTCGATCTTCAAGAGACAGAGACCTGTAGCATCGCCAAGTGGAAGCTGTGTTGTGATACCCACAGTTCCAATAGTCTTATTCAAGTGCAAGTCACCAAGATTTGTCTTGCCCTTAGTAGTAGATGTACCTGAAATTGTGCTGTGAGACTCACCCTCTGCTGAGACACTAAACCCTTCAAGATCTATGGTACCGTTGTTTACAATACTTGCGTAGAAATAAACATTTGCTATAGCATTCTTATTTTGGTTATCCTTCACTATCTGTCTAGTAATAAGACCGTTATTAGTGATTTTACCATGGAAAATAAGCGTCTCAGGTCGTCCTTCATTAGGTTTGTCACTCGTTCTTGAGCTATATATTGACCACCTACCATTCTGAGCGACATTTACATCACCCTCTACCGACAATGTCGCGTTATCCCATGAATGAAGATAAGCATCTACGTTCTCTCCAATGGTTAAATTACCAAGAATCTTAGATGTAGAAGATGAATTTAGCAACCAATTGAACTTGGTAGACCCTGATGCAGTAGAGACAATTTCAAGGTTAGGCATTACATTTGTCCCTGACATCTGATCTAACGCTTGCGATATAACGTACCTAACAGTAGCTTTCTTGTTGCTATAGAAACGAGAAACGTTTGCACTAAGCATCTTACTGCCACCATTATAATTATACTGCAAAACACCTTCACCATCGAGAGTCTTTACAGACACATTCCCTATCTCGTTACAATCAAATTCAAGAGTAGCCCCTTCATCTATGACTAATTTACCAGCCTTGAAATGAGTGCCACCACCATTATTATCTCCATATACTTTAACATTATGCTTTAC
This sequence comes from Bacteroidales bacterium, assembly GCA_024401365.1. Classification (GTDB taxonomy): domain Bacteria; phylum Bacteroidota; class Bacteroidia; order Bacteroidales; family Marinilabiliaceae; genus W3P20-009. The sequence continues at coordinate 23,884 of JAKSLE010000026.1, read as the reverse complement.
AGTCACATTTGTAGTTGCTTTAAATACAGTACCTGAATACTTAGTAGGATTAGCACTGTTGTCGTCCGACTTTTTCCATATATTCTCATACCAATTACCATTAGCAACTGAAACGTATGATGAACCGGGATCTGAGGTCATTGCACTAATGGTAAAATCAGATGATGCATAAGTGGAACAATTCATAATATACCAACCAGGGAAGCCAGTATATTTATCCTCAGTACCCGGCGTTCCACAACCTTGCGTTACTTTATCATCTATAATAGAAATAACAGAAGTTCCTCCAACGTCAAGCGTTTTAATTCTATAATCTGTTACACTATATCTATTCTTCATCCTACAATAATACGTTGCTCCACCAGATATGGCTCTAGCATCTGAATCACTTACATCTGACTTGAAAATATAATAGAAGTCAAATGATGTACCATTGAAACCACTCGATTGGATTACAGGATGAAGATTGTTAACTGGAACAACTGTCCAATACTTTCCAGAATTAGCAGGAGCTGTATACCTTGCCCTTACCTGAGTATAGATGTAGTTTTTACACTTAACTTGAGGTGCATCATATGTTCCAATGTGAACAGTTATAGCATCATTGCTTGACAACGACGATGGGACAGGTAATGTAATACCACCAGCTGCTTCGTTATTATTGGTATAGAACATTGAATTCTCATCCCAATCACCTTGTGTTCTAGACGGATAAGCTTCAAGCTTAAGGTTGTACGACAACAAGCTAAATCTCTTATTATCGGCATCGAAAATAACATTATTAAAGTGTGTATCGGTTGCCAACTCAACATTATTTGTAATATGGAGCTCAGTTTCAGCAAACGATACATTGTCGGAATTATCTGTAATAGTCTCAGTTGTAGAACCGACCATATTAACCTTTCCAACAATCTTACCATATTCAGCAGTCAAGTTGCCAGTCATATACAAACCGTTACCATTCATGGTAATCTTTGACCCTGCAGGCTTCTGCAAAACTACATTTTTCCACCTTGTACCATTAGCAGCTGCATCTGAATAGGTAACATTCTTACTGCCACAGAATACTAAATCTCTTCTGTATGCAGCACCAAGCGTCTCATGATCAGAACCATCAGGAGTTTGTAATGTAATATTGGAGCCTAATGTTACGTTACCAGACACAAGCAGTCGACACTTTGAAACCTTCAAAGTACATCCGTTTCCAATATTCATGTCTATAATAGAGACACGATTATCCAAATAACCTGGCCACGTATTTAAATTATTTACTGCAACTTTCGCATTATTCTTAATTGTAAGATTAGGGAAACTCATTCCAGGACCAAATATCTGGAATTCGTTACCACCCATACCTGTACCATCAATAACGATTTCACCTCCACTAACATTAAATGTCAATGGAACATATGAATCAGTATCTGCATTAGCGTCGTCGGCCAACCAAATACCTCTGATGTCCTTTTTTGACCAATTTGTATGAGTTTTTGTAATTGTCATGACACCACCAGTCATAGCGAACTGAGAGCCCGTAGACAAGTACAAAGACTTATTATATTGATCACCAGGATTCTTAAGTTCCTTATTAAAGTTTATTTCACCATCAGACATACTAAACGCAGCAGGCTGATACTTATAAACTCCAATACGAGTTGTGTTTATGACACCACCATCAACAGACAACTGTGGTTGTACTGTCGACTTTGCTTCACCATACTCAGAAGCATTAATAAAGAATATACCAGGTGAATAGTCAGGCAAATTCAATTCACCTGCCTTCATTCTTAATGTACCCGCAATGAGCACAGCGCCACGATACCTACTATTGTTATCTGTACCTGCTTCGCCTACGCTGACTTTTGCGCCAGCAATTTCCAACACTGCTCCACTAGGTATATACATAGCACCATTCTTCGCTATATAACTAGCGATGCTGTGATCGTAGTATGTATTAAGCTGAGGGACACCCCAAGCATCAATCTGTACACCGTCACCAAGCGAAAGAATACCAGATGTTACAGACCATGGAAGGTTTTTGTAGTTCTTTACATTAAATGTTGGAGCTACAGCCATAAGTGCATCTTCGCCATTTGTGTTTGTAATCTCGATTCTCCTTCCTTTATCCTTCAAACCTCTTACGTGGTAAAACTTAGCAAAACCGACATTACGGAAAACAGCATCTTTGTTTCCTGTAAATTCAACCGTAATGTAGCTAGAAGAAGAAGCTGCCTCACTAATCATCTGCTCCAACAGACGCTGACGCTCTTCGCCTTCCATAATCTCACGTTTGGCCGCCAGTTCTGTATTATACTGAGCCAAGGCTGCCTCGTAAGCATCATTTGCGCTCTTTGAGATATAATTCTTAATTGTAATACTTGATATACTTGTTCTCGTTGTGGTTGCTACAATAGCTTTATTGGATCGCAATAATGCAGCAACTCTATCATCCACAGTAAAAGTATTAGTCAAATTATAAGTATTTGTTGACACTTCCTTTGAGAACAATGTATAATCACCAATTTTCAAGACCAAAGTTCCCTTAGGCTGCGTGCTCCAACTTGATTGCCAATTAACTTCTATTTCGGCTCCCTTATCGATATCGGCAAGATATGCTTGACCTCTTGGGTCAATATAACTAGTACCACTGGACCTCAAAGAAAATCCTTTAGTACCTGGAGCTGTAGGCTGAGTCAGGTTATATTTGCTTCTGATTTGCTCATCAGTGATATTGACAACAATGCTTGACTCATCAATATGAACACCACCAATAGTACCATTATTCAACAAGCTACCTCTTACCTCAAGAGTATTGTCTTGAGTTCCCAATGCGCTCAACTGTCCACCAGTTGCGATAGTGAGATCGCCACCTACTACAAGTTTATTGTTTGCGACATTAGCAAACACCAATGAGCCTAACCCTCTAATTGTCAAATTGTTTGCAACAGTCAATGAACCCGTAATAGTCGTCTCGCCCGACTTTACGATGATATTTGCAAAATTGTACTTATTCGCTTCAGTCGCATTCAAGTTAACAGTACCGACAAGCGTGATAGTACCCGCAAATGAATTAATTGGCTTATATGTTCCATCTGCTGCTTTAACCTTCAACTGGCTGAACGACTTCAACTGAATCTCGCCCTTACCAGTAAGCCTCTCAACATTAATTGAGTTCTCGCCTTCAAGAACGAGTGTACCCTTGACATCCAAAGATTTTACAAAAACATCTTCTGAACCGTTGAATGTCATACTCTTGTTCTCAGAAATAGTAACAATGTTACCTGTAGCTGCATTCATAGTAGGATAAAGCAACTCTTCATTCTGATACTGAAGACCACCACTAACCGTAGTCCAAGAATAAGGACTATCCCATGTACCATACGGCTTATAGCTGTAGAACGATTGCTGCGCTACAACAGTGTTCACCACTGCAATAAGTGTGACTAATACAATCGTTAAAAACTTAGTGTATCGTTTCATATATTAGGTATATTTATTCCTGTTAATACTACTAGGCTGGATATAGTATCCCCCTATTTGTGTTTCAATACGCAAAATTAGAGCTAAAAGTTATCCCCAACAAGGAAAAGAATCAATTTTTAAGAAATTTTGTCTCTGTGGGTGAGGTTATTAACTGTGTGTGGGGAAAAATTCTGGGATTATTTCTCATACGGATTGATACGGATACTTATATGGGTATTTGTTTGTGGCACGCAGATTTCGCAGATTCCAGGGATTTGAAAACCATATGCAAAAAAGAGACGCGACAAAAATCGCGTCTCTTCAATGTATAAATATACTTATACCGTACTATTTCAAACGAGCACCGCCCAAGTCGTATTTCTCGCCGTCACGGATAATGACTACCTTACCGTTCTCTACAACCTTTAGAGCCTTGTTTGCAGAGCGGTCAATTGTAGACTTGATAGCTGTTCCTCCAAACTCAATTATCGACTCCGCTTTACTGAAGACAGGATCAGCCACATACGCCGAAGCAGAACCATATGGTACTCTCACAACCATACCTCTTACACCGAAGTAAAATGGATCATCGGTATCTCCCTCAAATGTTGGGGGCACCTCAGATAGGATTGTAACTGTCTCAACACGCGACATTTTAAACACATCACCCAATGTAGTAACCGACGCGGGAAGTGTAACCTCCTCAACTTTAGTCATGGAGAAAACATCACTTTTAATTGTTGTCAGCGATGAAGGAATTGCAATATTTGCCAAATTAGAACAGTCTGCAAAAGCGCGATCACCAATAGTCGTAACCCCATTAGGAATTGTCAACGAAGAAAGCGATTTACATCCATAAAAAGCAGCTACACCTATTGATTCTACAGTAGAAGGCAATGAAACAGACTCCAATAAAGAACACGAAGAGAATAGAAAGTCAGGTAGTGCAGTAACACCAGCTGGGATAACTATGTTCTTGACACCAGAGTTACTAAATAAGCCCGAACCCAATTTTGTAACTCCAGCAGGTATTGTCACAGACTCAAGATTATTGCATGCGTTGAACATATACATACAATCAATGGCTTTAATGCCAGATGCAAATGTCACTTGGGTCAACTCTTGACAATTATTGAAAATATTCTGTTCACACTCACTAAGAGTCGATGGCAATGAGACGGATGCCAGTTTAGTGCAAGTACTGAACGCGTATGAACCAATTGCCGTAACTCCTTCAGGGATTACCACTGAAGTCATTCTAGCATACCTAAAAGCGTCATCACCAATATAGGTGAGCGTCGAAGGGAAACTGACACTATTGATGCAAAACATCATGTCAAAAGCGAAATCTCCTACAGTAGTCACGCCCTCACCAATAACCAATGCATCAATGCTGAGCGAACTCCATTCTGCAGGGTTTTCGCTATAGTCAGCCATTGCACCTGTACCAGTAATGGTAAGTGTCTTCGTTCCCGTGTCGTAGTTCCATTTAAGGTTAGCGCCACATGTTCCACTCGTAACAGGCGCGGGGGTTGGTTCCTCGGCCCAAGCAGCTACACAAAGGAGAAATACTGCAAAAAGAGATAAAATTTTCATGATACGTGAATTGAATATTAATAACGCACCGCACTCGCGGTTTTTCGGCGTAAAAATAGCAATTTATATATCACATAATCTCTACTTGAAGAAAAAAAACAATTCAGATCCTTTGGATTGCACTATTATAGCTGCACTCCAACCCTCAAACAGTATGCACTGCCCCACCGGTCGCCTGTCTTTATCACGTGAGCAACGGGCTGCAGATACAGATACTCCCCGATAGGAACTGTACACGTGACCTCGGTGGCAAATTCTTTCGCTTCTGCAAAGCGCGAATAGTCAGAAAAAACACCCCATTCCGAGCGACGCAACTTAAAATGAGCGCCTACCCCCACGAAGTCACGACATTCAACGTCTTTCCCAAAAGCTCGAGAGCAACCAGCTATCAGAGCTATATTGTCGTTTATGCTTTGCTCTGTGTAAAACCATGGCGTAAGAGCTACACCGCCTCTACCATGGATAGCATTGCCCAAGAAGTAACGTCTTCCATTATTGGTATGCCCCACCTGCACCAGGCCAAATACGCCATCACTCTTGGGGCAAAACCTGAACACATTATCGCGACCCGTGAAATGGTTGTAGCCTTGTCCGTTATATAGCGAAGCCTGAAAAGCCCAACGCTCAGCAGTATAGCTATAATGCACCCCCACCGAAGCCATAGGATAGTTGGCAATCGAGTAATTGGCGCTCAAAGTTGGGTATATTCCGCAGGAACTATTGGTAAAAAACGACGTGACATCACTCACAAAGTAGTCCTCGTTCATATTACGAACACCAAAAAACAGCGTCTGACGTTCATTGATATGCCACCCCAAGTCGAGCAGACTAAGGGCAAAGGGTATATTGCCCGCATCCATATTGGAAAATGTCTGCAAGTCGCCACCGATACTCTCCTCAGCCGTCATGTACGTGCTTAACGAGCCAACCTCAAGCAAAAGGCTGTTACCCACACCCATAGAAGCATTGAGCCTGAGCAAATTGGCAAAGTTCCAGTCACCATCCTGCGTTACCTGCAATTCCGATGTAGCTTCACACCCCCATTCTAGTCTATACGATGAGACATTACCTTCCTGCGCCATAATACACACAGCAAAGCATACCCCGACCATAGAAAAAATCAGTCGATAAGTACAAAACACATTATAAGTCATTTGTTTCGGAATGCAAAATTGCAACCATTACATAATCGCCACAATACTTAATATTGGGTATTTGTCAACACAAAGGAGGCTGCACCCATAAAGTACAGCCTCCTTTTCTTGGGAGAGGACTAATTTATTTTGTGTTTCGTGTATAATGCTACTACAAGATATCCATTATGGACATTTCAAAGGTCTTGTTCTCACACAGTATTCGCATGAACTCCTTGGTGGTGCGCTTGACGTATGCATCGCGCGAGATATGGAACGAGCCCTCCATCTCACATCCCTTCTGGTTGATAGGAATGGCAACAAGCCCCTGATGACGATGGACAGTAGCCTGCGAGAGTAGCGTGACGAACTGACTGTTGTGTACCAAGTTGAGCAAAACGAAGATATCATCTATCTCGATTCGGATGTCGAACTGATAGTCCAAACCCTCCATAATGCGATCGAAAGCAGTGCGTGCCTGAAGTCCCTTTGATGGCAAAGCCATAGGATAATCCTCTAGCTCCGCCCAACGGATACTGCTACGTTTAGCCAGTGGATGTGTGTCTGAGACTATAGCTGCCAAATGATTCTCGAACAGATTGTGCGATTCAATATTTGGGTACGAGCGACTAGGTCTATAGCTGAGAGCGATATCTATCTCCTGCTTGTCCAATAACTCCATGAGCTCCTTGACCGAACGGGATATGATATTGACCTTCACTCCAGGATACTGCTTCATAAAAGCAAGCAGCGCCTCATTGAGGATAGGTGCAAAAGTATATGTGGTACCTATACGTAGTTCGCCTACACTGAGTCCCTGTACATCCTTGATACGGGATATACACGATTCGGAATCGTTGATTGTCTTCTTAGCGTAGGGTAATAATGTAGAACCGTAATCGGTAAGCGACACAGAGTGAGTACTTCTAGAGAGCAGATCCACTCCAAGTTCCGTCTCAAGTTGGCGTATCTGTTGCGACAGTGTACTCTGTGTGATATTCAATTCTCGTGCAGCCTCGGAGAAATTGCGAATCTCAGCTACTTTAACGAAATATTTAAGATGACGTAATTCCATGTACGCAAAAATAGTGATTAAAATTAAATATTACAAAGGACTAGGATTTGGGCCATTAGAACTCGCAGGAACATTGTCAACGGGTAGACAGTAGAGTACGCGATCGAAGCCTGATTATTCCCACAGATACTATTACTATATGCCAACGCTGGAGGATCGGTCATAGAACCACTGATCATTCCCGCGATAGTGAAGTAACTCTTGTGAAATACCGTACGGGCGATGATACCTATAAGTAAACATGGAAGAATAGTTATGATGCAACCATAGAGGATCCACATATAGCCACCATTCACAACGGTATCTACAAATCCCACACCAGCGCCCAAGCCTACAGCCGCCATGAAGAGACAAATACCTATGTGGCGCATAAGAAGATTTGCCGAGGAGGTGGTATAGGTAATAATTCGCATTCGTGGACCAATGATACTGAGAACGATGGATACGATGAGAGGTCCACCAGCCAATCCAAGTTTCACCGGCACCGGCATGGAAGGGATAAAGAATGGCACACTTCCAAGGAGCACACCTAAGGCAATACCTATAAAGGTAGAGAACATCTGAGGCTCATCGAGCGACTTAATGGAATCGCCTATGACAGAATGAAGTTTAGTAACATCGTCCTTACTACCCACTACCGTCACGCGGTCGCCTATCTGAAGAATAAGAGAAGGCTGCGCGATAAGTTCAATGCCGGCACGTCGTATTCGGGAAATGGTAATATTGAACGACTGGCAGAAATCGAGATCACCCAAACGGCGACCGTTCAACCTAGGGTTTGTGACTACAAGACGCTCCGTAACGAGAACATTTGAGTTGCCCGACTCCCACTCCTGAGCGTCCTTGGACAACTGAGGGCCCAGCAAAGCTGTAAGAGCCTCTATATCTGCAGGTGCAACTACGATACGTATCTTATCGCCTATATGGATAACAGTGTTGTTATTGACCAACGCAACATCGTTGGTATTGAGATGTCTGATGCGGGTAACTACGACATTGCGCTCGGATATACTCTGGATATCCTGGATAGTCTTTCCATCTACCCCTTTGTTTGTTACCTCTATAGTTATAGCCTGGAGTTGCTCTGCCTCCTTGGAATTGTTCGATATATATAGTTGCTGCTCCTTGTTGAGGTCGATCTTGAAGATATACTTTATCAGCACTATACTTAGGATGATACCCACGACACCCAATGGATAGGCTACAGCGTAACCCTGGGCGAACACGCTATTGCTCATTCCGCTGTGCATATCGCTGTAGGTCTGCTGAGCAGCACCTAGACCTGGCGTATTGGTAACAGCACCATACAAGACGCCTATCATTCCATTGAGGTCGACATCGGCAACGATATGGATGACGTATGCCGTCAATGTACCCAGAATGACGATTCCAGTGGCAAGCACATTGAGCGTGACGCCTCCCTTGCGGAAAGAACTGATGAAACTAGGGCCTACCTGCATACCTATACTATAGATGAACAAGATAAGACCGAACTCCTTCAAGAAGTGTGAAGTAGAAGGATCGAGAACCAACCCGAAGTGGCTGGCAACAATACCTACAAACAAAATCCAGGTAACACCCAGAGAGATGCCTCCGATTTTGAACCGGGCGAGAAACAGACCAATAGCGATAGTCACTGCCACTAGCAACAGTGAGTGGGCCACACTAGACCCAAAGATCAAATCATTAAACCACATAAAGATGTATATGAATTCTGGTGCAAAATTACCAGTCATTCATACATTACTTTATTGCTGGTTATGAAAATAAGCAATATGTGTTATTGATTGGATAGATAATACGCGTCAGAATCCTACCCTATTGACCTTTTTAGCTATCCTCTCGCCAAACTCCTTCTCTTGCGATGCACTCTCGAAGTCGCTCTTACGCAACTTAATATCTGTCAATCCCTCACCAGAGGCTCTATAGGCAGCCTTGGACCATGTACGCTCGTAGAGATTGCGCACAAAACGGGCATTGGCAAACTCCTTTGACGAGAGGAACTCATCGCTCAAGCCATTCATATACTCACGAACTGCAGGCTCCAGGTCGGGCTCCACCTCAAATGCCCCCTTAGCCATATTCATGAAGAGCTCGGCCAACTGCTTTCGGTCGTAATTCTTGAATTCAAGCACGAAAGGCATACGGCTCCTGAGACCTGGATTTACGTCCATAAGTTTATTCATCTCGTCGGGATAACCTGCCATGATGATAACCATATCGTCGCGGTGGTTCTCCATCTCGGCTATCAACGTAGTAATAGCCTCCTTGCCGTATCCATTGCGGTTGTCGCCATCGTTGAGCGCATAAGCCTCATCGAGGAACAATACCGAACCGTAGGCATCACGACAGATATTTCGTGCCTTTGGTGCTGTCTGTCCGATATACTCACCTATAAGCGCGCTAGCTTCGTACTCGAAGAATCCGCCCTTGGACAAGATACCCTTCTCCTTGAAAATCTTGCCGACGATACGTGCCACTGTAGTCTTACCAGTACCAGGTGCGCCCACAAATCGCATGTGGATACTTGGGTTGTCGAGCTTGTCATTCTGCTTCGACAACAATACCTGTGCTACAATCTCCTCTATCTTGGTCTTAATATCGCCCATGCCTACCAACTGCTCAAGTTCCTCGAGACCAGTAAGTTTATCAACAGGACCATCGTGTATAGAGACGACATCGATTTCTGTTATTCTGTCAGTAACTATATTTGCTCCCGAGAGGTCGGCATCCATATCATGTGACATCTTAGCCCATACCATCTCGTTGATTACCTTGTCGGCTGTATTCAAGCCATAGAAACGACCATCCATCTTTTCTCTGCGGATACGGTCGATATATGTATCGTACAATCGATATGATATCTTTTCAAAGCCCAACTCGCGCAAGCGTACATCGGCATACTCTATAAGTTGCATCTCATTCAAAGGAGGCAGACTGATAAGACGAAGCTCTACCATATCTGACAAGACATCCTTGAACGCATTCAGCGCCTTCTCTGAGAGATAAGGCACTCTGAAGAAGAAGATAAAGCACTGCTGTACACGGCTAAGGCGCTTGAGGAATAATCTCAGTTCATCGTGCATTAATTCATCGAGGAAATAACTGATATCGATACCGACAACCTGAGAGTTGTTCTCGTCCTCCCACATGGCATCTATAAACGAGTCGACCGTGGTACAGCCATTGGTATTCTCCTTACCGATAGTATACTCCAGCGGTGAATCTTTCCAGTCTTCGTACAAGCCTATCTTGGAGAACATGGTGGAACAGGTACGCAAAATTGACGAAAAACCAAAGCCGCTATCGACAGAGACAAGGTAGTTCATCAACTTCAACGACTCAGCAAAAGGTTTGTCTTTTGCAAACTTCATGGCACTTGTGATGGTATTGCACACCTTGAGCAACTCTGTATTGCCAATAAAATGGTTGTACACATCTACCATAGCACCAGCTCTCTCCGATCCGTCATCCTCTGTTATCAATATTTCAATAGCCTTGGAATGCCCAGGGTACAATGACTCGAATGTGCTCATTACTTTCTTGTAACACTCTGCTCCACTGACATCCTCTGCTCTGAAATTCATGTAGGTAACATTGCCCGACAGCAACTCCTGAATGTACTTATCCAACGACTTTTGCATCAACATTGGGATAGTCTTATTCTCACTATGCATTCTAGCCGCGAAATCGGGATTTAAACAAACTCGTACGATATACTTCATGCCACGTCTTTTAATTCAATGCAACAAAAGTAATAAAAGGTATAGAAAGGACAATAGAGATGCTTGATTTTCGGCATACTTTTTGGTGTGAATACGATGTGGGAGATGCGAATATGGACTAACCTTTTGAGCCATTTCTACATATAACGACCCAATACGCTAAATGACAAACTAAATTCATTTCATAGATGAGACTTTTCAAACAGATAATACCTGCATTCGTTCTTTTTATGGGTGCTGTTTTTTCTATAGGATGCTCGGCCAGCGAGAATACAAACGCTTCTGAGATCAACGCTTCCGAGATACTCAAACTGATAAGCAAGAACAAGCCGGTTGTAATAGAGGGCAAACATATAAAGGGCGATCTGCTTTTCTACGAAGCAGGCTCATCGACTAAGGCTACACAGATGACACCGTCGTACATCGACTCTGAGATAGTGTTTGCCAACTGTGTCTTTGAGGATGCCGTGAATGCCTCTGCCACCATAAGCGACGGCAAGCAGATAATATATTCCGTATTCCGCCGCAATGTGACATTCTCGGAGTGTATATTCATGAAAAAGGCAACATTCGACTACTCCACTTTCGAGGGCAATGCCGTATTCGACAAGAGTGTCTTTCACGAAGAGACATCTTTCAACTCTGTCGACTTCCGTGGCGGTGTGAATATGAACAAGACAATCTTTGACCTTGATGCAGTATTGGCTAATGCTACGATAGCCCATCATGCCAGTTTCCACGGCACTAAGTTTGGCAATGTAGCCGACATGCAGTATATGAGAATAAATGGTCAGGCATTCTTTACTGATGCACAGTTCAACGGATATACCGACGCTTCAAACATAAATATATATGGTGAGCTCAACCTTTCAAACGCCCGTTTTGGAGGTCGTGTTGAGTGCATAAGCGGCTTCTTCAACGGCAATGTACGTTTCTCTAGTACCGAGTTTGTCGACCTGGTAACCCTAAGCGGTTGTCGCGTCATAGGTAGCATCAATAGAGACGAAGCTCAATTCAACGGAAGAGTCAAGAGCGACAACAACACCATAGTAAGGTAAGCATAGTAAGACAAGCAACAACAAACAACAATAACTATAGATAACAAAACATGAAAAAGAGAATCATCCCTCTGGCTCTCTCAGCAACACTTCTCTCTTGCAGCCTCACATCCTGCGACGAGGAGACACTAAGTACCATACTCAATATAGTGGGCATGGTAGTATCGCCAGACAATACAACAATTGTTACTGAAGACGGTAGAGGTCTAGGATGGCTCAGCAACAACGAGGATACTGAGCACATAGAGAATGATATCCGCCTCAACCCTGTAGTGGGTACCGAGATAGACGATGTGACAGGACTGCCTACAATGGTAGACCTCACTCCTTGTCTGCCTCCAATTGGCGATCAGGGTCAATATGGCACATGCTGCGCGTGGTCGACAGCCTACTACACCCGTACATGGCACTATGCGTTGGACAACAACCTGCGCACAAAGGACCTGACTAAGAGAAACACATTCAGTCCCGGCGACGTGTTCCGCTCTCTTGAAAGCAACCAAAAGGGAGCTAAATGTCAAGGCGCCAACTTTGAGTTCATTCTCAACAATTTCATCTCGCGTGGAGTAGCAACACTCGATGTGGCTCCATACGTAAAGAATGAGGCAGATTGCGACTGTGCTCCATCAGCAAACGCTAGTACCAATGCATCGAACTACAAGATACAGAACTACCGCCAGGTAAATCTCGATCTGAAGTCGATAAAGCGATACCTCACAGAGAACCACGTGGTAATGTTCGGTGCTAAGTTGAGCGACAGCTTCATGCTCCTGAAAGATGCTACAGTATTGCGAAATCATACGACGTACAACTATACCGGTATACATGCATACCATGCCATGACTATTGTAGGTTACGATGACGACAAGGGTCCTAATGGTGCATTCCGTATCGTCAATTCATGGGGAAACAACTGGGGCGACAATGGTTTCGCGTGGATAGACTATAAGTTTTTCCTAGGCGGCGACTTTGCCAACTGCGCATTTATCATGAATACTCAGGGTTCGGGCAGTGCCGATGTACAACCTACACCTTCGCCTAATACAGGTCTCGACCTTATAGCCAGCAAGTGTACCGACGTAGATTTCGACGACCCTAACGATGCCGACTCCAACGACCCAACATGGCGTACTCTTTTCTACGATGTGACCAACGCAGGTACTGCTACCGTGGAGTCGTCCAACGATTGGGCTGTAGTCTATCTGCTATATAACGCCTACAATGCCAACGACTATAAGATTGTCCTTGCAGATATCTACTCCGACGACCTAGGTAGCGTAGCTAAGGGCGAGTGCAACGACAACTGGTCGCCAACCGAAGCCAAGAAGTTTACCGGATTCGATGCTCAAGGCTTCTCAATATCCAATGTCGACATACCTCCACAAAAGACTGCAAGTGAGGCTGTATACGGCAAGGGCTCATCATGCTTCGAGTGGACGTACAAACTGCCTAATGTAACAGGCTACTACTACCTAGTACTTATGGCAGATGCCTTCGGCAACATTACCGAGACAAACGACGACAACAATCAGCACTACCTGATGGCGGCTGACAGAACACCTCTCTACATTGAGAATGGTGTGATAAAGACTCAGATAGGCAACAACAAGAGCATCCCATTGAAGCCTCGCATGAATGAGCAGATGCCATACCAGACGCCTCAAGGTCCTCAGACCGTCAACACATACTCTCCTAAGGAGGTAATTGCAATGATAAACAACCATCTGAATTCGGGAGAGCTAAGTAAAAAGGCTATGCAATGGCGAGAGGAGAACATAGTTAAACCTCGTCGTGTTGTACGCAAATAATCCAACAACGAAAAAACAAGAACATCATGAATAGAATCAAGTTATCTTTCAAGAACATGGCAATGGCGCTAATGTGCGCTTCTGCCTTCTCTCTAGTGGGTTGCATCTCTGTTTCCACAGCATCACAACCAAGCAAGAAACAGGCGGCTACAACAACTTATTCGTCGACTTCAAGGACCTCTACACAGTCATCGACTAATGCTACTGCAACTCCTGCCGCTACCACAATCGACGGCAACGCCAAGGCCGACGGATCGACTTCCAAGGGACGCAAGGTTGCCGGCAAGTAATAGAAATATTTGTTACTACTCTATCAGGTAGCAAACAGAACAGCAAAATAGGTTTAGTCCTGAAATGGTGTTACTTTTCTCGCAACACCGTTTCGGGACTAATCATTTTATAGAAAATCTCCACGAAAAGACTAACTTTGTATGACAATACACGTATCAACAACTTATTACCCATAGGAATAATGAAACACATAGCAATTATTGTAATAGTAATTCTATCTTCTATCATAAACGTCGCAGCACAACGCTTCGGTGGCATGGGAGGTGTATCTCCAGTGGAGGCTAAATGCTTCACTAAGACCGCAGGCGAATACGTTGACGTTTGTGTTTCAATGACAATATCCCCATCGTGGCACGTATACTCTACCGAAGGTGAGGAGGGACCTACATGGACAACCATAAACATTGAAGAGATAACCAATGCCGTGGCTGACGGCAAGTTGAAGTCCGACGGCGAAGAGCACAAAGTATTCGACGAGATGTTCTCTATGAACGTCGGCTACTTCGAATCGAAAGTCACATTCATCCAACGATTCAAGACAGAGGCTGGCAAAGCGTGGCATATAGCCGGTTATCTGCAATATGGTGCTTGCAACAACGAGAGTTGCCTACCACCTACCAATGTCGAATTCTCTTTCGATGGCACAACACCAGCCAAAAGCGTAGCACAAGCCACAGATGCACAGCAACCCAAAGTCGAAGAGAAGTCACAAGAAACACTTGCAGCAACAGAGGAGCCTGCCACAGCAGGAATAGACACCATAGTCCCAGAGCCTCAGGTTGCACAACTATCGGCAGCGCCTGCCACTGCAATAGAGAATATAACAGAAGAGTCGTCACTATGGCTCATATTCTGGAGTTGTTTCTTGGCAGGATTCGTTGCCCTTCTTACCCCTTGCGTATGGCCTATCATACCTATGACGGTAAGTTTCTTCCTCAAGCGATCACAAAACAGAGCTAAAGCAATTACCGATGCTACAACATACGGATTATCTATCATAATCATCTATGTTGCCCTTGGTCTGATAGTTACCCTCTGGAAAGGGGCAAGCGGACTGAACGACCTATCGACCAATGCGATAGTCAACATCTTCTTTGCTCTCATGCTGATAGTATTCGGCATATCTTTCCTTGGGGCATTTGAAATAGCGTTGCCATCATCGTGGTCGTCGGCTGTAGACAACAAAGCATCGCAGTCGGGCGGATTTGGAGGCATCTTCCTCATGGCCTTTACCCTTTCACTGGTATCGTTCTCATGTACAGGTCCGATTATCGGGTTCCTCCTTGTACAGTTGGGCACTGGCAGCAATATCAGCGGACCAATCATTGGCATGTTGGGTTTTGCACTTGCCCTTGCACTACCTTTCACACTATTTGCCCTTTTCCCAGCATGGCTCAAGAAGTTGCCACGCTCAGGTTCATGGATGATGACTGTAAAGGTAGTCCTAGGCTTTATTGAGTTGGCCTTTGCACTTAAATTTCTCTCTGTTGCCGACTTGGCGTATGGATGGAACATACTTCCTCGTGAGACATTCATTGTAATATGGGCTGCACTTGCCCTGGCACTTGGTCTTTATTTGTGGGGAATAATAAAGCTATCACACGATGGGCCATCAGAAGGCATAGGTACCACACGCCTCATACTGGGCTCGGCAAGCATAGCTTTCTGCTTCTACATGATACCTGGTCTGTGGGGTGCACCTCTCAAGGCTGTGAGCGCATTCGTTCCTCCAATGCACACGCAGGACTTTGTCCTTGGCAAACAGATGCCTCACGCGAAGTACACTTCGTACGAAGAGGGTTTGCAGGAGGCTAAGCGCACGGGCAAGCCTATACTCATTGACTTTACGGGGCATGGGTGCGTCAACTGCCGACAGATGGAGCAGGCTGTATGGACCGACCCTCGCGTGGCAGAGAAACTGAACAATGACTATGTACTGATAAGTCTATACGTAGATGACAAACGCTCCTTGCCCGAAGGCAAGACGCAAGTCACCGAAACAGACGGATCAATATCATACCTTCGCACTATAGGCGATAAATGGAGTTACCTTCAGCGTTCGCGTTACGGCGTAAACGCGCAACCTTTTTATGTTAAACTGACACCTTCAAACGAGCAGATGATCGGGAAGCCTCAGAAATTCACTACCAGTGTTGATGAGTTCCTGTCGTGGCTTGAGTGAAACAATAAATGACCTTCCGCAATGCTAAAGTACCTTTTAATACGTAATTGCAGACTGCTGTCCCCCGATTATGAGGACCAGCAAGTAGACGTGTTGATTTGTGAAAACCGAATCATTGAAATCGGCAACAATATTACACAACCGTCGATAGCTACAACATGCATTGAAGCGGAGGGAAGATTGTTGATACCTTCGCTTATCGACTTGCGAACCAATCTGGCTGTTCCTACGGCTGTGGATACAGGTACTCATCAGACATTGCAATCTATCATCTCCATGGGTATAGGTGTGACGCTGACTAGCGTGAAGCTTCAGCAACTTACCATGGAGTACGTCAGCCTGGCACGTCAGGAAGTTCCAACTGTCAACTATGGTTGTCACTTCACGCTGACTTCTCTCCAGCACGGAGATATGAAGGACATAAAGCGCTATATGGTGGAGTATGGCATACCTACAGCTTACCACAAGTTGGTAACCAATGGTATGGGTAACCGCGACAGGTTGTTCAATGCAATAGACGTGGCTCGCGAAGCTGGTCTGCGTGTCATTCTTGACATTGAGAAGGATGGTTCTACAATAGAGCACCTTCATATCCTAGGCGACTTGTGCAATTACATTGGTACAAATTCTGATAATGATGTCCTCTTTGTGGGTGTAAAATATCGTGAGGAGGTCGATTTCATAGAGCAATTGAAGCAGCGATGCAATGTTCGTATGCAGCTTAATTTCTCTACTCTTGCACCGAAAAACAAGCAGCTCCACCCTATCGACATCAATTCGATGATACAGTATGTACGCAACTACTCTTGGTGTTCGATAGGCGTGATAGACTTGGGCATGAGAATGCGTACTCTGTTGAGCAACAATGTTCAGGACGACAACCATTGGTACAACACCTTGAGTCTGCTCACAAGCTTGAGTACAGAGAACAGCATAACGCTCCAAGAGGCAGTTGTAGCCGTTATACAGCGTAATGCCGACTTCTGCGGACTTGGCAACAAATATGCTCAGTTGCGCGTGGGCAGCACAGCCAACTTACTGCTTTGGAACGACATGAAGCGTACGTCGATGAGCATAAGCGATGACGACAGCACACTGAACACGTTGAATATCAAGGGATGTATCGACTACGTCATTCTCAACGGATCGGTGATATACTCGATAAACGAGCCTGACATATTGACAACAAACCTGTCGGGAACAAGCGTCTATCGTCGCATCATCAGAAACAATAATAGATTAAGCATCAACTAAATATGATGGAAGAGCAATCTGACTTCAACGTAAGTCAACAGCCTACAAATAGTCTAATACATATCAATCAGCAACACCTCTTGCGTACTATCCTGTCTAAATGGTGGGTAATAGTAATATGCGGCTGCATAGGAGGTATTGTTGCTATGTTTATCAATAAATACTCACAACCTGTATATATGTCTAAAACAACTGTTCTTCTGCAGGACGATTCGGACCATCGCGGTATCGACCTTACAGAGGGCATCAAGTTGTCGAACAGTCTAAGCAGCATAGAAAACCAGATATACATCTACAAGTCGCCTAAAATGGTGGAGTTGGCCCTCAAGCACTTGGACTTTGGCGTCACATTCTATCGCAGAGGTAAGTTGCGCGATGCCGAGACTTATGGTATGGACCAGCTTATAAGGGTTGAGATAGACTCGTCACACATCCAGCCAATGGGTGCAACATTCGAGGTCAAGCACCTCTCGGGAGACACATACTCAATCAACGCTAAAGGTGCATACGTGGCATGCTACAATTATCAGCAACGTGATTATACCGGACATACATACACAGATGTAGACACAACCTTCCAGGTTCGCATAGGTGAAATGGCAACATGCAAGATGTTTTCATTTCGCATAGTCCCTTACACTTGCGTCAACCTTCCCGAGGATTGGTATGGCGTGGTGGCATTCTCTTTCACCACACCTCAAGAACTTGTAGCTCAGTGGGCTGGCAGCATCAGCATCTATCCAGAAAGCAAAGAGAGTACAATCACCAATATCACTTGTCGTGGATTCAATCGTCGCAAAACAATGGAGTTCCTGAGTGCACTCAACAAGGCGGCTGTCGAATACAACCTCAACAAGAAAAACGAAGCGGCTGAGCGTACCCTCAACTTCATAGGACGACAGTTGTCTCTGACCAGCGACTCGCTTCGCAAGGCAACAGCTCGCCTGAGTCAGTTCAAGCAGAAGAATGGCTTTACAGGCAATTCGGAGTACGGCAGCACTCTCCAATCTACCTATTATGAGCAGAACAGAGAGATGCAGACTATCCGTGCCGAAAACGACCTCCTTGCCTTGATAGTGACCAACCTTGAGTCGGGCGACAGAATAGAGGATTACTTCCTCACTACCAGTGCTTCGAAGAACAATGCACTGATACAATCGCAACTTCAGGAGTTGATAACTCTCCAACAGGAGCTTTACTTCACATCGAACGAGAATGAGTCGAACCCATTCCGCAAACAGCTCGAAGACAAAGAGCGATTGCTCCGCGCCAACATTAAGACATTGCTCAATCAGTCGATAGACCTTAACAACAAACGTATACAGGAGTTGGACAAGGGCAATCGCCGTTTGGTAGCAGAGGCCGACAGACTACCTGAGCTGGAGAACAAGCGTGTGGACCTAGAGCGCGACTACAAGATACAGGATGCCGTATACACCTTTATGCTCCAGAAGGAATCAGAGACACTCATCGCCAAGGCATCGACTGTTGCCGACAGCGAGGTTCTGCAGGAGCCTGTATGTATAGGAGCCGTTGCGCCTCAGACACGACAAAACATGATGTATGGCGTAGGCATAGGCTTGGCTATACCTCTGGTATTGTTTATCCTGCTGGAGTTGATGAACAAAAAGATACGTTCACTAAGCGAGTTGAAGGATACCGTCAAGGACAAGAAGCCTTTGGTTACTGTTCCTATACTGGACCACACGCTTAACTATTCCGAGACTCCCCTATTGGATTACCCTAATTGCGCTACGAGCGAGTCGTTCCGTGAACTGCGTCTCAAACTGGGCATGTTGGTGCTTAGCAACAACAATAAGATGATAATGTTTACATCATGCAACCCAGGCGAGGGTAAGACATATTGTGCAGTAAATACAGCTATAGCTCTTGCTCAGAATCACAAGAAGACATTGTTGATAAACTACGACCTACGTCGCCCTCGCATGGAGAACATTCTCCCTCAGAAGGGCAATCGCAGTATCACAGAGTACCTTCTTGGATTGGCAACTGAGGAGGAGATAATACAAAAGTCGGAAGTAGAGAATCTCTATTATATCTCTTGCGACTCGGAACAACTACCTCCTAATCCTGCCGAGCAGATAGCTTCGATACGCAATAAGGAGCTTCTGGAAAGCCTCAAGGATAAGTTTGATGTCATAATCATGGATACAGCTCCTATAGGATGTGTGAGCGACTGTAAGGCTCTGGAGCCTATTGTAGGAACTATTGTATTTGTGGTTCGTGCCAACTCTACTGAGTTCAGTCATCTGACATCGACACTCGAGGACATTGACAGCCACAAGACTTACCTGGTTTACAACGGTGCCCAGAAGAAGGACTTCGGCTATAAGCAGTATTATCGCAATTACTCTAAACAAGACAAGAAGTAACCCAGATGCTCTCTCCTCGAAACCATATCGAGTTGCTTGCTCCAGCTCGAGACCTTGAGTGTGCATTAGCCGCAATTCTCCATGGTGCCGATGCAATATATGTAGGAGCGCCTAAATTCAGCGCCCGCAAGGCTGCAAGTGTATCGACCTCCGACATCGAACAGATAGTAAAGTGCGCTCACATATATGGGGCTCGCGTTTTCGTAGCCCTCAACACGTTGCTATACGACAAGGAGTTGGAGGAGGCGCGAAACATGGCTTGGGAGATGTATAGAATAGGCGTTGATGCCCTTATAGTTCAGGATTACGCTCTCATACATCTGAAGAATATGCCTCCTATCGAGTTGCATTCATCTACTCAGATGGACAATCGCAATGTCGACAGAGTATCATTCCACGAGACACAGGGATATAAGCAGATAGTCTTGGCGCGTGAATTGTCATTGTCTCAGATTAAAGCGATTGCCGATAAGACACATGTACGCCTTGAGGCATTCATCCATGGAGCACTTTGCGTATCATATAGCGGCCGTTGCTTTATGAGTCAGGCTGTATGCGGACGTTCTGCCAACAGAGGTGAGTGCAGTCAACCTTGCCGTCTGCCATACACCATATTATCTTCGGACGGCAAAAAAATTGCGACCAAGAACTACGCACTCTCCTTACGAGACAATAATCAGACAGATAATATCGAGCGTATGATGCTGGCGGGCATCTCCTCCTTTAAGATAGAGGGACGTCTCAAGGACCCTGCATACGTAGCTAATATTACACTCCACTATCGTCGAATAATAGATGATATATTATCGCGCCATCCTGAGTTCACACGCTCTTCCGAGGGAGAGACAGTAACTACACTGATTCCCGACCCTAAGCGCTCTTTCAACAGAGGGTTTACGTCGTTTTTCATGGATGGCCGACAAAAAGATATACACAACCCTATCTCGCCTAAATCGATGGGGCAACCGCTCGGCAAGGCTTGTCGTGTAACACGCAACAGTTTCAGTATAGAGAATTGCGATATCCGCATAAACAATAATGACGGATTGTGCTTTGTAAAGGACAACCGTCTGGTGGGCATCAAGGTCAATAAGGTTGACGGTTCTGTCATCTATCCCGACAAGATGAACGACCTGCAGAATGGACTGATGTTGTACCGCAACTCGGATACGGAGTTCGACAACCTGATAAAACGTGCCCGTACGACACGCCAGATACATATAAACATAAGTGCGGGGCTAGCTCCTAATGGCGACTTGGAGGTTCAGGCGATAGACCTCAATGGCAACATAGGTATGGCTTCTTTTGCTTCGGTCAACTTGTCGGAGGCAAAAGATCCAGCTGCTACAGAGCGTATAGCACAGCAACAGTTGGCCAAAACAGGCGGAACTGCGTTCACGGTAGATAATGTCTACATAGAGAGTGCTGTTTGCGACTTCTTCGTAAATGCCTCTATATGGAATGAGTTGCGACGTAATGCCCTTCAGGATCTGGAGGAGAAGCGAATAAAGGCCAACTACCCTACCGACTGCCCTCTGAAAGTAGACACATCGGCCAAATACCCCCAACAGGAGGCTGATGCCGAGATAGGAGTATTGAACAACATTGCCAAGGATTTCCTGGCTCAGCATGGATGTACTATGACGGAGTGGGGTTACGAACGTCAGTCCGATTACAAGGGACGCATAGTGATGACCACCAAGCACTGCCTGATGTTTGCAATGGGCAAATGTCTGAAACAGCACCCCGAACAGCGCAACCTTCTTCCTCTGACAATAATCGACGAAGAGCATGCCGGAAACAGGTTCTCTATAACCTGCGATTGCGCCAATTGCCAGATGGTAATTCGCATGCTTTAATACTAATTCGACAATTAGTTGCTCTTTTATGACATTATATTTGATATATAAAAGTAATGTCTACTTTTGCAGTCAACAATTAAAAAATAACAGGTAATTTCTTATTAAGAAATATGGCAAACCAGACTTTCGGACATTTCGACGACGCAGCTCGTGAATATGTAATTACCAATCCAGCCACCCCATGGCCTTGGATCAATTACCTAGGTAATGAAGATTTCTTCTCTTTGATTTCTAATACCGCAGGCGGTTACTCTTTCTATAAGGATGCTAAGTTCCGTCGTATTACTCGTTATCGTTACAACGGAGTACCTATGGACAATGGTGGCCGTTACTTCTACATCAACGATAATGGTACAGTATGGAATCCAGGTTGGAAACCTTGCAAAACTGCTCTCGACAAGTACGAGTGTCACCACGGTATGTCATATACTCGCATCATAGGTGCTAAGAATGGCATCGAGGCATCTGTTCTCTTCTTCGTCCCTCTTAAGACTTGGGCCGAGATCCAGAAGGTGACTCTAAAAAATACTACCAATGAGAAAAAGAGCATCAAACTCTTCTCTTTTGCTGAGTGGTGTCTCTGGAATGCTGCTACCGATATGGAGAACTTCCAGCGTAACTGGTCTACTGGCGAGGTCGAGATTGATACTGCTGACAACAAGACTGTTATCTACCACAAGACAGAGTACAAGGAGCGTCGCGACCACTATGCTTACTATGCTCTCGCTAACGCAAAGGCTGATGGCTACGACACTGACCGTGAGTCGTTCATCGGTCTCTACAATGAGTTTGCCGATCCTCAGTGTGTCATGGCTGGCAAGCCTTCTAACTCTCTCGCTCATGGCTGGAGCCCTATCGCTTCTCACTATGTAGAGGTTGAGCTTGCACCAGGCGAGTCTAAGGATTATATCTTCCTTCTCGGTTATGTAGAGAATCCTCAGGAGGAGAAGTTCTGCAATGAGGATCTTGCTCGCAAGCAGAGTGGCGAACTCATCACATCTCAGGCTTCTGACGTTACTTTCGTCAATAAGACAAAGGCTCGCACCTGCATCGATAAGTTCTCTACTGTTGAGGCTGTTGATGCTGCTTTCGCAGAACTCGCTCAGATGTGGGATGCTCTTCTCGATAAGTATGTTGTTAAGTCTGACGACGAGAAGCTTAACCGTATGGTTAACATCTGGAGTCAGTATCAGTGCATGATTACCTTCAACTTCTCTCGTTCTGCATCGTTCTTCGAGTCGGGTGTTGGACGTGGCATGGGCTTCCGCGATTCTAACCAGGATCTCGTAGGCTTCGTTCACCAGGTGCCTTCGCGCGCACGCGAACGTATTATAGATATAGCATCTACACAGTTCCCTGACGGTGGATGCTACCACCAGTACCAGCCTCTCACCAAGCATGGCAACAATGATATCGGCGGTGGCTTCAACGACGATCCTTGCTGGCTCATCTTCGGTACTGTGGCTTACATCAAGGAGACTGGCGATTTCTCTATCCTCGACGAACCTGTTCCTTTCGACAACAAACCGGGTAGCGAAGTCTCTCTCTTCGATCACCTCCGCATTTCGTTCAACCACGTTGTTGAGAACCTCGGTCCTCACATGCTCCCTCTCATTGGTCGTGCCGACTGGAACGACTGTCTCAACCTCAACTGCTTCTCATGGGATCCTAACGAGTCGTTCCAGACTACAGAGAACAACTCTGAAGGCTCAAAGGCTGAGTCTCTCATGATTGCAGGTCTCTTCGTTGTCACAGGTAAGGACTACGTTGAGCTTTGCAAGCAGATTGGCAAGGACGAGGAGTCTGCACGTGCTCAGAAGTGCATCGACTCTATGGTTGAGGCTGTCAAGAAGCATGGTTGGGATGGCGAGTGGTATCTCCGTGCTTATGATTTCTATGGCAACAAGATTGGTTCTAACGAGTGCGAGGAAGGAAAGATATTCATCGAGTCTCAGGGCTTCTGTACTATGGCTGGTATCGGTCTCGAGGAAGGCATGGTCGACAAGGCTATCGACTCTTGTAAGAAGTACCTCGACTGCGAGCATGGT
>JAKSLE010000025.1 GCA_024401365.1 Bacteroidales bacterium | reverse complement strand
ATGTTTGTGGATGGGATTGATGTTGAGAGGCTGCCGGAGGGGTGGAGAATGGGGACGCTGGGGGAGGTGTGCGAGATTCTTGATTATAAGCGCAAACCATTAAGTTCTGAAGAACGTGCAGGGATGAAAGGCGAGTATCCTTATTATGGAGCAATGTCTATTGTTGATTATATTGATTCTTTCTTGTTTGATGGAATTTATTTGTTGTTTTCGGAAGATGGCGCTAATGTTGTTGATGAAAACGGGTTCCCTGCTTTACAATATGTTTATGGTAAGTTCTGGTTAAATAATCATGCACATATTTTACAAGGTAAAGGAGATTTATCTACAGAATATCTGTATTTGGCTTTAAAAAAGAAAAACGTTGCGGATTTGGTTACAGGTGCTGCTCAACCTAAAATCAATCAAGATAATATGTGTGGTATTGAAGTATTAGTACCAGACGATAAATCTTTAAAGATCTTCAATGGGAAAGTATCACAAATCTTTTCAATGATAAGAACTAAAGAACAAGAAAATAATAAATTAACGGAAATGCTGTCGATGGTGATGGCGTAGCGAGATTAGTTTATGAGAGGATAGCCAATACTTGTAAAAACTCAAAAAAAGGAATCTAGTATGAAAACTTCTAATAACCCCAAGTGGAAATTATATGAAGATAGTGTCTACGACGAATGTTTGAGGATTTATGAAAGAGATGCAGTAGAAATAATTAAAGACTATCATATAAAAGGCAAGTATTCAGGTACAAGTAGACAAGTAGACGTTTGGATAAAATTAAAAAACGGAGAAACAATAGTTGTAGACGCAAAATTTTATAACAAAAATGTTGACATAAAAGAGGTAGAGTCTTGTATATCGATGTTAAAGGATATAGGGGCTAATAAAGGCATGTTAATAACACAAAAAGCATTCTCTAAGTCTGCAATTAGTAGAGCTCATTTGGGAGAGGATAATTTTGAGGTTGATATTTTGAGCATTAAAGATCTAATGCAATTTCAATCTTATGGTGCAATAGCATATCAAGGAGGCCATGGTGTTACTATAAAACCTCCATTTGGTTGGATTGTAGACGGAACGTATCGTGGTTTTGCTCCAGCTACGTTATATGCGAGAGGCGGAGACTTAAAGGATGCCGGCTTGAAAAAAGAATGGATGTATTTAGAATTTTGGGATAAAAATGATTCTATAAATACAATTCCGTTATTGATAGAATATCAGAACAATAATATATTGACGGATGATTCTAATGCTAGAATTCATGTTTTTGAAAAGGAAAACCTGCAAATAAGAGAAGCTGTCATAAAAAATTATCCGACAATTGAAATAACTGGGTATAAAGATTTTGAAGATTTTATATTATATGGGGTTTTGTTTTGTCCAGACAACATGATTAATAGAGATCTTGAAAAATTATGTTTTGTATTAAATAATGCAATACCATTAAAGGTTGTATCTAAATAAATTATTACAATCATATAAATTAAATTGTTTACGTGTTTTGTAGAGACGCGATGAATCGCGTCTCTACGGTACGATGAAAAACAATCGGTGTATGTGGAACAAATAATGGTGTTAATGTGTAAAACGATGATTTAATGGACAGATTTCAAAATACATATCGAATCCCGTCCGCCCGTGCCAATTGGCATGGGTATGATGGAGGTGTGTATTTTGTAACCATCTGCACCAAAAATAGGGAACATTTTTTCGGGGAAATTACGTGTTGTCATTGTACAGACGTGGGGCGCAACGTCTCTACCGAACCACAAATGCAATTATCCCCAATAGGACAATATGCCCACGAACAATTTGTAAACGTGAAAACGCATTATCCGTATGCTGAAATACCATTGTTTGTGGTTATGCCGAACCATATTCATGCGATTGTGGTGATTGACGGGGTGGATAATTGTGATTTTAGAGACGGTGTGCGTGGTAGAGACGCGATAAGAGACGCGATAAGAGACGCGATGAATCGCGTCTCTACAGGTACAGGGGGTGGAATTACAGGAAATAATAACCCCATGTTGCAAAAATGTTTAGGAACAGTTATTCGCGGACTGAAGGCACGCATAACCCATTACGCAAATGAAAAAAATATTATATTTGCTTGGCAGGCGCGATTTTACGATCGTATTGTGCGTGACCAAAATGAACTGAACCGCATAGCGGGATACATAGAAAACAACGTTGCCAATTGGCAAACGGATGAATTAAATAAATACATATCCGATACCAGTTGTCATGGAGCAGAAAGAATTGTTGCCAGTCAGCAATTAAATAAATAACAAGTAACCTTATGTTCAACGAGTCCACCTTAGAGACGGCCATAATGCAGCTGCTGGAGCAGGAGCGATACACACATAAGCTTGGCGAGCAGATACATAAGAACCTGGCGGAGGTTCTACTTGTAGAGGATATTGAGGCATATCTAAAAACTAAGTATGCCGATATTACTCCTGCTGAAATTCAGCAAGTTATTCTCGCGCTAAAGGCTCAGAAGACTCAGAGCCTCTATGATGAGAACCGCCGTGTGTTTGGTATGCTGGTGGATGGATTCCCATTGAAACGTGAAGATCAGACAAAGCAGAATCTGTGGATAAGGCTGATAGACTTCGAGAATCCAAAGGCGAATATATTCAAGGCTGTCAATCAGGTAGAGATTGTTGAGGTATGCAACCGCCGTCCAGATGCCATAATCTACATAAACGGTATTCCGCTTGTAGTTATGGAGTTCAAGAGCGCTGTGAAAGAGCACTGTACCATAAAAGATGCCTTTACTCAGATTACGGTCCGCTACCGCAAAGATATTCCCAGCCTCTTCCGCTACAATGCTTTCGTAGTCATTAGCGATGGGGTACAGAATAAATTCGGTTCGTTATTTACTCCATACGAGTATTTCTACGCATGGAATCGAGTAGAGCCAGAAGACAAGCCAAGCAATGGCATAGACTCGCTCTTTACCATGATTCACGGTCTATTCCGCAAGGAGCGACTGCTGGAGGTGATAAAGAATTTTATCTATTTCCCAGACACATCCACCAAAGAAGAGAAGATAGTCTGCCGCTATCCGCAGTATTTTGCGGCTACAATGCTCTATGCCAATATACTTCAGGAGCACGACAAGGGCGGACATAAAGGCGGTACATATTTTGGTGCTACCGGTTGTGGCAAGAGCCTCGCTATGCTTTTCCTGAGCCGTATGCTTATGCGCTCGCAGAAACTGGGGTCGCCTACCATACTGCTCATTACAGACCGTACAGACCTAGACGACCAGCTCTCGGGACAATTTATACGTGCCAAGAAGTTTATTGGAGACGAAGTAATAGAACAGATAGACAGTCGTGAGGCTCTGAAACAGAAGCTAGAAGGCCGTGAGAGCGGTGGCGTGTTTCTGACCACCATACAGAAGTTCAGTGAAGATATAGACCTGCTCTCGAAGAGAAATAATATTATCTGCATCAGCGACGAGGCACACCGCACGCAGACAAACCTAGAAGAGACCACCAAGATAGTCTTCAACGAAGACGGCATAGCTACTGCCATGAAGAAGACATACGGCTTTGCTCAGTATCTGCACCAGTCGCTGCCTAATGCTATATACGTAGGCTTCACTGGTACGCCTGTTGACCAGACCATAGAAGTATTCGGTGGCGTGATAGACAAATACACCATGGTGGATTCGGTGAACGACGGTATCACGGTCAGGATAGTCTACGAAGGTCGAGCTGCTAAAGTATTTGCCGACAATGACAAACTTGCTGCCATTGAGAAATACTACGAGGAGTGCGAAGAGCAGGGTAGTACAGAAGAGCAGATAAACAAGAGCAAGCAGCAGAGTGCAACAATGGAAGCTATCATAGGAGATCCAAAGCGCCTGCAGGCTGTGGCAGAAGATATGGTGGCTCACTATGAGCAGCGAATAGCTGAAGGTGCCACAGTTTGCGGAAAGGCTATGGTGGTGTGTACATCACGCGAGATAGCATTTGAACTATATAAACGTATAGTAGCATTGCGACCAGAATGGGCTGTTAAGTTGCCATGTGCCCCAGAGGCCAAGAATAGTCACAACGACAAGCTGTTGCCAATAGAGCGAATAAAGATGGTAATGACCAGCAATAAGGACGATGTGCCAGAACTGGCAACTCTCCTTGGCAATAGGGCAGACAGACAAGAATGGGCTGTGCAGTTCAAGGAGCAAGACTCCAACTTCAAGATAGTGATAGTTGTTGATATGTGGCTCACAGGGTTTGATGTACCTAGTCTGGACACGATGTACGTAGATAAGCCATTGCAAAAACATACACTTATCCAGACAATCAGTCGCGTCAACAGAGTATGTCCAGGCAAGGAGAAGGGTCTTGTAGTGGACTACCTAGGCATAAAGCGCAAGATGAATAAGGCCCTTAAGCAATATGGAGGCGACGGAGAGGATGACGACCCAACAGAGGGCATTGAAGAACTAGTAGCGATAGTAAAGGATGAGATAGATGTGCTTGATAATATTATGCACAAGTACGACTATTCCGGTTTCTTCGGCAAGAATGCCCTTGCGCAATTACAGACATTAAATGGCGGCGCCAACTTTGTAATCGAAGAAGAGGAGCGCAAAAACCTTTATATGCGCCATGCAAAGCGTATGCGACAGGCATTTAATATGTGCTCATCCAGCGATAAGTTAAATAAGGATGCTCGAGAGAAGGTAATGTTCTTCACAGCCGTACGTTCTATTGTTTTCAAGATGACAAAGGGCGAGGCTCCTGACGTGGCAGAAATGAACGCCAAGGTGCGCGAACTGGTTGCCGAGGCGTTGCAAAGCAGTGGGGTAGAAGAGGTAATAAAGATAGTTGAAGATACAAATGGCGATTTAGATATATTCAATAAAGACCATATTTTATTGATAGATAAGATTCCATTACCTAATATACGTCTGCGTATGCTTGAGCGTTTGATAAAGCAGCAGATATCTGAGTTTGGCAAGGTCAATAAGGTAAAGTCTGTCGAGTTCACAAACCGACTGAATGATATTATTCGCGAGTATAACGACCGCAGTGACGATGCGAAGGAGGTCAGCAAGGCAATGCAAGAGGTTGTCGACAAGATAAAGAAGATGATGGAAGAGCTGGAGAAGGAGCGTAAGAGCCACGAGGCGATGGGTATTGATTATGAAGAGAAAGCATTCTTTGATATCCTTAAGTCAGTACGTGACGAAAGAGGCTTCGACTATCCAGAAGACAAGATGATAGAGATTGCCAAAGAGATGAAAGCCAAAATTGCAGACAAGAGCCACTACACCGACTGCTTCAAACGTGCCGATATTATGGCAGAGATGCAGTTTGACCTTGTAGTTATTATGGCCATGCATGGTTATCCGCCAGCTAAGGACCATCCAGAGGCAGTATACAACAAGGTGATAGAGCAAGCTGAGAATTTCAAGAAGTATGCTGAATAATGCGATAATTTCTAATTCGCTGAAGCCTCGGCACTATCTACGTTGTAGTTGAAGTTGATAGGTGTAATAATCTCTATATGACGCACTTCGGCGTTGTCCATCTTTTCGATCTCACGGACAGAAACACCTTTATACGCTGCTTGGAGAACACGGTTGGTCATGCCGTGGCCGATGGCTATGATAGTTTTGCCGTCGTATTCTGACTCCCATTTGCGGAGAAGAGACTCTGTGCGTTTGTAGAGGTCGGCTATTGTCTCGCCGCAATTATCAATATCAGGGTGTAGGCGAGCCTCTTCGATAGTTTTACCCGTCAGTGGTCCCCAATCACGCTCACGCAAGAGAGGTTCCAATACCAACGAGACATCATCACCCAGTGCGAGGTGGGCGGTATCTATACAACGCTGGAGGTCGCTGCATATTACGACATCGGCCTTGATTTTTCTAAGGATGATACCCATTTGGACAGCCTGTTGCTTACCCTCCTCATTGAGGTGGCCTGGCATTTGACCTTGAAGGATACGGGACTGATTCTCAACGGTCTGTCCGTGACGGCAGAGGTATAGACTAATCATTCTAATAGACTTTGATATTACGCCATAATGCCCTCATTCGCTCCGCCATATTGACCTCAGCTGGGTTATCCTGCGGGTGCCAGAACATATTGGTCTGTATGGCATCTGGGAGATACTGCTGCTGGACAAAATGGCCAGGGTAGTCGTGAGCATACATATACTCGCGACCATAATTCAGTTTCTCCATCAGTTTAGTAGGAGCATTGCGCAAGTGCAGAGGGACAGGAAGATTGCCAGTCTGCTTGACAAATGCAAGTGCGTCATTTATAGCGCAATAAGCCGAATTACTTTTAGGAGAAGTTGCGAGATAAATCACAGCCTCGGAGAGGACTATACGCCCCT
Organism: Bacteroidales bacterium; assembly: GCA_024401365.1. Lineage (GTDB taxonomy): Bacteria > Bacteroidota > Bacteroidia > Bacteroidales > Marinilabiliaceae > W3P20-009. Next base: position 28,078 of record JAKSLE010000025.1, on the reverse strand, counting down.
CTGGCCATCCGATTTTATTTACGGCATCGAACGCCTGATTAGCCATCAGAAGGGCATTAGGATTTGCGAGGCCAATATCCTCGGCTGCAGAAATAAGTACTCGGCGAGCGATGAACTTAGGATCTTCGCCCCCTTCGATCATTCGAGCCAGCCAATATACTGCGGCATCGGGGTCGGAACCACGAATAGACTTGATGAAAGCCGATATGATATCGTAGTGCATCTCGCCATTCTTGTCGTAGAATGCTGGAGACTGCTGGAGAGTCTCTGTTATATGCTGATCATCGATTATTATCTCATTGGCGCCAGACTGGGCGTTGCATACCATCTCGAGGATATTGAGAAGTTTGCGAGCATCGCCGCCAGAATATCTGACTAGGGCCGATTCCTCGGTGATATTGATATTCAGTTGTGACAGCACCTCGTCCTTCTCGATAGCCAATCGTGCCAAGCGCATCAAGTCCTCGTGTTCCAACGACTTAAGGACGTAGACCTGGCAGCGAGACAATAGGGGAGAGATGACCTCGAAAGAAGGATTTTCGGTAGTTGCACCTATAAGCGTAACCGTACCCTCCTCCACGGCAGCCAAGAGAGAATCCTGTTGTGCCTTAGAAAAGCGATGGATCTCGTCGATGAACAATATTGGCGAAGCAGGGTTAAAGAAACGGGCCTTAGCGGCACGGTCGATAACATCGCGAACATCCTTGACGCCCGAAGAGATAGCAGACAATGTATAGAAAGGTCGTTCCAGGCGCTTAGAAATGATATGCGCCAAGGTAGTCTTGCCCACGCCTGGAGGTCCCCAGAGGATAATAGACGATATACGGCCGCTCTCTATCATCTTACGAAGGATAGCGTTCTCGCCTATCAGATGCTGCTGCCCGATATAATTATCGAGCGAGTCGGGTCGCATTCGTTCTGCCAGTGGGTTCATCGAGGTTGTATTATTCGTTGACAATCAAGCCATCGTAGGCCATAAAAACATTTTCGGGAAGAGTAGGCTCGACCTCGGCTTGAGGAGGCATGTGATGCGCTATATGGGTAAGGTAAGCACGTTTAGGTTGCACCTTAGCCACGACATCGAGAGCCTCGGACAAAGAGAAATGAGACATATGCTCCTCGAATCTCAAGGCATTAAGTACCAAGACATCCAATCCTTTAAGTTGTGACAGGGATTCATCCGAGATAAACGATGCATCGGTAATATATGCCCAATTATTTATACGGAATCCTACGATTGGAATTTTACCATGCATTACACGGATAGGTGATACGACTATACCTGGGCAAGCCTCGAAAGGTTTGTTGACATCTATCTCGTGAAGTCCGATTTCCGGTACTCCTGGGTATTTATTTTCGGCGAAGATATAAGAGAGATTGTGTCTAAATGCTGCTGCTACATTAGGTTCGGCGAAGACATTTATAGACTGACCCATAGAGTAGTTCAATCCACGAACATCGTCAAGTCCACCTACGTGGTCGTAATGCTGGTGGGTAACCAAGATAGCATTTACGCGGTTGATATGAGCGCGAATCATCTGAGTACGGAAATCCGGTCCTACATCTATGAGGATATTATAACCATTGACTTCCAACAAGGCAGATGTACGGAGGCGATCGTCGCGGCGGTCGGTAGAGAGACAAGTACGGCATTGACATCCGATAACCGGTATGCCTGTTGAAGTACCTGTGCCCAAGAAATGCAATCTCATACGCTCAAATATATCTACAACAAAGATAATAAAATAAAGGCTATTCTGCTAAATCGTTTCAGCCATTATGTTTGGGCACTCCCAAAACCATGTTGAATCGGCATTAGCAGACAAATGAGGAGCCAAGGATACTGTAGTCAGATCTGGGCAACAAGCGAAGGCACATTTGCCCATTGATTTAACGGTATATGGGATAGCCACGGATACTAATGCGCTATAAGCGAAAGCCCCTCCGCCAATCTCGGTAAGAGACGTAGACAAGTCGATATTTGTCAGAGAAGTGCAATCTGCGAAAGCGAACTGTCCGATAGTTGTGATATCATCTGGCATATCGACATTACAAAGAGAAGTACACCCCTCGAAAGCAGAATCGCTGATAGTAGTCACCCCATCGGGCAACACTATATTCATCAGAGATTTACACCCCTGGAAAGCGTGAGCAGGTATTGACTCGCACTCGAAAGGTATTTCGACGTCGGTCAGCGAGCTACACCTAGCAAAGATACCCTGTGGGAGTTCCATAAGATGCTTAGGGAGGATGACCTTAGAAACATTGTGACAATTAGCGAAAGCGTATGGGAGAATTTCCTCCACATAATCGGGCACTCTGACGATATTATCCTTGGATTTCCATGCTGGGGGGCAAGACAAGAGTCGGTGACCACGCAGCAAGAGTCCATCTATAGTTGTGAGATATCCGTTATCTATCTGATATTCAGACAAAGCAGAACATCCCTTGAAGGCATCCTGGCCGATATCCTCCAGAGAAGAAGGAATCAGGATAGACTCCAAGAGAGAGCAGCCAGCGAAAGCGCTATCGCCTATTGACGTAACACCCTCGGGTATAACGACGTTTTTCTTAGCCAAAGCCGATGGCATACGGACTAGGCACTGGCGGTCGGCCGTATACAAAATACCATCCTCAGAGACGTAATTAGAATCGTCCTTTGAATTGATGATGATATTCTCGAGAGCTGGGCACTCGGCGAAAAGAAGAGCATCTATATATGATGTATCAGATGGAATTGTGATTGATCGCAAAGAAGAACAATCGTCTATGATACCCGAGCCGAAATCGCATTTATCTGGAATAGAGAGAGATTCAAGTTTCAGGCAAAGACGGAATGCGTTATTACCAATAGACGAAAGATGAGCCGGGAGTTGGATATGTCTCAAAGATGTACAATGGGCGAACACATCGTCACCGATAGAGGCAAGAGAAGAGGGTAGTACCACCTCGGACAAAGAGGTGCAATGGAAGAATGCGCCGTTGTGTATTTCGGTCACTCCCATAGGGATTATGACCATACGAACTGCCTTATTCCCGGCAAAAGCTGCATTACCGATTGCGGTTACGCCCTCAGGTATAGTGACAGATGCTGACGACGTATCGTTGCACTTGATCAGAACTCCATTATTGATAGTGAACATGAGGGCTTAATCGATTATATCAGTTGAAACGTCGGCTATTGAGGCATTTACAGCCTTTTGGATATCTGTAGGGGCCATATATAGCTGAAGACCGCGCTGGCCGGCTGATATATATACCTTCTCGTACTGCAGAGCTGTCTGATCTATATATACTGGAAAAGGCTTTTTAAGACCGATAGGGGAGCACCCTCCTCGGATATAACCGGTAGTAGGGAGCAGTTCTTTGAGAGGCAACATATCGCATTTTTTGTTGCCAGACGCCTTAGCAGCCTTTTTGAGATCCACCTCGCGATTGCCTGGGATGACACATACGAAAACACCTGATTTATCGCCTTTTAGGGTCAGTGTCTTAAATACTTGGTTTATATCCTCGCCGAGAACCTCTGCGATATGGTCGGCAGCCAGATTATTCTCATCCACTTCGTAAGGGACAAGTGTGTAATTGATTTTGGCTTTATCTAGTAGACGCGCTGCGTTTGTCTTTGTAATTTTCATGATAAATACTCTGAAGCACAATACTCAAAAGTTGTACAAAGATAGCGTATTTGTGCTAGAGTTTCACTATGATAAAGGGAGTAAAAAAAGCGTCCCACAACAAAAAAATCTGTTATGGGACGTTGGTATTGTAAAAATGGGGGTTATCGAGAGATATTTCCTGATTCTCCCTCCATAAGTGTTTCAACCTCTGATGCAGTAACCAGATTGAAATCGCCTGTGATAGAATTCTTTAATGTTGCAGCTGCGACTGCAAAATTAAGCACCTTCTGAGGCTCGGTAGGGTAGGTATCGAGAGCATAGATGATACCTGCGGCAAAAGCGTCGCCCACGCCCACACAATCTACGACATGCTGGATGAAATAGATAGGGGATTGGTAGAGTTTGCCTTCTCGAGTATATAGAAGACCTGTAAGGATATGTCGTTTAGCGTCCAGAACGTTACGCAATGCTATGAACATATGAGAGCAATCTGGGGCCATTGACATAATCTTCTCGCAATTAGCGCGATAGTGCTCAGGATTAAGGGTATCGCCTTCCTTATAGACATTGAAACCGACTGGGGTAGTGCCAAATGCTTTTTGGTACTCTGTTTCGGTTCCGAAGAGGACGTTACACTTACGAGCCAAAGCTGGCATGATTTCGTCGGCCTCCTTGCCATATTTCCACAAGTTTTTGCGGAAATTGAGATCGGACGAAATACGTACGCCCATAGATTTAGCTACATCCATAGCCTCCATGGTAACATCGGCAGCCGACTGGGATACAGAAGGAGCAATACCCGACCAGTGGAACCACTGAGCGCCCTGGAATACCTTTTTCCAGTCGATCATACCTGGAGCGACTGTGCAGAAAGACGAGTGAGCGCGGTCGTACACGACTCTAGTAGCACGCATAGAAGCTGTGCTCTCCATATAATACAGTCCCAAACGTTCTCCGCCGTAGACGATATCGGAAGTATCTACATTATGAGAACGGAGATTTGATATACAAGACTCAGCGATATCGTTGTTTTGAGGCATACGGGTCACGAAAGACGAATTCATGCCGAAATGAGCCAAAGAGACAGCCACGTTGGTTTCGCTGCCGCCGAATGTAGCGGCGAGCATCTGGCTCTGTTGGAATCTAAGGTAGCCAGGAGGTGTGAGTCTGAGAAGAATCTCGCCGAAAGTTACTATGCGCGTTTTCATTTTATTTGTTGCTGTTCATTGTTTTATAGAACAGTACAAAATTATACAATTTGTGTTTTATAAAGAAGAGCGTTTATATTTATTAACTATGGTGAAATAGGAGAATAATGAAGTGAATATAGCACTCCCCTATGTTATTCGGACACCCTGGTTAACATAATACAAATTCTTAGAGTTAATATCCTGATAATGAGGGTAGTGGCACGTGCGAATGATCGAATAAAAAAGCACCATATAAGATATTGCTCTTATATGGTGCTAGAAAAAGTTAGAGTTGCATTCGTTTAGAAAAAACGTCAGCCTCGTGAAATTTTGTATTCGACAATACCCAAAGAAGCTGATGGTCGCACTTTGAGGCTCAAGGAGTATCTCCATTTCCACTTAAGGATTGTGCTTGGGAATCCCTTTTTGAGGTAAGCGTATATAAAAGGATTACATACGACCTCCAAGCGTCCCTTAGCGTCCTTATGGGCGGCCTCTTGTTTGATTGCGTTTTCAATCATCTCGGGCAAGTTAACAGACGTCTCGATATGACCTTTACCCATACAAGTTGGGCAAACCTCGGTAGTATCGATATTCATGACAGGGCGTACGCGTTGGCGGGTGATCTGCATGAGGCCGAATTTGCTAAGCGGGAGAATATTGTGCTTAGTTTTATCGTTGGCCATAGCGGTTTTCATGCGTTCGTACAATTTAGTACGGTTTTCGCTAGACTGCATATCAATGAAGTCGACCACTACTATACCACCCATATCGCGCAGACGAAGTTGGCGAGCGATTTCGTCGGCGGCTGCCAGATTTACTTCGAGAGCGTTATTCTCCTGATCTGACGCGCTTTTGGACTTATTACCGCTATTAACGTCAATTACATTGAGGGCCTCTGTCGTTTCGATAATCAGATAAGCGCCACTTTTGAAAGATACGGCTTTACCGCAAGATTGGCGAATCTGCTTTTCGATATTGAAGGCATCGAACATTGAGACGGTACCGCTGTACGATTTTACGATATTCAGGCGATCGGGATCGATTTGAGCCACATAATTACGAACCTGCTCATAAACATCCTCGTCGTCGACGTAAATTGTGTTGAAATCGGGGCTAAGAAGGTCGCGAAGCATGGCATTAGCTCGTTCCATTTCGCTTAGTGCCAAAGCTGGAGGACGCACCTCGCCTACTTTATTGGCACATTTAACCCACCTTTGGTACAACAATTCATACTCCCCTACCAAATCCTCCTCTGTAGCGTTTTCGGCCACTGTACGAATAATCATACCCATATCTTTGGCCTTAACCTTTTGAAGGATTGAACGGAGTCTGTTGCGCTCTGCTCCTGATTTAATTTTTTTACTTACAGATATCTTGTCACAGAAAGGCATTAGGACAAGATTTCTGCCTGCGAGAGAAATTTCGGAAGTCAGTCTAGGACCCTTAGTTGATATAGGCTCTTTTGCTACTTGGACCAAAACCTCTTCACCAGGTTGGAGTACATCGGTAATTGTTCCGTTTTTGTCGATGTCGTTTTCACGACGCACGTGAGGCAACTCATTCTGATTACGATTGCGCTGATCGATGACCTGCTTAAGGAATTTCTGTTGAGTACGGAACTGTTGTCCAAGGTCGAGGTAATGGAGGAAGGCGTCTTTTTCGTATCCTACGTTAACGAATGCGGCGTTGAGGCCAGGCATAAGTTTACGTACTTTACCGACGTAGATATCACCCACTTCGAATTGAACGTTACGTTTCTCTTTACGCAATTCCACCAATCGTTTGTCCTCAAGGAGAGCGATAGTCATCTCCTCGGGACTAACATGAATAAATAGTTCTGCGTTCACGTTAATCTCAATTATTTCAAAGAACGTTTTTAAAACAAGAAAAGCTTCAGTAGTGCTTTGTCAAAAAGATTTGGCCAACCGAAGCTCTTCTAGATCTTTTTACATTAGATGCTAGTTGCACTAGTGTGAAAAGGATTGATTGATTAATGCTTGTGGCGGTTCAATCTCAATCTCTTTTTACGCTTGTGAGTTGCCATCTTATGTCTCTTATGCTTCTTACCGTTTGGCATGACACTTAGATTTATGGGGTTAAACAATCAGTTAATATTATCTTGACCCGTGAAGAGTGAGTCGTGCAGGGGACTACCCTACTTTTGACGGCACCCTATGATGGGACAATATTTCTAAAAAAATGAAGTTGATAATTACTTCTTCTTTGCGTTGCTCTTAGTAACTTCTTCGGCGAACTCCTTAGAAGGCTTGAACACAGGAACGAAACGCTCTGGGATTACGATAGTTGTATTCTTTGAAATGTTTCGTGCTGTCTTAGCTGCACGCTTTGTGATAACGAAGCTACCGAATCCACGGAGGAATACATCATTACCGTTCTCCATAGAAGTCTTAACTGAGTCCATGAAAGCCTCAATAATCTTCTGAACCATTACCTTCTCAATTCCGGTACCTTTAGCTACTTCGTTAACAATATCTGCTTTTGTCATCTCTTGTATATGTTAATAATGTGTACTTTACGTTGTTTGCTCTAAAAGAGCGCACAAAGGTACAAACCTTTATCCAAAAAAGAAACGTTTTTGAATTTTTTTCGTTATTAAGAGTAAATTAGAGATAAGGTATTGACAAAATACTTAACTTTAAGAGTTATTAACAATGACTTAAACTAAGAGGTATGTTGACAGATAAGGATAGAGAACTTCTCAAGCAGAAGGGAATTGAGGTTGCGCAGGTAGAGCAACAGCTTGCGCAGTTCAAGAGTGGTTTTCCGTTTGCAGATATTAAGCGTGCAGCGACTATTGGAGATGGCATAGCGCGAGTAGACGAGGCTCAAGCGGTGTCATATGCTGAGATTTATGAGAACAGTCTTGCTAAAGATGGCAAGAAAGTAGTGAAGTTTATACCGGCTTCTGGTGCTGCTACAAGAATGTTCAAGCAGATGTTTGAATTCAGGAATGCAGATGCTGCGAAGCAGGCAGATATGGCGAAAGACAAGCCTTATGCGCAATTCTTGGCAAGCACGGATAAATTTGCGTTTGGTGCTGATATAGAGGCGAAAAAGCCTACAAGTGAGGCTGATAAAATCAGACTTATGCTTGATGCAGACGGACTAGGCTATGGGCAGAAGCCGAAGGGTGTTTTGTTGTTCCATCACTACCCTACAGGCAACCTTACGGCTGCTGAAGAGCACATTATTGAGGGTGTAAACTATGCTAGTTCCGGTGCTGAAGTGAATTTGCATTTTACAGTATCACCACAACATCTTGACTTGTTCAAAGAGGCATTGAAGCCTACGCAGAAGTTTGTTGAGGAGCACATGAACAAGAAGGTGAATATCACATATTCGTTCCAGAAGCCATCGACAGACACATTAGCTGCGACTATGGAGAATGAGCCATTCAGGGATGAGAATGGAAATCTTGTATTCCGTCCGGGTGGTCATGGTGCGTTGATAGAGAATCTTGGTGACATAAATGCGGACTATGTATTTATAAAAAATATAGACAATGTAGCTCAGCAGCATCTTTTGCCTATTACGACAAAGTACAAGAAGGTTATAGCCGGCTATGCGGTTGCTCGCAAAAAAATGGTTGACGCTATACTTCTGAAGTTGGACAAGGGAGAGAATGGTGCGTTGAAAGAGGCACAAGATTTCATTGCTAAGGAGTTGAAACTGCCTACAGAGAATCTTGATGCCAAGGCTGTATATGAGATACTTGACAGGCCATTGCGAGTTTGTGGCATGGTAAAGAATGAAGGTGAGCCAGGTGGAGGTCCATTCTGGACAAAGGGTTCTGATGGCAAGGTAACGCTACAAGTTGTAGAGAGTGCGCAGATTGATCCTAAGGATGCTGATTTGATGAAGCAGAGCACACACTTCAATCCAGTTGATTTGTTCTGCTGCATTACAGACAGGAAAGGCAAGAAGTATGACCTGAAGCAGTTTGTGGATAAGAATGCTGGATTTATCTCATACAAGAGTTTGAATGGCAAGGATTTGAAGGCTATGGAGCTTCCTGGACTTTGGAATGGTGCTATGGCTAACTGGTTGACATTCTTTGTTGAGGTTCCAGTTGAGACATTCAATCCTGTGAAGACTGTTATGGATCTTCTTCGTCCACAGCATCAGCCAGCATAATTTGGGTATAAACCTTAAATTATATAGGCGCATCTTTATGGGATGCGCCTTTTTTTGTGTTTTATATAAGGTATATAAAAATAAGAAAACCGTCCCAAGGGTACTTGGAACGGTTTTGATTATCTGTCGTACTACTATGGACTTTGATTAGTTCATGTAGCTATCGATCTTCTTGAGGAGGTTTTCTACAGTGAGGATTTCAACGAATGTTGTACCACCACCGATACCGTATGAACCACCGATGTAAGAAACGAGGTCTGAATTAGAGAGCTCGTTGTTAGCCAAGAGACGCTCGATAGTCTGCTTCAACATCTCGCTCTTGTTGTGACCCTCGCCGATATACTCAGCAAATACACCGAATGAGAGAGAGAGCTCACGTGCTACACGCTCCTCATATGCCAATGCGTATACAGGAACTGCAGAACGAAAAGCAGCGATATAGCGAGCAGCCTTACCTGTGAAAGAGTCTGTCAAGATAGCCTTGATTGGGAGGTTGCGAGAAGCACCTACAGCAGTCTCAGCCAAGTAAGTTGTAACCTCGTTCTTTGAAGAAGGAACTGGGATATCGTTACGAGTATCCTTGTAAGACTCAGACTCACGAGCGATATTGTTCATTACTGTAACAGCCTCAACTGGGTAGTTACCGTAAGCTGTCTCACCTGAAAGCATGATAGCGTCGGTACGGCTATAGATAGCGTTTGCGATATCCGAGATCTCGGCACGAGTAGGACGAGGGTTCTTGATCATTGTGTGAAGCATCTGAGTAGCCACGATAACTGGCTTCTTAGCCTCGATACACTTACGGATAAGAGCACGCTGAATGAATGGAACCTTCTGGTAAGGAATCTCGATACCCATATCACCACGAGCTACCATGATACCGTATGAAGCCTCGATGATCTCGTCGATGTTATCAACACCCTCCTGGTTCTCAATCTTAGAGATGATCTTGATTGGTGAGTTGTGTGCGTCGAGAATATCCTGAATCTCCTTAACGTCCTTTGCAGAACGAACGAAAGAGTGTGCAATGAAGTCAAGCTTAACCTTGATAGCCCACTCAACGAACTTGCGGTCCTTCTCTGTCAATGAAGGGAGCTTGATAGAAACGCCTGGAACGTTAACTGACTTACGGCCGTTGATTGAACCTGTGTTTTCGATAGAACATACGAGGTGATCTGCCTTCTTCTCCTCAACAACGAGTGAAACATCACCATCGTCGATAAGAATACGCTTACCAACCTCGAGGTCGTTTACGAAGCCCTCGTAAGAAACGCAAAGGCACTCGTTAGTAGACTTTGTATTTGGCTCACCCTTAACGATAATCTTGTTACCTGCTACGAACTCGATAGGACCGTCGCCAGCAACTGTACGTACCTCTGGGCCCTTTGTATCAACGAGGATAGCAATCTTGTTAGAGACCTTACGAACGTTCTTAACGATCTCCTCTGATGTCTCTGGCATCTGGTGTGCTGTGTTCATACGAACAACGTTCATACCAGCATTGTGTAGAGAACGGATGAACTCTACATCACACTTGTTATCTGCAATCGTAGCTACGATTTTGGTTAACTTCTTTGTCATTTTGTATGCTTTAAAGTCTTTTATTGTCTTTTGTATGAATTATTTTTTGGCGCGCTCACGGATAGCTTCGATACCTAATCTATAAGAATCGAGGCCGAAACCAGCTATAACACCGACGCATGAAGGTGAAATATAAGAATGGCGACGGAACTCCTCGCGCCTATGTACGTTTGATATATGTACCTCTATCACAGGAGTATTGATAGCTGAGATAGCGTCGGCAATAGCTACTGAAGTATGGGTATAAGCACCAGCATTGAGGACGATACCATCTACCTGGCCGAAGCCATTCTCGTGTAGTTTGTCGATAATACTACCTTCGTGATTACTCTGAAAGTACTCTATAGATAACACGTCAGCATATCTGCTGTTAAGTTCAGCAAGATATTCTTCAAATCCTCTTGCACCATAGATGCCGGGCTCACGTACGCCTAGGAGGTTCAAGTTAGGACCATTGATAATTAGCACTTTCATCGATTAAAGATCTTATTTTGATTGTGCAAAATTACGACACTCAACTATTATATACAAAGTAGGTTTTGTTATTTTTTGCTAAATGTGCATATACTTTGTCTACAAGTATAGTAAAGAATATAGTTGATACGCACTGCGATAGCTCCAGCAGAGAACCATGCTATATTAGAGAAGGATTCAACTGAAAAAGCACTTAACATAATAAACGCGACGAGAGAGGCGTCTAGCAAACAAATGTTGACTACGATACGTTTTATCGGATTCTCGCGAATTATGTCAATTAGCAATAAAATAAGCAATGGGGAAGCCCACAATACGTTCCAGTTCCACTTACAAATAAGGTGGCTAGAGACGAACCACATGTAAGCGAACAACAAAGAAAGCAAAATAGTGGCAGTAAACAAGACATAATCATACACTTTATCAGTTGACCTCCTTACAAATTGGTAAACAGTGTAAGCAACTGTAAGTATAAACAACGAAAAGAACAACAAATTAGGAATGTTTACCGTCTCTTCCTCCACAAAACCACCCTGAGGCAATATAGTTTTAGGTTGATCTATGATACCCTTTTCCAAGCACATAGCTTCGAGGTAATCTGGCAAGAAAGTTCTACCATTTTTGGAAGCTATAGAATCGGTATTAGCGCCCAAGAGGAGGTCGATACCCTGAGCCGACCAGCTATCAGAGGTATTTTTCTCGTGGATAAGTTCGCGATAAGTCACGCCAGTAGACTCATAATCGAGAGGTAATCCCTTGATACTGAATAGCAAGTCCCTCACGCGAGTTGCGCAATTATCGAAAAAGAAGTCGTACCTATAAGCACGATTCTCAGGCAACATATTAGTATACAAGCGCTCCCACAAATCGGACTTCTCCTCAGGGCTAAGAAGAATTACAGCCTCGCGTACCTCACGATTTTCGCGTTGATACGATTTAAAAAAGCGTTCGGTTTGAGATACAGACAAGAGATAATCCAGTTCGCCATTCATAAATTTCAGGTAGAAATTAGGCGTGTTAAAATCGAAAGTACCATAGTTGAACGTGATATCGATGTTTACTGAATCATCCTGTAAACGAATAGCAGTATGACCAAAAGCAGTATACAACTCCTCGCCCGGACCACACGTTAGTAAACTAAATTGAGCGTGTTTACTCAATTCAAAAGGCTCATCATCAGCCCTAACTGTAGTAAACACGCCTAAAAGTATACTAACAATAATTAGTAAGAAGCACCTCATAGTTTATTACTGAGAGTTTACTAAAAAGCTAGATAATCAAGCTACCACGAAGTTCGCTAACCGACTTCATATTATTAGCTGCCAAGTAATCGGCTATACCATCCACCACCTCGTTACCGATATTTGGGTTGATAAAGTTGGCAGTACCTATTTCGATAGCAGAAGCGCCAGCGATAATAAACTCGATAGCATCAGAAGCGCTACTGATACCGCCAAGGCCCACTACAGGTATTTTGACAGCATTAGCGACCTGCCATACCATACGGAGAGCGATAGGTTTGATAGCTGCGCCCGACATACCACCAGTAATAGTAGACAATATTGGGCGTCGAGTCTTGATATCGATAGCCATAGACAAGAATGTGTTTACCAAAGAGACGCTATCAGCGCCAGCCCCCTCGATAGCCTTAGCGATATCCACTACAGACGTAACATTAGGAGTCATCTTAACGATAAGATGCTTAGGGTAAACTTTACGTACAGCCTCCACGACCTTAGCAGCCATTTCAGGAACTGTACCGAAAGACATACCACCCTGTTTAACGTTAGGGCAAGAGATATTCAGCTCGATACCTGGAATATGGTCAAGAGCAGCGATACGTTCGGCGCAAGCCACATAATCCTCGATACAACTACCAGAGACGTTTACCAGCACCTTAGTCTTGGTATACTTCTTCAATTCAGGGTAAATAACCTTACAAAAATGGTCAACGCCCTTATTCTGTAAACCCACGGCATTGATCATACCCTGGCGAGTCTCGGCAAGACGAGGATAGGCGTTACCCTCGCGAGGGTTGAGAGTTGTACCTTTAACGATGATACCACCGAGACGATCAACATCAGTAAAATCGTCATATTCCAGACCATATCCGAAAGTACCAGATGCGGTCATTACTGGATTATTGAGGACAAGATTGTTCCCCAAGTTTACTTTAAGATCTACCATTTTACGCTCTTTGAATCAAACACAGGACCACCTGTACAAACACAAGTATTATGACCATCTATAGTCTCGGTCACACAGCAAAGGCAAGCACCGATACCGCAAGCCATCTTATTTTCGAGAGAGACCTGACAAGGGATATTATTAGCCTCAGCCACACGAGCAATAGCACGCATCATAGGCATAGGACCACAAACAATAATAGAAGTAAACCTCTTAAGCTCATCCTTCATGTAAACATGGTCAGTAACAAACCCCTTAGTACCAAAAGACGCATCCTCAGTTGTACACTCAGTAGTAGTAACAGCTGCGAAATCATCCTTTTTGAGCAGATCCTCGACATTACGAGCGCCCAAAAGAACTGTAGGATTAGCGCCGACAGCCTTCAGATGCTTAGCAGCCATAAAAAGAGGGGCAATACCCACGCCACCGCCGATAAGCAAAGGAGAATTACCTATCTGTTTAGTATCCAAATTGAAGCCATTTCCAAGAGGATACAAAAGATTGACAGTATCTCCAGGCTTTACGTGAGACAACAACTCGGTACCATTTCCGACTCTTCGGATAAGGAGAGTCATTGTATTAGCCTTAAAATCAGCGTCATGAATAGATATAGGGCGTCGAAGATAAGAAGTAGCGCTATCAGGCAGTTGAACCTGAACAAACTGACCTGGAGCGACCTCTGGCAAGGTATCCGGATGTTGGAGAACGAGCTGATAGCAGCTACTATTCACGGTACGGATATCAGCGACCTTGAAGTCCGTCGAATAACGTTTATGCATATCTTATTGTTATTAGAATCAAATTATCATGCAAAGGTACGATTTTATTTGTATACCTAACTCAAAGATTAGAATAATTATCAGTAAACACAACCATATACGTTTACAATAATACAACTCAATGTATACTATAGTTTACCATACAAGTTTACTTGATTAATCAAGAGTTGTAAACATGTATTTAATAAACAATTATTTAACACATAGAGACTTGTAAACACGAGATAATATGTTTATCTTTGCAGGGTAAACCAAAGTATACACCTAAAAATGAAAGAACGTTTAAGAACCTTAATGCAACTATACGGCATAAATCAGAGCGAACTAGCGGTAAAAATAGGCGTTTCAAAGATGACTATATCCCATATTATGTCGGAAGGAGGACGAGGAGGCAGCTTCAAGCCAGAGACCATTGAGGCCATACAGAGAGCGTTTCCTAGCGTGGATATCAATTGGTTGGTATACGGTACTGGGAATGCCCCACAAAGCGACGAAGAAGCCACGCTCTTCAATCAGCCACAACAGTTGCACGTTGCTCCAGAATCGACCCTCTTCTCGCAAGAAAACGAAGAACAGACAGAAGAGCAGCCTACAGCTCAGGAGCCAAATGAAGAGATGCCACAAGTGACACGTACAAAGCGAGTTGTGCATATAAACAAGAAAGAAGAAGACAAAGCACCTGAGAATCGTGCAAACAAGCAGATAGAGAAGATAATTATACTATATACAGACGGCACTTTCAAGGATTACAGGCCAGAATAAGGAACAACAAGGCTATAATAAGGACAACATCAAGACAGCGCAAAAATATAATAATAGGTTAGGTAAGATCACATAAGCTATTCATAGCTATAAGCACCAGTTAAGAGAGACTTAATTGGTGCTTTATTTATTGTCAAAAACAAGAATACAGCACCAGCTTCTTTTGCGTAACTAGCTGATAATCCGTCAGTTAAAATATACAGCAACTATGTTAACGAATAAAAAATAGGTTAATAAAAGCCAATTAGAGGGTACTTATACTAAGCATTGAAAATCAGCCAATTAGAACAATTACCATATAAAAGAGATTTAGGTAAATTAGACAAACAACTGATTATTAGATACTTATCTATATGCATAGATACTAACAATACCCTATCTGAATAAATATACACTATATGTCTACATATTTACTTTATGTCCATGCTATTAAAAGACTGATAATGTGTACTTTATGTGCTCTAACTTAGTGTTTATTGTATATATGTATATAGAGAAAATGGCGTATATAATGCACGGTTACACGTGTTTACATGCAACAAAGCAGACAAAACAACAGTAAACATACAAGTATACACCTCTACCCTACCCAAAAATGCTATCAAATTGATAGTTAACACTCCCAAATAAGCACTATGGTGTTGAATTGTTCACTATCTTTGTAAAGGAAACGGTATTTAAGGATAGAATGTTCAAGAAGTATATATATACAGCATTATTTGCACTATTTACGTTGACAGCCTATGGGCAGATTGTACTACTACCCTCTGCCAGAAGCTTTAACAGCGATATTCGGATATTGGACATGGTCAAAGATCTAGAAGATAGGCCTATTCAATTTGCTGACAGGATAGATACGAATGTCGCTCTGAAAAGAGACAGCGTGGTCACTTTCATTTCGAAAGGAGCCAAGAACATGGGATGCTATATTAAGGGAATTGACGAAAAATTGGTTGACAGCGTACTTGTGATTGGAAATTTTGCTACACGGACGTATAGACGAGAAGATTATGTTAACCAAGGATTGCTTCCTCTACCCGTTGGAGGAGACAAGATAAGTGTACGATACTATGGCAAGCAAGCAAAGATTGACATTGAGTACGTCACAAGCGGCTTTATCAAGATAGCAGATGCTGGTTCGCCATTCAATACGAGTTCAAGTTCGAATGGACAAGACACGCAATACAGGGCGTCGGGCAGGTGTGAAGTCAACGTTGTATGTGACAAAGACATTATAGATACCAAGAAAAGCGTCTGCAGGCTTATAGTAGGAGGCACACATCTTGGAACTGGGCAATTGATAAACACTACCAGTGAAGACATGCAGCCATACATTATTACGGCTGCCCACGTTTTTGACACCAATTCGAATTATGCTGTCAATGTTCTATTTGGTTTTGAGACAGATTTATGTACAAACTTTGAGCATCCCTCTAAAGAGAAAGTGGACCTATGTTACAAGGATGAGCTACTCTGTTATTTGCCAAGTTACGACATAGCCGTATTTACGCTAAATAAGCTTCCTAAATTTGAAGTAGATCCATATTGGGCAGGATGGGATATCAGGAATGATATAGTATCGAATGAGACATATAAATGCATTCACCATCCATGGGGAGATGTCAAAAAGGTATCTGTAAGCACAGATATAGGCTATGGCGACTATTCTGGGATGGACTCTCCCCCTGCTGGCGGAAGTTTTGAGAAAAACGTACACTATAAAGTCAACCTATGGGATCAAGGCACAACAGAGGGCGGTTCCTCGGGATCGGCATTATGGAACAACGATCGTAAGATAATAGGTATACTATCGGGAGGCAAGGCAAACTGCAAGACACCGCAAAATGACTATTTCTCGTCGCTAGCCAAGGCGTGGGATGTTAAGGCCAAGGGGTATTATTCATTAAAAGAACTATTAGACCCCGACAACACAGGGACATTAGTCATGACTGGTAGGCATATAAATTCGACAGAGAGCAGTGTTACGACTGTGGTTGGCGACAGCGGATATGACGTTTCGAGGCATTGTGGAAGTGTGACGATTACAGCCGACAGTATAACCGAAGTAAAGGTATACAGCAGCGACGGTCGTATGCTCTACACGATTAAAACAGATGGGCAAAATACGCTAGATGTAAACACCTCAAAGTGGACCAATAAACTATTGATATTTGTGATACGCTACGGCAACAGAAAAGAGAGTTCCATTAAACTTATTGCCAAATAAACACGTAAACAATGAAAAGATGGATTGAAGCATACAGGCTAAGAACGTTGCCATTATCGCTATCATTAATAGCGATGGGTAGTATTATTGCCTTTCAACGTGGCATATTCGCATGGGAAATATGCGTTTTAGCGCTACTTACTACCCTAGCGCTTCAAATACTTTCGAATCTATGTAATGATTTTGGAGACTCTGAAAAGGGGGTTGACAACGCAGAAAGAGTGGGTCCTACGCGAGCCATTCAGAGTGGAGCCATCACGCCAAAGGAGATGAAAAGAGCCATTATTGGGTGGGGATTTGGGGCCTTGATAAGCGGCATATTACTGCTGATTGTGGCCTATCCTAGAATAGGATTTGAAGGGTTGATGACGTTGTTTGGGATAGGATTATTATGTATTGGAGCTGCCATAACATATACTATGGGCAAGAAGCCTTACGGGTATATGGGCCTTGGTGACTTATCTGTTTTTATCTTTTTCGGGTTAGTTGGCGTTGCAGGATCAGAGGCGTTGTATGAAGGATCGTTGTGGATTCCGGCGTTATTACCAGCCAGCAGTATAGGGTTGTTGTCTGTTGGGGTTTTGAATATGAACAATATGAGGGATTACAATGGAGACAAGGCATCGGGGAAGAAGACATTGGTAGTTATGATGGGCATTCCAGCTGCCAGGGTATACCATATATTAATATTGGCAGTATCCTTTGTATGTTTGGCATCGTATATTGCGATATATGGCAAGAGTGGGCAATACATTTCGCTATTGACCATTCCATTATTCATTAAGAATGCGCTATTTGTATGTAGACACAAGCACAAAGAACTAGACAAGCAGTTGCCCTTCATTGCCATGGGCACATTTGTCACGGTAATGCTCTTTGTGATTGGCACATTGATATAAACAGAAATATTACAGGAGGGTTAAGCTATGAATATGGTACAGAATGACAGGCTGATCCAGGTACGCACAGAGATGAGCAGACTAGGTCTTGATGCATTGATTGTCAGGACAGAAGATCCGCATTGCAGTGAATACCCTGCAGAACATTGGAAATTCAGGGAATATCTATCCGGCTTTAATGGGTCGGCAGGAGTATTAGTCATTACGAAGCAGCACATTGGTCTTTGGGTTGATTCAAGGTATTATATTCAAGCTGAGAAGCAAACCAGGGGGATAAGCATTGAGGTTTTCAAAGACGGTATGCCCGGAGTACCAAGTTACATTGATTGGTTGACCTATACCCTACCATCCGACAGCACCTGTGGTATAGATGGGTTCACAGTTCCATACGCCGAGTATCTGAAGATAGAGAAGAAGCTTGCCGATTTTGGCATAAAGATGGAATATGTGGTTAACATAATAGACGAGCTATATTTGGCGCGTACGGAACTGCCCCTTGACGAGGTCACAGAGATGGACTTCTCGCTCAATCAGAAAACAAGGCAAGAAAAGTTGGCCCAAGTACGAGAAGAGATGCTAAAGTTGAACGCGACGCACTATTTACTCAGTTCATTAGACGATATAGCGTGGCTGACCAACCTACGAGGTACAGATGTGCCATACAATCCTGTTTTTTATGCACATATGATTATCACGCCGACAGAAGAGCACCTATATATAAATCCCCATAAGTTGACCAGCATTATCAGCAAGCGTTTGGACGAAGACGGCATCAAGGTATCGCTATATGACCATTTTGAGAAGAATGTCAGCAATCTGCCAGCTGGGGCGAGAGTTCTCTACGATCCCAACAAGATAAATGCGAGAATAGTCAAGGCGTTGAGAGATGACACAGTAAAAGTAGAGGCACCGAGTGTTGTGGAGGCGTTAAAAGCCGTAAAGACAGAAAATGAGATAAAGCATATAACAGCTGCACATGTAAAAGACGGTGTAGCTATAGTCAATTTCCTTCATTGGCTGCAATGGGCGTATGCCACGGAAGAACTCACTGAATTATCTGTTGCGGACAAGCTCCTAGAATTCAGGAAGCAGCAAGAAGGATTCCTTTGTGAGTCGTTCGGAGCCATTTCTGCCTTTGGTGAGAATGCGGCATCGTGTCACTATGCTCCTACAATAGAGACAAATACCAGGATCGGTGATGGTTTTCTACTGATGGACACTGGAGGTCAGTACGTAGGAGGAACCACCGACATCACCCGTACGATAGCCATGGGTGCAATAAAAGACAAGCAAGCCTGTGTGGACTATACCCTTGTTTTGAAGGGGCACATTGCCGTTTCGAGGGCTATTTTCCCTGAAGGGACCCATGGATCGCAATTAGACACCCTTGCGAGGGTATTCATGTGGCAGAATCAGATAGATTTTGGTCATGGTACGGGACACGGAGTAGGTTTCAACCTCAATGTACACGAAGGGCCGCAAAGGATCAGCAAGAAAGACAACGGCAGTGAAATAAAAGCAGGATATGTAACTACCGATGAACCAGGCATTTACAGAGAAGGCAAATGGGGTGTCAGAATAGAGAATGTAGTAGTCTGCAAAGAAGTAGGGCAATCGGAATTTGGAAGATTTCTAGGCTTCTACCCTATCACCATGTGTCCTATAGACAAGAGGCCTATAGTAGTAGAGATGCTTACGCAAGAAGAGAAAGAGTGGCTCAACGACTACCATTCTATTGTATATGAGACACTTAGTCCACTTGTAAGTGAAGATGTAAGAGAGTGGCTCAAGGGGGCTACAGAAGCTATTTGACGGAACAACTAATACGGTTGGGACTCCCTCTTTATTTGGCGAGACAGACGTCAGAGAAGAGAGGGAAAGTAGTTGGAAGAGATATGCTGATATAAGGGAGAGTAGTGTTTGCTCGCAATTTTTTTAATATACGAAATAAGGAAAGCCTATCGTTCTAGGAACGATAGGCTTTAATAATGTTGAGAAATTGTAATCTATCAATTACTCTGCTGGAGAAATAGCCTCAACTGGGCAAACGCCTGCGCATGTACCGCAATCGATGCATACGTCTGGGTTGATAGAATACTTCTCGCCCTCAGAGATAGCCTCTACTGGGCACTCGCCCTTACATGTACCACATGCAAGACACTCATCGCTAATTTTGTAAGCCATTTTAGTAACTATTTGGTATTGTTTTATTCAAAAATTTTACTGCAAAGATATTACATTTTCTTTACGTTGTACACCCTAAATATCAATTTGAAATCTGTCTAAAATAGGACTATTTTACAGGCTCTGCAAAAAGGTCATAATCTTCGGCAGATACTATCTTTACTGGCAATATTTTACCTATTTTGACCAGTTTTTTATTTTCGGAAGTAGCAGGTATAATTACCTCTGGGTCAACCTCTGGGGAGTCGTATTCTGTACGTCCGATAAAGTTATCGCCCTCTTTGCGGTCGATTATTACGTTCAGTACTGTACCTATTTTTGATGACTGTATCTCGTGAGATATTTCGGACTGTAGTGCCATTATCTCCTCTGCCCTAGCCTGCTTAACCTCGTCGGGTATATTATCCTCGTAGTGTTTATAGGCGTAAGTATCCTCCTCATGAGAGTAAGGGAATACGCCGAGGCGTTCGAAACGAGCTTCGCGGACGAACTCCACAAGTTCCCTGAAATCCTCCTCTGTTTCTCCTGGGTGTCCGGTAATAAGCGTTGTACGGATATGTATTCCTGGCACTTGAGTACGGATAGACTTGAGGAGAGAGAGAGTTTTCTCCTTAGTAATATGGCGTCGCATCAACGAGAGCATATTATCGCTTATATGTTGGAGCGCGAGGTCGAGATAGCAGCAAACCTTGGGGTTATTAGCTATAACTGGGAGAATATCCATAGGGAAATCGGCTGGATAAGCGTAGTGAAGGCGAATCCAATCAATGCCCTCTATTTCGGACAATTTCTGAGTAAGCTCGGCCAATTTACTCTCCTTATATAGGTCGAGACCATAAGAAGAGAGGTCTTGTGCTATTATTTGGAGTTCACGAACGCCCTTATCGCACAATTTCTCTGCCTCTTCGATAAGTTCCTCCATTGGGCGAGACGTATGGCGTCCTGTAATCAATGGGATAGCGCAGTAAGAGCAGAAACGGTTGCACCCCTCAGATATTTTGAGGTAGGCGTAATGTTTAGGCGTTGTAAGGCTGCGTTCGGTGAGAAGATCGCGGCGGAAACCATGACCGAGGTCGGTGACGATATCCTGCCATTTGAACTTGCCATAGAACTTATCCACCTCGGGCAGAGCCTCTTTCAGTTCTGGAGCGTAACGTTCGGAGAGACAACCCATAACCAAGAGACGGTCGATCTTGCCACGTTTTTTAGCCTCAGCGAATTGGAGGATAGTATCGATAGACTCCTCCTTTGCGTCGCCTATAAAGCCGCAAGTATTGATAACGACCGTTTTACCTGTGGGGCGTTTAGGGTCGTGATGCACCTCCATACCCGCTGCTTTAAGTTGAGTCATCAGAGCCTCGGAATCGACCAAGTTCTTAGAACAGCCAAGAGAAATGATATCTACGGTTTCCAATTTAGCTTACGATGTAATTTACTTAGAAAAGAGAGAATCTACGAACTGTTCCTTATTAAAAAGTTGCATATCCTCTATACCCTCGCCTATTCCGATATACTTTACAGGGATACTGAACTGATCGGACACGCCGATAACGACGCCGCCCTTAGCTGTACCGTCCAATTTAGTGATAGCCAAGGCGGTAACCTGAGTAGCCTTGGTGAACTGGCGGGCCTGTTCGAAAGCGTTTTGACCTGTAGAGCCATCGAGGACGAGGAGAATCTCATTAGGAGCTGTAGGAACGACCTTTTGCATTACGTTCTTAATTTTAGAGAGCTCGTTCATGAGGTTTATCTTATTATGCAGACGGCCGGCAGTATCGATGATAACGACATCGGCGCCCTGGGCCTTAGCAGACGAGAGAGTATCGAAAGCCACTGAAGCTGGATCGGACCCCATCTGTTGCTTTACGATAGGCACACCGACGCGATCGGCCCATACGGAGAGTTGTTCGATAGCTGCGGCGCGGAAAGTATCGGCTGCACCGAGTACCACTTTTTTACCAGCCTTTTTGAACTGATAAGCCAACTTACCGATAGTGGTAGTCTTACCCACGCCGTTGACGCCCACGACCATAATTACGTATGGTTCGCCGGTATCAGGGAGGTCGAAATCGGAGACATCTGTATTATGATTCTCGGCCAAGAGAGCTGCTATCTCTTCGCGGAGAATAGTATTCAGTTCGTCTGTACCTGCATAGGCATCTTGCTTTACTCGATTCTGTATGCGCTCAATAATTTTGAGGGTAGTATCAACGCCTACATCGGAAGTGATGAGAATCTCCTCCAATTCGTCTAATATATCATCATCTACCTTACGCTTTGCCGTAAAGAGACGACCAAGACGCTGGAACAAACCCTGTTTGGTCTTCTCTAGACCTTTGTCGAGGCTTTCCTTCTTCTGCTTATTAAATAGGCCGAATAATCCCATTCTCTATACTTAATTTTTAATTGTGCATTTCTGCAAAATTAGCAATAATAATTGGATTAGTTGGATATTATTTCGCGTTATATCTATGCGCTATATTTTTTGAACGCTATTTTATAAGCTCTTTGCTCAACCTTTTTGTGAAGCTATTTATTTTTGAGGGTAGTTTCTTATGGTTATTCTGTTACTCCACGTTCTGCGCCCAGAAGTTCAGAAGATAGAATATGTTAGAGTTATATAAGGTTAAATCAGTTCCATAAAGCAATCCATAAGTATATCAAATAAGCATGTAACAATACAAAAACCATTGATTATTTGCCTAAAGGGACTAAGTGAGTGACAAAGGGATGGTTGTATTTTTGTTTTTACAGAAATATTTATACATTCGCAGAAAAGCACAATACAATGACTACAATGTCAGATTTGTTTTGATGAAATTATAGATACAAAAAAGAGACGCTGCCCACAAGCAACGTCTTTTTTGTTTATACCGTAGAGACGCGATTCATCGCGACTCTAAGCCCATGTATTACAATTTTCGTCCCGAGATGTCGAACTTCTCTCCGTCCCTGACAATGACAATCTGACCGTTCTCCACAGTCTTGAAGTTGTATGCGCCAACATGGTCAAGCTCCGTACGTCTTGAAGGTGTTGCCGTCTTCTTTGTGAAGAAATACTTGCTGTCAGTCTTGTCTGTCTTAAGTGTCACACCATCTGCCTCATAATGCTTGCCAACTGCCTCTGTGCCGTCAGCATTGTATGTTATTTTCTCAATGATAACATCACAGTCGTTCTCTACACAACCATGTTCTACTTGTATCAATCGGTCGTTTTCATCATAAGTGTAGCGTTCTGTATCAGAATATGATGTTGAAAATGTAATAATATTCTTGCTATTATACTCAAATAATTCTGTATTTGAATGAACCCACTCGCCAATACAATTTATTTCATCCTTTATAATGTTACCGTTTCCGTCATATGTCAACGTGTGGGTTTCAGTTGTCACATAATCACCATGGTCATAACTTGTTATTACATAACCTGTCAAAATCCCCATTTCATAATTATTTTCGTATAGAGATTTCATTTCCCATTCCTCATTTTTTCCCATAAGCTCCACTTCACTTGTCAAATTCCCTTTCTCGTCGTATTGGTAAGTTCTATTATACACATCTCTGCCATGCTCCTCGCATTCGTAACTGCTTGTCATTTCCGAAATTTTCCCATTTAAATCATAAAATAACGCAACGTCCCAATATGTATCACCTTCATACATATTACATTTAGTTAGAGCAAAATTGTTATTCGCATTTAAAGCTTCAAATATATGAAGTTGTGCCGAAGCCGCAACACCCACCAAAAGGGCAGCAAAAAGTGTAAAAAGTCTATTCATATTTTATACATTTAAATATTCCATGCAAAGTTTGTAAAAAAAAAACAAATCAAAACAAATCTCCACAAAAAAGAAAGCCACTCCCCATCAAGAGAGTGGCTCTAACTATATATTAAATACAATTTCTTACTACTTTCTATCTGCCAAGTCTCTCAGCCAATAGTTGCTTGTAATTATCTTTCTGCTCGGCATTGAGGAATGAATCATCTATTGCGACGAGGAATTTGGGCAGTAGGCGCAGGTATTTCTATTTGATGTTCTCAAAAATGCCTGGCAATATCCCACATGTAACGAATGCCTTCTCGAAATCAGTGTCTTTGATCCTCTTTTTTTTACCATTTAACGTCAGCGCCAGTTCCTCGTCATCCTTAGGGTTGGCAATGGCTACATTAAGCATGTCATAGGCAGGCGTAAGCCGATAATCATTGGCAGGACAATAGAGGGAAAAGTTTTTAAGATGCATGTCGTTGTTGCCAGTGAGCCATGAGAAATAGACTACTTCAAGGAAATTAGTCACATCCAGTTGTGGTGTAGATGAATATTGTCTTATTGCTTTAGCTATCTGCTCATACGAACTCTTGTACTTGTGTTCTGTCTGCCGTTCAGTCAACTGACACATATCTTCCATTGCAATCTTCTCTCCTTTCACTGTACGATCTATTCTGCGAGTCAGATAGCCTAGTGAACCGTCTTTCATTCTTATCAGGCAGTGAGGCACTACCTTTATCTTGGCTATTTCAGCCAAATGCATCGTCAGGTCTTCATTTTCAGGCAACTGATCAAACCTGTTGCTCTGCGGCTTAAAAATGTAGTCGCCCCATAACCCGACAATTGTGAATATCCCTCATCTGTTTCACTCAGATAACCGGCAGGTGTCTCCTTGTATCTTATCAATGCCTTTTTCATGGCTCAACCTTTTTCTTTTGAGGAATCAATTCATAATCAAACAATGCAAATACCTGAGCTACTTTGTCGAGTCTCACTGTTGCTTTGCCTTGCTCAAGTTCACGCACAAAATTAAGTCCTACGCCCGATTTCATTGCCAAATCTACCTGCGTAAGATTATGCTCCTTTCTAAGAGCCTTCAACGTGATTGATATAGTATTTTTTGTCATATTACATCCTTTCGGATGCAAATTTAAAAAACTCTCTTTAATTTTACATCACATCTAATGTAGTTTTGTGTCCATAATGCTAAACTACATCCAATAGGATGTAATATATAAACAAAATTTTCCATCATTATTCAGCGTAATTTACTCCGTTTATCTACGTCCTTTGTTCCTACCCTTCCCCTGCTCCTATGTTACATCGTCACCAATGGTTACGCCTACCCCGCCAACCTCTCCAAAGCCCCCATATACTCATCCACACTCTCAAACTTCACCCAGAAAAACATACCCCTCTCCTTGAAAACTCGCATATCTACCCCTCTATTGTCAAAGCCCTTCTCTCGTCGGCTCTGTAACCTGATCTCCTTCAACTCTTTCCCATGCTCTCTTATCATCTTGTAGTAATATGATACCGCCGCTCTGTATGCGCCCAGTTTCTTATGCTTGCGCGCATACCTCTCCCAATGTCTCACTCTGTTCCATCTCTTCATGTCCTCTTTGGCAAGCACATTGGCATCCGCAAACATATCTCTCACAGCACGTTGCTTCTTAGTAACGTGAACCATGATAAGCTTATAGTTATGACCTGGATATCGCTTGATAAAGATACTCTTGCCATCCACTCTGGCAGTACTGTCCGATCGCATCGCCTTGCGCGCAATCGTAATGCATTTCTTACGAATGGTTACTCTTCCCATATTGAGTTCTGTATTAATTGTAAGGTGTTTGTATTTGTTTTTTTCATCTTTTACGTAGCATACCGATATAAGGTTACACTTATCGAATAAAAAAATTACGATGAACAAGGTACTTCCATTGTACCAGCAGCTACCCTCCATTGACAAAGACTGCACGCAGCCTTATATTTCTCTTCTTCCTCCTCTAGCTCTCCCTACCCCTTCTAGCGCCTCTATACATCTAGACACACTCCCTCTCCCAATTCCTAGTAATTATTAACTAGGAATCAGGTATTAGGAATTACTAATTAGGAATTAGGAATTAAATGCTATTTGAAGATAGCACACCAGCCACCGGCAGGTGCCAGGTTGAGTGTGATGGTTTCTGAAGGATTGACCTTACGTGTCAAGTGCTTGTAATCCGTAGCCTCACGATCGGCATTTATACCATCAGCGTAGCTGTCCATATTCATCTCAGAAGTCAGGAACTTAGAGAGATCAATGGTCAATGTGCGAGGCGACCAGTTGTTCATGGCTGCTACATACCAGGTGTTACCCTTGCGACGAGCAATGGCTACATATTCTCCCATTTCTCCACAGAGTGGAATAGTCTCGTCAAATATAGTAGGTACGGCTGCTATGAAGTTGGTACACTCTTGATTTTGCTCGTAGTGTGTCGGACTATCTGCCAACATCTGAAGAGGTGCCTCGTAGATTACATACATGGCCATCTGGTGCACACGGGTACCCATGCTCATCGGATGATTGTTGTTACCGAAGAAATGGTCTCGCGTAGCATTGTGCATAGCACCTGGCGTGTAATCGAGCGGACCAGGGAGCATACGCAGATAAGGGATAGATACGTCGTAACGTGGCATGTCGTGTACAGGACCATTTGCATTGCGTGGCTCCCACTTGCAATTCTCCAGACCCTTTACGCCTTCGAAGTTGACGACATTAGGATAAGCACGCTGAATACCTGATGGCTTGAGTCCGTGATAGTCAACTAGCAGATGGTGCTTGGCTGCAGCGGCAGCAATCTCGTATGTGGAGTGAATTACTTCGTAATCGTCGCGGTCAAAGAAGTCTATCTTAAATCCTTTGACGCCTTCTGCTACATAATGGCTCATGTTGCGATCCAGATCCTTAATAAGGTTGCGCCATGATGTCCAGAGAATGACGCCGACGTTGCGCTCTTTACCGTATGCTACAAGCTCTGGTATGCTAAGTTCGTCGTTGCTATATTTCAGGAGGTCTTCCTCATCACTCCAGCCTTCGTCGACGATGATGTACTCAAGGCCATTCTTATGTGCGAAGTCTATATAATGCTTGTATGTCTGGGTGTTGATACCTGCGCGGAAATCTACTCCGGAGATATTCCAGTTGTTCCACCAGTCCCATGCTACCTTGCCTGGCTTGATCCACGAGGTATCTGTGAGACGACAGGCTGGTGCAAGGCAGTAAGGTGTATCTGTATTGAGCAACTGGGTGTCGGCAGTTGTGACAAGCACCAGTCGCCAAGGTAAAGCCTGCTTCTTCTGTAGGTCGGCTATATAGTCTGCACGCTTGACAGGCACTAGGTTCAGTCTGTCAAAGCCTCCGATAACTGTCTCGGTTGGGAGTGGGGCAAAATCGGTCTGAAGTGTATTGGCAGGAGAGGATTCGTTGCGGTAGAGGAACATACCTGGATAATCTTCTACGCTGGTCTCCATGATAACTGCCTTCATGCCGTCTGGCAAACATACAGCAAGTGGCGTGATGGCTATGGAGTCATTATACATAGCTGAGAGCTTCTGCTCGTCATAGTACGACTCGAAGCTGTAGCAATATCTCTCGCCTCCACGATTGTCATTGATGTAGGGTACGAATGCTTGATAATCGGCTGTGAAGGCGAATTCTGGCGACTCTTTTATGACGCGGAGGGTCTTGTTCGACTTGCTGACAAGGCGATAGGCGCAACCGTCATTATAGGCACGTACAATTAGATTAAATTCACCGCTGCAGTCGAGCGAAAGCTCATTGCACTCGTTCTTGACTTCTGCACGCTTGTAAGTTACAGTAGGAATGGTCTCACTGATACTACGCTGACGGGCTTTCTGCACACGGGTCTTCTCGCCCCAACTGCCTGTTGTGGTCTGGATGCGTATAGCAGAAGGCGCTAGGACAATCTGATTATCGCGCATAATGGTCCATGAGACTTTGACATCATCATTGACTACGGCTTTAAGATGACCATCTGGAGAGGTCACGACATAGTCCTTAGCCTGCACGCTCAAACACGAAAGTAGTATGAAAGTGGATAGTGATATTACTTTACTGTATTTCATAATTTAACAAGTTATGTAGAATGCCGTAAATTTAACACTAAAAACTATATCCAGACCATAACATTCTCAGAAATATATAAATACACAAAACAAAAAAGGTGAGCCGGAACCCGACTCACCTT
>JAKSLE010000024.1 GCA_024401365.1 Bacteroidales bacterium | reverse complement strand
CTTGCCTTGACAAAAACTCACGACTGGAAACAGATACAACAATATTTTGCAGAATACTAAACATCTTCAAAAAAGTATATTATATTGGGTGCGATATTGATTTACTAGGATAATCTAAAACCAAATAAAAATAGCACGAAAGATATTGCATCTTCGTGCTATTTTTTATTCTTAAACTAGTTCTTAGAAATTGTAGTTATGTTTTCTTTTAGATTTACAAAACATCGTGATCATATGCATTTATGAGGGGCGGGATGAAGGGGCCGAGGTGGAGGAGGTGAGTGGGTGAGGGTGTAAGTGGGTGATTTTGAGAGGGGTGTCGCTTTGATGAGCGGCTTTTTTGTGGGGAAATGAAATGGCCTTTGAGGTGGAATGAGTGGTTTTTGAGGTGGGAATGAGTGGGGGAATGAGTAGGAATGAGGTTAATACTGGGTAAATATTTGGAAAATAAAGGTTAAATGAGAGGGGGTCGCTTGGGAGGGCGGCTTTTTTTGTGTCTGGAGGGAGGGGAAAAAGGGAGGGAGAAAGGGAGGTGAAAGGGGTAGAAAAAAAAGTTGGATGCAGAGTTGGGTAGCCAGTTGGGTAGCCATTTTTTAAGTTTTAAAAAACAAAAAAACGGCGATTTTGACAGAAAGGGGTGCGAGTTTGTGCGATTTTTGACAGAAAGGGAGAGCAGTTTTTTAAGGATTTTTGAAGGTGGGAAATGGCTGTAAGTGATTGGTAAAGAGAGGGGTAATAGGAGAAGAAATGTAAAGCGAAATGTAAAATGAGGGAAAAAAGTTATGAAAAGGCGGGGGTGAAAGGGACGTTTTAATATGAAAAAAGCGACCAGAGGTGGTCGCTTATGTGGTATATATATAATAATATTATTTGGTTTTGGTGGTATGGTGGGAGGTGATTTTGTGTTTTGAGGGTGCGAGGGATTGGTGGTAGGCGTTGAAGCCGACTTGGATTTCGTTGATTTTGGAGCGGGTGTCGGTGGCGGCGGCGAGGGTTTGCTCTACCATCTGGATGTATTTGGTGGAGGTAACATTGACATAGTTGCGTAGCTGCTGGATTTCTGATAGGAGGTTATTGTTTGTCTCCTGCAGGACAGAGATAGTCTCCTGCTTGGCTTCCAGAAGATCCTGTAGTCTCTGTAGCTGTGTGTCATCAGCGACAGGCGGAGGTGTTTTCTGTGGTTTTTCCTGCTGCTTCATCAGCAGCATCTCTCCTCGCCCAGTTACTAGCCAATCTATATTGATTTCAGGGTAAAAATTCGCAATTTTTTGCAAATTATTGCTCTGAATACCTGAATTATCATTCATAATTTTGCGAATTGTGCCTTCTGATATACCTATTTGAATAGAAAATTTACGCACGCTAATATTATAATAATCAATTACTTGTTTTAATCTATCTCTCATTGTTCGTAATTTTTTGATATTTTTTCTTGGTAGTTTCGCAAAAAGTTGCGTATCTTTGCAACGTGTTACAAATGTAAAACGCAACAAAAATACGAATAAAAAATAACATCTCAAAATTATGAAAATAAGATTTGACGCAAGAGAAATCAAATACATTCTTCACGAAGAAAGTGACGGAATAAAGATAGAAGAAAAGCAACTGATAGAATTGGTATGGGAAAGTGCAGAGGACTGCACATCACCAGAAGGTGTGATGCCAAAGCTACATGTAAGAAAGAAAGAGACTGAAGAAGGAGAGATAGTATATCTGCTGTGTGTGTGGGAAGGTGGCAGAAGACTAAGAGTATTGGAAGAATACGATAGCCAGCTGGAAGCAGATATAGAATGGGTGAACAGAATATACGAAGATGACTTCCAGAAGGCAGAGTGGTACTGGTGTGACAGTGTGGAAGAATGCCTGGAGGTGTATGCAGAGAACCATGGCATAAGCGTAGAAGAAGCAAGAAAATTGATAAAATAAATATAAAATAAAGGAGGAAAAAGAAAATGGAAAAACAAAGTAATGTAAGAATAATGTTTAACGGCAATAGTGGAAAAGTAACAGTGATAGCCAAAGGTGAAAGAAAGCACTTCTGGGGCGTAAGCCAGGCGTTGGCATGGTGCAAGTACAAAGGAGTGGACCCAGTGATAGAAGATGTGGTGCAGAGTGATGTGAAGAACTACTAGTTTTATATAGTTTGTTTTGTTTTTTATTATTTATGTTGTTTGGAGACCCGAAGGCAACGGCAGCGAGTATAGATGAAAGCAGATTAAATAGGCTACCACATCTATATCGTCGGAACTGAAAGAGGTTCGACTCCTCAGAGGGTCGCTACTGCTGGGAAGCAGGAACAGTTTGACATCATATTTATAAGTATTATTAGTTTAAGTGTTAAAACATTATTAGTGTTTTGGAGGCTCGAAGGCAACGGCAGCAGGAAGACGCACTTGATATCCTAGGACTGAAAGAGGTTCGACTCCTCAGAGAGCCGCTACAGTTGTGAAACTGGAAATGTTTTAATTTTTAAAGTTGTTTCATATTTATTATTTTATTGGGAAGCCGTAGGGGCTGTAAAGCTGGGAACTTGAAAAACGCCAATAAGAAAATCAGTACGCCACCAGCGAGGCAGAGCAAGCAGGAGCGAGACCTGCTACGGCACGAAGAAAGAAAAAAAGCACAAAGATGAAAAGAGAGAAAAAGACAATGATACTTACTCCAAGAGGGCTGAGAAGACAGATACAGAATGTAGGTCTTGGCTCAAGACCAACAATCATCAAAGCTCTGAGCGGGGCGTACAACGAGTACAACCCAGATGAGAAGAAGAAGGCAGAGAGAATACGCAGATATGCCTTGAATAATGGTGGAGTAGAAGTAAAATAAGTCGAAAAAAAAGTACGATGAACAGTGTCGTAGAGAGATATAATGGGTATGTAGGCATAAGTGGTGCTTGGCTATCTAAAACAATAGGTATCAATGTATATGTGCATGCTCAGCAGAGAGGTCATATCCTGATGCTAAGAAGAGGAGGTAATGGCAGGACAGCCTTGGTGGACTGGCAGAGTATGGGGATGAAGATGAAGCAGAGGGTGATGGAGGCACTGGGCTGTGATCCTATGGAGGTGGACAAGAAAAGCCTTCTGAAGCAGATACTGGAAGACAGAGAGCAGAGGCTGATGAATATGGATGCTTATGACTACTACAGCAAGGTAAAAGATGTGAGCGGACATTATCTGAAAGAGGAGAAAGTGAGAGAGATGTGGAATGGTGCGAAGATAATGGGGGCTATAGGCGAGTTGCTGGAGGTGAAGAGGAAAGCCAGCGTGATGAGAAAGACCAGGATGAGCGAGAAGAGAGAATTTGAAGTGTTGGCGAAAGAGATAGGCGAACTGGGAATTACTCATAGCTTGCCAGAGAGTCCAGACAGGCTAAGAAAGAAATTCAGAGACTGGGAGCTGCACGGATATGAGAGCCTAGTGCATAAGGCGGTAGGCAAAGAAGGCAACAGAAAAGGCAAGATAGGAATAGAGGTAGAGAGTGTGGTGGCTATGCTGGTGAGCGATGGAAGGAAGATGAATGATGAGCAGGTAAGCAAGGCGATGAAGTCTATGGGCATAGAGATAGACAGAAGGAGGATACAGGAGATAAGGAAGAAGCACGAGAACTCTGTGATGCTGACAAGAGAAGGACTGAGAAAGACTTCTAACATATTACCAATGCAGGTGGATAGAGAAAGACCAGACATGCCGCTGAAGATGGTATCGCTAGACGGATGGGATGCGGAGTTGTATTATCAGACCGATAAGAGCCACTTCAACAGGTTGAGCATAGTGATAGTATGTGATATGATGAATAATTATCCTCTGGGCTATGCGATAGGCGACAGAGAGAATGCGTCACTGATACAGGAGGCTATGAGGAATGCAGTGAGACATGTGAGAGAGTTGTTTGGCGAGTATTATCAGATATGGCAGGTGCAGAGCGACCACTACGCTATCAAGGCTATGACGCCATACTATGAGGCGGTGAGCAGATATTTCACGCCAGCGAGGGTAGGAAATGCCAAGAGTAAGCCGATAGAGAGATACTTTGCTTACCTAGAAAGTGAATATCTGTGGGTATTTGAGAATAATAGTGGACACAATATAACAGCGAAGAACAAGGCTAATGACGAGTGGCTGAACGCCAACAAGCACGCCTTTCCAGATAGAGCAGGGTGTGTGGCACAGCTGGAGAAAGTGATAGAGATAGAGAGAAGCAGGAAGATAAAAGAAATGAGAGCGGCTTGGGAGAAAGGTAGTGAGGAAATGAAGAAGCCGCTGAATATGGAGAGATACCTGAGAGTGTATGGCGAGCAGACAAGAGGCAATATGCTTACACCAAATGGTCTGAAAGTAATAAGAGAAGGTAAAGAGTACAAGTTTGACTGCTGGGACATAGAGATGCGAGAGCACAGAGGAGAAAGATGGACTATACACTATGATATAGCGGATATGAACCAAGCGCTGGCGGTGAGTGAAGATGGTACTCTAAGATATATGATAGAAAGGAAAAAGAAGGTGCCTATGGCACTGGTGGACTACACAGAACAAGACTACAGACATCTACAAGAATACAAAGACTACAACAGCAGACTGGTATCTTCTTTACAAGACAGAAACATAGAAATGAAGCAGATAGCGGAGGGATTTATCTCAAGGCAGATGCTGGAAGGAGACCTGAGTGGAAGATTGCTGACAGATGCGATGGGACAGCATAAGGACAGAAAGGCTGAGGAGAGAAAGAAGAAGCTGGCAGAGATAGTAGAAGATACGGAGTATGAAGAAGTGTCATCAGCAGAGAAGAGAGAGGTGAAGAGGAAAGCTCATGAGATATGGGATAGGTGTTAAAAGATAGTTAAAAGACAATTAAAAGACAATTAAAAAGATGATAAAAAGAGAAGAAATAGTAAGCAAGTTGCAAGCATATTGCGAGCAGAAAGGTGGTCAGATAAAAGCAGCACAGAGTCTAAAGGGAGTGAGTGCGGCGACAGTAAGCCAGATGATGAACCACAACTGGGAGAAAATATCAGACAGCATGTGGCTAAGAGTGGAGAGAGGCATAGATGGTGGAGTGAAAAGCTGGAACATGGCAGAGACAACACTGTATCAAGAGATATTTGAATTATTGACAGGAGCACAGGAGGAAAGCAGGGTGATGTGTGTAACTGCTCCAGCAGGCAGTGGAAAGACCTTTGCAACGAAGCAGTATGAGAAGGAGAATAGAGATGTGTACAGGCTTACATGTAACGAGTTCTGGAGTAAGAACGACTTTGTGGATGAGCTGTTGAGAAGTATGGGAGAAAAAGCTGCTGGGAGAACAAAGACAGAGAGACTGGCGATGGCGTGTGATATACTGAGGAGAAAGGAGAACCCATTGCTGATATTTGACGAGTGGGATAAACTGAGCGATACGGTGTGGCAGTTCTTCGTGACTCTATATAATAACTTGGAAGATATATGTGGCATAGTGATGTTCTCAACTGACTATGTGGAGAAGAGAATAATGCAGGGGCTGAGAAATCAGAGAAAAGGCTATGCAGAGATATGGTCAAGGCTGGGCAGCAAGTGTATTAGATTGTCTAGGGCAGACTATGAAGATGTAAGGGCTGTATGTATGGCTAATGGAGTAGATGATGAAGCGAAGATAGAAGATATAGCACGAGGAGCAGAGGGAGATCTGAGGAGGGTAAGACAGTTGGTGTTTGCCAGCATGAGAATGAGATAAAAAAAAAGAAAAAAACAATAACCAATGCCAAAGAAGAAATACAAGATGTCGCCAAAGGATATGGCGATGGTGGTAGATAGGGTGATGCCGATGGAGGGAGAATGGAAAAGATTTATGGGCAGACCTGAGGAGAGAGGCTGCTGGCTGGTATGGGGCAGGAGTTTCTCTGGCAAGACAAGGCTAGTGTTGGCATTGGCCAAGTACATAGCAGAGATAGGATATAAGGTAGCCTATCTGTCACTGGAGGAAGGCAACAGCGTAAGTATGAGGAAAGCATTCAGAGAGGCTTGCATGGAGAGTGTGAATGAGAGGCTGATGTTGTGGGTGGAAATGGATGTGGAAGATATGAAGGCTGAGCTGAGAAAACAGAGAAGTCCACAGGTGGTGGTGATAGACAGTCTGCAGTATCTGGGGATAAACTACCAAGGGTATAAGGAGCTGAAAAGAGAATTTGAGAATAAGTTATTTATCTTTATCTCGCATGCTAATGAGAAGAAGGAGCCTATGGGGGCTACGGCGGTGAGGATAAGGTATGATGCTATGGTGAAGATACTGGTAGATGGATTCAGGGCTAAGGCTTTCAGCAGATATGGTGGTGGAGAAGTGATGACGGTGTGGGAGTATGGAGCGCTTCAAAATCCAGAGGGCGAAAGTGGACTGGAAAAAATGGAAGAAATATAAAAAAAACAAGAAAAAACAATGGGCAGACAAGACATCAACAATATCAATGAAAAAAGGGCGTGGGTGCAGAAGTTTAACGCATTGTGTCATATTCACAACATAAGTGAAGAGAACAGGCTGGCGCTGTTGAGCAGTTTTGGGGTGGTGAGTTCCAAGGACCTGACGATAGAGCAGCTGAAAGAGGCATGCAACTGTGTGAAAGGTATGACGAGTGCTGTAGAGGCTCTGATGGACAAGAGCAGAAAGAAATTGATAGCGGCTATATGCCAGTTTCTGGAGCTGGCACAAGATGATAACTATATGCAGAAAGATGGTAAAGGCAAGGCAGTGTATGCGATAGGTGTTGCATGCAGAGCGGCACAGGTGGAAGATATAAACAGCATAAGCCTGACGAAGCTGAGAAGTCTTACATACTCATTCAACAAGCAGAAGAAGGTGTATGAAGATGTGGTGCAGGAGGCTATGAGCATAGTAAGTGGAGAAGAATAACTTAATCCTCTATATATATAAACAAAAACAAAAAAAAGAAAAATGGAAAACGAAAAGACGATGGTCGAAATGACTGCTGAGGAAAGAGAGCAGTACAAGGCTTTTAAACTCGAGCAAGCGAAAAAGAAACAGCAGGAAATGAAGAAGCAACAGCGAGAGCAGTTGCAAGAAATGACAGACGAAGTGATGGACGAAGCTGTGGAAGAACTGAAGAAGTGTAGCCAGATGCTTAAGGCGGCTAAAGAGAAAGTGATAAACAGTTTCTCGGCGCTGATGGAGCTAAGAAAGGAGGTCAACACAGAGGCTGGAAAGAAAGAGCAAGACAGCTATATGTTCACCAACAGTGAAGGCAATATGAAGATGAGGATAGGCTACAATATGAATGACGGCTATCTTGACCAGGTGGAAGAAGGTATAGCCAAGGTGAAGGCATATATGGCTAGCCTGGCGAAAGATGAAGAGAGTAAGAACCTGATAGATGTAATCCTAAAGCTGCTGGCGAGAGACGGTAAAGGCAATCTAAAGGCAAGCAAAGTGATACAGCTAGGACAGATGGCTGAGAAGAGCGGCAATGAGGAGTTCAAAGAAGGTATCAAGATAATCAGAGATGCATACAGACCAACAAGAAGCAAGCTGTATGTAAGATGCTCGGTGAAGGAGCATACGGATAATGGCGAAGGCGAGTGGAAAGATATACCACTAGGGCTGACAGAGGTCTAAAGAGACGGCGACCATACATGGTGTAGGAGCAGGGTTCGACTCCCTGCTATGGTCCACTATGACAGAAGTAACAAGATGCAGAGAAGTATGGCTGAAGGTGTATAAGGACCTGACAGGTCTGAACTACTACTGGACAGGCAAAGATGGCAAGAGTATGCAGATGCTGATAAACAAGATAAGGGCGATAGACAGAGAGGTGGATATGGAGGCGAGCGTGGAAGTGTATTGCAGGAAGGCTTATCAGGTGGGCGATGAGTGGGTGAAGGAGCATTACAGCTTGGCGATACTCAACAGCCAATTTAATGAACTATACAGAAAGATGAAAAATGGAAGAAAAGCAGCAAACAACGTCAGCAGTAGTTACGCTGAACAGATACTTAGGGAGTTGCACTCCTAGAGAGTTGGCAAAGAGGTTTGAAGGTAATCTTACGATCAGCAAGATAATGCAAGCCAAAGAACCTTCACTGGCAGCGATTAAGAGGGTAAGCAGCGAGGCTAAAGTGAAAGCCCTCATAAAGCTGCAGTGTGTGTATCTGAACGAAATGCTCAACCTCAAAAGGCCACTGACAGAAGCAATGATAGACAGAATAGCAGATGATGTAATGAAAGAGTATTACTACCTCTCTATGGCAGATGTCTATCTGGTGTTTGACAGAGCAATCAAAGGGTATTGGGGCGAGTTCTATGAGCTGGTGAATGTGCCAATGGTGGAAGGGTGGTTCAGGAAGTATGCTGATGAAAGGTTCGAGATAGCAGAGAGAAGGAGCATAGAGGAGGCAGAAAGTTACAAGTCTGCCGCTGATGACAGAGGATGCAAGCTCAAAAATTATATAAAATCAATAAACAAAAACACAAAATCATGTATAAAATGAGTAAAAATTTAGAAGAACTTTTTGACGAAAAAGAACTTGAAGCCATTATTGCAAAAGCAAAGGAACAAGTTAGACTTTCGGAAGAAAGAATCAGGAAGGTAAGAATCTTAATAGCAGATGCGGAGGCTAAGTTGTTAGTATATAGAAAATTAAGAGAAGAGAAAAATGAAAGAATCAGTAGTAGTAGGAATAGTAATAATAGCGGTATTGCTAATAGTAGTAATAGATGAGATATATCTGAGAATAAAAGAGAAGAAGAAATAAAAGATGTCGTTTGACCTGACGGAGAACCGTCAGGAACAGTGGCAGAGATTAAAGAAAATTTACTATCTTTGCAAGTGAGTAAAAAAGAAGGAGCATAATGCCTAAGAGCAAGGAAAATACACTGCAGATGAAAAGGGCTGTAGTGGAGGAACACAACAGACACTATGTGGATGGGGTGACGACATATAAAGGGATATGGAGAAGGTGGATACAGCCACGCTTTTTCATATCCTATAACTATTATATGGACATACTGAGCACACCAGGGCTGAAGGATATGCACAGAGGGGAAGGCTAGTTCTTGGTGATGGAAGAAATGAAGTCGTTGAGCTGTTCTGTAATGACATCTTCTACTATCTGTTTAACTTCTGGAGCATCGCCGACGAACCTACGCTCTGGTATGATGATGTAGGAGCCAACTTTTTTAAGAGCTAAGGCTTTGTATTTCTCGGATTTGGTTTCCTTGTACTTTGCCCAGAAGAATTTCTTCATCTTGTCTGTGACCTGAATCTTTCCTCCCTCGTTGTGAATGTCTGCATACTCCACATCGGAGATGATAGAAACAGAGGAATTAGAGGTCTGAACCCTTAAACTCTTGCGTAAATCACCAGTTTTGACCAATCCATTGTCTGAAGGAGGCCATTTTTTACCAAAAAAAGATTTATTTTCAAAATTTTTATCAAATTCTTCTTTGAGTTCTACGCCTATGGTTTCTAAGGCTTTAGAAAGTACTTCATTGTAATCCATAAAATTTATTTAAAAAAAATATTAAAATGTTTTGCAAATGTAAAATAATGTAATAATTTTGCAAGCAAAGATGAAAGGAGACTTGTTGCTGGACCGTCGTTGGGAGGCGGTATCCTCGCAACAAGTCTCCTTTCATCATTGTATCTTGATGTCGTAAAAGAAAAGGTCTCCTTGATGTGTTTTTCGATATGTGAAAATCACATCTCTACCTTTAAACTCTTTAATCGCTCCATTGTAACGTACTTTTTGTTTGTAGATGCGCTCGATTTTGTCGAGGTCGTGATCTGGTTTGGTTCGATAAATTTTTGCACCAGACTCTATGTAGGTCTCAATATTATTGAGAATATCAACCTTGACATCGAATAAGCCACCACCAGAGAGATTGTGAGTGAAGGACTCCTTACAGAACTTGGCAGTGAGACCATCAAAAGCATCATTCTTTACCTCGTATTTGCCTATAATGTTGTGGCGTCCCCAATCAAGGACATCCTTTCGAGCCTGTCGGTAATTATTGATCTGGTCAAGACAACTATGTATAGTTCGACAGGCTTGGCACATGGAGTTCTTAGGGTTGTAGGCTAACATATTCTTTGAACAGTTGTCGCAGCCAAGCTGAGAAGGTTTAGGTAGGTAAGGGTGACGAGGAGGGAAGATCTTGTGCTCCATACCAGGATTGAAGCGGAAGATGGCCAGAGCGTTTCTGCCCTTGGAATTGTAGGCAGTGGTGGCTTTCTCACCAAAGGCTATGGCAGAGGCGGAGTCTGAAAGAGGGTACTTGGATTTACGCACCTGTACGGCAGTACAGCGGCAGTTCCAGCCATTGGGCGGGAAGTACTTCTTCCAGAAAGGATCTGAAAGAGGGAGGGTAGTATGGTTGAGCAGCATGTGTGATTCACGTACACGCTCATCACCAGCGGTACGGTACTGGAGGTTGAACATATCGCCGTCTTTCTGGTAATCTGCCCACTGGGCAGCAGAACGAGCAGACTGAGTGGCGAAGTTGTACTCGGCACGCAGATAGGTCTGGTTGTAGGTCTTGTCAATAGCTTTGACATCTTGCAGGAAGGTGTCGAAGGGTTTCTTCTTGCCTTTGTCATCTAGCAGAAGAGCAGAGACGGCAGAGAGCTGAGCGTGTGTCTTGAAGCCAGAGAAGATAAAGACATTGTTTTGCAGCATAGAGCGCATAGCAGACGGCATAGGAGAAGAGCCTATACCTTTTTTCATAGCCTCGGAGAAAGCCTCTGAGGTGGTAGTGATAAGAGGTAGGATGTCTTGATGTGCTAGCATAGAAGGAGTGTATGTGCCATGTGTGTGTATGTACTTGGCAGCAGAGTTGAAGAGGGTGTGCAACCGCTGGAAGATACTACCCAGGAAGGGTGTATCATCGGCGAGAGTGAGAGAGGTATCGGCATAGAGAGAGTAGATAGCTCTCTGATGCTGTAGTGTCAGGGGTAGGTGTTGGCTACCCCTCAGGCGAAAAAATCTTCAGCGGACAGGGATAAGGTGCCAGGATCTCGGCGAGGCTGGTCTTTGACAAGCGGAGTGCCGTAGAAATCCTCTATATAGTCTGGGTCGAGGTTGTAGCCAGCATTGAGCAGAACCTGGTCAATGGCTATCTTATCTTTGGGTTTGACATTGGGCTTGTCAACGACGGCGATGGTATAGCCATCAGGTATGTTGAAGCCTTGAAGACGAAGGACAGGCAGAAGGGTATCGTTGAGCCAGTCTGTAAGCTCGGCGACGTCTGCCTGCTGAACAGTCTCGAGAATCTTAAGATGCACCTCTGCCTGAGACTGAGAGGAGCCATCTTCTGTGGTCATGGTCTGTCCAAGGACACGCTTGGAGATCTCGGAATTGACGGCTTTGACTTTCTCAAGATAGATATGATAAGCATCTTTGTGTTGGGACT
Source organism: Bacteroidales bacterium (assembly GCA_024401365.1). Classification (GTDB taxonomy): domain Bacteria; phylum Bacteroidota; class Bacteroidia; order Bacteroidales; family Marinilabiliaceae; genus W3P20-009. The sequence continues at coordinate 23,793 of JAKSLE010000024.1, read as the reverse complement.
CATGGAGTTCTATGTCGGTATTCTTGTCGAAGATAGCATAAGAGGCTGCGCCCATGGTCTCGAGCCACTGCTGGAGGTCGTCGTGGTGCTTCTGTGTGTTGATAGCAGTGCGGGCTACACGTATAGGCAGACCGAAGATTTGCTCAAATTCGTCCCAGGAAGCCCAGGAGTGACGCTTGTAGATAGTCAGCGGTGCTATGGATTCAAGCAGTCCTATCTTGTTGGTGCCAAGAGAGGCGAAGACAAAATAGGAAGGGAAGTCTGTGTAGGTGATATGCTCACCAGAGGTGTCCATAGGGTTGCGGACTATGATACCACGCTCGGGTATGACGTTCTCACGGTGTATGGAGATAATCTGTCGGTGGGCAGGGTCTGGGAGGGAGTCGAGGAAGATGAGCGAGTAGCCATAGAAGATAGACATCATAGCTTCACGCACGATGTCACGGAACCACTTGCCTTGTATAAGTTTGGAAAGGTCGTTGTCTGTCTTTTCCTGTGTGTCACGAATGATGAAAGCCTTGTTAAGAATAGGCAGGACACGCTGTGTGTCTATAGCACCAGAGAGGTGGTTGTCGAGCATAGAGTCCTTGTAGAGTTGCTGGAGTTGATAGGTAGTAGGGTAGAAAGGATTGTAACGAGCGGCACGAGCCTCGAGCCAGTCGTTGATCTCGTGAGCATACAAGGATTCCATAAGATGGAAATAGTCCACCTGCACAGTGGTGGAGGTGGAGGTATCTTGGAAATTTGGTTTGGTTTTCACAGGTTGTTGCTTGATTTGTTTTTTCTTTGCCATAATGCTATATTTTTTTTAAAGGGTTAATATCTTGATGGATAATGTGTGCCACCGCCGAAGCGCACATTGCCAGAGGTGGCAGGGTCCTGATTGTCTGGCTCTGGTCTAAGAGGCAAGGAGTTGTCTGATAGAGTGCCAGTATTGAGATCACGCAGCCACTGCATAGCAGAGGAGTATCTCTCTGTGGCTACCTCGTTGGCAGAATCGTGTGTGTGTGAGCGGTAGAGCTCATAGACGATGATGTCTTTGAGGTATTTGAGAACGGTGAGATTACGCTCTGAGCCAGTGGCGGAGAAGATGGCATCGGTGTCGTAGTAGGTGGACAGGTAGGATGTCATCACAGCGATAGACTCACGGATGATCTGCTCTATGATATGGTCCTCACATGATGTAAGAGCATCAGCGAGGGACAGCGGCATAACTGTAATAAGTTCTTCTTTGGATGTAAACATAATAATAACTATTTTTCTATTTTTTAATATTTTGATTTTCGTTTTCTGGTGCCTATGATAGGGCGGAAAGATGAGCCAGTATATTCTGCAGAATAGTTGGCACGGGCATTACCTATAGCTTCAGCAAGGGCATCAGGGAAGTCGTCGTGTGTCTTGGAACCTTTCTCGAAGGAGAAAAGCTGATGTGAGGCTTCATTCCAGTCTGGGTGGTCAAGAATCTTCTCTGAGAAGAAGAGCTGACCAGAGATGAGAGCGGAGCCAAGGGTTATGGAAATCTTGGTATATTTGTCGGTAGAGTTGTGAGTAGGTTGAGGAATGATGGAAGCGTGGTAGCGAGTAGCGGCATCTGCCAGGATAGGAGTGTAGATAGCCTGCTGAGCCACGTTAGCATCATATAGAGGTAGGTAGGAAGGGTTGTGTTTTAAGACCTCCTTACCAGAAGAGAAACACTCCTGAAGGGCTACCTCTATGTCGCAGTTGCGACAGAAGATGTCCAGCAGGGTAAGACGAGAGGCTTTGCAACCTATGCGAGCCATGGCTTTGGTGTCGCCTTTGGCAGAATAGGAGAAGTCCCAGAAGTCTATGATAAGGTCATACTGCTCCAGAGGTAGTGGTTTGATCCAATGAATCATAGAGGGTTTGAAGAGTTTGCCGAGTTTGACAGGAGTATTGTAGTACTCATTGGATAGGGTGGCTTTATCATTTTTCAGCGATTCTACCTTACGCAGGCAGTACTCCCTGGAGAAGCGATCCCAAGAAGGGTGCCAGTCTGTAGAGTCAGGGGATATGTCTGTATAGTATTTGTCTGTCAGGTTGATCTGATAGAGGTGTGATAGAGGGTGACGTATGATATTGTTGTGTCGAGTGTCGATGCGTCGCATGTCGAAGCCTTTACGCTTGAGCAACTCGGATATGAAGCCACCTTCTACGAAGTAGTTGTTGTTGATAATAGTACGCTCAGATGTGAGGGAGAAAGCTCCCTGGATGTCACCAGTAACCTTGTTGGCATATTCCTGGCAGAGGTCTGTATTCATAGCACGCTTAGGGTCTTCTATGTCATCGATAGAGACATACTCAAGTCTTACACCGTTGGCACGAAGACCACGAGCAGGCTGGTCGATACCGAGTGACATAAAGGTGCAGTGGTCGAGAGTCTCGAACTGACCATCAGCCCAGTTACCGTAGGACTTCTGAGGACCGAAGTCGTCGATGATGCGACGGTTGTGCTCCAGCTGTAGCTGCAGGTCTTGCAGAAGCATGGCGGCACGAACCTCGTTGGCACCTACGACGAGGAAGAAGCGAGCCTTGTGAGACTGCTTGAGAGCAAAAGGGTAGCCGAGGTTTCCATGGGTGGACTTGGCTCCACCACGGAAGATAAGGTTGAAAAGAGTTAGAAAGTCTTTATGGTATAGGTCTTTGTATATATCTACATGGAAAGGTGCTGAAGGGTGATCCGACAGCGGTAGAGAGGAGCCGACGCCAAAGTAGTAGTCGAAGAACTCGGCGTAGTTCTCTGGTTTGAGCAGGTGTTTGATACGAGCCTCTTTCTGCGAGGAGGTCTCCTGGATAAGGCTATCTACAGAGGCAGAGCGAATAGAGGCTGTGCGCTGCTGGTAGCGTTCAAGGAGAGATTGTAATTGTTTGTTGGTAAGTGCCATAGTTATTTATTCTTAGGTAAGACGGTAAACAATGACATACGAGCAAGGTCGTATGAAGATATGTTGCGACGAAGAACACGCTTCTTGCGCAGGTAGAGCATGCGGTCACGAGTAAGGAGTATAGGTTTATCCTTGATGCGCAGGCAGTAGACCTTGCAGTGAAGATGGTTGGCAAGTTTCTGAGCTTTGTAATAGAGGTAGCGATAATATAGTGCTACCAGGATTTTTTTAATGGATTTAATCATAGGTTAAATGGTATTTAATTGTTAATAGATTCATTGGTAATCTCTGTAAGTATCTGATCAGAGACCTCACGGACATGTTTGAGGCAAGAGAGGTTGAACTCCCTGTCAGCCTTGGAGGAGGCGTTCTGAACGAGAAGAGTTAGTCTATCTGTCAGGACTTCAAAAGCCTCGAAGAAGTGTGGCAGACATCTTTTATGATCTGATAGCTGCTCAAAAGCTTTAGCGTACTTGGCAGCTGCATCAGGAGAGATGGAGGGTTTCTCACCAGCTTTGAGCTTCTGGAAAGAGTCAAGGATGGTTTCTCTCATCTCTGACAAGGTGATACTGCGGGCTTTTTTTGCCTGCTCGAAGTTGAGCAAGTCTGCCCACTTATTGATAGTGGTAACACTCATATTGAGCAGGTCTGCTATGGTAGAGCAGTCGAAGCCCTTAACATATAAATCACGAGCTTGCTGACGGCGAAGCTCTGTCTCTTGTTTTGATAGTTTTGGCATAATTTTATGATTTTTTTTTGTGTGCAAAGTTAGAAAATGGAGAAAACAAAAAGGAAAAAAGTCCGCACGGTCGGAAGAAAATACGCTATCAACGGAAGAAAATCCGACCGTACGGATTTTTTTGAAAAGGAAAAGAAAGCTAATGTATCTTTGCAAGCGAAAAAAAGAAGAAAAAATGAGAGAAAATGAGAGAAAGTTGCCAGAGAAGTTGGAGATAAACTTCGTGATGGCAGATGAAGAGGTGAACAGGAAGAAATGGAGACTGCTATTGAGTGGTCTGAACCTGGAGAACTTTCTAAAGAATCCCATAGCGATAAGACAGCATGACACGTGGAGCGTGCCAGTGGGCAGATGGGAGAATGTGAGAGTGGAGAAAGGACAGCTGTTGGGTACGCTGGTATTTGACAAAAATGACGAAGAGGCGGTGAAGCTGTACTGGAAGTATAAGGATGGATTTATGAATGCGGTGAGCATACATATAGTACCTATAGAGGAGAGTGAAGATGAGTCGCTGCTACTGCCAGGACAGAAATATCCTACGATAGTAAAGAGTGAGCTATTGGAGGTAAGTGTGGTGACACTACCAGGGAATGCCAACGCGGTGAAGCTGCTGAATATGGATGGAAGTGAATACAAACTATCAATAATTACAAAAAAAATGGAAAAGAAAGAAAAAGAAGAAAAAGTACAAGATGTACAGAAGAACCCAGAGATGGAGGCTATGAGACTCGAGCTGGAGAAACAGAAAAAGATCAATGTGAAGAACCTGCTAGCGATACACAAGAGTAGAGGTGTGGTAGGAGAAAAGGAAGTAGAACATCTGGAAAAGCTGGCGATGCTAGACTATGAGACTACTGAAATGATGCTACAAGCTAGAGAGGTGGTAGAAGGAAAAGAAGAAAAAGAACCTTCTGAAAAGAAAGGGGAAGGCACAGAAGGCAGACAGCTGGCAGAGGAACTGAAAAGATTTCAGCACGGCGAGAAGCAAGAACAGCAAGATGAGAGAGCAGGCTGGACATATCTGGACTGGTATAAGAAAGACCAGAAGGGATTGCTAAGCATGCAGGAGAAAGAGCCTAAGAAGTATGAACAGCTGGTGAATAGCTGGGAAAAAGAGTGCAAGAGTAAAGGATTGAACCTAGGTGAATAGTAGATAACAAAAAAAAGAGAAAGAAAGATGAAAAAAGAAAGAATGAAGAGTGTAGTATCATGGATGCTACTGGTGGCTGTAGTAGCCGTAGGAGTGGTAATGGCAGTGATGGGTCATGATGTGGAAGAAGTGGGGGGAGTGTCATTGGCACTATCACCATTGGCAACACAGAAGAGTGTCTTCTTGTCAAGTCTGAAGGAAGAATATGAGAAGATAGACACATGGCTGAATAATGCAGAAGATCTGTCAAGCTTTGTGACAGATGCACAGGTGATAAACTTTCCTGAAGGGGGAGCGGACCCAGAGGTGTATAAGAATACAACAGAAGATATAGATAGTGTAGAACCAGAAGAGACAGTACATAGTGAAGAGCTGGATGTGTACGACTCACAGAACTACAAGATAAGAAATATCTGGCTGCATGCCTTACCATTTGATAAGATAAAATATTATACAAGAAAGAGTGCTGACAGCATCATGAAGCAAGAGATAAGAGATGCAGCATATAATATAGCTCCAGAAACAGAAGGAAACAAGACTATCTTCATGCCAACGAGTGGTGCTGCAGACAGTAAAGGATATAAGATGATGACAATAGATGATGTGGTGGCACTGGCACAGAGAGCTGACAGAATGCACTTCCCAGAAGGTAAGAGAGTGCTTGTACTGCCTAGTGACTGGTGGTGGGAACTGGTGAATAGCAACACAATACTGAAGGGTCAGCTAAGCTATCAGCAGAACAATGGTATCATAGAACCTAAGGTGGTGAACTACTATGGTATAAAGATAGAAAAGAGCATGGGAGATAACCTTGGCTTACAAGTTAAGACAGGAAATGGTACTGTCGAAAAAGAAGAACAAGGAGCAATAAATGGATTACCAGCAGCACTATTCTTCTGTGGTCAGGAAGTATATAGAGCAGGTGGCACTATGGAGATGTTCTACAAAGACAAGAGTGTGAACACAGAAGGTAGAGCATACGAGATAGGCTTCCAACACAGATTCAAGGCAGGATGTCAGATGAGTGGTCATAGATACACTGGTCTAATCTATAAAGAATCAACTAACTTACCAGGCTAAGAGATGAACTACCAAGCAGAGATATACAAGAGTGTCGCCAAGTGTCTGAAAGAATATATACCAGAGATAAAATGGATAGATATAGAGAAAGACCAGCTGCAGAGGGAGAGAGAAGAGTTTCCGATGCCAATGCCTGCGGTACTGATAGGTGTAGGCGATGTGGACTGGAAGACTGCCACTGGAAAACAGTATGGCGACATAGAGGTAGAGATACAGGTATATCTGGGGCGAGGTGAGGAGACATATATAAGGGCTGAAGGTGTAGAGGGTGCACTGGACAAGCTGGGATGGCAAGATAGAGTCTATGAAGCTCTGGAGAGAAGGAGTGGAGAGACCTTTACAGGAATGACACGAGTGGCTACAAAAAAAGCAGAGTGGGGCAAAAGATATGTAAAGATGGTGAGCCGATACAGATGTACAGTGCATCAGCCAAGGCCTAAGAGATATAATAAATAGAGAGAGAAATAAGATGAAAGAAAAAGAAGAAAAAGTGCCAGAAAAAGTAGAAAAAGAAATGGCGGAGAAAGAAGAAAAAGACAACTCACCAAAGCAGGAAATGGCGGAGAAAGATCTGCAGCTAGAGGCTAAGGAGGTGATGAGAAAAGAGGGCATAAAAGTCGTGTATAAAGTAGGTGAAACCTGGTTCAAAAGAGAATCAGATGCCAAGAACTGTGCTAAGAAGAGAAAAGGCAAGGTAGAGAGATACGAGGCATAGAGAAAGGAAGCGGTGTAGCCATGGAAGTAATGGAAATAGTGAACTATCTGCTAGGAGGCTGTGGAATGGTGAGCACTGTGGTAGGAGTGATGACAGTGAAGGCCACTAGGAAAAAGGCAGATGCAGAAGCAGAGAGTGCCGTGGCTGACACAGAGCAGAAAAATATGTCACTTGCCAGAGACTATGTAGATGAGTTCAATGAGAATATAAGAGATCCTCTGATGAGAGAGGTAAGAGGATTGAGAAGAGAGATTAAGAGTCTAAGGAATGCAATTAACAAGATTAAGGATTGTCCTCATGCTAATGACTGCCCTGTCAATAGTGAGTTGCGCAAGCAACAAGACAGAGAGGGTGAGCAAGAGAGAGGAAATCAGTCAAAGGTATAGCTCTCAGAAGCAAGATAGTATAGTATATCGGGACAGTATATGGTATAGGGTAAAGGGAGATACGGTGTATGTGTCACAGGTAAGATATACGGACAGATGGAAGGTGGATACGCTGAGACAGATGGATACTATCAGAGTGGAGAGAGAAAAGGAGATAAAAAATGAAAAGATAGAGAGAAAGACAGACTGGAAGACAACGATAGTGGCAGCGATAGTGTTGAGCATGTTGCCAATAGTAGTGAGAATAGTAAAAAGGATAAAAAAATGAGTACATCAATAAAGATAGAAAGAAGAAATGGAGGCATAAAACCTGTAGCTGCGAGCAATGATGGGTTGAGTGCCTTGGTGTGTTATATACCACAGGAAGACATACCAGAGGGTATGACAGAGGTGAAGAGAGTATCAACATTGGAGGAAGCAGAGATGTTGGGCTTTACAGATGACAAGCAGACGTATAAGGGTGCAATATATTATCATCTGAGAGAGGCATTCAGAGTGAATCCAACGCTGAGAGTATATCTGGGGGTATATGATAACAGCAGTGTAGATTACACAAAGATAAAAGAGGTGGTGAATGCGTCAAAGGGCGAGGTAAGACAGGTGGTGGTCTATGACCCAGAGACGATGATAAGCAAGAGTGCTGTGACCAGCATGGTGATGGTGGCTAACGAGTTGGCGGTGGATGACAAGCCAATGAGTGTAGTGTATTGTCCAAAGATAGCAGACCACAATGCTCTGCCAGATATAATGACAGCAGGCTATGACAGAGTAAGTGTGTGCATAGGCGAGGACCTAGACACAGACAGCATAGCAGAGGACTACAGAGAAGCAGAACTAGTGGTAGGAATGGCAGGAGTGATGCTAGGAGTGGTAAGTAAAGCAAAGGTGAACGAGTGTATAGCCTGGGTAGCTAACTTTAACACAGGCATGGGAGTAGCAGGGCTGGTAGATGGTACGAAGTACCAGGATATGACAGTATCTGAGAGAGAGGCACTGGAAGAGAAAAGAGTGCTGTATCCTAAGATGTATGTAGGCTATGAGGGAGTGTATATGAATGACTCCTACACTATGGATGTGGAGAAGAGCGACTACAATGCGATAGAGAGAGTGAGAACGATGGACAAGGCTGCCAGAGGAGTAAGAAGTTATCTGTTACCATATGTGGCAGGCAACATAGAGATAGATGCACAGAGTGGACAGATAGCCAGAGACAGTGTAGAGATGCTGAAGAATGAAGGCAACAGATACCTGGAAGTGATGGAGAAAAACAAAGAAATCTCAGGCTGGAAGGTAGAGATAGACCCAGAGCAGAATGTGTTGGCGACAAGCAAGATAGAGATAGTGATACAGAATGTACCTATGGGAGTAGCAAGACATCTGAAGATAGCTATGGGCTATAGTGAGAGTGTTTAAAAGGAGATTAACTGATAATTAAAAAGGAGAAAAAAGACATGGAAGGAATGAACAATGGCATACCAGCTATCAATGGAGAGTTGTATGCGTGGGCAGATGTCAAGATAGGAATAGGGGGCACAACCTTGGTGGGTGTGACAGGAATAAAATACTCTGACAAGCAAGAGGTGGCAAAAGTATATGGAGCAGGGAGATACCCTGTAGGCTATGGCAAGGGCAGGATAGACTGCACAGGCAGTATAACATTACTGAAGGAAGAGCTGGTAGCATTGCAGAGTGTGGCACCAAATGGGAGAATACAGGATTTGCCACTATTTGACATAACGGTGAGCTATCTGCCAGAGAGTGGTGTGATAACGACAGACGTGTTGAAGAACTGCAAGTTTACCGAGAATAAGAAAGAACCTAAGGAGGGAGATACCTCTATAAGCAGTGAGATAGAGTTAATGATAATGAATATCAAGTGGGGAAACCCAGTACAATAGAAAGAAAAAAGACATGGAAAAACAAGAAAAAGAACACATAGGACAGGCGACATCTGAACAGGTGAAAGCATGGAAAAATCAGTACAGAAGAGTGTGCGAGGTGGAAGTAGAGGAAGAAGATAGAGTGTATCATGGCTACTTCCACACTCCAACGATAAGCACGCTGAAGGCTATGGGGAAGGTAGGACAGAAGGATGAGATAGAGGCTGCAGAGATAATGGTCAAGAACTGCTGGATAGGGGGCAGTGAGGTTATGAAAAGTGATGGCTACTTGTTCTTGAAGATGGTAGAACAACTGGCGAAACTGACAGGCGAGAGTCATGCAAGGCTAAAAAACTTGTAGAGCGTCATGCTTTGAGGTTAGAGGATAGTGAAGAAGACTTCCTAGAGAAGGGTGACGCAATAATAAGGTACACATTTAAAGAAAAACCTCCAGAAGATATGGAGGAATGGGCGAAGGTGTATAATCAGGCTGTATATATAGAAATGTGGAGACTGAGGAACATAGCAGAACTATTCAGAGGATAGATGCTATTTATCATCATCATCAAATAGAGGGTATTTAAAGACTGCTATTGCAAACTTAACACCAACGATAATTACGCCTAGGACAAACATGAAAAAAAAGACAGGCGTAATAATATATCTCACTATAAAATATAGAATATCTAAAATCATAATGCAAAGATAGTAAAATGGCGGGAACAAACCAAATATTATTCCAAATAAATGTAAATGGTAATGCTAATGAGGTGGTGGCACAACTGACCCAGAATATTAAGGGGTTGAAGGTTACCACTAATAGTAGCATAAATAATATAATTCAGAAATTTGGATCATTATCCTTGGCCATAAATCAATCATTGAAGGTGGTGGAAGGGGTGGTCAAAGCTATGCAATCAATAAATGAACCTGCCAAAGCCTTTGACTCATCACTGAAGGAGTTGAGTGCTATAACAGGTGTAGCTGGAGAAGGTCTGGAGGAGATAGGGGATATGGCTAAGGATGTGTCTAAGAGATTTGGCACAGATGCTGCGCAAGGTGTGGAGAGTTTCAAACTGCTATTGAGTCAACTATCACCAGAACTGGCGAAGACACCAGAGGTGATGAAGAAGATGAGTGAGAATGTGGCTACCTTGAGTAAGACGATGGGAGGCGACACTACAGCTGCAGCACAGGTATTGACAACAGCGATGAACCAGTATGGAGTATCGATGGAAGATCCTATAGAAGCTGAGAGAGAGATGGCCAGAATGATGAATGTGATGGCTGCGGCTGCTAAGGAAGGGTCAGCGGAGTTGCCACAGATACAGGAGGCGCTGAAGCAGAGTGGAATGGCTGCCAAGAGTGCAGGAGTATCATTTGAGGAGACGAATGCTGCGATACAGGTATTGGACAAGGCAGGAAGGAAAGGTGCCGAGGGAGGTGTAGCATTGAGAAATGTGATGAGCACGCTGGCACAGGGAAGGTTCTTGCCTAAGGATGTACAAGAAGAACTGAGAAGAGCAGGGATAAATGTGAATGTGCTGACAGATAACTCGAGAAGTCTAAAGGACAGGCTGGAGGTATTGAAGCCAGTACTGCAAGACCAGGCATTGTTGAGTAAGCTGTTTGGCAGGGAGAATGCAGCGAGTGCTATGGCTCTGATAGGGAATACACAGGCCTTGGAGGCATACACTAAGGCGGTGACAGGTACCAACACAGCGACAGAGCAGGCAGCGACGATAATGCAGAGTTATGAAGAGAGACATAACAGACTGCAGGCGCAGATAGAGGCATTGAAGATAAAGATATTTGACATAAGTGGGGGTATATCCATGTATGTTCAGACGATAGGAGAGATGATAATACCTCTGGGGCAGTTGTATCCAGTGATACAGCTGCTGAGTGCTAGCTTCAAAGGACTGAGAGCAGGGATAATGCTGATAGGTCCAGCGTTTAAGGTGATGAGTGCTGGAGCGGTATCTGCCTGCAGAAGTATAGGGGTGGCGATAATGAACATACCTGTAATAGGGTGGATAGCAGCACTGGTGGCAGCACTGGTGGCAGCGTTTGCATACTTCTGGAACACCAGTGCGAAGTTCAGGGCAGTGGTGAAAGGGTCATGGGCGTATGTGGTAAGTATAACGAAGGAAGCCTGGGGAGTATTGAAGAAGATATTTGGGGCATTGGCAGACATGATAAAGGCTGCAGTGAAGCTGGACTTCAAAGGAGTGAAAGAGGCTGCCAAGGGGTTTACGAATGTATTCAAGGATTTTGGTAAGCAGAGTGCTCAGGCATATAATGATGCTTACAATGAGGAGATGGCCAAGTCCAAGAAGGAAGAGGAGGCTAAGCAGAAGAAAGAGAAAGGAAAGCAGTCGGCACAGGGCAGCAGCAATGTGAAGGTGGAGGATGAGACAGGAGCCGTAAAGGTGAATACAGAAGGGTCAGGTCTGCCAGTGACAGGTGGAGCGACACAAGGAGGCTCAGGAGCATCATCTGCAGGAACAGGTGGGGGCTCTGGAGTGAGGACGATAACGACGAATATAGCTAACCTGATAGGGGGAGATATAGTAATACACACGACACAGCTGAAGGAGAGTGCGGCAGAGATAAAAAGAATAATAATAGAGGCGTTGCAAGATGCGACAAATGAGGCTACGATGGTGTGATGGACAAGAGACTAGAGAATATAGCGATGTATGCCACGAGGGTGGCAGGGCACAGGATAAGTTTTTCCACTCAGAGGGAGGAACCTGAGAGAGAGAATAGATATGATCTGCAAGAAGGGGAAGAGAGAGAGGAGTATGGACAGGAGTTCAGGCTGAGAGATAGCCAGAGTGGAGAGGAGTTGAACCTAGATGGAGTGGTGATAATAGACACTTCGAGAACGAAGAACATAGTATCGACACAGATAAATGGGCAGAGTGCGACGATAAAAGAGTGGATAAACAATGGCGACTACATATTGACATTGACCATAGCGGCGATAACAGAGGGTGAAAAGTTCCCAGAAGACAGGCTGAAGGAGATAGTGAAGATGTGTGACAAGAACAGGACTCTGGAGGTGGAGAATAAGTACCTGAATGAGATATTGGGGATAACCAGGATAGTGGTGACAGGCAACAGGACAGCACCAGAGACATGGAAGAGTAATCAGAAGGTGGTGGTGGAGTGTATGAGTGATGAGAGTTATATAATAGAAGAAGAATTACTGAAATAATATGTTGATACCTCAGATAGAGATAAGAATATATAGAGTGACAGATGATAGCCAGGTGAAGCAGTGGGTTATCAGGCATGTGAGTGAGGTGAAGATAAGTGGAGATAGTGACACATTTAGCGACACATGCAGGATAGAGCTAGCGAAGAATATCAAGTGGGCGCAGAGTGAAGAGTGTCCTATAAGGCGAGACGATAAGGTAGAGGTCTATATGGGGTATAATGGAAAGTTGGCTAAGAGATTTAGTGGCTGGGTGAGTGAGGTGAAGGCAGGGGTGCCGACGGTGATAACCTGCATGGATGATGTGTTTTTATTGCGGAGTGTGACGATAAAGAAGAAGTTATATACTAACACCAGCATAAACAAGATAATAGAAGAGATAGTGCCAGCGACAGTAAGAGTGAAGATAAGTGGAGAGATAAAGATATCAAGCTGGCGTACGACAGCAGAGACGGTGGCAGGGGAGATAGCATTGATGGAGGAGAGTTTTCCAATCAAGGCATTCTTTGAGCTGGATGATGACGTGGAACCGACACTGTATGTGTTTACATCCTGGATAGATGGGAGAGATAATGCAGGGGAGTTCTCGGAGAGCAAGAACATAATATCACATAATCTGGAGTACAGAAGAAGTGAGGATGTGAAGGTAAGAATAAAAGGGGTGTCACACCTACTGAATGGGAAGACACTGACATATATAGAAGGTGACGGAGAAGAAGTGACCAAGAACTACTATAACCTGACGATGGAAGAACTGAAGGCTATGGTAAAGCAAGAGATAAAGAGAGAGAAATGGTCTGGGCTGAATGGCAGCTTTGAGACATTTGGCATGCCTAAGGTGAAGAAGACAGACACTGTAGATTTGGAGATAGAAGGGGTGAAGAAAGCTAGATATGTGGTGAAAGGCGTAACGGTGAAGTTTGGACAAGGGGGATACAGGCAAGAGATAGAGTTGCAAAGAAAGGTGGTAGAACTATGAGCGAAGTAGGAAAGTATATAAGACAGATAGCAGGCAAGAGGGAGAGTGTAGAGATGGGGGTAGTAAGGAGTGTGGATATGCAGACGATGAGCTGTGTAGTCATGCTGGATGAAGAGGGAGATGAAGTATTGGCGAGTCTGATAGTAGGAGAGAAGAACAGAGGGCTGTGCCAGGTGCCTAAGGAGGGCAGCATGGTAGCAGTACTGATGAAGAATGAGGCTCAAGGAGTGGTAGTGATGGTGGAAGAGGTGGAGAAGATAGTAATCAATGGGGGAGAGAGAGGCGGATTGATAAATATAGAGGAACTGAGAGATAATCTGGAGAAGATGACCAAGAGAATAGATGGGATAATGAATGCACTGAAGAACAGTAGTACTGGAACACAAGATGGTGGAGCATCATACAAGGCACAGATAGAGGCTAAGCTGGCAATGATAGTAGAGAAAGAAGATTTTGGAAATATAGAAGATAAGGAGGTAGTACACTGATGAGAGGAATATTGTTGGAAGGCACAGATATACAGGTGAAAGATGGCTACATGGTATTGGGAGATAATACTATGGACATGATAGAGAATATAGTGGATAGTAATAGGGGAGAATGGAAGAATGATGTGTATCTGGGGGTAGGCATCAAGAACATGGTAGCAGCTAACAAGAGTGATGTAAGCATATCACGAGAAGTGGTAGAGAACCTCAAAAGAGGAGGGATAGAATACAAGAAAGTGAAAGTGAATAACGGAGAAATAGAGATAGAGATATGACAATACAAGAGATAAAAAAAGAGATGACAGACGAATGGATGTCTGACAGCAGAGTAAGAGATAAGTGGGGAATAAGAGAGGGGGAGAAATTTGAGGAGAGATTTCCTACGGCATCGGTGGAGAACCTGCTCTTCTACATAGTAGCATTGGTGATATGGACTAGGGAGAAATATCACGAACTATGGAAAGAGGATATAGAGGCGACAGCCTTGGCGACGAGGTATGGTACCAGAGAGTGGTGGAAGAAGGTAATACAACAGTGGCAGTATGGTGATGAAGTAGAGATACTGGAGAATGGTAAGATAGGCTATAGAGAGGAGGATGAGAGTAAGAGGATAGTGAGATATGTGGCGGTAGTAGTAGGCGATAGAGAGATATACATAAAGGTAGCCAAAGAAGCAGGAGTAAGGAAAGTAAGGCTGACAGATGATGAAGTGGCGAGTCTGCAGGGGTATGTCAATGTGATAAAGCCTATAGGGATACATGTGCGAGTGCAGAGTATGGAGGCTTGTGAGATAAGTCCATACAATGTAGTGTATATAAATAGCCAGTATGATAAGCAAGAGGTGTTAAATAATGTTAAAAAGGCTATTGAAGAGTATCTGAGTGATGTGGAATTTGGAGGAGTATTGTATAAGTCTAAGCTGGTGGATGTGATACAGAGTGTGAAGGGAGTAGTAGATACGAATGTGAACTGCATAATAGAAGATCCAAATCAAGTATCATGGGCAGAAGGCAGGTATTATGTAGCGAAGGGAGGCTACTATGAAGTGAAGAGTTTGAATATAAGTGTGAGATATGAAAGAGAGATAGAGTGATGAACTGGGAGAGATATATACTGCAGGCGATGCCTGTAAGGAAAAGAGGAGGGATAAGATATTATCTGTTGATATGGTATCTGACAAGCTGGATAAGGAAGAAGTGGAAAGAAGATAAGCAGTACATAGAGAGCTTGGAAGAGGAATTGAGATATACCTCACAGGTATTGGAGATAAAGGAACTGATAGAAAAGCACTATGGTATAGAGGTAGAGATAGAAGACTATAGAGATGCGAAGTTGAGCTTTGTATATAGTCAGGGAAGTATAGAGAGGACAATAGTAAGCAGAGAGAAGGAAGATAGCTGGTATGTCATAGGCAGAGAAGATGAAGATGCTGGATGGGATTTCAGGATAAGGGTACCAGAAGGAGTGGATAAAGAAGATGTGAAAGCATACGTGAAGAGGTATGTTTTTCCAGGATTGAAATTTGAAATACTATATAGAGATGAATAGAGTAAACAAAAACGGAGAGACAAGGCAGGTAGTGCCTGAGGATTTTAGCTTTCTGTCTGAGGCAGACATGCAGCAGGGCAGAGCAGTGTATAACATGTTGGCGAACATCAATGGTTTTGGGAGAGAGTATCCTATAGTGTTGGATGGATGTAATATAATAGTGACTCATCCAGAGACGAGAGGCACGAGGGTAGTAGTGAAAGAAGGAGTGATACTGTGCAGTGATGGAAGTGTAAGAGAGGTGGAAGAGATAGATGTGACGGTAGGCGGGGTATATACTATAAGTGAAGTGAATGAGAGGTTGGCGGTGCAACTGGTGGATAATACGGCAGAACCGTCTCCAGTGTATAATCCTAATGGGGATAAGGTGGTGTATTGTCATGAAGACCTTGGGGCACAGGTGGTGATGTATGAGAACCAGCTGCCAGCAGAGACTGATAGTCAGAAGATATTGAAAAACTTGTATAGGCTCAAGAGAGTGAGTGAGCTGGAGAGAGATATAGCATTACTGAAGGAAAGAGTAGAGAGATTGGAGGAAGGTAGAGTATGATAGTGGAGGTGAAGCCTGGGCAGTGTATAGTGGACATAGCTATGATGTATGGCGAAGTGGAAGATGTGGCTGTGATAGCTAGGGAGAATGGGCTGTCATGGGAGCATACCTTTGGAAATACAGGCGTGGTGACAGTGCCAGAGGGTGTGAAGAATGAAAGAAGTGTAGGCTGTATAACTACAGGAATAGAAGGAGAGAGTGAAGGAGAGTGGCTGCTAAAGAGTGGAGAGTATAGTGATGAGGGAGTATGGCAGAACTACAACTACTGGAGAGACTAAAAGACAAAAAAGAAAAAGATGGAAAAGATAAACAATGGCGATAGAGGCTTAGTAGTAAGAGAGAGAATAAATAAGCTGATAGATAAGTGCGAAGGGAATAGTACACTTATAGGAGATATTAAGAAGTTGAATACTGAGAAAAAGAGTAGCATAGTAGATGCTATAAATGAGGTAAATGGCAAGATAGGAACATGTGTAATATCACAGAGAGTGGTGGTACTCAAGGAGGAGATAAAGCCAGATGTGATGATAAGAGAGAAATTGCTAGAGGGGGAAGAACTAGCGATAGTAAGGGTGTTGGCAAAGGGGGAGAAAGACCTGTATAAAGATGTGACAGCACAGCTGGAGATAAGATACGGTGTAGGAATAGTAGAGATAGAGAATAATGGCAGAGAGATAGTGCCAGAGAACTCATTGATAGTAATAAGATAGAGAGATATGATAGCGAGACATAGAATAGGCGACGATGTGAAGGTGCGTCTGAAGATGAGACTAATGGGACAGGAGATAAGTCCTAAAGAGGTGCCATGGGAGGCGCTGATATGGGTAGGCAGCAAGCAGATGGGCATAAAAGGTGGCTGGGATGGAGAGAAAGCCACAGGATATGCACAGGTAGAGGAGGATTATGCTGTGATAAGTGCTGACAGCCCTCAGCTGGGAAGTGGGGAGATGAAGTGTGAGATAGTAATATCATATCCTGACAGTGTGCAGGAGGATGGAAGTAGAAGGGTGACGATACCAGTGGTATTGACGATGGAGGAAGAAGAGGGAGAGACAATATCAGGCTGGGTGGATAACACGATAAGAGGTGAAAGAGGACCACAGGGTGAGAGAGGACCACAGGGAGAAAGAGGAGAAAGTGGTGTGTGTGTATTCAGTATAGAGGATGGCGATTTGTATGTAACTAAGAGCGATGGGAATGATACTGAATTTGCGATAGAAGGAAATGATTTATATATGTATATCTAAAAAAAAGAAAAAGAAATGGCAAAAGAAAAGATAAACTTAGGAAGAGTAGTGGGCGAAAGAGGACCACAAGGCGAACAAGGAATACCAGGCGAAAGAGGACCACAAGGCGAACAAGGTGTACCAGGCGAAAGAGGACCACAAGGCGAACAAGGAATACCAGGCGAAAGAGGACCACAAGGCGAACAAGGAGTACCAGGCGAAAGAGGACCACAGGGCGAACAAGGTGTACCAGGCGAAAGAGGACCACAGGGCGAACAAGGAATACCAGGCGAAAGAGGACCACAAGGCGAACAAGGACCACAGGGAGAACAAGGTCCACAAGGCGAACCAGGAGAGAGTGCATCTAGTAAGACAGTGTTGATGTTGGTAGAGTATGAAGATGGGACACAAGAAGAACTAGATATGTGTATAGGAGAAAAAGAAGAAGAGCCTACACCTGAAGAACCTGAAGAAGGAAATGGTATAAGGCTCATGGCTAGTGATACGCAGGAAGTATTGAAGAGAGTAGAACTACCAGAAGTAGATATGACAGATATGTCTAGCTTTAAAAACGTGAAGATAGGCACAGGGTATGATGTATTTGGCAAGAATGATGGTGTTTATGTGATGATAAGGTTTGCTGAACCCGTTAATTTTGGTGGACTAACAATATCTGAAGCTGTAGCTCCTATGTCTATGATGGCTGCGAATATGGGAGGTAGATTAGATGGGTTGATGGCGAAAGAAGGTGGAGCTTATACCTTTAAAACGATGGGCGAACTAAATCCAACAGGGACAGAAATGGATAGCTTACCTTCTTATGCAGGAGTGATGGAGATAGCTAGTATGCTGGGAGGTGAAGCTATATCATTATTACCATTTATTGCAGACCCAGAGACCTTTACACAAATATCACAAGATAGCTATAATCCAGATACAGATATTGCATTTCTAGGCGATAGTGGTTGGGTAATGAATAGATTCCCAATGGTAGAACAAACTATAGAATTTGTATAATGAAAATCAAGAATAAAGAGGTTAAATCTTTTCACATAGAGGGTAAGCAAGTTGCACATGCTTGGATGAATGGCAAGATGTTTTTCAATCACAATAACTTCTATTTCAAGGTAGTCAATGGAGAGGCTACCTTGATTAGAGGTAATTGTGATCAGAAGGGAATACTGAGAATACCAAGTTATGTGAAAGATGAGCAAGGGAGAGCATATCCTGTAACTAATATAGAAGGTGGAGAAGCGACAAGCTATGATGCTACAGCCTTTTATAACAATTCTAATATAACTGAGATACATATTCCTGGAAGCGTTAAGAGTATTGGAATAAATGCTTTCTGTGGCTGTGGGAATGTTAGAGTTATTGATATAGCAGAAGGTGTTGAAACTTTAAATGTATGGTCTTTTAGAAATATCCCTGCAGGATTGTATGATGAGAATGTATATATGACATTAAATATACCAAGTAGTATAAAGAATCTGAGTGTGGCAGGTTGGCAGGGGCCTTTTGTGAATAATGGATACCCGGGTGGAGCAGGATTTAACCAGCAGAAAGGAGTTAGATGCTATTGGAATGTGAATTTTGCGAAGACGATACAGACAAACACGATACCTACAAGGATGTTTTATAACTGTGGTACATTTAATAATCTGGAGGTTCCTGAAGGAATCGCAGTTGTCGAAGAAGATGCTTTAGCACAGAATGCTTATGGTAGTATAACATTTCCAGAGAGTTTGCAGACATTGAAGAATGCGTTTGGCGATTTCTATGGAATGAATAATATGTATTTCAAGGGGGATGTGCCAGAGGTGCTGGAAGGTGATATAAATGCGTTGAAGGCACATTTGGCAGGCAAGATATATGTGCCAGCGAAATACTATGATAACTATGTAAATGATAGTATGTGGAGTGGGATAAGTAGTAAGATAATGAGTAGATAATATGAAAACAGGAGAAAAAGGGAAAAAGTTGATAAAGAGCTTTGAGAGTTGCAAGCTGAAGGCTTACAGATGCCCTGCTGGTGTATGGACTATAGGCTATGGTCATACAAAGGGAGTGAAGGAAGGCATGGTGATAAGTCAGGAGGATGCAGAGAGGTTCTTTGATGAAGATATAAAGGAATTTGAAAGGCAGTTAAACAGTCTTCAACTAACGATTAACCAGAACCAGTATGATGCGCTGATGAGCTTTATATACAATGTAGGTGTGGCGAGGTTGGCGAAGAGTACCTTGTTGAAGAAGGTTAAGGCTAACAGCGAGGATAAGACTATAAGGAATGAGTTCAACAAGTGGGTGTATAGCGGCGCACATAAGTTGCCAGGCTTGCAGAGAAGGAGAGCAGCGGAAGCTGACTTGTATTTTAGTAAATAAGATGAGAAGATGAATAAGAGAGAAATATTTAACAAAATACTGCAGGTGACAGCAGAGGTGTGTGATGTGGAAGAAAAAGAGATACTGGATGGTAACAGGAAGGAAGATGTGGTGACTGCGAGAAGTATCACTGTGTTCTGGCTGGTGGCGGCAGGGTTCTCAGTGGAGAGCATCAAAGGGTGTACAGATGTAGATAGCAGTAGTCAGATAAATGCTATAAAGGCAAGGATAGAGGATTACTGGGCGAACATGTTCGCATATCACATGCTGGTGAAAGAGGTAGGCAGAAGATTGCTGGCAATAGCTCGATCTGTGGGTGAAGACTTTGACATAGAGATACCTATCAACCATCTAAGGAAAGTTACTGGAAAGTATTGATTTTGTTGTTTTTTTAATTGTTTTTTTGGGAATCGCTGACAGTGTTTGTCGGCGATTTTTATTTTGTGGTTAAAAAAAATTAACATTATAAATCAACGCTTTACAAATTTTTCTTTGATTTTCTTATAATTTTTCTTTGATTTATTTGGTAGTTATTCAAAAATGTTGTAATTTTGCATTGTAAAAATAAACGAAATAATAACAACAAAAAATAGGAGAAAAAAATAATGAGAACATTTATTGAAAACACAAACAATGTAGATGAACTAGTAGCAGTTATCAACAAGTACAGAAATCTTAATATCTGGAATGAAGAAGCAGAAGCTATTCAAGATAAACTTGAAGAATTTGGCTTTGAGAAAACAGAAGATACAAGTGAAGATACAAAAATAGAATACTTATACATAAATGAAAATGAAACTCAAATTCTAACTTGGAATGATTACGATCATTGCTTCTCAATTCAAGAAGAAGATAGGCTTGAAAGAGTTAAATGCTATCCTTCTAATATGCAAATATTCTTCCGTAATGAAGAAATAGGCAGTAAATCAATCAATACTGACGGATTATGCAATGAATTAACTGAAGAAGAATGGATAGAAAAAATTCACGATGAATTAAATATCTTCAATGAAGAAGATATCAAAGAAATACTTACAGAAATAAATATTCACTATGGATTTTCAGAAGAATAAGATTAAAAGAGGAGGCAAAAGAGAAGGAGCAGGCAGAAAAAAAATTGATGCTGTAACACACACTTGGCAAGTGCCTGTAGATGTTCATGAAATTGCAAAAGAGAAAGGCACTGCTTACCTATGGGATGCTGTAAGATTTAAAGTAAAATTCGATAGCTATAAAAAGGCATGAAATAACTTTTTAAGGTATTTAAATATTGTTTTTTGGGGGAATCGCTGACAAGTGTTTGTCGGCGATTTTTATTTTGTTTTCAAGTTGTCGTTATCTTGCAGTTATCTTGCACTGAGGGAAGTAGGTGTATGGTGGAAGGGTGGTAATTTTGCAGAGTCAATTCTAGAATGATGTCAAGGCCTGAAGAGGAAAGAGGGCAAAAGTAAAAAAAAGAAAAAAAGATGGACGACGAAAAAGTTTATTGTAAGGGTGCAGACACTGCCACTGTGGCAGCGCTGATGAACGCCAACAACAATGCGATTATGGGTGCATTGACTAATAGAGGTAATGACAGAAATGACCTTGTAGAACTGCTTCTAATAATGATGTTTGGCGGTGGCTATGGTTACGGCTTTGGCCGCAATGGTTTTGGAGGCGGCTGTGGTTATAATGGCGAAATTGAAAGCCTACGAAATCAGATAGCCGACAACAAGAACTCTAGCGACTTGATGGCATATCTGAATAGTCACAACAATGTGTTGATGGATGTTGCTAACAGAACTAACAGCAATGTAGATGCCGTAAGAACTGGCATCTGTACTATCAATGCTGTGCTTGGACAGATGTCTGAGAAATTTGGCACAACTAAGGAAGCAATCGCTAACCAAGTTATCATGGGCAACAAGGACATTATGGCTATGTTTAGCCAGTGCTGCTGCGAGCAAAAGTTGCTTATCCAGCAGATGGGTTACGAAGGTCAGTTGAGAGATCAAGCTAACCACTCTGCAATAATGCAGAGAATAGAACAGTTAGCTAATGGTATTACACAAGGTTTTTCTGCAACTGCTTATGAGGCTCAGAAGAATGCAACTGCAATAATGGCTAACAGTGACAAGAACACACAAAGAATCCTTGACCAGATGTGTGCAGATAAAGCACAAGCGTTAAGAGACATCTTAGCAGAAAAGGATAGAGAACTTTTGCTGTACAAGATGAAGGAAGGCAGAAACAACTGTGATTGTAATTAAGGAAGGAGTAAATTATGGTTGAAGTATTAGTTATTCCTCCATCAACTGCTACAGAGCAGGAGTTGGTAGTTGAGATTACAGAAGACATCTGCAAGAGAGTATGTGTGCATGGTGGTTCTCACTTATCAGGGAATGTAAGCTTTGCCGCAAGCACTCCTAGAGTTGTTAATGGCATAGCGATAGTACCTATCACTGCTACAGGAGTTATGGTAGTTAATGGTAATGCTTGCAAGAGTTGTAATACTAAGGTAAGACACTTTAGTGAAACCTTCGAGGTAGCATTTACTGCGACAACCGCTAACACTGTGACATTGACAGCTGGCGATGTGAATATCGTAAGATATGATGATGTGACATGCTGCCATACAAGTAAGGCAAAAATGACAACAACTTTGACAGTTACTATTGCCTAAAGGGAATGAGGTAGTTCTGAAGGCAGGGCTACCTCTATTTTTTAACTAAAACAGATGAAAAGATGTTATTTAGAGATGTAAAACAGGGATACCCAGTATATATATTCGATAGAAAAGATGTGTCTGTGAAGGTTGGTAAGGTGACTAATTCACCACTGCCTCATTTTGATGTAAAGATGGGTACAAATCAGATGGTTGTTGACCTTAATGTGGAGACAGATGGGCATACTGTTTCGTATGTATTTGCTGATACTGGCGAGGTTGGATATGCTAATGAATTGGTAATATCTGTCAATAAGGAGGTTATTCTTAGAGAGATTGAGAATGTGGAGAACCAGGCTGAAGAAGCCTTGAAGATGACAGATTACTACAAGGACGCTGTTAAGAAATGCAAAGAATTGCAGAAGGTGTATTCGCAAGAATATAAGGAGAGAACTGAGGCTGCAGAGAGAATGGCTGCATTGGAGAATAAGGTGGATAAATTGGTTGAGAGTTTTTCATCTCTAGTAGGAAGAATGGATAAGGAAAGGAGTATAAGATGACATATATAGATATGGTGAGGAATGCGCCAGAGAAGAGCGAAGAGATAATGTGGCAGAGTGTAGAGGCTGTGAGTGACTTGGTGGAGAAACTCAAGGTTTCGCATCCAGAGATGGCAAGGGAGTTTCTGATGAAGGAGCATAGCAGAATGTATGGGCCTCATTTCAATGAGGAGATGGCTAAGGAGGTGGTCGCTCAGATGTATCACTATAATTCTGCAGGAGAGAAAATCAAAGGTGAGGCTGTGACAGTTCAGGATGCAGAGAGAATACTGGGAGGGATAGATAATGCCCAGGATAAACGATGGGATGCGTATGTGGGTGTCAATGGGTTCATGCACGACATGGCGAAGAGTGATCTGTCATCAAGGGCTATAATGGAATTGGCTAAGATGTTTTGGTTTGAAGATGAAGACTTTCAGGGTAAAAGCAAGGTGTTTTGGTATTATTCTAGTATGTGATGGTGAAATATAATCAAGCTCCATTGCCATTTCAGGGGCAGAAAAGAAGATGGATAAAGCAACTGCAACAGGTAGCAAAGAATTTAAAAACAGGAGCAGTTGTGATTGATGTGTTTGGTGGAAGTGGTATAGTTAGTCATACAATAAAACAAGCACGTCCAGATTGTAGAGTAATACAGGGATGTAGAAGATGTTGTATTGATTATGGATCCTCCATATATGCTGACAGATGTGTCAGGGTATAGCAAAGAGACATATTGGGGTATTCCAGAGTCTAGATGTTGCTGCGTCGTGCTGTGAAAAGAATTTTATTTATTTTACGAGTGATAGAAGTGGGATAGAAAAAGTGTTAGCCTGGGTATCGAGTCATGGCGATCTGCATAATCCTTTTATGCAGGCTGATAGATATGTGATACAGGTGAGAGGGAAAGCTGTTAATTATAACGATGTGATGTATGTTAATATATGATTAAAGGCTGGTTAAGTGGATATAAAAAGAGACTATTTTTTGTAGTCTCTTTTTTTTCTTTTTTGGCCGTTTCATTTTCAATTTTTGGCCGTTTCATTTCGGCGATTATAAAACTGAATTTTTAATTCTAACACTACATTAAAATATTATGGAAGTCAAGATAGAGGAAAGTTGGAAGAAAGTTTTGCAAGAAGAATTTGATAAAGAATATTTTGCTTCTCTTGTGGACTTTGTACGAAATGCTTATAAGACTACAAAAGTTTATCCTAAAGGAGCAAATATTTTCAATGCGTTTAACCTTTGTCCATTTGATAATGTGAAACTGGTAATCATAGGGCAGGATCCTTATCACGAGGAAGGACAAGCGCAAGGTTTGTGCTTTTCTGTCCCAGACAATGTGGTTATTCCTC
>JAKSLE010000023.1 GCA_024401365.1 Bacteroidales bacterium | reverse complement strand
GCTGAGTGGTGTCTCTGGAATGCTGCTACCGATATGGAGAACTTCCAGCGTAACTTCTCTACAGGCGAAATAGAGGTTGATGGCAGCACAATATATCACAAGACAGAATATAAGGAGCGCCGTAATCACTACGCTTACTATAGCGTTAACGCTCCTATCAACGGCTTCGATACCGACCGCGAGAGTTTCATAGGCCTCTATAATGAGTTTGCCGACCCACAGTGTGTGATGGCAGGCAAGCCTTCCAACTCTGTTGCTCACGGTTGGTCGCCTATCGCTAGCCACTATATCGAGGTAACTCTCAACCCAGGCGAAAGCAAGGATTATATCTTTGTCCTCGGTTACGTAGAGATGCCTCAGGATGAGAAGTTTGCTGCTAAGGCAGAGGCTGGATTGGTAGTCTCTACCAACGCTAGTCCTATCATCAATAAGGTTAAGGCTAAGGAGACACTCGCTAAGTTCGACACTACCGCTAAGGTGGATGCAGCTTTCGATGAGCTCAAGAAATATTGGGACAACCTCCTCAACATCTTCTCTGTCAAGACTCAGGAGGAGAAGCTCGACCGTATGGTGAATATATGGAACCAGTACCAGTGTATGGTTACCTTCAACATGTCTCGCTCGGCTTCGTTCTTCGAGAGCGGTATCGGTCGTGGTATGGGTTTCCGCGATTCAAACCAAGACCTTGTAGGCTTCGTTCACCAGATTCCTACCCGCGCCCGTCAGCGTATCATAGATATAGCATCTACTCAGTTCCCTGACGGCGGCTGCTATCACCAGTATCAGCCTCTCACTAAGCGTGGCAACAACGATATTGGCGGTGGCTTCAATGACGACCCATGCTGGCTTATCTTCGGCACTGTAGCATATATCAAGGAGACAGGTGATTTCTCAATCCTCGATGAGCCTGTACCATTCGATAATGTTGAGGGTTCAGAGGTTTCGCTCTTCGAGCACCTCCGTGTATCTTTCAATCACGTGGTAGAGAACCTTGGTCCTCATATGTTACCTCTTATCGGTCGTGCCGACTGGAACGACTGCTTGAACCTCAACTGCTTCTCTTGGGATCCTAACGAGAGCTTCCAGACAACAGAGAACAACAATGTAGGCACAAAGGCAGAGTCGTTGATGATTGCTGGTCTGTTCGTTGTAACCGGCCGCGACTATGTGGAGCTTTGTAAGCAGATCAACAAGAAGGATGAGGCTGCACGAGCTCAGAAGTTCATCGACGACATGGTAGAGGCAGTAAAGAAGCATGGCTGGGATGGCGAGTGGTACCTCCGCGCATACGACTACTACGGTAACAAGATTGGCTCTAACGAAAACGAGGAGGGCAAGATATTCATCGAATCTCAAGGTTGGTGTACAATGGCAGGCATCGGTCTCGAGGAGGGCATGGTAGAGAAGGCTCTCAACTCTGTAAAGGAGCGCCTCGAGTGCGAGCATGGTATAGTTCTCAACAACCCTGCATTCACCAAGTACTACGTTGAGATGGGCGAGATATCGTCTTATCCTGCGGGCTACAAGGAGAACGCCGGTATCTTCTGCCACAATAACCCTTGGGTAATCATAGGCGAGACAGTTCTCGGTCGTGGCGATCGCGCTTGGGACCTCTATCGCAAGATATGCCCTTCATATACAGAGGAGCATTCAGCTCTCCATAAGGTTGAGCCTTATGTCAACTGCCAGATGGTAGCAGGTAAGGATGCCGCTAAGCCTGGCGAGGGTAAGAACTCATGGCTCACAGGTACAGCAGCTTGGATGTGGTACACTATCAGCCAGTTTATCTTGGGTATCAAGCCTACCTACAATGGTCTCGAAATAGATCCTTGTATCCCTGCTTCTTGGAAGGGCTTTACGGTAAAGCGTAACTTCCGCGGTGCAGAGTACAATATAGAGGTAGTAAATGCTTCGGGCGCTCAGAAGGGCGTTAAGAGCGTAGAGATAGATGGCAAGAAGCTCACAGACAACATTGTTCCTTTCCTTGCAGGCAAGCATAATGTTAAGGTGACTATGTAACAGAACACGCGAATATCAACATACATTTAATCTGCTCCTGACGCAAAAGTTACTAACTTTGCATCAGGAGTTTTTAATTTATCTATCAACAAAGACAATGCAAACTATATTCAACCATAGAAGCATACGCAAGTACCAGACTAAAGAGGTCCCTTCCGATGTCCTCATGCGAATAATAGAGGCCGCCAACCGCGCCAGCAATACCGGCAACATGCAATTGGTAAGCGTAGTAGCTACTACCAACAGCGATATCAAAAAGGCCCTGTCGCCAGCTCACTTCAACCAAAAGATGATTACTGAGGCTCCTCTGGTCCTGACATTCTGTGCCGACGTGAACCGTATGAATAAATGGTGCGATATGCGCAATGCCAAGCATGGTTTCATGAATATGCAGACTCTCTATACCGCTACCATCGACGCTACTATAGCAGCTCAGAACGCTGCACTGGAGGCCGAGCATCTGGGCCTTGGCATTTGCTATCTGGGAACTACAACATACAACGCACGACAGATAATAGAGACGCTCAAACTGCCTAAGGGGGTAATGCCTGTGACAACTATCACTGTAGGATACCCAGCCGATATGCCAGAACTTACAGAACGCCTACCAGTCGACGCTATCCTCCACATGGAGCAATATAAAGATTACTGCGATGAAACAATAGACTCTCTATATGCCGAGAGAGAACAGTTGGAAAGCAATAAGCAATTCTGCAGAGACAACAATAAGGAGAACCTCGCACAGGTGTTTGCCGAGGTACGCTATACAAAAGAAAACAACGAATTCTTCTCCAAGGAGCTGATGGATACCCTAAAATTACAGGGATTCCTCGTATGAGACAACATCTGTCTCAACCCATATATCAGCTAGTCTCTTACCTGTAGATATAAGATAGAATCCATCTACAATATTCAGTACAGGTATAAGTATAATAACATTACGCACCACTGCCTTAAACAGAAATTGTTTAGACAGTGGTGTGTTATCTTGTGCATTTACTATTCGTATGTGATATACCGACTTGCCAAAGGATGTATTGCCACTGAATGGGAGTATATCCTTTACAAGAAAATATACAATAGCCAATGGCAGACCAATGATAGGAATAAAGGTCAACGCAGCTACCACAAACAGATCAACGACAAAGGCTATCTCGCGCTCAATAATAGGCGACGAAAGTGCATTACTCACCAATTGCAGCAAATAAGGTACAAAATCATCTTTAGCCATAAGCCTAGCCTTTATCTTGTCAAGTTTATTATTTCTTACGCATTACCAAGTTGATAGGTACTCCAGTGAAGTCCCACATCTCACGCATCTTATTCTCAAGGAATCGCTTGTATGGCTCCTTGATATACTGTGGCAGATTACAGAAGAATGCAAAGGTAGGCGTAGCACTAGGCAACTGTGTAATGTACTTGATCTTGATGTACTTACCCTTAGTTGCAGGTGGTGGATACTCTCCTATTATTGGCAATAAAGCATCATTGAGCTCAGATGTCGATATCTTTCTCTGTCTGTTCTCATATACCTTGTCGGCCTGCTCTATAGCCTCGTATATTCTCTGCTTGTTTGGTACCGAGGTGAAAACAATAGGGAAATCGGTATAAGGAGCCATCTCAGCCCTGATAATCTCTTCCCACTTCTTGGTCGTCTTAGAGTCTTTCTGCACCAAGTCCCACTTGTTGACCAAAACCACAACACCCTTGTTGTTTTTCTCGATCAACGAGAATATCTTCTTGTCCTGCGCCTCAAAACCACGAGTTGCATCAAGCATCAGGATACATACGTCGGAGTCCTCAATAGCCCTCACCGAACGCATAGTAGAGTAAAACTCTATATCGTCCTTCTCCTTGTTGCGCTTTCTTAAACCTGCTGTATCGACTAGATAGAAGTCGTGACCGAACTTATTGTACCTGGTATAAATGGAGTCGCGCGTAGTACCTGCTATCGAAGTCACAATGTTTCGCTCCTCACCCATAAAGGCATTGAGAATCGACGACTTACCTGCATTTGGTCTACCTACAATGGTGTACTTTGGCAACGAATCGTCAATATCGCTCTTTACATCGGCTGGCAACAACTCCAATACTCGGTCAAGCAAATCGCCCGTACCGCTACCGTTAACACCCGATATAGTGAAGAAGTCCTTGAATCCAAGTCTGTGGAACTCGTACGAATCCTGAACGTGCTCCGTAAAGTCGACCTTATTGACTACCAATATCACATTCTTCCTCGAACGACGAAGCAAATCGGCAATCTCCATATCGTAATCGGTAATGCCAACTCTAACATCTACAAGGAATAGTATGACAGCTGCTTCATCAACAGCCAACTGTACCTGTCTTCTGATCTCTGTCTCGAACTCATCGTCCGAGTTGAATGTATATCCGCCTGTATCAATAATCGAAAAATCCCTGCCGTTCCAAAACACTTTTCCATATTGGCGGTCACGTGTGACGCCTGCCTCCTCGTCAACAATGGCTTGACGAGATTGTGTAAGTCTGTTGAAAAGCGTAGACTTGCCTACATTTGGACGTCCTACTATAGCTACAATATTTCCCATAACAAATTATTTGACGCAAAGTTAGTTAAAGAGTTTGACTATATCAAAGTAAGTGACGTGTTTATATTTTCTTTACATCTGCAATAATAAAAAATTGCGATGAACGACTACTCTCACACTACTCTCACACTACCCTCAAAATAAAAAAACTGCGAGCAAAGACTACTCTCACACTACTCAGCATATACCCTCATAGAAACTTTTGAATACCTCTGTACGTATCACGGAGCGACATACAGACAACTTCAACATTTTCAACGCTGGTCGTGAATCTATTCTTTAGGCTGACAATATTGTGTGTACTTCTGTACACTGCCACCATATCATACGCCATACGTTTCGAGGACAATAAAATAGGCTACGAAACTATTGGTCGTGAAATGGTAGTACAAGTCATAAGCGCCCCTTCTACCAGCGATATAGTCATCCCCGACATTGTCTACTACGAGGACAAGGCATACACAGTAAAGGCCATCAAAAACAACGCATTCTTCGAAAACAAGGCTCTCCGCAATGTAGTTCTGCCTGAGTCTGTAGTTTCCATAGGCAATAAGGCTTTTGCCAATTGCAAGAACCTGACGTCGGTACAATTGCCAGCGCACCTGGAATCGTTGGGACGTAACGCCTTCGCCGATTGTCCTTCCCTGTCTACCATAAATACTTTGGGTAGAATAACTGTGATAGACAATTCAACTTTCCTCAACTGCAAGAGCTTAGGCTCCGTTCCTCTCCCCGAATCTCTGGAGCGCATAGAGGATAAGGCTTTCTACGGATGTGCCATCAAAAACGTATCTCTGCCTGGCAGCATTACTAAATTGGGTGCTCTGGCTTTTGCCAACTGCGTCTTGCTGGAGGATATCCGTATGGGAAGTAATCTGACTACCATAGGCTCCCAGTGCTTCAGCAATTGTATGTCTCTTGAGAATGTGCGACTGTCAAACAGGTTGACTGTTATCCCAGAGAATTGCTTCCAGGATTGCTCTGCCATACGCAACTTGACATTGCCTGAAAGCTTACAGCGAATAGAACGTAGTGCATTCCTGAGGTGTAGCTCCATAATATTCTTGCGAATACCGGCTAACGTGACTAGTATAGGCGATAAATTCATAGACGAATGCTCTTCTATGGATAGTATATCGGTCGAACATGGGAATAGCGTATATAGCAGCGGTTCTGGTATGCTCCTCGCCCACAATGGAGAGAAACTGGTACGATGCCCCGAGGGTAAGCAGATAAGTACCGTCGTCCCTGGCTCTGTTCGCGAAATATCGGCCAAGGCATTCGAAGGTTGCTCTCAATTGCAGGGCATAGGCATGTCTCCCAAGGTTGAAACTATAGGTGAACGTGCTTTCGCTGGTTGTTCTTCTCTCAAGGGTATGGCTCTGCCTGCAGGACTGAAGTATCTGGGCGAGAAGGCATTCTTCCAATGTACTAGTCTGGAGCAGGTGGCTTTCGAAGATCCGGCTTCCGACTCTAAGAATCCCTATTTCCAGACCTACGGAGAACAGGTAGGATTATACGATGGTCTGTTCATAGAGAGTATCCTCTCACTTACCTTCGCCGAATGTCCCAAATTGCAGGTGGTGAAATTGCCAAGTACCATAAAGAGCATGGCTGACGATGCTTTCTACAATTGTAAGTCGCTCTACGAAATACATATCAGGGCTCTCAACCCTCCTACAATTTTCAAATTGTCCAATGCACGTACTTCTCGCCATATCACTGTGGTTGTGATGCCTCATCGTGGTGACCTCTATAAAAAGGCGTCAGGATGGAACAGATATACCATAGAGGAGCTGGTGGACTTGGACGAATTTATCGAAAGCAAGCAGAAGGAGATAGATGCTCAACGCGCCAAAGAGCAGGCGAAACTGGCCAAAAAGGAGAAGAAGGTTACCCGCGAGGAGAAGAAGCTCATGCGTAACCAGCGCCGCAACGAAAAAATTGCCGAGCGCGCTCGCGAAAAGGAAAGACGTGCACAAGAAAAGGAGAAAAACGCACGAGAAAAGGCAGAAAAAGAACGCCAACGCTTGCGCGCAAACAGAAAGAGCTAGGACAACATTGTATATGTCTGTATATCGTCCCCCATTTGGCAGTAAAAATTTGATTTCTGCGAATTTGTAACTATATTTGTCTATTTACAAACAGAGTAAAGTAATGAACAATATAATAAAATCAATACCACGTCTGCATAACGCAGATTCCAACCTTTTCTTCGTAATGGCTGGCCCTTGCGTAATCGAGGGCGAAGATATGGCTCTTCGTATAGCCGAACATCTCGTAAAGGTGTGCGACCGCCTCGAACTGCCTCTTATCTTCAAGGGCTCGTATCGTAAGGCAAACCGCTCTCGCATCGACTCTTTTTCGGGCATAGGCGACGAAAAGGCATTGAAAATCCTTCGCAAAGTATCCGAAACTTTCGATATACCTACAGTAACAGATTTCCATAGCGCCGAGGAAGCTGCTATGGCTGCTGAGTATGTAGATGTACTCCAAGTACCTGCTTTCCTCTGCCGCCAGACCGATATTCTGGTAGCCGCAGCCAAGACAGGGAAGGTCGTAAACATCAAAAAGGGTCAGTTCCTCGCCCCTGAATCTATGTGCCACGCCGTACAGAAAATCAAGGATTCGGGCAACAATAAGGTACTTCTTACCGACCGTGGCACGATGTTTGGATACTACGACCTTGTAGTCGACTACCGTGGCATACCTGTAATGCAGGAGCAGGCTCCAGTAGTCCTTGATATTACTCACTCGCTTCAGCAGCCTAACCAGTCTTCGGGCGTCACAGGTGGCAAACCTGCACTCATAGAGACTGTTGCCCGTGCTGGCGTAGCAGTAGGCGTAGATGGCCTCTTCCTGGAGACCCATTTCGACCCTCGCAATGCTAAGTCGGATGGCGCTAATATGCTGCAACTCGACCTGTTCGAGGGCTTGATGGAGCGCCTGATACGCATCAAGAAGGCTATACTATAATGCATGACTTCAGTACTTTATGAGAATAATGATAACTAACGACGACGGATACCTAAGCAATGGTATTCGCGTCTTAGCCGAGGAGGCTTCGAATTTCGGTGAAGTGATAATAGTGGCTCCAGCTACCGGCCAGTCTGGCAAGAGCCACGCTATTACCGTATGCGAACCTCTGAAGTATTCACGCCATCATGATTATGTATTACCCAATGTAGAGGTATGGAGCGTACATGGCACCCCCGTAGATTGCATAAAATTGGGTATACATGATATGCTCGAGGGCCGCCGTCCCGATGTTATCCTCTCAGGTATAAACCATGGGGGCAACTACTCGTCGTCTGTCCACTATTCCGGCACTCTGGCTGCTGTACGCGAGGCTGCCTTGCTGGGCATACCTGGTATAGGCTTCTCGTATTACGACTATAACCCCGATGCCGATATGGCTCCTGCTCGTGATGTAGTGTCTCGACTGCTACCTAGATTGCTGACTTTCAAATGGCCAACGTCGACATACCTGAACGTCAATATGCCTGCCGGTCGCTCTAAGGGCCTCCGCGTATGCCCTGTAAGCCTGGGTCACTGGCTAGAAAAGCCTAACCGCTATACCGACCCTTTCGGTCAGACATACACCTGGCTGGATGGCGAATATATAGATGACTTGCCTACTGGCGCTGATACAGATTATTACTGGCTCAAACAGGGCTACACTACAATTTCTCCTTGCAAATTGGATGTGACCGACTACGAGGTCATCTCCCTATTGCGCAACGTGGATATTTAACTGATAATAATGGACAAAAAGTATATAGGCATAATTCTCGGAATAATCCTGCCTGCCATTACCACATGGTTTCTCTATAAGTACTCTTATGGAGGACAGTATTCATGGAACGACTTCGTGAATGCCATGATCATGCTTAACAGTATGTCTACTATGCTGGCTGTGGCTTGCCTGTCCAACTTGGCGGTCTTCACTATTTTTGCTTACACCGATAAGTTGAATATCGCACGAGGGTTGATTATTTCAACAGTCCTCTGGGCTATCGTCATTGTGGTATTTAAATTCATCATCCAATAATGAAGTATTATATCATAGCAGGCGAGCCATCGGGCGACCTTCACGGTTCTAACCTCATGAAGGGTATAATGGCCAAGGACCCTGAGGCTCAGATTCGCTTCTGGGGAGGCGACCTCATGGCGGCTGTCGGAGGTACTCTTGTATGCCATTACCGCGATACTGCCGTAATGGGTGTGTGGGACGTACTTACTCACCTGCCAAAGATACGACGCAACTTTGCGCTGTGTCGTAAGGATATACTGGACAACAGGCCTGATGTACTGATACTTATCGACTACCCGGGATTCAACCTCCCAATGGCTGAATTTGCCCATAAAAACGGTATACGCGTATTCTACTATATTGCCCCTAAAACATGGGCATCAAAGGAGTATCGCGTAAAAAAGATCCGCAAGGTTGTCGATAGATTATATACCATCTTCCCCTTCGAAACAGAGTATTTCAAACGCTTCGGCATAGATGTTCACTATTGTGGCAACCCTACTATGGATGCCATAGCTGAACGACATGATGCCGAGGAGTCGTTGTCCGACTTCTGTTCTCGTACATCATTGAATCCTAATCTCCCTATAGTGGCGCTACTCGCAGGTAGCCGTCAGGGAGAGTTGAAATACAATCTTCCTGCTATGCTTCGTGAGGCTGATTCTCATCCAGAGTGCCAATTCGTCATCGCAGGAGCACCATCTTTCACTGCCGCCGATTACGAGCATTACATAGCTGGGCACAACGTGAAATTGGTATTCAACGAGACATATCAGTTGCTGCGACAGGCTAAGTGCGCTATCGTAACTTCGGGAACAGCTACCTTGGAAACAGCCTTGCTGAATTGCCCTCAAATAGTGCTGTACCTTATGTGGGGTGGCGGTTTTTCGGATTTCATGGCTAAAAAGGTGTTCATAAAGGTACCGTATATAAGCTTGGTCAACTTAAACCTGCACCGTACCGCTGTAGAGGAGCTGTTCCAAAAGGCTTATACTCCTACCCGTATGCATGACTTGCTCAACGACCTCTTGAGTGACACTCCTTATCGTGCCAAAATGTTGGAGGATTACGCCGAACTGCAATCTATAATCGGCCTCCCTGGTTGTTCTTCTCGTGCAGCTGAGGATATGGTCAATTCCCTTTTATCTGACAAGTAAGAATTAAACAATAACACTATTATAACAATGAAAAAGTTACAATCTCTCTTCGCGCTTATCTTGATGGTGCTCACATGCACTATAGGCGCTAATGCAAAGAAAACAGAGTGCGCTGGCGTTGACGCAACTCGCGAGGGCATGTTGGCCCAGTTCGACAAGCTCATAGTCAATGGAGCTTATGATGTACGTCTAGTGGCAGGCTCTCATTTCAGCTACAAGATTACTTGCGACGCCAACTTCCTCGACTTCATGCTCATTACACAGAAGGACAATGAGGTGAAGGCTATTATCAAGCCATACCGTACAAAGTGTGCTGTTAAGCCAGTTCTCGAGATTACCTATCCAAACGATAACACATTCAGCAACTTGAATATTGAGGCAAATGCTGGTGCAAAGATCAATGCCGACAAACTTATCATAAAGTCGACTTTGGATATCGAAGCTAATGCCGCTTCTTCTTTCATCTCGCTTGGTGTAACAGCTCCTGAAATCAAAATCGAGCTTAATGCTCATTCTACAGCAAACATCAATACCATTGATGCTACAAGCCTAGATGTTGAGCTCAAGTCGGCTTCAGAGTGTATCATTGCTGGTCACGCTTCAAAGGCTATGGACTTCGAACTTCATGCAGGTTCAAAGCTTAACGTCTCTCGCGCCGATACTCCTGCTATGAAAGTGGAGGGAACAACTTCTTCTTCTGCTGTTATAAACAACATTTCTGGAGAGAAACTTGATGTCGAGGTATCATCAGCTGCTACTTGCGACTTGTCGGGCCGAGTATCAAACGTAGAGGTTGAGGCTAAAAGTTCTGCTAAGGTTGGTGCTAAGGGTCTTACTTCAGACAAACTCAAGTGCGAGGCTTCGTCAGGTGCCGGAATCCACATGGGTGTAGTGGAGAAAGAGATCAAGAGCGCTAAGGCTTCATCCGGCGCACGCATCACCTATGGCGGCACACCAAAGGTTTCAAACATCAAGAACGATTCTGGTGCTTCTGTTACAAAGGAGTAATAATCCTTCAGTTGTGATATAGCAACGTAACAGGCATATCATATCTCTTAGAGAGAGAGTCATACATTATGATTCTCTCTTTTTTTTCTGCTTCACTTAGTCGCTCATAACTGTCCATCGTAGCATCCATAACTATCAGTGGTTGCTCTATGAGCTGCATAGCACACTCTTTCCTGAAGTCGTACGGATGATACAGGCAACCTGTACCGCACCTAAAGCCTGTCTTGTCGGCATAGCCCAACGAGGAGTCTTTCTTCATCCCGTTGTCTTCCCATATCTCAAGCGTCTTAGGTATCGACACTCTCAGAAAATGCTGTCTCCCTTCCATCAATGGTCTACCTAATCTCTTCTCTACCTTTTCTTTCTCTTTCTTCCATTGTTCATCATCGACCATGGTGTGATACCCTGGATGGAACCCGAACTCATGACCACGCGACACTATCTTATCCACCATTCGCTGAAACGCCGTCTTACGCAGATAGTTATCTTCCCTTGGCTTTTTGTAGTCGTAGTGTGTCCCCATGATATTGAACACTCCTTTCTGCCCCCTCTCTTCACTAAGCGTCATCAGGGCATCAAAGGTATCATGCTCGTCATAAAAGAGATTCTTCAGCCTCTTTATGGCCGATAGAGGATTGTGTCTCTTTAGTATATCTCCTGCCATAGCCTTGACTATAGGCTCAAATGTCAATATATCTACATCGTGAGTATAAAGTAGCTTTGCTCCTTGTCGCTTACATGGCAATTCTACTCCCAAAGTAACAAAGATATTCACTATCATCTCCGCATATTCATTCACTATGGGTCTGTCAAGAAAGCCATATTGATGGGCTATAGAGAATGTAGACTTGAACCGACCATGTTCATCTACCTGATGTCGTTCTTCTGCTCCTATCTCTTCTACTCTAGAGAGCATATAGAATGCCGACATGGCTACATCACATTTCAATCCTCTTATTGAAGATTGATCTTGAGTCTCTGCCTCTGTGCCTTCGCCATATAGTATGATAATATCTTCCTCGGGTCCCCATATATTCTTTACCCATTGAGGAGAAAGAGTATCTACCGACTCTATTTGTATACTCTTGTCTGCGTACTGAAGTGTATACCCTTGTTCTGCGCTGTCTGTGAATGCGAACTCGACATCCAGCCCCAATATCATCTCCAGCATCTGCGTTAAAGCATAACGCCTCTTGTGATCTAGCTCATTAATCCTGACCAACATCTTCCCGCTTCCCATACTCACCACTGTTTTACGACAACACTTCTTGCATCAACGCTTCAAACTGCTTGGCCTGAGCACCCCTTGAGTACTTCATAACCTCATCCATATTAGGATGAATCTCAAGAGTACCTTCTATCAACTTCTCTAAACACCTCTTCACACTCTCCTTGTCACGCATAGTAAACCCTGTACCTGTCTCGTTCAGCACACGTTCCAGTTGCTCATCAGGGTCAGGCAGACATAGTATCGGTCGGTTCATAGCCATATACTCAAATGTCTTCGTAAGCATGACGCCCTTATTCCCATGATTGGATAATATAAGCAGAGACGAACTCTCTGCGAGAATATCGGGGACCATATCTGAGGATACCCAGTCCTCACACCTCACTGTTTTCTCTATACCGAACTGAGCTATTACTCTCTCTAAAATATTCTTGCTGTTCGAATCTGTGTAGAATACCACATCTAGATTATCTCTCTTGCTTTTTTCTATCTCTCCTATAGCCTCAAATAGCATACACGGAGAGTGGGCAGATATATCGCCTTGAGGGGTAGCCATTGTACCTGTATAGACTATCCTTACTTTGTTACCATGCCATGCTGTTTTTGAGACAAATTTCTGCTCATCAAAACCATTCATTATCATCTTGCACCTCTTATTCCATTGCGAAAGATACTCACAATGCCATTTAGAAACACTAACTACCGCATCTGCCTTTCCAATAACCCTATTCCTTATCTTTTTCTGAAAATGACGCATTATACCTGCTACTCCTTTGCGAGGATAAAACGTCTCATCTTGCTCATAGATATCTCTGAAATCTATTACTACCGGGATATGTCTTTCCATTAGCTTTTCGGCAACAAGCAACGGGTAGAATGATGATGTGGAGCAAACCACACAATCTATATGTCTACTTTTCAATACCTCTTTGCATTTTTCATAGTAGACAGTATCTGTCTCTGTCCACATCGGACGAAATGATGAGAAGAATCCCTTGACAGTGGATAGCAGAACTTCCTTATGGGACGAATTGCGAGAAGCTACCTCATACACCTCATCTGCATATCCTGTCAAAAAATCAAAAGAGTTGAAATCTCTGTGTTTAGTAATAGCTACCACATACACCTTATGCCCCATCGCCTTGAGATTTCTGGCTAGGTATCCCATACGCGGAGCAAATGAGGGGGGAAAATGATCAGCTATTATCAATATATCCATTTCCAATAGTCTTACGAGAATAACAACACAAAACTTGTAATACCTCTCTTCCTGTCGACTTGCAACAGCAATTCGCCTCCACTCTCTTTCATAATCCTGCGTGATAGCGATAGCCCTATACCGTTACCATCTCTCTTCGTAGTATAGAATGGAACAAATATCTGTTCTTCTTCTTCCTCGGGTATTACTGGTCCATTATTGCTTATACGTATCATCACTTGTTCGGTCTTGCTGACCTCTGCTGTGACTTCTACTCTACCTTCTCCCTCTTTCTCCGCTACAGCTTGCAGAGCATTCTTGAAAATGTTGATTACTACCCTACTAACAAGTCCTTCATCAGCATATACCAATAGGTCTGATGGTTCAACAGATACACTTATAGCTGCTTTGACACCTTCTACTTGATGTTCTGCCAGTCCCTTCATCTGCTCAATAAATGGCTTCACATAGAATAGACTTGGCTGAGGTTTGGGCACATGTGCTATCTGCCTGTAATTCTCCACAAATTCTATCAGGCTCTTGCCTGTCTTACTAATAGTGGTCAAGCCCTGTGCTATCTCGGGTGTTGTATCTTCGCTCTTCTGTACTAGAGTATCTGCCAACGATGTCAGAGGTGTTACCGAGTTCATAATCTCATGGGTCAAGACACGGCTCAACTTCTCCCATGATTCCAGCTCTTTATTGTCCAACTCTCTCTGAATATCATTGAATACCAATACTCTTACTTGCTGCCCCTCCAAAACCGTATTGGTACACTGCAATGAAATACTCCTCTTGCTGTTGCCTTTTTGTATAGCAACTATAATGTGCTCACCTGTCGAAAGATTGCGTATCTTGGATGGCAACTCAGAATCTACCCTCGCAAGTTGCTCTAAATGAGTCAATACTTTCATATTCAGCAGATCAACTATAGCTTGATTGCTTTGCAAGATATAATCTCGCTGATCTATGACTAGTATACCTGTATTTACTACGTTGATTACCTTCTCAAAATACTGCTCCCTGTTCCTGATCTCATCATTGATACCTTCTACTATCTGCACTATCTTATTTAGTGTCTGATTGAGCATCTTTGCAGATTGATTCTTATTCGAATTAGTGGGATACCTGAACGTAAAGTCTCTGTTCTCTATTGCCTCAACCATAAAGTCTATCTTATTGCGCATCTTTTTCCTGCTCCAGAAATGATACACAATTCCAGCGATAATTATTATCGCCAACAGACCTATGATGACCCACTCAGAGACCATACCTCTTAAGTTTATTGTATAATGTCTGACGAGAAATACCCAACTGCTGCGCTACCAACGATAAGTTGCCGTCACACTGTACCATTGCTTGCTTTATCATGTTTTTCTCCATATCCTCAAGTGTCTGTCCTGATACGGATAGCTCTTTATCGCCAGCTCTGGTATCTCTTTCAGCATTACCTGCCACATTCGGCGTATCAAAGTCATTGGCAGTCAATATCTGATGGTCGGACATGATAACTGCCTTCTCTACCACATGCTCCAATTCGCGAATATTGCCCATCCAAGGGGTATTCATCAGTTTTTCTTTGGCATCCTGACTCAATTGCAACCCCTCTGCATTGTACATCTTACCGTACTTATCGAGGAACAACTCTACCAATGCTGGTATATCTTCTTTCCTTTCTCGCAATGAAGGTATCTCAAGATGTATAGTATTGATTCTGTACAATAGGTCTTCTCGAAATTCTCCCAACCCTACCATGGCTTGCAGATTCTTATTCGTAGCACAGACAAGCCTGATATTCACGTCTATCTGCTTATTGCCACCTACCCTGGTAATATATCGTTGCTGTAATGCTCTCAGCAACTTAGCCTGTAGCTGATACGATAGGTTGCCTATCTCGTCCATAAAGAGCGTGCCGTTTTCTGCCTCTTCAAATTTACCGGCATGATCGCTCTTCGCATCCGTAAATGCCCCCTTGACATGACCAAAGAGTTCGCTCTCAAACAGAGTCTCTGTCAAAGCACCCATATCTACTGCTACCATGGGACCATTGTGCCTCAGTGACAATCTGTGTATCTCTCGGGCCAGCAACTCTTTTCCTGTACCGTTCTCACCGGTAATAAGCACATTAGCATCTGTCTTGGCTATGCGCTCTACTACGTGTCGCAACTTCACCATGGCAGGCGATTCTCCCCAAAACATCTGAGAACTATTCTTGTCGCTCGTCGTCTCTTTCTTCTCCTTTCCAGTATTTCGATCTTTACCATCCCTGGCTTGGGTGAGCACTTCTACCAAATTGTCATTGTCGAATGGCTTAACCACAAAGTCTACTGCCCCATCTTTCATACCGTTGACAGCAAGATTGACGTCAGCATACGCAGTAAACAGAACAACATTGGTATCTGGTTTGAGTTTCTTTATCGCTCTCAACCAATAGAGACCCTCATTGCCACTGTTGATACTTGTAGTGAAATTCATATCCAACAACACCACATCTGGCATCTTTTCTCTTAATATTGAGGGTATCTGTTGTGGAGACGCCAATGTGACCACCTCACTGAAATGGTTCTGCATCAGCATCCTCACTGCCATTAGCACATTCTTATTGTCATCTACTACTAGTAGACATCCTTTCTGCTTCATATCTCGTACTGCAAGTCAACCTATAGTGGCACCGTTTTTCTTCTCTTGCAAATATACAAAAAACAAAAAAACTGCGAGCAACAAGTACACTCTCTATACACAGGCTCATACCACAACTGTCTCATCTTCATATAAAAATCACGCTCTGGCGAATAAGATTAGTACATATTACGTAATTTTGTCGGACTAATACTCATAACATAGCATGAAAAGCATTTTAACTTATTGCCTCTCAGCCATTCTGTTCCTTTGTCTGAATGGTTGCAAGAAAAACTACGAAAGCGTCAGCAATGACCCTATGAACGCACGTATCTACACTTTGGACAATGGTCTGAAAGTCTATATGAGCGTCAATCCCGAGGAGCCCCGCATACAGGCACATATCGCCGTCCGCGCTGGCAGTAAAAACGATCCTCACGAGACTACCGGTCTGGCTCACTACCTGGAGCATATCATGTTTAAGGGCACAACAAATTTCGGCACCCTCAATTACGAGGCCGAAAAACCTCTTTTGGATGAAATAGAACAACTGTATGAAACTTATCGTTGTACAACCGATAAGGATGAGCGTACAGCTATCTATCATCAGATAGATTCTGTCTCTTACGAGGCTTCTAAGTTCTTCATCGCTAACGAGTACGACAAACTCATGGCTGCCATAGGTGCTGTGGGTACCAACGCCTATACTAGCGACGATGTGACTTGCTATACCGAGGATATCCCATCCAACGAGGTGGAGCGCTGGGCTATGGTCCAGTCTGACCGTTTCAAAAATATGGTTATCCGAGGCTTCCATACCGAATTGGAAACTGTGTACGAGGAGTTCAACATCTCTCTTACTCAAGATAGCCGCAAGTGCGTAGAGGGTATCTTTAAAGCGTTATACCACAATCACCCTTACGGCACACAGTCAACTATAGGCACACAGGAGCACCTCAAGAACCCTTCTATCAAGAACATCAAGGAGTTCTTCAATACTTGGTACGTACCTAATAATGTGGCCATCTGCCTCTCTGGCGATTTCGACCCTGAGGAGACTTTGGCTATCATAAATAAGTATTTTGGCGATTGGACTCCAAGTAAAGAGATTCCCGCGTTCTCTTACCAGCCAGAGGAGCCTATATCTGAGCCTATCGTTGTAAATATTGTAGGCCAAGAGCAACCATGTGTATATGTGGCTTGGAGATTCCCTGGAGCAAAGGATGTGGCTTCAAGCAACATGCTTTCTGTCATCAGCAATCTTCTCGACAATGGCAAATCGGGTATCTTCGATACTAATATAAAGCTTCAGCAGCGTCTTCTCCAAGCAAGCGCTTTCGTGTACGACCAGGCTGATTATACAACATTCTTCGTAATTGGTCGACCTAATGAGGGCCAGTCTCTAGAGGAGGTAAAGGATATCTTGCTGGAGAATGTACAAAAGGTGGCAGCAGGAGAATTTGATGAATCGCTTCTGGAGGCTATCATCAACAATA
Source organism: Bacteroidales bacterium (assembly GCA_024401365.1). GTDB lineage: Bacteria > Bacteroidota > Bacteroidia > Bacteroidales > Marinilabiliaceae > W3P20-009. The sequence continues at coordinate 20,361 of JAKSLE010000023.1, read as the reverse complement.
GCAAGTTGGAGCAGATGCAAGGCATGGAACAGAACCGTACTCGCGTCTCTACTATGGTAGATGCTTTCATCAATCACGTCGATTGGAAGGATGTCGTAAGCCAAATAGATGAGTTGTCTAAAATTACTAAGTTGCAGATTGTCGACTTCGCTAAGTGTAACTTCCACAATGGATACGCTGTAGCATACAAACAACAGGGCGAGGATAATTCAGTAGCTAAAATAGAAAAGCCTGCTATCTCTCCTATTGAAATGAATCGTGACAAGACTTCTGAGTTTGTGCAGAACATTTCAAACATGTCAGTTAAGGATATTGAGCCTAATTTCGTCGATTTCAAGAAGGAACTGACTACGGCAGATATACGCAACGGCAACGACTTCCTCTACGTCCAGAATAAGAATAATGGCATCTTCGATATCACTTATCAGTTCACACGCGGTCAGAAGGCCGACAAGATGCTGCATCTCTTGGATAGCTACTTCGATTATCTTTCGACAGACGAACTCTCTGCAGAGGAGATTCAGGCTGAACTATACAGACTAGCGTGCAACGTGAGCTTCTCAATTTCCGACCGCTACTCATACATCTCAGTATCTGGTCTTGCCGAGAATCAGCAGAAGGCTCTCGAACTGGTAGAGAAGATCATTAAGCAGGGCAAGATCGACGAGGAGTCTTTCGATGCCATTCGTGGTCAGATACTACGCGACCGCGTTAATATCAAGGGCAATCAACGCGCTTGCTATAATGCATTGCTCAAATACGTGAACAATCCCGACAACTCTTATACTCACGTATACAACAACAAGGAGATTATGGATATCACTCCAGAGGCTCTCTGCAATGCTCTCCATTCTCTTCCTCAGGCTAAGCAGATAATCCGCGTATACACCCCTACCCCAGCCGAGGAGATACAGGCTCTTATCGAAAAGACTCATACGATAACCGACAATCCCGAACCAGAGCCAGAGAATAACAACTTCAGCCCTTATGCTTCTGATAAGCCAGAACTTTTCATCGCACCTTACAAGGCAGCTAATATTTACTTGTCTCAGCTGTCTGTGGACGGCAGAACATTGGATCTCAACCAAGTACCTGTATCTAGTCTCTTCAACGAGTACTTCGGCAACGGCATGAATGGTGTGGTATTCCAGGAACTACGCGAGGCTAGAGGTTTGGCTTATAGCGCTTATGCCGATTACTCTTCCGACGAGATGAGACTTAACTCGCCATATAGTTTCCTTACATATATCATTTCGCAGAACGACAAACTGTACGAGTGCATGACAACTTTCAACGATATTGTTGAGAATACTCCGTTTAATGAGAATGCCCTCGAAATAGCTAAGTCCGCTGTTTGCAAACGTCTTGCTTCCAAGCGCACTTTGGGCAGAAACATCTTCAATGCTTACCTCAAAGCCCAAAAGCTAGGACTCGACCACGATATAAATGAGGACACTTACAAGGCAGTAAAGACCATGACGCTCGATGACCTCAAGGCATTCCATAGCGCCAATATCAAGGGTCGTACATACCGTACCCTCATCCTAGGTGATGAATCACAACTTGATGCCAAAATCATCAATTCTCTGGGCACCATTCACCGTCTCTCGCTTGAAGATATCTTTGGTTTCTAGAGAAGAACAACAATATCAATAATAAATCATCCCTTGCTGGATTATCTCCAGCAAGGGATGTTTATTTTTATTCAGCCAACTGTGCTTTCTGCGCCTTGGTAAGTTTATTCACTACTAGCTCATAGGCTCGTGATACCATGTTGCGTATCTCTTCATCGCTGGGTTCATCGGCGTCTATCTGTATCTGTATCCAGTGTTTCTTGTGCCAGTGCCATGCCTGCGTGATGGACGAATAACGCTCACATAGATCGTCAAACTCATCAGGCGACCATTTAAGTACTAGCATATTGCCCTGCTCTAGTGGCAGCCCAGCAAATATCTTATCCATGACCCGAAAAGCTACATAGTCATCGCCAAATGGCATATCCTCAGTAGCCTTCCTCATGGACAGGCATATCTCTCGAGCTTCTTCTATATTCATAACTTAACTGAAACTTTCTTTCCTGTGTATGTAACTACCTTGGGTAGACTAGTCTTATTGCCGTCGACCAAAACAATATTGAACCTACGTTTCTCAATGGCTCCATCATACCCGCCTTTTCGAGACATAATTGTAAGCACATTGCTCTTGTCATTCCAATTGAACTCTATCTCGGTGTATTTACCTTGCTCGTAATTGTAATTGTCAAACTCATCTTCGTAGAGTGTAAAAGTACCATTGGCTCCAGCATATACTCTGACTTCCATCTCGTCCCAACTCTTTTCGGTAGAGTATTGAACGTCTGGACCAATAGGAAGGATTGAACCTCCCCTCACAAAGAATGGATTGCTCATGATATTGGTCTTGAGTGTCACTTCTTGACCGCCATCATATCTCCTTCCATCTTCGAAATCGTACCATATTGTCCCTTTGGGCAGATAGAACGAATAATCTTTCATAGCCATAAAGTCTATGTCGTCCGACATGGAGAGCTCTTGTTTTATCTGATCTCTGTTCCATCCCGCATTGGCATCGGTATCTCTCTTTATGACCTCAGGTGTATATTGGGCATTGAGGATTGGTGTAGCGAGAATCGACTTCCCCATCATGAACTCGTTATTGATATCAAGACATTTCTTATCGTCTGCAAAATCCATAACCAAAGCTCTCATGAATGTACTTCTGTTTTTACTTACCTGCCATGACGTAGAGTAGATATATGGCAGAAGTTTGTATCGCAATTTAATGGCCTTGATCATAGCGGCTGTGATAGGTGATGCCTCGAGTGCCACACCTTCCTTACCGTAGAGATATACCTCACGAGGCACATCGGCACCGTGACTTCTCATCATAGGAGTAAATACTCCATACTGCATCCAGCGAACATAAAGTTCGTGATATGCCGGATTCTTGTACCCAGGCAATCCCTTCCAAGATCTATTGTACGCTCCTGCAAAGAACCCGCCTAGATCTGAATTGAAATTAGGATTACCAGTCAAAGAGAAGTTCAAACCCGCAGGTACTTGCGAACGGAGCATCTCCCATGTAGAATTAACATCGCCCGACCATACGTTACAGCCATATCGCTGCTGGCCAGCAAAACCGCTACGGGTAAGTATGAAGAGTCGCTTTCCCGACGACACAGCACGCTGATGGTCATACACACCACCAACAGTCATCAACGGATAAGCACAACGTACGCTACGGAACGAGCCCATAGCTGTCTTTCGGTCGAAATCTTGAGGCTTATGGTCAAAATGATCTGGCTCGGTTGAGTCCATCCACCATGCGTCAAGATCTAAGTCGAATAATCTCTTAAGGTTGTTCCAATAGATATCTCGCGCCTCTTTACTATAACAATCGTAGACCTTTACACCTGATGGGTAATCCATACGTGGAGGCCAGATATGGCTGATACCCGACTGCGGCCATGTAGCTATATCAAAGAGCAAACCCTTCTCGTTAAGTTCCTTGAATGCCTTGGTCATTGGACCGAAAGACGACCATATAGAGATAGAACAATGGGCGTTATTATCGTGTATATCCTTCATCATTGCCTTTGGGTCTGGAAATTCTTCATTCATGAACTCCATAGCATTCCAGAGATAGTTGTTGCCCCAATACTGCCAATCTTGAATGATACCGTCGAGAGGAATATTATTCTCTCTGTACTTATGAACTACACCACATGTCTCGTCCTGTGACTTATATCTTTCCTTCGACTGGTGGAAACCGTATACCCACAATGGGAACATCGGCACATCTCCCGAAAGAATGCGCATCTGAGCTACTACCCCATCGGCATTTTTGCCGTACATGAAATAGTAATCCACTGCCCCTCCCGTCTCAGAGTCGAATGTCATCACATTATCCTTGTCTGTAAAATGAGTAGCAGAATAGTTGTCCCAATAGATACCATAACCCTTGGATGATTGCACAAATGGGATGCCGTCCTCGGTGTTGTTCGGGCAAAGAACCTTGTCTGTTCCTCTCTGCGACATCTTGCCATTCTGTAGTATGCCGAGCCCATATATAGCCTCTTCGGGTTCTAGAATAAACGACTGAGCTACATTATAGGCTGCCACGCCGGCATCATCCATCTCCTTCAGAGATGCCTTGCCACTCTCTCGAAGAATAATCTGTCCATTGGGCTTAGAGAATGTTACTTCACCGCTCTTTTTATCCACCCTTACCACCAATTCTTTGGTAGCGGTAATAAGAAAATTGCCATCCTCCCTAACGTTTATCTTCTGCTCCATCTGAGGTGCTATGATCACCAAGTCGAGAGGAGCATAGGTATACTCTGGTACACTCTTCACTATGTTTACCGATGAAGGAGTATACCATTTCACTTGTATCTTCTGTCCGCTGGCCGTCACAGAGTAATCCGTTGGACTACCTGCTGCAGATACCGTGGCAAGCCCCATCATCAGGCTTGCCACAATCATCAATGTCTTTTTCATTATTTGTGTTAAATTATTGTTGTATTACTGCTATTTTGTTATTTGAGCACTCTCATAGGCGACTCCTCTCCGTAGAGCATGCTATCCTCAAATCCACCTAGATCAATTACTATCTTTTCCATTACCATACCAGGCTCTATTGGTTCAATGGTCAATATCACATCCCCCTTACCACTGGTTGGCACCTTTACAGTAGCTTCTGCTGCAACTACACGACGCGCTACTGTAGGATAGTAAATAGAATATACATTCTCGGGATTCTCGTTGAGTTTCTCATTGAAATTCACCTCGGTCTTCTCTCCTCCGTTGAAGCTGACAAGGAATCTGTGACCTTGTGCTCTCTTGAATGGCAACGTAGAATTGAGAAGGAAATGAACTTTAACCTCTCCGTTAACTTCTGGCAACTCCATCTTATAGTCAAGTCTAGCACCTGCTGTCTCCTTGGTATATGGCATTAATGACACACCACTAAGAGTACGTCCCATATCTGGTATTGTTGTCCACTTAGCACCCGAAGCTGCATCTGTAGCAGATGTAAAATGCTGAGCTTCAATAGCTACAACACCATTCTTTGGCTTGAAAACAACTTCAGAATCTTTGTTCGACGTAGCCACACGTACGACCTTAGGGCATGTGTCTTTAGGGAAGTTATCATTCCACATGAAATAACCAATGTGCTTCTGAATCATCATACCGTCCCATTTGCCACCTGCAATATTCTTGTTATAATCTGCACAAAGAACCGAATCTCTATGGAAACACTCCTCTACCTTATCCGCCCATGCATTGGCATCTGGGAGACCTACCGATGCATAGTAATGGTTCATTGCCTGAGCATAATACATCTCATACACATTGCCCATTGCCTGAAGTGGGAAGAGGATAAGTTGCTTGTAGGCATCTTTCTGGTTATCTGCCAATGTCATATACTGACGGAGCGCCTCTGCCTCGAGTTTAGCATATTGATTGACTACCTTTTCCCACTCTCCGTTCTGGAGGTTGTATGTACCTCTGTCAAGCATCTCGGCTGTAGAGCGACCATTGTACTTACAGAGAAGATTGAGTATGCGGGCAGCTTCCTTTGCTTGCTGTAAGCCAAATTGCTGCGCACAGAACTCTTCTACATGCTCCATGAGGTTGTCAATGGTATATGACTTTGGATTCCATGCCATCTCGAGGAACATAGTAATCGGATACTCCATAGGCTTTAGGTCTCCTACATTCAAAACCCATATCTTGTCAATCTGGTGGTCGTAAGTCAATTGAAGCTGCTCCCACATATTCTGAATAGGAGTCACATTGAGCCACTTAGAATTACGTGGAGCTCCCACATAGTCAACATGGTAGTACATTCCGTAACCACCCTTGTGTTGCAACTCCTTAGCTGTAGGAACGCGACGTACATGTCCCCAGTTGTCGTCCGACAAAAGGATAATAACATCATCTGGCACCTTCAAACCTAAGTCGTAATACTTTTGCACCTCTTTATAGAGTGCCCAAACTTGTGGACGAGCCTCTGGCTTTTTACCTGTAACTTGCTTGATAATATCTCGTTGCTCCTTACATATCTTCTCGAGCAATGCAATAATCTTCTGGTCATCCGACACATACTCATCATCGTGGCCTTCCTTACCGCCGAGAGCAGTATCGCCATCGCCACGCATACCTATAGTAATAAGGTCTTCATTGTTCTTCGAACGCTCTATACCTTCACGGAAAAACTTGGTAATTACATCTTTATTTGTCTCAAAATCCCAAGCGCCATACTCATTTCTGTGACGAGCCCACTCTTGATGATTTCTTGCCATAGGCTCATGGTGCGATGTACCCATGATAATGCCCATATCATCAGCTGTCTTGGAGTTCTCTGGGTCATCTGCGTAAAATGCCCATCCCCACATAGCAGGCCACATGAAGTTGCCCCTCAAACGAAGTATCAACTCAAATACACGAGCATAAAAACGGTGATCTCCGTAATCAGTACCATAAGTATTCTTCACCCATGTAGTGAGGCAAGGAGCTTCGTCATTTAGGAATATACCTCTATATTTCACGGCTGGCTCACCAGCAGTATATGTTCCCTTCTCTATAGACACTTCGGTATGCTTGGCTACCGGAACATCCATCCAATCGTACCAAGGTGATACACCTATCTGCTCCGAGAGCTCATATATACCATATATAGTACCTCGTCTGTCAGAACCTGCAATCACAAGCGCCTCATCAACGCCGTCTACAGGATTGGCAATTGTAGTCATTATATACTTTTCAACCTTCCCCTGAAGTTGCGCCTTATCGAGCTTCTTTGACTTGATCAACGACTTGATGAACTTCGAATCCATAGAACCGACGAGAATAACCTTTCCGCCAGCCGAACTGTTGACAATAGCAGCATCCTTGCCCGTAACTCGCCCAAAATCCTTAGAAAGAGCCTCCACTGCAATCTTGATGCCTACATTATCATTTTCATCCATCAAGATTGGCAAAGCCTTACCCGACTCAACCAATGTAAATCTGTCGCCCGAAAGGGAAAAATGCGTAATACCTTTATTGTCTTTAGCCGAAATAGCAACGGCTGCTACCAACGCAATAAAAATAGTTGTGACAATCGACCTCATCTGTAAATCAATTAAATGGTAAATATTCAAAACAATGCAAATATAGTATTTTTTCTAAGCACCATTCAATGATTCTTTTATTTCTATCTAATTGCCCCGTCGGCGTAGGCTCAGCCTAATCCAACACGCAGTAGCAATATTTCAAACATTTCAATATTTCACCCCAGTACCACTCTCACGCCTGCGCGCGAATAGAAAAAATATTGGAACTTCCAAAGAAAATCTTCTTTCTTTTCTACTTTGATAGAGCACTTGTCACCGGTTTTGCGGATGGCACAATCCACCCTAAACTGAGGGAGTAATGTCTCACTCACCTTCAGGCTGTTGCCTTCCATCACACTGCGAAAGTTCACGTCCAACCCAATGCCTTCGCACTGCTGACGGACAATCTCTGTTACTGGGCCTTGCAGCACGTTGAAAATCTGACGCGCTAGTAGTTCTTGTAATTCAATACTTGGATTTAGTTCTCTCATAGGTTGTAAATTTATTATAGTTCAACGGTTGGTTCTGCTTTATGCGCTGCAGGCATCGTCTCAGGATGTATCTCTGTCTCGTAGAATTTACTTCCTGTCTGATGATTGAGTATCGGTTCATCTAGAACCTTGGCATTCTTTACTACGAAATGATGCTTGAAGGCAGGATTGAAACCTACAAGGCGGCACTTATTGACGATACCTACCAAATCTGCCTGACCGACAATGGCATTTGTAGGGAGGTCATCATAGTCAGGCAAGATGCCCAACTTCTGGTACTTCTTGTATTCCCCTCTTGCTGCTGGGTCGAGTTTCTCCCAATCCAGTTTTACACTGCTGGCAGCAATCAAGAATGTACCTCTGTCGTCTACTGTCCAGTTTCTGTTCTCTACCTGTGTGATACCACACGCAAGCATCTGAGCCCACGGCTGATAGATAGAGATGGCTTTTACTCCACCATTATCACCTACCATTGGTTTTGGAGCCTCTTTTACAGTCTCCATCTTTTCTATTGGCTCAGGGTCGGGGATATTCCACATTGTATCTTCATCATTATCAAGGTTGTCTGTACCTAAATCCTTGAACTTGGCTAGATAAGCGCTCAGTTTCTCATAGACCACCTGACGTTTCTTCTCGCGTACACCATCTTTGGCAAAACGCGACATGGCAGGGAGTATCTGTGAGAATGCTGTACCAGACATACTGATGAAACCGCTGCGGAAGGCTATATCCATGAAGTTTCTTGTTTCCAGAGGCTTCAAATTTTCCTCATCTATTATCTTCTGGAGCTCCTGTGCCTTCTGCTCTTCTATATACTCTACCCATGCTTCATCTACCTCACTGCCTACGGTCATATTTTCAATGAACCTCTCAATGAGTTCCTTCTTGTTGCGTAGGTCGGGGCTGGCATCGATGGATTTTTTAATCTTTGCAACAAGCTCCTGATCCCCTTTGCGGCTCTTCGCATACTCGTTGACCAACCACAAGATGCGGTCGATACTTATTTCGTCTTGCTTGATGAGTTCCATCTCAAAGACGATATCATCATTCACATCTTCTGCCTTGCCCTCCTTAGTTTTCTTGAACTCATGATAGATTTCAATATAGGCGCTTGCATAATGCTGGCGTTCATCCTCGCTCAATATCTCTTGTCCTTCAAAGGCATCGAAGGCCGAAAGAATATTGAACAACTTCATTATGTAGGAGTATTCCTTCACAAAATCCTTCTTGGCTTCATCGCCAATGATATCCTCTCCTATAGGATATTTGGCCAATAGTTCCTCTACCGCCTCCTTATATCCCTTATGATACTCTTCTTCGTCGGAATAACCATTATAGTACTCTTCGAATGTGCGAAGCAAGACAATACCCGAAGTATCATTGTTACCGAACCTGCCAATAGCTGCATTGGTAGCATCTTCAAGGTTACGGAAACAGATAATGTTGCCGAAAGTCTTTACTGAGTTAAGTATTCGGTTTGTACGGCTGTATGCCTGCAACAGACCGTGCATCTTCAGGTTCTTGTCTACCCAGAGTGTATTAAGCGTTGGAGCATCAAAGCCCGTCAGGAACATATTTACTACTATAAGCAAATCAAGTTCACGGTTTTTCATGCGCTTAGAGACATCCTTATAGAAAGCCTGAAATTCCTTAGCTCCGGTACTGAAATTACAGCCAAACATATCGTTGTAGTCCTCTATGCACTGCTGTAGTGCTGCTTGGTCAGTGGCGCTGAGTGTAGTTGTGTTCTCTGGATTCTCGTCAAACAGCTCACCATCTAGAGGGTCTTCATCATTGGCTCCGTAACTATATATCATGGCCACTTTCAGACGACTTTCCTCTGGTATATACTGCATCTGTCGCTTAAACTCATTGTAGTACAGCTTCGCCATATCAATAGATGCAGTGGCAAAGATTGAGTTGAAGCCATTCAGACGTTGGTCTTTTACCTGATAGGTGCTGTTGCGCTTAGTCTTCTTGCCGAAATTCTTAAGTATATAGGTAACGATATTGCTTATGTACTTAGGGTCGTGCATAATGCGCTCGCGGTCAATATCATCCACCATCTCGTCCAGAACACCCTCCTTTTCCCTCATGGTACGTATATACTCTACGTGGAATGGCAATACGTTCTTATCCTGAATAGCATTGATGATAGTGTATGTGTGCAGACAGTCGCCGAAAGCATCACGGGTAGTCAACAGTCCAGGCTTGTTTGAGGTTATATTTTCAAGAAAGATAGGTGTGCCTGTGAAGCCAAAGATATAGTACTTCTTGAACTTCTTGGTTATGGAGGTGTGCATATCGCCGAACTGGCTACGGTGGCACTCATCGAAAATCATAACCACCTGCTGATTAAACACCTCCATATCCTGCTTGCGGTTCACGAGGATAGAGAGTTTCTGGATAGTGGTAATGATAATCTTGCACGATGGGTCTTTCAACTGCCTCTCCAATACAGCCACACTTGTATTGCTATTGGCTGCATCCTTCTGGAAGTTGTCGTACTCGCGCATAGTCTGGTAGTCGAGATCCTTACGGTCGACAACAAAAAGCACCTTATCCACGAAAGGCAACTGACTAGCCAGCATTGATGTTTTGAAAGAGGTCAGTGTCTTTCCCGAACCTGTAGTATGCCATATATAGCCGCCAGCACCTACTGTACCATATCTCTTCTCATTATTGGCAATCTTGATACGGTTCAGAATCTTCTCAGTAGCCGCAATCTGGTATGGACGCATGACTAGCAGATTCTTGTCTACAGTGAATACGCAGAATCGTGTCAGTATACTCAGAATGGTATGCTTAGCAAAGAATGTGCTGGTAAAGTCCTCCAGCATCATTATCTTCTTGTTCTTCGCGTCGGTCCACCAAGAGGTAAATTCGAAAGACTTACTTACTACCTGCCCTTTCTTCTGCCTTTCATCTTCCTCGTGCAGATGTAGGTTGCGGGTAGTGTTACTATAGTATTTCGTATATGTGCCGTTGCTGATAACATATATCTGAACATATTCAAATAATCCGTTATCTGCCCAGAACGAATCTCTGTTGTATCTCTTTATCTGGTTGAAGGCCTCACGAATATCTACACCAGGCTTTTTCAGCTCCACATGGACCAAAGGCAAGCCATTGACAAGGATAGTCACATCGTAGCGGTTAGAGGCATTACCGCCATCAGTCTTATACTGGCGTGTAACCTGAAGGATATTCTCGTGAATATTTTTCTTGTCGAGCAGCATGATGTTTACCATCTTGCCATCATCGAAGGTAAAGGTAAAACGAGGGTCCTCCTGAATAATGCGAGTCTTCTCTACAATGCCAGCATTAGGCTTTGCTATATTAGTGTTGAAAAAACGTTTCCACTCGCCATCATTGAAAGAGACACTATTGAGTTTCTCTATCTGCTTACGGAGATTGGCGACAAGCTCTGCCTCGGAGGTAATGAGGACAAACTCGTAACGCTGCTGCTCCAGTAGGGTTATGAACTTATCTTCGAGTTTTTTCTCTGAAATATAATTTCCTTCGCTAGCGAACGGAGGTCTGTCGAATTGAGCGACTACTGTACTTTCGTCGTTCTCGGATATAAGGTCGTATGTTGCCATGTCTCTTAGGTATTATCTGCGTAAAATATTTACGTCCAAGAGACATATAGAAAATAAAAATCAGTACCTATCCTTGAAAGTATTCGTAAAAATCAAGTCTGTAATATACAGGTTTTTGCTATTGTACCAATAAACAAGGATGCATTTCTTATGGACGACGTAAGTACGATACTCCCTTGTCTGGTTTTTTCTTACTACATTTCCCATGGTTGGGGTATGAGAAAGGGACACAACCGCTTCCTGATAGTTCTTCAGCATCGTCTCCACGAAACTACGGTCTCGATTCTCCAGATACCACAAGGTTGCATTATTGAGTTTTCGGATGACTCTCGCCTCTGTCTTTACGCTAAGACTCTCCATAGCCTTTCCAACGCTGTATTGGTCTCGGATTCGTCCAAATAGGTTTCCTCATCGAGGTTATCCACCTCTTTCCATACTTCATCCCAAGTCTGAGGTTGGTCGGGGAAAGGGGTGCCTTTTGCATAAAAACTATGCTTTTTCATGTCCTCAAACTCTTCAGGAGTACGAGCAAGAATACGAGCTACCGATTCGTTGGCGTTTTTTGTAGGAGTCGTATCACGAAATAAAACCGACATACCGTGCATTGGCTCGGTCATGGCATAGGCAGCTTCTGTCTCTTTTGCCATCAGAGCGTCATCTTCGTGTATCTCGTATTTTCCTTTGTTGTCCATTTTACTCGTATTTCTGCAAATGTACGATAAAGCACTTACACTTTCAAGTTTTTACCTGTTTTAATTTCCTATATGTCAAAGAGCGTTTTTGTTATTTGCTTTTTATTCAAATGTTAGAAGTTTTTCTCTGTAGTATTCGTATTGCTTCTTGCGGGCATCGAGTTCCTGCTTGATGTTGGAGATGAGGGACTCGAAGGTATCGAGGGAGGAGACGATTTCTTGCTGACGGTGGAGGGATGGAATAGGAATTAGTATTACTTTCAAATCTTTTCCGGTTACCAATGGTTGTCCTCCTCCTTTAGCATATTGGCTGATATTATGTTCTATTAGATAGTAATATGTATATTCTAACATATATTGACCTTTTAGTCTAAGAACCAATGTATTATCAGTTACATCATATTCTCCTTCAGCCTTATGAACATAACCTGCATTTGCTCCTACTCTCGCTACTAGAATATTTGTATTTGTATAACTATAATTTTCAGAGTATGCTATGATACCCGTTGAACCATATACTGGATATTTCCCTTCTGTCTCTCTCGAAGTTGACCTTCCTGAAGATATACTTGTGCACAAATCCCCCAGTGTCTTCCACTCCACAGTTTCGTCATTCTCGTTGAAGGAGAGCAGTTTATTACGATAATACTCATACTGCTTTTGTCTTGAAGCCAATTCGGTTTCAAGATTTGTGATTAATGAGGTGAAGGAGTCTAGGATTTCAGCGATTTCCTTTTGCTTGCTGTAGTCATAATCTGGGAATTCTATTTTATATACTTCTGAACGATTTAAACTTGGTATGCCTGCACCTTGTTGGTTCTTCATGAAGTTGTATTCGCGAGACTTAATGAAATGATATAGAAATCTTTCATCATTATTGGGTAGTGGTGTTACCACATAACAATGAGCTCCAGCCCAAAATTTCTGATTTAGCCAATTTACATATCCTGCGGAAGCGCCACCTTGAGAAATGGTTATAGTATTTGCTTCACTATTGTATTTATCAGTATAACCAGAGAAGTCGATACCGCCATTAACAACAGGATGCTCTGCGTCAGGGAGCATATCACTTTTATTAAGCTGCTCCCCTGTTTCTATTTTAATTACATCACCTAATGTCTTCATAACTTGCTTAAAGTGTTGTAATTATATTATTGATACGCTCACGAAGTGAAATTCCTTCTGTTACCAAGTTGTTTATTTCTTGATTGAGAGAAAGAATATCTATCCTCTCCCTCTTGTCCTCCTGTTCTACATAGGAAGAGACTGAGAGATTACATTCGTTGGCAAGAATATCTGTATTACTTACAAGTTTTGCCTTGTATTGGACATCCTCTCGGTTGTGATATTCATTGTATATGGTATCAAGATTATTTTCGGTAAGAAGATTTTTATTGCCGTTCTTTACATATTCACATCTTGCATCGACGAACAGCACAGAGTTGTCGGCCTTACTCTTTTTCAGTACAATAATGCAAGTACCAATACTTACACCAAAGAAGAGATTTTCTGGAAGTTGTATAACCGTATCAACATAGTTGTTCTCTATAAGATACTGGCGAATCTTCCGCTCCGCGTTCGGACGATACAGTACACCAGGGAACTCTACTATGGCAGCAGTACCAGTTGTAGAGAGATTATAGAGGATATGCATCGTAAAGGCTAGGTCGGCCTTTGTCTTAGGGGCGAGAACACCTGCCGGAGAGAAACGGTCGTCGTTGATAAGCAACGGATTATCATCACCAGCCCAGCGTGTTGAGTATGGCGGATTACTTACTATGGCGTCGAAAGGAATCTCGCCTAAGTGCTTTGGCTCAATAAGAGTATCGCCAAGCTGGATGTCGAACTGATTGAATGGTACATGGTGCAGGAACATATTGATACGACAAAGGTTGTATGTCGTGATATTTATCTCCTGACCATAGAAAGAGACACCCTTTGCCTTCTCAGGGCCGAGGATTTTGGAAAACTTAAGAAGCAACGAGCCAGAACCGCAAGCTGGGTCGTATACCTTAGTAATACGATTCTTGCCATCGCAAGCGATACGAGCAAGAAGTTCCGCTACCTCCTGAGGAGTAAAGAACTCGCCACCGCTCTTGCCAGCATTGCTGGCATACATAGTCATCAGGAACTCATAAGCATCACCGAAGGCATCAATCTGAGCATCACGGAGATTGCCTCCCAGATCCATCTGACCGATATTCTTCATAATCTTGGCTAGCAACTCATTGCGCTTTGCAGGTGTACCACCAAGCTTTGGACTGTTCACATCTATATCGCTAAACAATCCCTTCATATCCTGCTCACTTGCTGTACCTATAGCAGAAGCTTCTATATTCTTGAAAATCTCGGCAAGTGAAATATTTAAATCTGCGTTTGTCTCGGCATTAGCCGCAACATTCTGGAACAATTCAGAAGGATATATAAAGTAACCCTTTTCATCAATGGTCGACCTACGAATCTCTTCGTCAATCTCATCGTCAGTTACATCTGTCGCATAATTAAAACCTGAGTTGCCAGCCTCCTCCTCAGTCGCATTGAGGTGGGCGGTCAAATCCTCACTTATAAAACGATAGAAAAGGAAACCAAGAATATAGTTCTTGAAATCCCAGCCGTCCACGCTACCGCGAAGGTCATTGGCTATAGCCCAAATAGTACGATGCAGTTCCGCACGCTCCTGATCTTTGCTCATAATAGAATTAGATAATTAGCTCAGCTGACTATCTAATACATGATATTATCGGCAAACGTACGGACACATAAAAAGAGCGTGAACACTCTCTTACGGTCGCCTGAGGCTGAAGCGTAGGAAATATCTCTGACCTCTCCGTAAATAAATGAAATGCTCACACTCAAGCGAGTGCAAGACATCTAACTTTCATTATTTACGGATTGGCAATATTCCGTCGGCTTTAACCTATACGAAAACGCCAACCATCATTGCTGTGGGTATATCAGAGATAATATAAGTTTCCTACGCTTCATTTCTTGACGACCACAATGATAGCCGATGCTGCTATGTTATATGTACTTTATTTCTTTATTGTCTTAGTAATCTATCGAATTAGTATTAACAATTAGCTGTATAGGGCAAAGATATGTAAAAAAAGGGATTATCAAAACACCCTCGCGCACGCGTATGAGAACTACACCCCACTGAAATATTGAAATGTTTGAAATGTTTAATACCAATCCAAAGTACGTAACACATTGTGCAACACCTACTTAACTCAGAATTTCAATATTTTTTTCTAGACGCAATAAAGAACGACAAAACATTTCACCCACTTCAGAGCTTGTGAACTGACTTGTCAATGTCGAAGGAGTAGTTACGTGATGTTATACGCTAGACATATACTAACCATATACTAGACATATAGAACACATATAGAATGGAAGAATGGTGTGATTCATTGAAAAAATTGACTCAAAGCGGACAAATGCGGTCAAAAACGGACAGAAACGGACAAATGCGGACAGTGAGGAAAATGGGCATTTTAACTTTGCATTGCTAAGTTCAAGCAATTAGAGGCGTAGAGGCGTGGCATGAAGTGCCATCTTCTATATTTCGTTATAATCTGTCAAATATTATAGTCATTCAATTACACTTTGTAAGTAGAACACGTAAAATTACCCTTAATTGATGTTAAATCGGTCAATAAATCTTACAAACAGTTTGATTATATCATATCAATATATAACTTTGTAAGCAAATCAAGCGAATTGCTGACGAACTGTAAATTAAACGCACACTTCCGAGGCAATATGTAAGTAATTTGACTAAAGTTATGAATACTACACAATTTAAAGGGCTTTACAATCCACAAAACGAGCACGATGCTTGCGGTGTGGGTATGGTAGTAAACATACATGGCAACAAAAGTCATGAATTGGTGGACAACGCTCTTAGAGTGCTGGAGAACATGGAGCACCGTGGAGCTGAGACACGCGACAAGACAGGTGATGGCGCTGGTATCTTAGTGCAGATCCCTCATGAGTTCATCCTTCTTCAGGGTATTCCTGTTCCTGAAAAGGGTAAGTATGGTACAGGTCTCGTATTCCTTCCTCGAGACGAGAAACGTCAGGCAGAGATCCTCTCTGTAATGATCGAGGAGATTGAGCGAGTAGGCCTCTCATTGATGCACCTTCGTGCAGTACCTACAAATCCAGACGTTCCTGGCGTAGCAGCACGCGACGTAATGCCTGATATCAAGCAGGTGTTTATCACAGGAGTATCTGATGAGGATGCTGAGCATTTCGACCGTATCCTCTATCGTGTACGAAAGAAAATTGAAAACCGCATCGACGATGAAGATTTCTACATCTGTTCATTGTCAAGCAAGGATATCATATACAAAGGCATGCTCACATCGGGACAGCTTCGCCGCTTCTTCCCTGATTTGAGCAATAGCTATTTCACTTCGGGATTGGCATTGGTGCACTCGCGTTTCAGCACCAATACCTTCCCAAAATGGAAACTCGCACAGCCATTCCGCTATCTCTGCCACAATGGTGAGATCAATACCGTACGTGGTAACCGCGGATGGATGAAGGCACGTGAGAGCGTACTCTCAAGCAAGGCTTTGGGCGATATAAAGGATATACTCCCTATCGTAGAGGAAAACATGTCTGATTCGGCAAGCCTTGACAATGTGTTCGAGTTCCTGACTATGTCGGGCCTCTCACTGCCTCATGCGATGGCAATTCTCGTGCCTGAGTCGTTCAACGACAAGAACCCTATCTCGGACGACCTCAAGGCATTCTATGAATATTATTCAATCCTTATGGAGCCATGGGATGGCCCTGCAGCATTGATGTTCTCTGATGGACGTTACGCTGGCGGTCTTCTCGATAGAAATGGTCTCCGTCCTAGCCGTTACACTATCACAAAGCAGGGCATCATGGTGGTTGCCAGCGAGGTTGGTGTTATCGACTTCGAGCCAAGCGACGTTGTCAGCAAGGGTCGCCTCCAGCCAGGTAAGATCCTCCTCGTAGATACTCAGGAGGGTAAAATCTATTACGATGGCGAAATCAAGGAGAAGCTTGCTAAGGAGCATCCTTATATGCAGTGGCTCTCAACAAACCGTATACAGCTCGAGAAACTTAAGTCGGGCCGTAAGGTCGACAATGCAATAGCCGACTACGATCGCAAACTTCGTGCATTCGGCTTCGGTCAGGAGGATATCGACAAGACAGTTGTTCCAATGTGTACAACAGGTCAGGAGCCTGTAGCCGCAATGGGTAACGATACTCCACTTGCTGTTATCTCTGATCGTCCACAGACATTGTTCAACTACTTCCGTCAGCAGTTCGCACAGGTTACCAACCCTGCTATCGACCCAATCCGTGAGGAGCTTGTAATGTCACTCACAGAGTATATTGGTCGCGTAGGTTCAGGCATCCTTACTCCAGATGAGTCGAACTGTAAGATGGTCCGTCTTCCACAGCCAGTACTTACAAACACAGAGCTCGACATTCTCTGTAACATCCGTTACAAGGGCTTCAAGACAATCAAGCTTCCTATCCTCTTCGAGATTTCTAAGGGCGAAAGCGGTCTCCGCGCAGCACTCGACAACCTCTGCAAGAAGGCTGAAGAGAGCGTAGATGAGGGCGTAAACTACATCATCCTTACCGACCGCGACATCGATGGTACTCACGCAGCTATCCCTTCACTCCTCGCAGTGAGCGCAGTACACCACTACCTCATAAGCGTAGGCAAGCGTGTTCAAACAGCTCTTATCGTTGAGTCGGGTGAGATTCGCGAGGTAATGCATGCAGCTCTCCTTCTCGGTTACGGTGCTAGCGCTATCAACCCTTACATGACTTTCGCTATCCTCGATAAGTTGGTTAAAGACCACAAGATCCAGGAGGAGTACGCTACTGCCGAGCACAACTACATCAAGGCTGTAGATAAGGGCTTGAAGAAGATCATGTCTAAGATGGGTATATCAACTATCCGTTCTTACCGTGGTGCTAAGATCTTTGAGTCGGTAGGTATCTCAGAGAATGTTCTCCGCAAGTACTTTGGTACAGATATCAGCACAATAGGTGGTATCGACCTCCGCGATATAGCTAAGGAGTATATCTCACTCCACGATGAGGGATACGCTTCAGAGATTGATAATACAACAATCCTCAAGAACAACGGTCTCTTCTCATACCGCAAGGATGGTATCGACCATGCTTGGAACCCTGAGACTATAGCAAACCTCCAGATAGCAACTCGCCTTGGCTCATACAAGAAGTTCAAGGAGTGGTCAGCACAGGTAGATGAGAAAGAGAACCCAATATTTATCCGCGACTTCTTCTCATTCAAGAAGGCAGCTACTCCTACCCCACTCGACGAGGTAGAGTCAGTAGAGAGCATCGTTCGCCACTTCGTAACAGGTGCCATGTCTTTCGGAGCTCTTTCAATTGAGGCTCACGAGGCTCTTGCAATCGCAATGAACAAGCTCGGCACCCGAAGCAACACTGGTGAGGGTGGTGAGGACAACGCTCGCTACCATACAGAGGTTGACGGTGTAAGCCTAAGCTCTAAGACAAAGCAGATCGCTTCTGGTCGTTTCGGTGTAACAGCTGAATACTTGGTAAATGCCGAAGAGCTCCAGATCAAGGTCGCACAGGGTGCTAAGCCAGGTGAGGGCGGTCAGCTCCCAGGCTTCAAGGTAAATAAGATCATTGCCAAGACACGTAACGCTATTCCAGGCATCACACTTATTTCACCTCCACCACACCACGATATCTATTCTATCGAGGATTTGGCTCAGCTTATCTTCGACCTCAAGAATATCAACCCTACAGCAGCAGTAAGCGTTAAGCTCGTAGCAGAGAGCGGCGTAGGTACAATCGCTGCAGGTGTTGCAAAGGCTAAAGCAGACCTTATAGTAATCTCAGGTGCCGAGGGCGGTACGGGTGCTAGTCCTGCTAGCAGTATGCGATTCGCTGGCATATCACCTGAGATCGGTCTTGCTGAAACACAGCAGACTCTCGTTCTCAACGGTCTCCGTAGCCAAGTAAGAATCCAGACCGATGGTCAGCTTAAGACAGCCAAGGATGTAGTCTTGATGGCTATGCTCGGAGCCGACGAGTTCTCATTCGGTACTCTCCCATTGATCGTTTTGGGTTGCGTAATGATGCGTAAGTGTAACACCAACACCTGTCCAGTTGGTGTAGCTACTCAGGACGAGAAGTTGAGAGCTAAGTTCCGTGGTCGCGCTGAGTATGTAGTGAACTTCTTCAAGTTCCTCGCTGAGCAGACTCGTGAGTACCTTTCAGAGATCGGTGTTCACTCTCTCAAGGAGATTATCGGTCGCACAGACCTCATCGAGGTTCATCAGCCTTCTGCCGATACTAAGCAGGGTACAATCGACTTCTCTCGTCTCCTCCATAAGCCAGAGAGCGATAAGTCACTCTACTGGGATCGTGGCGAATACACAAAGATCACAGGTGTTAAGGACGAGGAGATCATCCGCTCTTGCCAGGCTGCAATAGAGTACAAGGAAGAGGTTAACCTCGACTACGCTATCAAGAACACCGACCGCGCCGTAGGTACAATGCTTTCAGGTGTGATTGCTAAGAAGTACGGCGAAGCTGGTCTTCCTGATCAGACAATCAATATCAAGTTCAAGGGTAGCGCTGGTCAGTCTTTCGGAGCTTTCGCAGTCAACGGTGTCAACCTCAGACTCGAGGGTGAGACAAACGACTACTTCGGTAAGGGTCTCTCAGGCGGACGTATTTCAATCCTCCCTCCAGTACGTAGCGATGCTACATTCAAGGCAGAGGACAATATCATAGCAGGTAATACAGGTTTGTATGGTGCAACAAGCGGCGAACTCTACGTCAATGGTCGCGTAGGCGAACGTTTCGCTGTTCGTAACTCAGGTGCCATAGCAGTTATCGAGGGTGCAGGTGACCACTGCTGCGAATACATGACAGGCGGTCGCGTAGTTATCCTCGGTGAGACAGGACGTAACTTCGCAGCAGGTATGTCGGGCGGTGTCGCTTATGTTTGGGACAAGAAGCACAACTTCGACTACTTCTGTAACATGGATCAGGTGGAGATTACTCTCGTTGAGGAGGCTTCAGCTCGCAAAGAGCTCCACGAGCTTATCCGTCAACACTACCTCTACACAGGTTCTTCTCTCGCTCGAACAATGCTCGACGACTGGAACCGTTACATCGAGGACTTCATCCAAGTTACTCCTATCGAGTACAAGCGCGTTCTCCAAGAGGAGAAGATCCGCGAACTCCAACAGAAAATTGCCGATATGCAAATCATTAACAACTGATCATTACCATGGGAAATCCTAAAGCATTTTTGACCGTACCTCGCGTTGAGGCTGGTCACAGACCCATACTAGATAGAATCCACGACTTCGCTGAGGTTGAACAGACTCTCAACTCTCACGATCGTAAACTTCAGGCATCACGTTGCATGGACTGCGGTGTACCTTTCTGCC
>JAKSLE010000022.1 GCA_024401365.1 Bacteroidales bacterium | reverse complement strand
GCGACCCCATGCGTGACAGGCATGTATTCTAACCAGCTGAACTACCACACCAAACCTTCGTCTGTGCTTAAGCCCATTTGACTTATTTCCAGTTAAGCCTCGCGGCATCGTCCGTTCGTCTTAACGGGTGCAAAGGTAGGCACTTTTTCTTTACCTCCAAACATTTCGGGCACTTTTTTCAAGAAAAATTGACGTTATTTTTTAAGTCATTGATTATCAACATGATTTTGGGGGGAGGTATTCTTATGGTCATACTACTTACTATTGAGCAATATTGCTACACAACACGAATATTCACTCATAATTTACTATAAGAACCGGTTTCTTGTATTTTTCTACTTCTTCTGGCGTCGGATTCCACTTGAGAATTCTATTACATGACGGCAACGAGTCTGAAACTTGAAGCAATACCGGCGACCCTACCTTAAACCCTCTATTCCTCAACAATTCTCGTTCGACCGTAGATAAAAGTCCATGGCTACATGCTTCTTTTACCACCCCAACATCATACGAATTAGGATTTAGCGCCCAAATATAACCTGTCTGCTTATGCGAACGCCTATAAATCTTAGCTATATAGTGTTTGCTTAGTGCTTTTTCGTCTACACCACCCCACTGTACATCTCCAGTATCCACGTTCTGATTATATGGCAACTGAACACTTACAGGATTCTTGTATTTCTGAATGGTTGCACTATCTGGAAACCAATCTACAACACGGAATAAGCGATAATCTCTATATGCCACTTGAAGTATTACCATATCTCCACAAAATACATAGTTACATATATGCATATCGTTATTTGTCCGCAACTTGAATATACGATCTACCAACAGGCTGTCTGAAACCCCAATCTCAAAGTGCATGCCTGCACCCAAGTCTCTATACTTACCATATACGCGACCTATACAGTAAAACGAATTGTATAGATCTTCTACTTCCATCGCCCTGCTTGGAGAAATAGTCTTGGCAGGCTTTTCTTTCGGATCAAAAACCTGTGGTTCTGCATACCTGCAAATGGAGGCTGTATCAGGGAACCAATCAAAGACTTCATTGACAAGAGGGCAAGATTCTGCTACGCGCAAAATAACCTTACTTCCGACACGTATCTGACTGATTATCTTGGCATATTCAGGCATACTGCCATTCAAATATTGCCTTGCAGCCAGGCTATCGGCAACACCAACCTTGATTATCCTATTAGGCGCTTCTTCTATTATATCATATACATTGCCAACAACAAGGTACGACCATTTCAGAAGAACGCGCCTCTGCTCTTCTGTATATTCATCGTCATTGTACACCTTGCGCAACTTCCCGTCCACATACGTCTGCGGCAACCGAAATTTTTCAATGGCTTCGTGCGAGGGCCTATAGTTGAGAACACAGGTATCGCCACTGGTCGTAATACGAACCAGCACAGTGTCCCCAAGCGAAATATCCCGATAGGCACTATGCCTAACCTTGAGCCGGAATGCCGAGGTATAGTCTGTATTAACGGATATTTCGTACGACAAAGGTTCTCCCCATTCGCTATGCTTGCCGACTACATAGCCTAACGACATAGTATAATCCTTTGGCTGAAAACAGCGAGATAGCACAACAACTCCATCTACTATAAAGAAGGCAACAAAAAGCGAAAAAACAGAGGCTATTATATCAACTAAACATGTCCATAAGGCAACTTTCATCAGAAGCAATGTCTGGCTGATGACCACTTCCAACGATATAGCTATTACAAAATAAAAAATTGTCTGCTGAAGTGTAGAAAGAGGATTGTAAGATATAACGGAGTCTGCATAAGTGGGATTTAACGCCACATAGAACTCTACTATTATTGCGACAACAAACACGACGGCAGCAGATATCAGCCTCACTATAGCCCCGCGCTTTGTAAATGAATAATCCAGATCGTCGTGTATATACTCTTCCATATCCAGGAACAATTTTTTCGTGCAATATTGCAATTTTTTTTCAAAACAAAAAGAAGCCCCGAAACACTCACATGCTTCAGGGCTTCATTATTTGAAAAACTAAATCTAATTACTATCTCCAAGTATTAGAATCCCATCCATGGGAATGTCTCCTTAGGCTGCTTCTCCCAATCTCTCAATGAGTAGTAGAAATCCTTTGGCAACAAATTCTTGTCGAATGGAAGTGGATAGTTGGCTGTACCCAACCATGTGTCTAAGTCACTCAAGTTCCAGAATGTAACAACGTCAATAACGTCCTTGTGCTCTCTCAAGACACGGAACAACATATCGTACTGTCTCTGCTGACGCATCTTAACCATAGGTGTAACTGTCTCACCTGTACGGCTGAACTGAAGCTGACCACCCATCTCTCGGTTAACACGAACGTCAAGCTCTGTAATGTGAATGTGCTTAACAAGCTCCGAATATTTCTCAATAGCAGCCTTGAAGTCTGCCTCCGATGGCTCGTAGATGTTGTAGTGTGCCTGCATACCAATACCTGTGATAGGTACACCAGCATCTTGCATCTTCTTTACCATGTTGTAGATCTTATCACGCTTGTGTGGAGTACACTCGTTGTAATCGTTGTAGAACAATATAGCCTTTGGATCTGCCTCATGTGCCCACTGGAATGCCTTGGCAATAAACTCATCGCCACAGAGCTTGTAATGACGCGACTGACGATATGGATCTTCTGCCTTCTCATCATCTGTCATAGCCTCGTTTACAACGTCCCAAGCATATACAATGTCCTTATAACGGTTTACAACTGTCTTGATGTGCTTCTCCAAACGCTCGTAGAAGAGCTCTTTCGATGCTGGCTTGCCGTCAGGACCTGTAAACATCCAGTCCGCAAATTGCGAGTGCCAGCACAAACAGTGACCTCTCATCTTGATCTTGTTCTCACGACAGAAGTTCGCAAGCTTGTCAGCATCTGCCCAGTTCCACTCTCCCTCTTTTGGCTGAAGTGATGCTGGCTTCATACAGTTCTCTGCTGTAATCGAGCTGTAGTTGGCTTTGATCAATTCTACCTGACGCTCTGTACTGAGGTTGAACATGTTAAGTGCTACACCTACGTCAAAGTAACCCTTGTATGCATCTGTAAGACCGCTTACAATCTCGTCTACGTCCACAAGCTTGTACTCACGCTGGCCAAGACCAATCTTCTCAGCATATTCTGTAATGTATGTACCGTGCTGCTTATTGATACGCTCAATAAGTGGCTTCTCATTGTCTCCCTTTGTAGCCTTGTGGTTGAATACCATATCAAGACATGCCTGATCACATGCTACTGGGTCCAATGATGCTACAATACCCATATCCTTGAGCTCTGGAGCGTGTGGATGCCCATCACAGTCACAGTCAATGCTCATATTGTTCATCACATTGATGTAGAGTACCTTGCCGTCCATGTAGTTGTGCACAGCCTGCGCAGCCGCAGCCATCGACTCAAGGAATCTGTCTTGCTCTGTCTTCAACTTCCAGCATTCTGCCGCATCTTCTGTCTGACCTGCTGAGTGAATGTATGCCTTACCTGATGTACTTGCTACTCCAATTGATGCATTCTTCAATACACCACCAAAGCCACCCATAACGTGTCCCTTGAAGTGCGCAAGGTTGATCATATAGTCATAGTTTGCAAGATGGTCTCCTACACAGTCATACTTGATGTTCGACTTGTCGGATACAGGAATGCGCATCTCACCGTACTGGTCCATAATGTCTACCGCAAACTCTTTCGTGAATCCGTGCTCCTTAATTGTCTTCCAGTGCTCATTCACGTCTTGTCGCGATCCTCCGTATGCTGTATTGCACTCTACAATCACACCGTTTACCTTGTTCACAAGGTCCTTGATAAGTTCTGGCTTCAAATAATGATTGTTGCCACGCTCTCCAGTGCTTATCTTTACCGCTACATGACCACTAACGTCAATGCCAAGCACACTGTACATCCTTACCAACGACTCTGGAGTAATCTCCTTCGTGTAGTATACCGTCGACTTTGGCTTCGGCATACCCCTGAATTGAGCCATGGCTACTACGCCTATCGCCATAAAGGCAATACTCAATAACGTCTTTTTCATCTATACCTTTTTATAATTGGTTAACTAGTTAAATACCCGCATCAATTGAAGAATTTTCATATCCTTCAAAATACAGACAATTATCAAAGTCCAAATATAAACGTTTTTTTACAATTAAAATACCTTCATAGACAATCACCTCTCTCCTATCGACAAACAACACCTAATTATCTACATTACCATTTTTGCCAAAAACAAAATTTACGACCAAAAACTGACCTCACCGTATCTACACGCTATCTACAAACTACAATCTCACTCCCCAAAAACATACCACAAAAACAAAAAATTACGACCAAAAACTGACTTCGCCGTATCTACACACTATCTACAAACTACAATCTCACTCCCCAAAAACCTATCTCAAAAACAAAAAATTACGACCAAACGCTTATCTCTATATACACAAAAACAGAGCACAGACCTCTCTCCGAAGCCTGTGCCCATTATCTTATATATGTCTGTCGTCTTTACGCCAATTTCGCCGAGACTAGTACCACATCTTCTACAGGTCTGTCCCCTGTCAAGGTCTTTACCGCTTGTATCTTCTCTACTATCTCTAATCCCTCAACTACTTCTCCAAATACTGTGTACTCTCCGTCAAGGAATGGGGTACCGCCTACTGTCGTATAGGCTTGCTTCTGCTCGTCACTCATGCCTACTTTCTTGCTCTTGGCTTCTGCCTTAGCTTCCGCCATAAGCTTGTCTTGCAATGCCGATAACCCTGCCCTGTCTCTGTTCTTCCTCAACTCCATTATCTCCGACCTGTGTTCTTGCGCAAGCCTGTCAAGGATATTCTGCTCGGCTACCATCGCCATCTGCTTGATATATTGGTTGAGCTTGCCTTCATTGTAGACTTCTCCCCATACAATGTAGAATTGCGATCCGCTCGAACGCCTCTCTGGATTAAATTCGTCGCCAAGACGCGCAGCCGCCAACGCACCCCTCTTGTGGAATAAGCCCGACTTTATCTCTGCTTCTATAGTGTAGTCTGGTCCACCTGAACCATAGTTGGCACCTTTCTTGGCATTCTTGGTGTCAGGATCTCCTCCTTGTACCATGAACCCCTTAATCACTCTGTGAAATATCGTGCCGTCATAATACCCTTCCTTGACCAACTTGAGGAAATTCTCCTTGTGGAGAGGTGTCTCATCGTAAAGGCGCACAACAATGTCACCCATCGATGTCTCTATCTTAACTATTGACATAAGATCTTGCCGTAATTTTAGTTTCAATCGCAAAGGTAGTTACTTCAACATAAAATACAACTACTACCTCGTAGTTTTCACGTTTCTTAAACAAGCGAATAATAATGCGAGGCCAACCGTCTCGGCCGACCTCGCACATACCAACAAATAATAATCTATATCCTAATATAACCTAACCTCTATGGCGATGGTGATGGTCTGTCCAGTCCATCGCTATTCTGTGTATCTCATGCTTGTGGGCACTTAGACAACGCTCTATATTCCAGCGTGCATTGCTGAATAGCCTGTCTACGGCCCACGATGCTACCAAAGCAGCATGCCTAGGCGCATGAGCATCTATCAGTTCCACTACATAGTCACTGCCATGCAAATGCCTTACTTCCAAGCGCAAATCTGCCGATGGCATATATCTGCGGTCTCCTAAGCCAAACTCATTTACTATCTGAATGTGACCTGGCAACCCTATCGCAAGGCGTGATGCCTCAATATCGGTAATACCATTGATGCTTACCATCAGCGTGGCTCCCCTGTCACAGTGACTGTGTGTACAGTACATCGGAGCATCGTGATGTACAACTACCGCCGGATGATACTTTGGCCCATGTACATATCTTGAAATATGCCCTCTATGTGGACCATAACCATGGTGATGTGGACCTTGAGCAAATGCAGATGTCATAATAAACATCATGCCAAATATCATTGTTACTATTGTTTTCATGGCTTTCAGTATTTATTGGGTTAATACTTAAGTTCGTTGTCTAACCAACTGCAAACACCGTGCCAAAAAATTTTACACTCCACCCTGCCACCCCCTCATCCCCCTCAAAAATGCCCTCAATTATTGACTATTTTCAACCCCAATTTTTATCCTCTTAATTTATTTTTTATATCCAATCAAATTTAGTATCTTTGCCACGTTAATTACACTTGTTATAGATGAGCGATAATAAAGATAACAAAGAGTACACCGGCGAAAACATCGTCGTACTCGAAGGCCTCGAAGCAGTGCGTAAGCGCCCTGCTATGTACATAGGTGACACAGGAGAGAAAGGTTTACACCACCTCGTATATGAGGTAGTCGATAACTCTATCGATGAAGCCCTCGCAGGCTTCTGTAACAAAATCGACGTTACTATCAATCCAGATAACTCAATTACCGTCAAGGATAACGGTCGCGGTATCCCTACCGATATGCACCCAAAAGAGCATCGTTCAGCTCTCGAGGTCGTGCTTACTGTCCTCCACGCCGGCGGTAAATTCGATAAATCTTCTTACAAGGTTTCAGGCGGTCTCCACGGTGTGGGCGTATCGTGCGTTAACGCACTATCTACTAGCCTCCACGTTGAGGTTCACCGCAATGGCCAGATATTCGAGCAGGATTACTCCATCGGCAAGCCTCTCAACGAGGTTCATGTCACAGGTACAGCTTCAGATACGGGCACTACAGTGACTTTCAAGCCTGATGGCTCTATCTTCACTACAACTGTCTACCGTTACGAAATCCTCGCTAACCGCCTCCGCGATCTCGCTTACCTCAACCAGGGTATCGAAATCCAACTCCACGATAAGCGTACAGTGGATAACAATGGCAACGAAATGCCTGAGCGTAACGACCGTTTCTATTCCGAGAAGGGCCTCCTCGAATTCGTACAGATTATCAATGGCAACAACGAGTCTCTTATCCCAGAGCCTATCTACCTCAACGTAGATAAGGGCGAGATACCTGTCGAGGTTGCTTTCCTTTATAATAAGTCTTACTCCGAGAAACTTCTCTCGTTCGTAAATAATATCAATACGCACGAGGGTGGTACTCACCTCACTGGCTTCCGCCGCGGACTTACTAAGACTCTCCGCGCTTGGGGCGAGCAGGCTGGTAAGTTCAAAAACCTTAAGGATGTCGAGATAACAGCCGAGGACTTCCGCGAAGGCCTCACAGCTGTAGTGTCCGTAAAGGTAATGGAGCCTCAGTTCGAGGGCCAGACAAAGACTAAGTTGGGCAACCAGGAGGTCGATAAGGCTGTGTCCGACGCAGTTAGCGGCGTGGTAGAGGCTTACCTCGAGGAGCACCCTAAAGAGGCTTCTCTCATCGTTGACAAGGTTATCTTGGCAGCTACAGCTCGTACCGCCGCTCGTAAGGCTCGCGAAATGGTACAGCGTAAGAGCGTAATGCGCGTTGGCGGCCTCCCAGGTAAATTGGCGGATTGCTCCGAGAAGGACCCTTCAAGATGCGAACTCTTCCTCGTCGAGGGTGATTCTGCTGGCGGTTCAGCTAAACAGGGCCGCGACCGTAAGTTCCAGGCTATCCTCCCTCTCCGCGGTAAAATCCTCAACGTAGAGAAGGCTCAGACTCATAAGGCTTACGATTCCGAGGAAATCAAGAATATCTATACAGCCCTCGGCGTACGTACCCTCCCTTCTGATGGCGAGAACGATAAGCGCCTCGATATATCTAACCTCCGATACGATAAGGTTATCATCATGACCGATGCCGATGTCGATGGTTCACATATCGCAACTCTTATCCTTACTTTCTTCTTCCGCTATATGCGCGAGCTCATCGATGGTGGTCACGTATACATCGCTACCCCACCTCTATACCTCTGTAAAAAGGGTAAGATCGAGGAGTATTGCTGGACAGAGGACGACCGTATAGCTTTCCTCCAGCGCCACGCTACAGGCGAAGATGGTAAGGGCGTCAACGTACAACGCTACAAAGGTCTCGGTGAGATGAACCCTGAGCAGCTGTTCGCTACTACAATGGACCCTAACCGTCGTACCCTCCGTAAAGTACATATCGAGGACGCCGAACTGGCAGACGAGGTATTCCGTACTCTTATGGGCGACGAAGTAGCTCCTCGCCGCGAATTTATCGAGGCTAACGCTACTTATGCTAATATCGACGCTTAATATTCGTATTACCACCTAGTATTCATCTCATTATGAGCGGAAAACCTTTATTCATAATCGCCATAGGCCTGATTATCTATGGTACTATAGGTATAATGTCCAAGGATGACGACCAGACAGAATCTACTGGCTTCTGGGATAAAGTGTCCGAATTCTTCAAAAGCGATGAATATAATGATGATGAAGTTGAATACGAAGAATACGATGAAACCCTCTACGGAAGCTCCGAGATTATCCAATACCCAGACTATAGTCTCTTCTACAAAGCTTCTAACCCAAGAATAGCTTATATGGGCCGCTTCGTCTACGACGAGGATGGCTCTGTAAGGTTCAACTACCCTGGCTCATCTATCATCGCCAATTTCAAGGGTAACTATATTGGCGTCAAAATGAGAGCAGGCTCTGGTTCTTTCATGGTTTCTTTGGACGAGGGCGAACCTGAACGATGGGAGTTCGGCGAGGATACAGATGTAATGTATGTCGATTCTCTCTCAGCTGGACCTCACTCTATACGTATCATGCTGGCTACCGAGGGCTATGCCCATAATCCTACTTTCTACGGATTCCGCCTCTGCGGAGAGAAAGCCCTCCTCGAAAAGCCTATATTGAACGGCCTCAAGTTCTTGTTTATCGGCAACTCTATCACTTGCGGATATGGCGTAGAGGATGACGACCCTAAACATGGGTTCGATTACCTGACCGAGAACCACTATTATAGCTACGCAGCTATTACTGCCCGCTATTTCAACGCTCAGTGGCATTCTATCTCTCGCTCGGGCATCGGCGTATACCGCAATTATGGCGATAAGCGCGAGGGAAGTCGCATAAATATGACTCAGCAGTTCCACCGCACATTGTTCGACAACGAGTCTTACACATGGGACCACAGGTCTTATCAGCCTAACTTCATATTCGTAAACTTGGGTACAAACGATACAAGTTTGGATAACTACGATATCGATAAGTTGGGCGAGGCATACTTGTCTTTCTATCAGACATTGCGCGAAACCTACCCAAGTAGCGCAATCATTTTCTTGTCTGGCTCAATGCTCGGCGGTCAGGCTTTGATCGACGTAAAATATTGTCTCGATAGAATTCTTACTCAGAATCCTCAGGATAAGCTCTTGTACCGATTCGATATGTCTCCTCAGACAGGCGACCTCGGTTTCGGTGCCGACTACCACCCTAGTATGGCTCAGCAGGAGAAAATGGCAAACGAACTTATCGGTTTCTTAGAGGAGAATTTTGCCGCCACAAATGAATAATAACTAATTGCAATAAATGAAAGGTAAAGTTTATCTGATACCTACTTTTTTAGGCGACGAATCAACCGCCGAACAGACTATGCCGACGTATAACATTGATGTTGTACGTCGTCTTAAGTTTTTTTTGGTGGAGGAGATTCGTACCGCTCGCCGATACCTGAAACGAATGGATAAGGCGATAGTTATCGACGAACTCTCTATACAGCAACTTAATAAGGATACTAAATGGGAGGAAATCAAACCTCTCTTGACTCCTGCTTTGGAGGGTAATGATATAGGTATAATGTCCGAGGCAGGCTGCCCTGGTATAGCAGACCCAGGCGCCCTTGCCGTAGAGGCAGCCCACCGTATGGGCCTCCAGGTTGTGCCTCTCATAGGCCCTTCTTCTATCCTCTTGGCTATGATGGCTTCTGGTATGAATGGCCAGAATTTTGCCTTCGTAGGCTACTTGCCCGTGGATAAGGGCGAATTGGAGAAACGTATCCGCCGCATGGAGGAACGCTCTGCCAAGGAACGCCAGACACAGATATTTATAGAGACGCCTTACCGCAATGTCAAGCTTTTCGAGGATCTTACTCGTATATTGCGACCATCTACACGCTTGTGCATAGCTACCGACGTGGCTTGCCCCTCAGAGAGCATAGTTACTAGGTCTATTTCTGAATGGATGAAGGCTGGAACACCTGATTTTCACAAGAAGCCTACAATTTTCCTCTTTACTGCTTAATTTACCATGATGAGATTTCTCTCTTTGCTATTTGTAGCTCTGATTACGGTCCAAATCTTGGGACAAAAACGCGTAGTCAGCCTGGCTCCCTCTATTACATACACCATCCAACAGATGGGAGCCGAGAATACTATCGTAGGACGAACTTCTTATTGCCCTGAAATAGAGGGTGCAACAGTGGTAGGCGATGTTTTGTCTACAAACCTTGAGAGTATCGTAGCCCTCCGCCCCGACGTAGTGTTTACTATGGCTTTTACTAAGCCTAATATCATTTCTCGACTGAAATCATTGGGTATAGAGGTGGTTGACTTCCCTACCCCTTCTTCTTTCGACGAAATAGTAATTACTACCTTGCACATAGGTTCAGCTATCGAGGAACAGGGCAAGACTCAGGACTACCTCTCTCGCGAATTGGACAACGTAAAGGCTATCCGAGATAGCATAGCTTCTAAGAATTTTCTCCTCAAAAGCGTCAAATTCACTAAGGCACTCTTCCAAATCGGTACAAATCCTCTGTGGGCAGTTACCCCGGATTCTTACATGAGTGAGTATATTTCTGCTTTTAGAATAGATAATATTGTCTCTTCTAACAACGGCCAGATAAGCCGAGAGCATGTGCTTACTCAACGCCCAGACGTAATATTTATATCGGACATGGGTGATATGAGCCTGGCTTCTGCCGAGGCTTCTGAGTGGAAACGACTTATCCCTCATTGCAAAACAGTGATAGTGGATGCCAATAAGTCGTGCTGCCCTACTCCTCAGTTCTTCCGCGAGACTTTGCAGACTATATATGAGGCATTGTCCGAATAACTAAGATTGTCTACATGCGACGTATCGCCTCTATAATAGTAATTGCAGCTTTGTGTCTCTTGACATTCGCTCTTTCTCTATGCATAGGCGAAAACGGATTATCCATTTCTCAGTTACTGAATATCTCTTCTCTAAATTCCGATAGCGTAGAGTATATCATCTTTTCCGAACTACGCCTCCCTCGTACCCTTATAGCATTATCCGTGGGAGCTCTTCTTGGAGCTTCGGGTATCATAATGCAGACCGTCTTCCGCAACCCTCTGGTCGAACCATACACCTTAGGCGTATCTGGCGGAGCTTTAGTCGGTGTCGCTATCTGTATCTCTATGGGATTGTCCGGCATCCTAAATGGTAATGGAAATATGATTTTCGCCCTTCTGGGATCACTCGCCTCAATCTTTTTCATCGCCAATCCTTTCTCAATAGGATTCTCTAAACAGACCTCTTCTTCCCATATTCTTCTTTCAGGTATTGTATTCAGCTTTGTCTCCAGCGCCATAACAACTCTCTTGCTTAGCCTATCTACTCGCGAGCAAATGAGCAGCATCATTAGCTGGTCTATAGGTGGCTTCGAAGGCGTATCAACTGGCGTCGCTTACTCTTGTACAACCATAGCCTTAGTGTTTCTAGCATTAGCGCCATTTTTGGGAAATCTGCTGAATATACTGCTACTAGGCTCAGTCGACGCCCATACATTAGGTATTCGCACGTCTATTTTTGTTCCTGTCGTACTTGCTGTAGCCTCATGTTTATCGGCAGTCTGCGTCGCTTCTGCTGGCGTAATCGCTTTCGTCGGTATGGTCGTTCCTCACTTTACCGTGGCTCTGGTGGGACAGGATCGACGCTTTTCTTTGCCTTGTAGCATGCTTATCGGTGCATCTATTTTATTGTTGTGCGACATAGTGGCTCGCCATATAATCTTCCCTCAGGAGTTGCCCGTTGGCGTTATTACAGGACTCCTAGGCGGAATAATGTTCTTATGGATCAACTACCGTAAAGCATGAGTATTTGCATCAAAATAGATAATCTCCACGCCTCTTACGGTGCCCATAGGGTGCTGAACGGGCTCTCTGCGTCTATTCCCGAGGGAAAACTTACAGCTATCCTAGGCGAAAATGGGTGCGGAAAGTCTACGCTATTGAAAGCGCTGTGCCGACTTATCCCATCTCCTGCAGAGGTTGTCTCTATATGTGGCTCCCCCCTCTCCGCAATGTCTCAACGCGCTCTGTCTCAAAAGATTTCGCTGGTATCCCAGTTTACCGAGCCTCTGCCGTTGTCTGTCTTCGAATACGCCTTATTGGGTCGAACTCCCCATAGACCGCTTTTTTCTCTGTCTGACTCCAACGAGGATAAAGCACTGACTAATAGCATTTTGTCTCATCTGGGATTGTCTCACATTGCCCATAAGGCATTGTCTGATATCAGCGGAGGAGAACGACAACTGACGGCTATCGCTCGCGCTATCATTCAGGATACTCCTATAATGCTCCTTGATGAGCCCACAGCTAACCTCGACCTCCGCCACCAGGAGTCTATAATGCAGATTTTGAAAAGCGAAATATCAACGCACAACCGTACAGTAGTCATGGTTATGCACGACATAAATTTAGCTTCACGTTACGCCGACTATCTGCTTCTGATTAAGGATGGTACGACTTTCAACGAGGGTCCTGCTTCTGAACTGTTAAATGCGGATTTACTGTCGCAATTGTACCAACTCCCCCTACGTACTTTGTCGGATGATAAAACGGCTCTCTATATACCCAACAACTAGAAAGTTGAATAAATCTACCACATATTGCGCCAAAATCTTAAAAAAGTGTTTCAAAAGATTTTGCAGTACAAGTAAAATACCCTAAATTTGCACCGCTAAAAATAGAAAACTAATAAAACAATGTCAGATAAATCACAAATGGATCAGGCTGAAAAGAGCTTGCAGGATGTAGAGATCGCTCTCTCGCGTACAGAACAGTTTATCGAAAAGAATCAGAAGACAATCATTACAGTTGCTCTCGTTATTCTTGGTGTCGTAGCACTCGTATGGGCTTACAACTCTCTCTACCGCGAGCCATTAAAGAAGGAGGCTCAGGCTTCTATCTTCAACGCTCAGTACTATTTCGAGGTAGATAGCTTCAATCTCGCCCTCAACGGCGACGGCATGAACGACGGGTTCCTCGCTGTAATCGACAAATATGGCTCAACACCAGCAGGTGAGCTCGCTAAGTACTATGCAGGTATCTGCCAGCTTAACCTCGGTCAGTTCGCAGAGGCTAAGAAGAATTTCGATTCTTTCTCTTCTGATGACGACGCTCTCAATACAATGGCTAAGGGTCTTATCGGTGACGCTGAGTCTGAGCTCGGCAACACAGAGGCAGCTATCGCAGCTTACAAGAAGGCAGCTAATGCCGACAACGCTATCGCTTCTCCAATCTTCCTCAAGAAGCTCGGCGATGCATACCGCGCAGCAGGCAAGAAGGCTGAGGCTAAGGCAGCTTATCAGACAATCAAGGATAAGTACTCTCGTAGCAATGTAGCTCGTGACATCGAGAAGTCAATCGCTACAGTAGACTAATCAGAGTATTTCACACATCATAAAAGTCGCAAGCAGGCTACCCTCTTGCGACTTTTTTAGTACAAAACAAAATACCCCACTAATATGGCATCAATACTTCACAACCTTTCAGAATACGACGCATCCACAGTTCCTAGCGCAGCTAATATGAAATTCGGTATCGTAGTGGCAGAGTGGAACCGCAATATTACAGGCGCCCTCCTCGAAGGCGCCGTACAGGCCCTCCTCGATAACGGCGCAAAAGAGGAGAATATCCGCGTAGAATGGGTACCAGGTAGCT
Source organism: Bacteroidales bacterium (assembly GCA_024401365.1). Lineage (GTDB taxonomy): Bacteria > Bacteroidota > Bacteroidia > Bacteroidales > Marinilabiliaceae > W3P20-009. Next base: position 27,096 of record JAKSLE010000022.1, on the reverse strand, counting down.
TCGAACTCACCTCTGGCTCAAAATGGATGGCAGAATATACCGATTCCGACGCTATCATAGCTCTTGGTTGCGTAATCCGTGGTGACACCCCTCATTTCGACTATGTATGTTCTGGTACAACTCAGGGTATCACAGACCTGAACGTCAAATACAATAAGTCGTTCGTTTTCGGTCTTTTAACAACAGACAACCTCGCTCAGGCAGAGGCTCGCTGCGGCGGCGCCTTGGGAAACAAAGGTACCGAATGCGCCATTACAGCAATAAAAATGGTGGATTTACTTTGGAGATTACAAAAATAGTCATACCTTTGCACTCGCAATCGGGAAGGAAATAAGATACTATATCAAATACCGATAGCGGGCTCTGGGAGGGTTCCAGAGCGGTCAAATGGGGCAGACTGTAAATCTGTTGCTTCGGCTTCATAGGTTCGAATCCTATCCCTCCCACATCAAGAGACAATCCTTTAAGGCTTGTCTCTTTTTTTATGTCTGCAAATATTACTATATTCGCGTACACAAATAGTAGTCGTTATGTGGCAACAAACAGAATTTACTCTCCAAGAACGTAGAAAAGGCTTTCACCTGGTAACAAGTGAAATAATCAATCACTTGCCTCAACTACCAAAGGTCGGCCTGCTCCACCTCTTTATCAAACACACCTCTGCCGCACTCTCTATCAACGAGAATGCCGACCCCGACGTGCGTACCGACCTCGAGAGTATCTTCAACCACGTAATACGCGAACGCGAACCTTATTACCAACATACATTGGAGGGCGACGACGATATGCCAGCTCACGCAAAATGCTCAATTATCGGCCCTAGCATCTCTATCCCTATCACAAACGGACACCTTAACCTTGGAACTTGGCAGGGAATTTACCTCTGCGAATTCCGTCACTATGGCGGCGCCCGCCGTATAGTGGCTACTATAACTGGAGAATAATCATGGAATTTAATACTCTTTTCGGATTGCTCGACCGCGGCGTCAAGCTTTTCCCTAATAATACCCTGACCTTAGATAAAATCAACGGACAGTGGGTCTCTAAAACTTATACCGAGGTGCGTAATATGGCACGCAACTTCGGCGCAGGACTAATCCAACTGGGTATCCAGAAGGGCGACCGCTTGGCTCTCTTGTCGGAGGGACGCTCTGAATGGCTCATTTCTGAGCTGGGTATCCTTTACGCTCGCGCTATCAATGTGCCGCTTTCTGTAAAATTGATTCCCGACCCCGAGGTTACTTTCCGTATAAAGCATTCTGGCGCTAAGTATCTTATCGTCTCTGGAACTCAGGCAGCAAGAATCGGTAACGTGTGCGATAATCTCAATGTAAATATCATTTGCCTCGACCAGGTTCCCGAGGGGTCCAAAGCACTCTCTTTCTCAGAGATTTCTCACAACGGCGAGCAGTGGCTCCAAATTCCCGAGAATAGAGCTGCTTTCGAGGCTTCCGTAGCCGAGACTTCTCCCGACGACCTCGTAAATATCTCTTATACGTCGGGTACTACGTCCGACCCTAAGGGCGTAATGCTTTCTCATGGCAACTACGTGACTAATACAATCCAAAGTTGTACGGCGTTCCACCTGGAGCCTACAGATGTCACATTCTCTATCTTGCCTTGGGATCACTCGTTCGCTCATACTACCAACCTCTATTGCTTCATCTACTACGGAGCAGCAGTGGCATCTCAGGAAATCGGTAAATCTCCAATGGAGACCCTCCGCAATATACCTAAAAATATGAAGGAGGTCCGCCCTACCCTCATGATGTCTGTTCCTGCCCTCTCTAAAACATTCCGCAAGAATATCGAGGCTGGTATCAAGGCTAAGGGTAAATTCGTATGGGCAATGTTCGAATTCTTCCGCAAAGTGGCTTATATCTACAATGCTGAGTATTTCAACGCCGGCCACGGTCTGCGCTGGATGCTTTGGCCCCTGAAAAAATTGGGCGATGTGCTGGTTATGAGCAAGATTAGTGAGAACTTCGGCGGCCGCCTACAGTATTTTATTGGCGGAGGCGCTTTGCTCGATACCGAACTTCAACGTTTCTTCTGTGCCGTGGGTATCCCTATCATGCAGGGTTATGGTCTTAGCGAGGCTTCTCCTGTAATTTCGGCCAACTTGCTGGATAAGTGTAAGTTCGGCACTTCTGGACAGCCTTTCCAGTTCATGGAGTGCGAAATACATGACGATAACGACCAACCTCTGCCTCGTGGCCAGAAGGGCGAGGTGTGCGTCAAGGGTGGCAACGTCATGAAGGGTTATTGGAAAAACGACGAGGCTACAGCCGCTACTATAGTCAATGGCTGGCTCCATACCGGCGATATGGGTTATATCGACGAGGATGGCTACCTTTCTGTCCTCGGCCGATTCAAGAGCCTCCTCATTAGCGCCGATGGCGAGAAATATAGCCCCGAGGGTATAGAGGAGTCTATCGTCGACCTCTCGTCTTGTATCGACCAGTGTATGCTCCATAATAACCAATGTGCTTATACAGTGGCTCTTATTGCGCCTAACTATAATAACTTGAAGGCTAAACTTAAGCATCATCATATCAAGCCCGATGACCCTAAGTATGCAACTGAGGCACTCAATATAATCTGGAAGGAGGTTTGCCAACTCCGTAAGGGTGGCTCCGCTCAGGGGATGCATCCCGACCGTTGGTTACCTGCCACAATGGCCATCCTCCCTGAACCTTTCACAGAGCAGAATAAGATGCTCAACTCTACAATGAAGATGGTTCGTCCAAAGGTTACTGAGCACTACACAGATCTCATCAACTACCTCCTCACTCCAGAGGGCAAGGAGATCACAAACCAGCACAATATCAACACAATAACAGTAAATCTCAAGAAGTGATCAACTTCAGGTCCATATCCATATTGTGTTCTGCCTTGCTGGGTATCAATGTCTTATGCTCAGCGCAGTCGGACGAGACAACGTACGACTTCCTTCGTCTGCCCTACAGTACCCGTAGTATAGGACTTGGTGGCAAACACAATATACTGAGCGTGGATGAACCAGGAGCGTGGACTCATAATCCTGCTTTGCTGCACGACACTCTCAGCACGTCTGTCAGCATCGATGCAGCACCGCTGACTGATGGTATATGGACTGGCCAGGCTGCTTATGCCCATAATATAAATCGTATTGGTATGGTGGGCGTAGCATTCCAACATATAGGATACGGCTCTATAGAGGCTGCCGACCAATGGGGTTCTTCCCTAGGTTCTAAATCGGCCGCCGAAAATGCTCTGTTGCTGACTTATTGCAAACGTCTGGCACCTAATATCTCTATGGGCGCAACCCTTAAACCGGTATGGAGCAACCTCATGGGATATTCTAGCTTCGGCTTGTCTGTGGATTTCGGATTGGCTTTTAGAACGTCCGACCGCCGAATAAGCGCAGCACTGACTATAAATAATGTGGGTGGACAACTTTCTGCTTACGATGCCGATGGGTCTACTTCTCGCCATACATTGCGCCCTCAGGTGTCTATGTCTTGCGCATACTCACCTCTCAGGGCTCCTTTTCATATCATTCTGACTGTCAAGGATTTCCGCAAATGGGACCTAACCCCAGAGGGCGAAAAGAAAATTGTATTCGGAGATTGCCTCTTGCGCCATTGTATCTTAGGTATCGAATTCCAACCGGCTAAAGCATTCTATGTATCAGTGGGTTACGACCAACGCAAACGCCGCGAATTGCGCCTTAGCTCCGTGGGTGGCACCGCCGGACTCTCTTGGGGCATTGGCCTTCACTTGGCTAAACGCTTCGATATCAAGTACGCTATGTCCCGCTACCACCTCGCCGGTACCACCAATAGCATCGGCTTCTCTATGAAATTACAATAAGTTACCTGCCTATCGTACGCACAATAATCACTCCATTGGCTCCCCTTACTCCATACATGGAGCCGTCCTTCAAAACCTCTACCCTCTCTACATCATATACCGAAATGTAGTCTAGCGACTCTACTTCTACCCCATCAACAATAAATAGCGGATCTGTCTTGCCTATCGTGCCCACTCCCCTGATCAGGGCTTTTGTCTTACCACTCTTGTTTTGTAAATTCAACCCCGGTACCATCCCCGAAAGAGCATCAAGTATATTGGTAGTGTTCCTTCTGCGCAAAACTTCTCCTGGTATACCATTGCTGATGTTGAGCGATTCTCTTCGCTTCACAAAACCATAACCATAATCTACAAGCTCTTGATCTTCTGCAGCTTCAAACATGGCAGATTTGTCCAACTGGTCTGCCAACTTTATCCTGATACTCTTTCTGCCTGCTACTGGAATGTAATAGACCGACTTCTGGTACTTAATCTTCAGTGTATCTGTATCTTTTACATCCGTCAAGCCAAACCTGCCTTGACGATCTGTCATGGTATAATAATAGTCATTTACAGATACCTTAGCCCTCTTGGCTGCATTGCCCACAAAATCACTTATTACACCATTAAAGGGTACCCCCTCAGCATTCTGAGCACCAACACTCGAAATGCCAACAAACAACATTATGGCAGAAAGAAAAATCTTGTTCATACGCTTGTACTATATAAGTTACTCACAACAAATATAGTAAATTAAATCATACAACATACCCTCACCCAAAATATAACCAAGCTACCCATATATATACAAAAAAAACACCTGCCATCCATCAGAATGGCAGGTGTCATTATATAAACCTATTTGATTAGAGAGCAAATGGGTTCTCACCTGGGTACAACTGACCTGCAGGGAGTGGAGTGTTGATGTCCTCTACGCCGAGCATCTTGAGAGCCTCGAAGAGAACCTTGCCACAATGCTCGAATGCGTATGCACCGTGGTGTGGGAAACGCTTGCCTACGAGTACGTGACGGTAGAAACGAGCGAAACCTGGGATAGCGTGGATACCGATACCACCGAAAGAGCATGGATCAACGTCAAGGAACTCACCCTGAGCAATGTAAGAAACGAGCTTGCTGTCAGAGTTAGACTGGATACGGAACATTGTCGACTTGCCTGGAGCAATCTGACCCTCGAGTGTACCCTTTGTGATATCTGGGCTCATGAGACGAGCCTGGATGAGCTGATACTTAATCTCGCAGCTCTTCATGCACTGTGAGCATGTGTTACCACAGTGGAAGCCCATGTAAAGGTCCTTGAGGTCTGCACCTGCGAGGTTTGCACCAGCAGGGATAACGTCAGCAGGAACTGAGTTGTTGATATCGAGAAGTGTAGCTGGCTTCTCTGTAGCGCACTCTGCCATGTACTCAGAGAGAGCACCATAGAGGTCAACCTCACATGCTACTGGAATACCACGACCTGTGAGACGTGAGTTAACGTAGCAAGGCTCGAACTCGAAGATTGGCTGCCATGCTGGCCAGCACTTGTTTGCAAATACTGCATACTTAGAGCCACCCTTCTGGTTCTCATACCAATCCATGAGTGTTACCTCAAGCTGAGCCATCTTGTTGATGATCTCAGGATACTTGTTACCCTTACCAAGCTCCTTCTCCATATCCTTAGCTACAGCAGCAACCTCTGCAGCCTTGCCTGGCTTAGCGAGAATCTCATCAAATGCCTTCTTGAGGTCAAGCTCAGAGTTCTCCTGTACCTCGATACCGAGATCGTACATTGGCTGGATAGGTGCGTTACAAGCGAGGAAGTCCCAAGGACGTGGACCGAAGCCGATAACCTTGAGGTTGCGAACACCGATTACAACGCGAGCGATGTTACGGAAGTCAGCGAGCTCCTTAACAGCCTCTGCTGGAGTTACGTTAGGATACTCTGGGATATATACCTTGAGGCGACGGAGACCTACGCTATATGAGAAGTTGAGTACACCACAAAGTGCATCACCACGGTCATTTGCGAGGTTAGCCTTGCCCTCTTCCTTAGCAGCAATTACCATTGCAGGACCACCGAACTTCTGTACAAAGAGTGTTGTAGGACCCTCTGGACCAAAGTTGCCGAGGAACATACATACTGCGTTGATACCATTAGCCTTAGCCCAATCAAGAGCCTTGTATGTATCTACGTCGTTCTCAATTACTACTGGACAGTCGTATACCTCTGGGAGGCCTGCCTTCTTTACCTCTGCCATAAGAGCAGCAAGACGGCTCTTTGTGAGCTCAATTGGGAAGCAGTCGCGGCTTACACCAACGATACCAAGCTTCACTACTGGTTGATTGATCATATTTCCGAATTAATTATGTGTTTTGTTTTTGTATAGCAACCAATCTCTCTAGGTCGCCATTCGATGCGCTAATTTACACTTTTTATTTGATTTTCCACCATTCTTTTTCATCAGGAGCAATATTTCCAATATTTAACAGATTTTTAACTCCTCCCCTATCCACATATTTCCTCCGCTACCATAGTAGAGGCTGTATCGTCGTCAAGGGATTTGTATTCTTCATGCCTGTGACTCGATGTCGCGGTAATAATATCATCTTCTAGAATAATAGCCATCTTTGCAATGGTAGCAATGGTTAGGTTATGCGTACCAGACAGCCAACGACTGACCTCTGTCTCCGTTTTACCTAATGCTCGCGCAAGGTCACGCTGACTCATACCTCGCTCTTCTAGCAGGTCATACACTCTGTTGGCAATGGCTACACACAGATCTACCTGCTTATTCACCTCAGGAGGCGTCTGCTGCCTAATCATCTCCATTATAGGATTCACTTTATTCTTCATCGTCTTCGTCAATTGTAAATGTCAGAGGGCCTGCAAGTCGCGTGCCTGTAATGGTAACTATCTGCCGTCTCTCTTTATGTTTAATCTCAATGTCAATTTTCTGAAGCGTCTGAACACATCTGTGCAGTCGGATGTCTTGCTCGTAAGTCTTGGTTGTTTTTATTCCACCACTACCTAATATGAGCACCTTACGACTGATATTCAAACAATATAACCTTAGCTCAGAAGTGTCAATATGCGAAGGTAAGCCCATTACTCTGTCATTCATAGTACCCTCATACCTGAAATATCTGTCTTCTGCACCATTCTGCTTGATAATGCTTAATCTGCGCACAAGTACCTGAATATCGTGAGTATGAGAATCCTTAAACTCCATCAGGAACTTTTCAAATTCCGTATATTCTTCTCCCTCAAATCGTGGAGAATATAGGCTAACCTTTTCGCCCGTTTCTAGTAGTTCTATAAGTAGATTTCTTTCCATGGTTGCGTAATTTCAACCCAAAAATAAACATAAAAGTTGAATTCAACAAATCTATACCGCAAAAATCAACTTATATGCTAAAATTAAAAGGCCCGCACCCAACAGATGCGAGCCTCTATTATTTATTTATCTATCTACCCCCTCACTTCACTATCACCTTCTTACCATCAATAATATTGATGCCTCGCTGAGGCTCAGTGAGCTTGCGGCCATATATGTCATATACGCCTTTCACCTCTCTCTGCATCTCTATCACACCAACACCTGTTGGTGTCGACTTGTTATATGCCACCTCGATGGTGTCATCAGCAGTCACACCTACAAGGGTGAACGATGTTTCGCTGTTCTTGATTACAAAAACGTCTACCGACAATGATTTGTTGCTCGCCGATGCTGTGTAAACAACTTTGCCATTCACCTTAATCTCGCTGACACTGTAACCCTCTTCGAGGTCAACGTTGATATCAACTTTGTTGTTGTACACCTTCACGATGCTTGCGATGCCACCTTCGCCATTTATCACGTTTGGCACATCACCTATCTCAATGAAGTTGTAATATCCGCCCCAGAACCACTCATAGAATGGCAAGAGTCCATCAGCAACATAAACAGCCGCATAACCTTTTGAGTGGAAACCTGAATATTGGTATTGATCAGCCGTCGTCCCGTAATATCCAAGTATCTTCAAGGCTACACTGTGAGTCTTTGTCAACAACGTTATAGTGCTGAGTTTACACTCTTCATTGTCGTATGGATTTGGGAAGGCATCTACACCAATATCAGTAACTGTCGATGGAATCGTTACGCTCGTCAGGTTATAGCAACCTTGAAATGCATAACTATCTATAAAAGTCACACCTTCTGAAATAGTAACGCTAGTCAAAACGCTACAATCCCTAAATGCCGCAAAACCTATCTCCGTCACACTCGAAGGTATCTCTACAGATGTCAAACCGCTGCATTCTTCAAATGCATCATTACCTATCCTCGTCACACTCGAAGGTATCACCACCGATGTCAAACCGCTGCATCCATAAAATGCAACATCACCTATCTGCGTCACACTATAGGTCGTTCCTTCATACGTTACAGAAGATGGGATAACAACATCTCCACTATATTTGTTATCAATGTAGGTTACTTCCACCGTCAAATCTGATGATGAAGTAACATTGTAGCTTATGCCACCGAATTCAAAGTCAGATGCCCAAGCTCCGACATTGACTATGAATGTCATGAGCAACAATAGAACGATTCGTTTCATTTTCTTCTTTTTAATTAGCTGTTAACTTCTTTAATTTGTTTACTTGTTCTTCAGACAAACACTCTATCTTCAAACTGTCGTGTTTATTACAGAGAAAATCTTCAATTCGCATGACGTCCAGATTACCAAAGAACTGAAGATATTCCTTAGGCAATGTTTCATATCCGTCATGCTTGTCGGTCCTGTAGTATTCGCCAAATAGATTTCTTGCCCCAATCCTACCACCACGATGAATAAAAACATCTTGTGGCAATAGCTCTTCCCTCTCCGATAGTAACGCCAAGGCAAGAGATATGTCGTATTGTGCCATCTCACCTATACCTTTCGTGGCTTTCACGTATTTGCCTACCTCATTAAAAAGGTTGAGAAAGCACGGCATGTTAAAGTAATATGCCGGATCCTCCACGAAGTTTTTAGCAAATAGTTCGCGGTTTTTTTCGTGTGTCGATTAAGATGACGCGTATATCTAAATAGATTCACAATTTTTTCGGACATACTCGATTTCTCATTCCACAATTTTAGAACTTTCTCTTTTAAATCAGTAGAACATGTCTTACGATTGAGATATTCTTCCAATAATGCGTCTAATGTTTCTGCCATTTATTATTATTTTCTTTCCCGCCAGTCAACTCCAAATCTATAAACCAGCATTTTTCAAAAACTCTCATTCGCATATACCCACAAAAAAAGCGTGGAGTCATTCTCTGACTGTCCACGCCTTGAGGTCTTAGGAAACCTTTGTTATAGACATATACAGAGAGACATCCACGCTGATAAGTATATATGTACTCCCACAGGTGTACCACGAGCCATAAGCCCACAGTACACCCTCAGGAGGTATATACCTTCCCGTGACGTCTATCTCTACTCTGTCGTTGATAACAAATTCTGAAAGTTCCTAAGTTTCAAAGCGTCAACCGACAGGCGAATTATAGCGCCATTTTTATGTATAAAGCATACTTCCACACCCACACAGCCCCGTCGAGCCATGCCCTCAGCGTGGAGGTAATATCTAATTCAACGCAAATCTATGAAAAAAGTTTCGTAGATACTACTAATACCTAAAGACCACTAATACTCTATCCAATAAAAAACTGCGAGCAAACACTACCCTCCCTTATACCACCAGCCTACCTCATAACACAAAAATTACGACCAACAACTACCCTCCAGCCTATCAGCATATACCCATCTACTACCTACAAAATAAAAAAATTACGACCAACAACTACCATCCAGCCTATCAGAATATACCCACCCCCTACCCACAAACAAACAAAAAAAGAGGGCGCGCCTAAGCACACCCTCTATAATCCTCCCTCTCGGAAGGTCACATTCAATTTATCGTCACAGTTTCAATTAATATCCTGGATTCTGATAAGCCTTCTTCTCGTCAGCTGTCATCTCCATAGCGTCAAGCTGACCTTGTGGAATTGGAGCCAACCAGTTGTGATCCTTGAAGTCTCGTGTGAATGTCTCAGCTACGTGATCACCATAGCCATTACCAGCAATGCGATATGTACCAGCAATCTCCTTGTACATCTGTGTACGGATCAAGTCAAGACGACGAAGACCTTCACCAAAGAACTCACGTGAACGCTCTGCCAAAATGTACTCAATGTCAATTGTCTCAGGTGTAGCTGCTACCATCTCTGCACTGTGATCTTCTTCCTTGGCAACATGCTCAGCATTTGAGTATACCCACTTACCTGCACGTGCACGAAGTACATTTACAAGGTCACGAGCCGACTTAGCTCCTGTAGCACCCTTAACTGCTGCCTCTGCTGCTACAAGGTAGAACTCAGAGAACTTAGCCAACAATGTAGGACGTGTGATACCACCGTTTGGCGAACCCATACCACCATTGTTGTCTGTACGATATGTACCAAGCTTCCAAAGACCTGGGTAAAGAATACGGTTGATATCCTCATAGCCTATTACATAGTCTGCACGACCTGGAAGAATACCAGCACCTACACCAGCACCATTCTTCGAATAGTCAATACCTTCAACTTGTGGAATGAAGCTGAGTACAGCACCGTCTTGCTGTATCATCATGCCGTTTGCACCTTCATGCTCTTTTGCAGAGTCACCATTACGATGCCAGTTTGCATGGTATACACCTACAAATGTACCATCATAACGTGAGTCGTTCTCCTTGTCTGCAAATGTCTTTGTGAATACATCTACTGGAGGAGCCATACGTGTCCAAGGACGACCATACTCCTGTGCTGCCTCACGACCAATTGCTACTCCGTCAGCCGTCTTGATGTTACAGTAGTTCGATGTTGAGAACCATACGAAAATCTGGTCAAATGCACCACCTGATGCATAACCGTGGTTCTGACCATCATAGAACTCATCTGCCTCTGTGTGGTCTGCATAGAGAAGCCACTCCTTATTGCGGTCATTCGAACCAAGGTGTGTCTCGTAATATGTGTCATTCAAACCATAAACACCTGGGTTGTTGATGCCGTCAAGTGCCATGTCGTATGCCATCTGGAAGTATTGTGCTGCGCTCTTGCCGTCTTTCGCCTTGCGGTCACATGCAGGATATGTTGCTATACCCTTTGGATTCTCAAGCCACCAGCCAAATGTCAAGTATGCCTTGGCAAGTATAAGACGTGCTGTCGTCTTTGTTACTGTACCTGTCATACGTGGCTTCTCTGGAAGGTCTGCTACCGCCTTCTCAAGATCAGCAAAAATAGCTGCATATACCTCTGGTACTGTGTTACGTACTGATGTACGCGACTTTGATGTGTTGAATGCCAACTCGCCTGAACCTAGGTCAAGTGGTACACCACCGAAAATCTGTACCAACTGGAAGTAGTCGTATGCACGGAAGAAACGTGCTTCTGCTATGAGGGATGCATCAAGGTTTGCTGCCTCACCATTCTCAATAATACCATTGGCTGTATTGATGTTTGTGAAGGCCGATCCCCACATGTTGTCCGAACGGCTCGATGTTGAGTTGTACTGACCTACACCTGTGAAGTCAACATCCTTGAAGTTGTTGTCTGCCGACTGTCCGTATGTGTACTCGTCTGTACCACACTCAAGCCATGCATAGAAATATGTACTGTAGATCTGACGAAGGTGTGTGTACTGTGATGTAAGACCACCCATAACACCCTTCTCTGTCTTAAAGTACTCTGGTGTGTAAATGCCACGAGGTGTCTCTTCTAGCACATCATCACATGATGTTGCCAACAAAGCCAAAGCACCAGCAGCAAGAAAATATTTACTGAGTTTCATAATTTACTGCTTTATCAAATTAGAATGTCATGTTAAGACCAAAGATGAACGAACGTGTTTGTGGTGTGTTAGTACCAACAACGAGGATTCTGCGGTTGTAGCTTGCAACTGCCTGGTTCTCATTACCGTATGAGTTTGTCTCTGGATCAAGTCCTGTCTCCTTGTGGTAATCAGATGAGATTACGAAAGGATTCTGTACTGTGAAGTATGCACGACATGTCTTGATTACGTCATTCTTGAACCATGCTGCAGAGTCAAGGTTGTAACCAAGTGTGATTGTACGAATCTTGCAGTATGAACCATCAAACAAACCAAGTGTAGAACCATACTTTGGGTTATCACCACTCTGAATACCACCTGGCTTTGGATACTTAGCACCCTTGTTCTCTTCTGTCCAGTAGTCTACGTCTACGTTGCCACGACGACCTGTCAACATGTTGAGGTAACCGCCTGCTGCATGAAGTGTAGAAATCAACTTGCCACCACACTTGAATGCACCAATAATCGAGAGGTCAAGACCCTTCCATGCAATACGTGTGTTGAAACCACCTTGCGCCTTTGGATCTACCTCGATGATCTGACGGTCATCTGGACCGATAGCACGTGTTGGCTTGCCGCTTGAATCACGCTCTACGTTGTACTTAACCTTGATCATACCCTCATTACCACCTGGCTCGAGGATGTCGAGATACTTGAAGTCTGGGTCTGAAGAATTCCAGAGACCATCATACTCATAATCGTAGATTGCATTGATAGCGTGACCAACGAACCAACCGTTACCCTCATCCTTCTTCTGATCTGAAGCAAGCTTAACGAGTTTGTTCTTGTTAGAGTAGATGTTGAAACCAGCATCAATTGTCCAGTCATCGTTTTGGAAAATTGTACCGTTGAGGTTCAACTCCCAACCCTTGTTCTCTGTCTCACCAATGTTAGCCATGAAGCTGCCTACACCCGATGTTGAAGGAAGACCTACTGAAAGAAGTACGTCTTTTGTATGCTGTACATAGTACTCGAAGCTACCTGTCAAACGGTCGTTGAACAAACCGAAATCAAGACCGTAGTTCATTGTAGTTGAATACTCCCAACCAAGGTCTGGGTTTGGAAGCTCCGATACATAGAAACCTGTCTCGTACGAGCTGCCGAAGTTGTATGGACGTGTCGCAAGTCTACCAAGTGTCTTGTATGGATCTACAGACTGGTTAGATGTCTCACCGTAACCTACACGTACCTTGAGTGCGCTTACTGGCTCTACACCCCAGAAATCCTCATTTGCAATATTCCAACCTGCTGATACAGCTGGGTATGTATGCCACTTCTTACCCTCAGCCAAACGGCTAGAACCATCCGAACGGAGAGCAACGCTGAGCATATACTTGCTGTCGTAAGAGTACATCAAACGTGCCATCCAAGACATAAGACCTGTCTCGTTGTAACCCTGATAGTCAGGATTTACTGTGATTGTACCGTTAGCACGACCAATGTTGTAGAACTGGAATGCCTCGTAAGGAACGTCACGTGCAGACATGTGTGAGCTGTGATAGTGGCTCTTCTCTGCTGAGTACATTGCTACGAAGTTAACTTGATGCTTGTCTGCGAACAAACGGTCAAATGTGATAAGGTTCTCAACTGCCCAGTTTGTTGTTGTCGAGTTCGACTGCGATGCAGATGATGGCTCTTGCGCATTTGTAGAGAATACACCCTCGCCGGTATAGTGACCATCATTTGTAAAACGTGCATTCAAACCAACGTTTACACGATACTTAAGACCTTCAACGCCTGGAATAGAGAGCTCACCATAGATACTGTTGTATGTACCGTAAGCAATCTTCTTGTCAATGTAGTTGTCGCCAAGTGCCTCAAGTGTCTCTCTTGTATATGTCCAAGAATCATCCTGTGCAGAGTGGAAAACTCGCTTGTTTGTACCGTCTGAATTCTTTGGACTTACAATTGGAGATGGAGAAAGTACATTGTAAAGACCAAGGTCGTCACCATACTTAACTGTATAGTTGTTTGTTGTTGTGAAACCAATCTTGAAGTAGTCACCAACACCCTGATCCAATGATCCACGCATAGAAATACGTGAGTACTCCTGAAGCGCAATTACAGCCTCTTCCTTGTAGTATGCAGCACCAAAGCTGTATGCGTTCTTCTCACCACCACCTGTTACAGAAACGTCATGGTTCATTACAAGACCATTCTCATACATCTCATCCTGCCAGTCAGTGTCTGTACCACGCTTCTCGTCTTCACCATCTACTGGATACTTGCCAGCATAGTCACGAAGCTTCTCAAACTGCTTGCCGTTCATCATTGGGAACTTTGCAAATACTGTCTTTGCACCAATGTAACCGCTGTATGTAAGCTTAGCACTCTGTCCCTTTGTACCCTTATTTGTTGTAACGATAATAACACCGTTAGCACCACGAGAACCGTAAATAGCTGTTGCAGAGGCATCCTTCAAGATATCAATGCTCTTGATAGAGCTTGGGTTGATATCACCAAGACTACCTGCAAATGGTATACCATCCAATACTACCAATGGATCGTTGGATGCGTTCAATGAACGTGTACCACGAATACGGATCTGCATCTCTGCACCTGGCTTAGATGATGTCTGCGCCATCTCTACACCAGCAATACGACCCTGAAGGTTTTGTGTGATGTTGCCACCAGGAACCTCACGAATCGACTCGCCGTTCATTGATGCTACGGAACCTGTAACAGCTTCCTTACGCTGTGTACCGTAACCTACTACTACAACGTCACCAAGCAACTCTGTCTCATCAACCATCGCTACATTGATAGTTGGAGCAGCTTGATGTGATTGCTCAGCAAAACCAATAAATGTAAAGTTAATGGTTGAGCCTTGCTTTACTACTAATGTATACTTACCATCAAAATCGGTGATAGTACCATTAGTAGTTCCTGCTTCGACAACATTCACACCTGGAAGTGGCATGTTGTCTGACTTAGAAGTCACAATACCAGTAACTGTCATGTTCTGTGCAAATGCACATACTGTTAGACAAATCGCCATGAGTAATGAGAGCATTCTGCGATAATTGTTTCTCATCATCTTAGCATTACTGGTTAGTCCTGTACTGTAATTAGCCATAGACGTACCTTAAAATTTAAATTTGGGTTAGTTTTATGAATTGCTTGCTCGTTCATGATCAAATTAGCTAAATGTTAACTTGTGTCAAGAACTTGCAAGCGCAAAATTGCGCAATACAATGCATTTTCACTTTTCTACACGTTACAAATACTTTATTTTTCGTAACATAGTAGCAGATTTTTGCGCAAAAAACTAAGCATTGAGTATATTATTTGCGCAAAAAATTAAGCATTATATAGGTGAGAATCCTTAATTTTGCGCAATGAATTTGCGCAATTTGAGCATACAATCTGCCCAAATGAAGACTGAAAAGACAACAAATAATAAGATTATTTCACAATATCCATCGTTGAACAGCATTCAAAATGCCATCTTCATCAACCGTCGTGGTGACTTCTTTCGCTCTCTTTTGTACTTCTGGCGCCGCATTGCCCATAGCAATGCCTAATCCAGCATATTCTAGCATCTCTACATCATTGCCTCCATCTCCAAAAGTGGCAATTTCTTCCCTGCTAATGCCCATCAACCGCTCTATGGCTTGAATACCAGTGACTTTACTAATATCCTTTGGCACAATATCAGTAAATAATTCATGCCATCTGGCCGACGCACATCCTCCTAGCTCTGCCATCATAGTGTCATCTTGCTCTTTAGGACAGAATGAGATAAATTGATAAACGTCTTTGCCCTTTACCGCTTCTCGCAAATCTTTCAACGGCGGCGTAGGAAATGCCAATAGATCAAATATGGTATCCGTATCATTATTGAGATAGTTCATGACAAGCCCGTCTTCACAGACAAAACAACTTGGCATCGGATGCTTTTCCATATATGCTAATTTCTTCTGCACAACATCCCTGGCAATGGGATGCTTATCGATAATCTTTCCATCTACGTATGTAATGCAGCCATTTATCGTGACATAACCGTCAAACTTAAGGTCGCCCAACTGGTACATCATGCTCCTGTGCCTGCCCGATGCCATGAACAACCTTACCCCATTACTCCTCAAAAGGTCTAATGCCTTTATTGTAGATTCCGGGATAGTGTGAGTCTTGAAACTGACCAACGTACCGTCTAAATCAAAAAATGCTGCTTTTATCATATCGAGTGCAAAAATAGAAAAAGGGTAGGCATTTCTGCCTATCCTCATCCTTAACTGATAGCAAAATTAAGTATATTTCACTATTGCATCTCTGCCCCTCTGTAAAAGTCAAGTATCTTTACTGCAAATGCAAACTGATACTTTGCTTGTACCATATCTGATTCCGACTTACTCCATGCATTCACAGCCTCATTGTACTCTGTCTGCGTAATTCTACCTGCTGAGAACTTCTTTGTCTGCATATCTAGCGACTCCTTAGCTGCCTCTTGAGCAACAATACTAGCCTCATACTGAGCTCTGGCACTCTCTGCATTGTAGAATGCTTGCTGGATCTCCTTATACAGACTCTTCTTGGCTTGGTCTATAGCAATGGTAGAACTGATCTTTTCTATCTTGGCAGATTTTACACGGTTTGAAACTGAAAATCTCGAGAAGATCGGAATCTGAAGATTGAGCGATACCGATTTACTGAGGTTATCACTTACCTGATCTCCAAACGATGGATTATCCATACCTTTCACACTATAGTAATTGGTATTCACTCCTGCCGAAGCCGACAAGGTAGGTATATGTCCAGCTTTAGCAGATACTATCGATTGCTCCGCAGCTTGCTCTCTGTACTGCGCAGCCTTAATATCGTCACGACAAAGTAATGCTTCTGTATATATCTGCTCTGGCGATGTAGCTTGCAACTGCATCACATCTATGGTAGGTATCTCTACTTCCATACCTTCTGGCGATGGCAGCTCGAGCGACTGACTGAGGTCAAGAAGCGCCAACTCATAGTCATTCTTGGCCTTAACAAGCGTCATCTTGTCTGATGCTACCCTACTCTTTGCTTGATAAACATCCGATTCTGCCGCCTTGCCTTGTTGGAGTAGCGACTCTTTTTGCGTGAGCTGCAACTCCGAGAGCTCCAACTGCTTCTCGTCTACCCCTACCATCTCTTTCGCATATAATACCTGTAGATATGCTCTTGCTACCGCTATGCCAACATTGTCCTTGGCATTTTCTAGGTCCGCTAACGCAGCATTGAGATTGAACTCTGCCGATTTCTTCTGCGCTGCCCTGCCATACTCAAAGAGTGTCAACTGCGCATTTACACCTACATTGGTATTGCTGGTATTCCTATTCGCATATGTATTGTTGGAGGTCAAACCTCTACCAAAATCAAATCCTTGATATACCGAGGCTGATAGCGAAGGCAAATATTGCTTCTTGGCATTGTCCAACTGCACTTCTCCACTGGCATACGATTGCTCCATTCTCTTTATCTCAAGATTGTTCTCAATCGCATACTCTACACATTCTTTAAGTGTCCATACTTTCTTCTTGCCACTCCCCTGCTCTTGCGCCATAATTGCTCCCGCGAACATCAGCGCCAAGCCTACTGTCATTACTATCCTTTTCATACCCTTGCTTATTTGTGGTTATACCTATATTATATATGTATGCTATTTCTTCGCTCCCCTGAGCTTGTCTTCTATACTCAAGCCACTCTTTGTCTCAATTCTGATACCATCACTCAAACCGGTCTTAACTTCTCTACGCTCAAATTGCTGACCGTTAATAGAATCAGTAAGTACATATACAAAGGCTGTATCTCCCGAGAATTCCAATGTACCTTCTGGAATACTCAATACATCTGCTGCTCGCTGAAGCACAATCTCTGCATTTGCCGAGTAGCCAGCACGTACTACTACAGTGTCTGGAACTACAACTGTGGCCTTAATTTCAAACTGGTTAGCTCCATTCTGTTCTACGCCCTTTGGTGAGATGTACTCTAACTTCGCACCAAATTCCATGTCTTGAAGCGCGCCAAGTGTAATCTTTACTGGCATACCTTCGTGTACTCGGCCGACTTCTGTCTCATCAATATTTCCCCTGAAAATCAGGTCGTTCATATTGGCTACAGTAGCAATTGTAGTACCATCATTCATAGTGTTGGCTTGGATAACCGAGTTACCTACCTTCACTGGAACATCTAGAATAAGACCCGTAATTGTCGAACGTATCAATGTGGAACTCATTGAAGCTGAATTCTTTGTAATACCGTCTCGCACAATTTCCAACTGATCTTTTGCTACCTGAAGCTCTTCCTTGGCTTGCTTTACCTTCAAAAGTGCATTCTCGTATGTCTCCTGACTCTCAAACTTCTGCTCAAAGAGCGACTTGGTACGGTCAGCGTCTATCTCATATTGCTTGAGGTTCATCTCTGCTACCCTTACACGACTCTCAGCGGAGTTCAACTGACCAAGCTCTGGAATAACCTTTACCTTGGCAATTACTTCACCTTCTTTTACGGATTGACCAGCCTCTTTGTACAATTCGCTGATAATACCTGAAATCTGAGGCTTAATCAGAATCTCGTTCCTTGGCTCTATCTTACCTGTCACAACTGTAGTCTTCTCAAGTGTAGTCTTTTCTACATTCTCAATCTCATAGACTTCTTCTACAGGACATGACTTGCGATATAGAAATACAAATGTCCACACAAATACTGCAGCTACTGCTAGTATGAGAAATATTTTAAGAAAGTGTTTCATAATACTTTATTTTTATTCAGTTAAATATCTTGTTAGTTATCTGTTAATCTTCATGCATTGCCTCTACAGGCTTTATGGCCATGGCTCTCATTGCCGGTGCTAGTCCAGCTACAGCTCCTAGTACTATTACTAATATCGTTAGACTGACCACCGATCCGAACGTAGCTTGATATCCAAATGAGTTGCCCATATCATCCACTATCTGCGTATCCATAATCTGCATTATGCCAACGCCAACCGAGATGCCTGCCATACCCGCTACCGATGTTAGCAATATACTCTCTGCCAAAATCTGTTGCAGTATGTCCCTAGGCTGCGCTCCTATTGCTCTTCTGATACCTATCTCTACCGTCCTCTCCTTGACCGTTACCATCATAATGTTCGAAACTCCTATAATACCGGCCAACAGCGTTCCAAGTCCCACAAGCCATATCAATACCTCAATCGCCCCAAATAGCGTGTCTACCATCTCAAACATCTCTTCCGCATTGATCTGCCGCACTCCTTCTTTATCGTCTGGAGAAACATAATTTGGTATCGCTACTACTTCTCTGATCTTGCTCTCTACATCGCTGACCTTAACTCCAGGCTTTGCTGTATATGCTATATAGTAGACAACCTTACCCTCGTTATATGTCCTCTGTAGTGTCGAGAGCGGTATTATCACCGCATCTTTGTTCATGCCAAGTAGGTTGATGTTCTCTTGTACATTGCTTACTCCTACTACCGTGTAATATATTCCGTCAACTTGTATGCGCTTGCCACAAGGATCTTCCCCCTTCTCAAACAGGGCCTCATAAACATTCATGCCCAACACACACACCTTTCGGCACTCTCTATAGTCTATCTCGTTGATCGAACGACCATATACCAACTGCGGATCTTCTATATATTGATATTCCGGCTCGTTCCCTCTGAGCCATCCATCACTATACTTCTTCTCACCATATATAGGCGGAGTTCCCCAATGTGCCGAAGCTGCCGATACATGGGACAACCCCGATACATTCTTTCTGACGTTCTGCAGGTCATCAAGGGTAACATCCCAAGCACGACCTTTCTTGAAACCTTTATATGGTACCGATGTATTCCCGGCCCAAGTAAAACCAGAGTTTGTGGCAAAACCATCAAAGTTCGACCATATCATCCTCTGAACACCATTACCGCCTCCCAAAAGTATAACGAGCATCAATATACCCCAAAATACTCCGAATGCCGTAAGCAGACTTCTTGATTTGTTCTGCGTAATGGTCTTGATTATCTCTTCTACCGTATCTCTATCTATCCTCATAGCTCTTCTCCTCCATTATTGCTTATCCTCTCATCGCCTCTATAGGCTTTACCTTTGTGGCTTTTTGCGCAGGAACGAACCCTGCCAATGTGCCCGCAATTATCAATGTCAGCGTCGCAGCTAGTGCCGTAGATAGCTCAACCGTCGGATTGGCAAACGACACATGTTCAGCACCTGCATTCTGTACCTCAAGTATATTGGCTATACTCTCTGTGAGTAGAATTCCACAAAACATTCCTATATATCCAAAGAGTGTAGTGATAGCTATACTCTCAAATATAATTAGTTGAAGTATCTGCCTTGGTTTCGCTCCTAATGCTTTTCTGATACCAAACTCCTTGGTTCGCTCTTTTACCGTGATGAGCATAATGTTCGAAACACCTACTACACCTCCTAATAATGTCAGAATACCAATTACCCAAATGGCATTGTTGAGGATACCTGTAGCATTCATCATCTGCATGTAATTCTGGAGTCGGTTATGTACCCACATGGCACTCAAATCGTCTTTGTCAAAGAGCCTTCTCATACCAAGATCCTTACGCAAATTTTCTTCAAATGCCTCATGATCGGCTTCTGTCTCAAGATTCTTGATGGACATAACCATCTGCAACCCACCATTCTCCAACGCAGATGGGTAAATGGCTATATATGTCTGAAATGGAACATATACCCTCTCATTACCGCTCGAACGCTCACTTTTGTATATTCCTACAACTTGCCACATAATTTTGTCAAACTGAAGGAATGTTCCAATAGGATTTTCTCCATTTGGATAGAGGGTCTCAACCATCTCGGAACTAATAACTACTACCTTACGTCTCTCTTTTGCATCCGTTTCATTGATAAACCTGCCTTCTTTGAGTTTCACTCCGTTCATCCTCTTGGCTATCGGCGATACTCCTTGCAATGACGTGTTCGTGTAATTCTGACCACGGGAAATAATCCCCCTGCCACCGTATACCTCTCCTCCTATCTCTTCTACGTTGCTTGGATAGTGAGATAGTATAAAGTCCATATCATTCTCAAAGAACCTGATGGATCTGCCTTCTTTCAAACCTAGATACTCTATGGTTGTCCATCCTGGTTGTACTCGCACCATATTGAATGCCCTGCCTTCTTGATTGGCAGAAAAAGCATTCATCAAGCCATTTCCTGCTCCTAATAGCACTATCAGAATGAAAATGCCCCACGATACAGCAAAACCTGTCAAGGCAGTACGCATCTTGTTGCGCTTCAGCGTTCCAATTATTTCAATTACCGTGTCAAACATATTCGTTTAATTGAATGGATTAATAAAGTACTACTATTTCGACGAAGCTGCCTTCCAGAAATCATGATTATAGTTCTCTGTAATTTTACCAATCAAACCATCCTTAATATGAATAATCTTATCGGTCTCATTGGCTACTCCACTTTCGTGCGTTACCACCACTATAGTCATATTGTCATCTTTATGTAGCGTCTTTAAAATATCCATCACCTCTACCGATGTCTTCGAGTCAAGGGCTCCAGTAGGCTCATCGGCTAATATTATCTGTGGCTGCGTTATGAGCGCTCTCGCTATAGCTACTCTTTGCTTCTGACCACCGGACATCTCACTAGGCATATGCTGCGCCCAATCTTTCAAGCCCAACTTGTCCAGGTACTCCATAGCCATGATATTGCGCTTCTTACGCGATACTCCTTGATAGAAAAGTGGCAACGCTACATTCTCTACTGCATTCTTGAAACTGATAAGATTGAAACTCTGAAATATAAAGCCAATAAGCTTATTCCTGAACTCAGCACTCTTACTCTCCGATAAATTCCTTACAAGATTGCCTGCCAAATAGTACTCTCCTTCATCATAGTTGTCTAATATACCTAGTATATTGAGCAACGTCGACTTACCACTACCACTGGCACCCATAATGGAGACAAATTCTCCCTTGGCTATATCAAGGTCTATACCTTTCAACACATGCAATGGTGCCCCATTGTTATATGTCTTGTGTATGTTAGTTAAGTGTATCATATATCGTGTATATTATATCAGTGTTCTACTTGACTATTACACTGCAAATGTATATAGTATTTCAATACGAAATACATATAAGTGTGTTAAAAACATCTAAAAAACAAAAGGGACTCGCAAATAGCAAGTCCCTCTAATATTATGTAGGCTACTACCCTATCCAAGTTATATCTTAAATACTTCAAGCGATCTTAACAAAGCTTCTGCTTGAGCACTAAGATTTCCAGCCATAAAGTTCAACTCTTCAGACGACTTGGCATTAACCTGTGTGACCTGATCCATCTGCTGCATCGCTACCGACACATGCTCGGCTCCCGACTCTTGCTCTGCGCTGGCCAAAACAATCTCCTTAACTTGTGATCCTGTAGCTTTGATATCTGGCAAAAGGCCTTCTACAGCTTTTCCCGAAGTCTCGGCCAACTGCATTCCATGTATACTCAAATCTGTAATCTCTTGCGCAGCATCTTTTGTTATCTCGGCCAACTTTATGACTTCTTGAGCAACTACCGCAAATCCCTTACCTGCTACACCTGCCCTAGCCGCTTCTATGGAAGCATTGAGCGCTAGAATGTTGGTCTGCTGCGAGATACTCTCAATTACACCAATCTTCTCTCCAATCTGCTTCATCACGTCAACCGTCTCAAGTACTATGCGCGATCCTTCTTCACCTTTAACAATGGCTTCTTGCGATTTTTGCTCCGTCATACGTGCATTCCCAGCATTCTGCTTAATCATCGCAGCCATCTCTTCCATAGTAGAGGTAATCTCTTGAGTAGCTGTCGCCTGCTGATTGGCACCATCTTCTACAATGCTTGCCGTATCGTCAATCTTCTTGGCATCTTCAGCAATCTTACCAGATGCGGCTTTGATATTCTTTAGCACATCGGTCAGATTCTCATTAAGTGTCTTAACACTTAATGCCAAATCTCCTAACTCATCTTTTCTTGCCAAGATCTTCTTAGCTTCCTTGTCCGAAATTACATCACTGAGCACTAGATTACCACTCGACATGGAGTCTGTCATCTTCTTCAAGCCTCCTATAGGTGCCGAAACACGTTTTGCAATCCACGCTGCTAAAAGAATGGCAACAATCAACGAAACACCCATCAAAATAGCTAGTCGGTTTCGCATATATACAACCCCATCGTAAGCCTCACTGTCTTTCATCGGCGCTATTACCATCCAGTGCGTACCTTTTACTGGCGCATACCCAGCAATAAGCTTCTCACCTTCTCTTGGATATTCCCCAACTCCAACTTTGTTGTCACCGACTACACGACTGATAAATTCTTTCGTCCTGTCATCTTCAAGTAGGTTATAGCCTTCTAGTACCAAGTCATTATTCTCATGTGCTATAACACGACCATCCAAATCTATAATGTACGGATGCTCACTACCAATACTCACATCTTTAACTATCTCAGAGAACACCCCTGCATCAATACCTGTCGACAAAACACCTATAACTTCTTGCTCTGAATTGCGAATTGGCACAGAGTACATCGCAGTCATCTTGCCCGATGTCTTGGAAACAATCAAGTCTGGTCTACCTACGTTGCCTTTTATTGTCTCCTTGAAATACGCTCTCTGCGTAAGATCTACCACATTATATTCTGTCGTAATTCCTTCTCCATCTTTGTTGATTATCACAAATCTAACAATCGTAGGATCCCCCTCAAGCATACTCTTGAATGTCGAAACTGTCTCACGAACTTTGTTCGACCTCACATTTATACCGTCAGTATAGGAATCAAAATGATGACCCTTGGCAACTATGCTTACTTGCCTATTTCGCATGGCAACAATCTCAGCAATCTCATTTGCAGTTGTCTCTGCCTGCCTCTCAAGCGACTCTCGGGTCTCTTTCTGGAGCACTCTCCTACTATAGCTGTACGCCGCAATAATCAACAACAAACACACACCCGCTGTAGCAAGTGTGATAACCGTAGTCATAAACCTACGAATATTCTTATAAATGTTCATCATATATAAGTGGCCTCTCTGCCCTCTATACTTATTACTAAAACCTAACCAAAATCTGCAAGCAACTCAAAGTTCCCTATTTGAATTATTCTTGCCAACAATTGTAAGCCAAATCTCGCACAAAAATAAATAAAAAATATTCTCAACTGAGCATTTTCCCGTTAAAAATCCACAATCTCATAAACAAAATGCTCTAAGGACTCAAAATCCTTAGAGCAAAAAATGTGCCCAAAACAAGACTCGAACTTGCACGGAGTTGCCCCCACCAGTCCCTGAAACTGGCGCGTCTACCATTCCGCCATTTGGGCCTAACCAAATCGTCTGCAAAAGTACTCACATTTTCGTCTTGTGCAAACTTTAACCGAATATTTTTATTGCCGACTTACAATATGACTATCGCATCGCCCTCTACATCTACTTTGGCTTTAGCCCCCTTCTTGGAGAGTGAACCAAATAGCATGGCTTTCGATAATGTCGACTTAACGTGCTGACTGATAACTCGATCCATCTCCCTCGCTCCATATTCTGGCGTATAACCCTTGGCCAACAACCATTCCTTGGCAGCTTCGGTAAACTCTATCGACACACCTTTCTTTGCCACTTGTTCGGTGAGCTTCTTTATCCTGCTGTCCAATATCAGCGATGCCATCTTCTTGTCCATACCGTTAAATACTACTATTCGCGACAAACGGTTGATAAATTCTGGCTTGAAGACTTTCTTGACTTCTGTCATCATGGCATCACCAGCAGTGACTTTGCTGCCAAATCCCAACGAGGCTTGCTTCGCAAATTGAGCACCAGCATTGGAGGTGAAGATAATAATGGTATTCCTGAACGATGCCTTCACTCCCTTGTTGTCCGTCAGCGAGGCATAGTCCATCACTTGCAATAGTATATTATATATGTCTTTGTGCGCCTTTTCTATCTCGTCAAATAGCACAACTGCACTTGGCGACTTTCTGACAGCATTGGTCAAAAGGCCTCCTTCGTCATAGCCAACATAGCCCGCCGGCGAGCCTATCAACTTGGCTACAGTATGGGCCTCCGCAAACTCACTCATGTCAAATCGAATGAGGGGAACTTCCAACTGGTTGGCTAGCTCTTTGGCAACTTCTGTCTTACCTACTCCTGTAGGACCTACAAAAAATAGAGATGCCAACGGCTTGGTCTCGTCTTCTAGTCCGGCTTGCCCCATCAGAACAGAATTCACTACTTCATTCAAAGCGGTGTCTTGACCGTATATCTTGCTTTGCATCTCATCGAGCAACTGCGAATACTTCTCCGCAGTCGACTTACCTGCCCTAGACGCACCTTTTTCTTTGTGCGTTCTGATGGCAATGGCCTTCTGCAAACATTCATTGGTAACTCTCAGCTTACTCGTCTTGCTATCTTTCGACTGCTTGGCTCTCTCTGCCCTCATCATGGCTCCAGCCTCGTCCAAAAGGTCTATTACCTTGGCTGGGAAGAATTGCTCTCCAATATGCCTCTCCGCTAATTCAACGGCTTCGTTGATAATATTGGTAGGATAACTTACATTGTGATACTTGGCATATGTGGCTATTACCTTGCTCACAATGAGTTTTGTATCTTCTGCCGATGGCTCCTTAATCTCTATCTTCTGGAAGAGCTTGTCCACAACTTTGTTGGAGCCTTGTAACTTGTTATAGTCTTCGTACGAGGCAGCAATTACAAAATGTAGATTCTTTACCTCCGCAAATGGCTTGAGTACAGAGAAAATATCTAGCGATTCATTGCCTTGTCGCATTCCGCCCACAAAACCATGTATATCGTCTATAAATATTATCACATGCTTGTCCTTTGGCGCCTTTTCATTTGTAAATGGAGCCATAGCTGCCGACATTCGGGCATCTACTTCTGCCTTTATCTGTACTCCAGCTGTCAACCCTGCTAGATTCAACTCAAAAATAGCACCTCCTGCCAAATACTCAGGACATTCTTTCGAGTTTATCAATTGCATTATGGCATACCCCATCTGGGTCTTACCTACTCCCGACTCACCCACAAGTATTACGTTGCTCCTGTCACAACGCATCAATGTCGTAACTATCTTGTCAAGCTCATATTCTCTGCAATATGTCTTGTGCTTTCTCTTTTCTTTGGCATCAAATGGATACAAAACGTCAACTCTCAACTGTTGTACATTTGATGCATCCCAACTCCCTTCTTCGTCGGAGTTTTCGTCTCCACCTCGCTTGATTATACCCCCATTTTGAAGCTCTTTCTTGAGCATCTCAAGGGCAGCTGGACCTTTTAATACCCTGACTTCGCCTCTCAAACCCTTTCCTTCTCCTCCTGTAGCGACTGTCATCATCTGATTTACAATGTCTTCTACTAGGTCCTTTGGCTCTATGCTGATGCTCTCAGTCAATAACTTGACCATAAACGAGGGCATGTCTTCTTTTATAACACTCTGAAATACCTTAGACGCAAAGCACATCGAAGGGTTGAACTGGACGAAAACACCCATGAACATAGCAAGGCTTACCTTCTCCCCCTCTTTCTTCTCCATCTTTACTCGCTTGGATATAATATCCATCACAGCCACAAAGTTCAAGCTCTCTTCCAACTCGTAATCTGGAACAAATGGCGGAACTACCTCCATCTGCGCCAAATGGGACAAAAGAGATCTCTTTATCTTTTCTACCTTAGCTATACCTAACGTAGCAAAAATATCTGCTGTATTCTTAACCAACGATACCATCGCATAAGCTACATGCTCAAGCGTCACGAACTCATGCCTCATGCTGCTGGCATATCCTCTTGCCGCAACAATCACCTCTACGACATCGTCTGTAAATATATCCAATGATCTTTCTTCCGCTTTCATCTGCTGTTTCTCCTTCTTACCTCTGTTATTGTCTTCTATCGTATATATACGCAAATCTTATCGTACCGGATGCTCTTCTACGGTCAACTGCAATGGAAACATATTAGCCCTGGCCATAGCTTCTGCCTTGCAGGCCTTCGACTGCGCCACATCTTTCGAATTGTATGTGCCTACCGTAGCTTGCCCCTCTATATGAACTTTCATCATGAGATCTTCCGCCTCAGTCTCCGACTTGAAAAAAACCGACATCAGCACAGAAATCACAAACTCCATAGTAGTCACATCATCATTGTGCATGATGACATCATACGTGGATGATCTTATAATATCTTCTTTTATCGTGATCAATTTCTTCTTTTCTGGCTCTAGCGTCTCCATAATCGTTCATATTTTATATTGTATTCTAAAAAAAAATACCAAGCACTTCTACTGTACTTGGTATCTTACCGCGGAGAGAGAGAGATTCGAACTCCCGGTACTCTCGTACGCCGGTTTTCAAGACC
>JAKSLE010000021.1 GCA_024401365.1 Bacteroidales bacterium | reverse complement strand
CTATGTACAACTTCATCTCTTTGCCATTCCATGACGCTGTCACATGATGCCAATTGTTCTTCCAATTATCAGGAAGTTTCCCCTCTATGCTGTATTGCTTGCCTGCGTGCAGATAGAAGCAGAGTTTTTCTTCTCCTCTTTGCACTACACCAAATTGCGCTATACCCTTCGTGACGTATGGGGCTCCTTCGTGCGCACCACACAACTTACCTGGCTTGACATCGAAACTGATGGTTAATGCCTCTCCATTAAGTTCCAACTGGTCTTGACGATATACCTCTACCCACTCTTCATGACCGTTTAATCTTAACGTTCCTTTCTCTACCTTTGAATATCCCATAAGTTGCGCAGGGGTATTATATGGCGAACTGTCTGTAAGCGTGCGGATATGGTCTGTTAAGCCTGGACTTACAAAATCCCATATAGCACCACCCATAACACGTGGATGTCTGCGTATCACATCCCAATATTCATCCAAAGCTCCACAAGCATTGCCTGCCACGGAGATGTACTCGTCCATAAATGATGGTCGTGGGTCTTCCTCTTCTGGTATCATTGCTGTGTTGACCTCTAATTCGTATGGGGTCGGATAACGTGGACCTATAATCTCTTCTCCTGGATGGGAATATGCATTGCCGCCATACATGAAGTATCGTGTCGGGTCGTATTTCTTTCCCTCTTTTACTACTTCGGTGATATTCGGACCTTCACCACTCTCGTTGCCCGCACTCCAGAAGAGTATGCAAGGGTGATTACGGTCGCGAAGTACCATCTGTCTTACGCGCTCTTGATACATAGGTATGAACTCCTTGATAGATGATACTTGCTCAGTAGCATGTGCCTCCACGCCAGCCTCGTCTATGATGTACAGACCATACTCGTCGGCTAGCTCTAGGTATTTGTTTACAGGAGGGTAGTGCGAGATTCGAACAGCATTGAAGTTGTGCTGCTTTAGTATCTCCATATCCTTGCGTATCACCTCTTCTTTCATTACATGTCCCCAGTCTGGGTGCTGCATGTGCGAGTTGATAGCGTTGACCTTTATAGGTTGACCGTTGAGGTAGAATACCTGATGACGTATTTCCGTCTCCTTGAAGCCCATGTGGCTTGCTATATTCTGTATAGTTTTGCCCTGAGCATCAATAAGCTCAATGTTGAGGTTGTACAGAGTAGGTGTCTCGCATGTCCATTTGTCGGGATTGGTTATCATGGCCGACATATTGAATGTGAGTTTACCTGGACCTGCTACGTCAAACTTGTCGGTAGTCATCTGCTTTACCTCCACACCCTTAGAGTCGGAGAGTGTAGCTCGTACAGAGTATTTACCCGATGCAGTGTCGTAGCTCTTTACATCCACCGCTAAGTTGAGTTTAGCATCTTTGTACTGGTCGTCGAGGTCTGTAGTCACATACCAGTCGAAGAGTCGTGTCTTTGGTGTGGCATATAGCGTCACATCGTCAAATATGCCGGCTAGTCGCCAGTAGTCCTGACCTTCGAGGTAGTAGCCGTCGCTGTACTTTACAACGCACACCGCTATGGTGTTCTTGCCAGCCTTTACGTATTTGGTTACGTCGTACTCCGCAGGCTCTTGTCCACCTTCGTTATATCCTACCTCTTGACCGTTGATCCAGACAAACGATGCACTCTGCGCCTTCTCTAGTCGCAGGAATATCTGCTGTCCATTCCAGTCGGCTGGTATATTGAATGTGCGTCGGTACGCTCCTGTTGGGTTGTACTCTCTAGGTACAAATGGTGGGTTAGGCTTGAATGGAGCCGCAACATTACGGAAAATAGGGTCGCCAAATCCCTCCATCTCCCAGTTGCTAGGCACATTTATCTTATGCCATTTGCTGTCCTTGAATGATGTCTTGTAAAAATCTGTTGGAACGTCTTGCGGCGTGTTCGCAAAGAGAAAATTCCATTGGCCGTTGAGGGAAATGTGCTTGTCAGCAAGATAGTACGCATGCCCCTCTTCTTGATTGGTTTCATAGACCGACAAATCTTCAATGTAATTGTAGATGTTGTCCAGAAATTGTGCATTTAACTGCAATGAGGTTAATAGAGCTAACCCTAATGCAATGAACTTAATATTCATGGTTCTTGTTTTTTGTTGTGCGCACAAAGGTATTGTTCTTGATGGATATAACCAAATAAATGTTAAAATATATGTTATTGTCAGACTATAATATAATCACTACTTTTGCCCTAAATATTGCAAAAACGGATAGCCAACTTTTTTGTCAATGGATAAATCGCAGGAAAGATTATCTCAACATAGACAGTTGCTCGAAATAGAGTACGCCGAGGAGAAAAAATCCTTCGAGATGCGTACCGACAGAACGGGCTTGCAGCGAATGATGCTGCGAGGCACTTGCTGGTATCCTGTGGAGGTGGGGCGTACTTATCGCAATGCTCTCGACCAGATAGTGGTCGAAATATCCCGACGTTTATCAGACCCCGAGGAGGAGGACGACGAACCTCTCTTCGAATATGCCAAGCCGGTGGCTTTCTTTACTCCTTCACCTGCTAACCCCAATCAGGCCGTAGTCCTTAAGGTCAAGGGTACAGTGGCTTTCGCCGATAATACCCGTATGTCTGTCATAGTCTCAAGCTACGACGAGGCTACCCGTATAGCACAGAATGTATCATCATTGGGCGTTATGCCTGCTTTTGATGACTATACATATAAACTGATGTTCCATGCCATCGACTCTGCTATAGAGGCCAATAGCGGTCGACTCAAGGAGCTGCGCTACGTCTTTGCAGGATTGGACAAGGCCCACTTCGCCAAGGACATGCCACATGTCAAGCCTTATGGTTTGAACGACGCACAGGTTAAGGCTGTCAATAAGGTTCTTGCGGCTAAGGATGTAGCCATAGTTCATGGCCCTCCTGGTACGGGTAAGACTACAACTCTAGCCGAGACTATCTTCGAGACGCTCTTCCGTGAAACACAGATTCTGGTCTGCGCTCCTAGTAACACGGCCGTGGATAATATTGCAGAGAAACTTATCGACAGGGGTATATCGGTCCTTCGAATAGGCAATTCGGCTCGTATATCCGATTCTGTTCTGGAGTCTACATTCGAACGTCGATATGCAGCCCATCCGTCTTATCCGCAACTTTGGTCTATCCGTAAGGCTATACGCCAACTCCAGTCTCAGAAGTCGAAGGGTGAGAGTACTCATCAGAAGTTGGCTTCTTTGCGCGACCGCGCTCAGGATTTGGATATACGTATCCGCCAGGAGATAATGCAGAGCGCTCGAGTCATCGCTTGTACCCTTACAGGCGCTGGTCACCCTCTTCTCACGGGCATGAATTTCTCGTCTGTCTTTATCGACGAGGCTGGTCAGGCTCTCGAGGCTTCGTGTTGGATAGCTATCCTCAAGGCTGGTAGGGTAGTGTTGGCTGGCGACCACATGCAGTTGCCTCCTACAGTCAAGTGCCACGATGCCTTGAGACGTGGTCTGGGTAAGACTCTTATGGAGACTGTCGTGGAGTCTCAGCCCGATTGCGTCACATTGCTGGGTGTACAGTACCGCATGGCTCAGCCTATAATGGATTTCCCTAGCCGCTGGTTCTATAATGGACAGATAGTAGCAGCCGATGAGGTGGCTTATAATTCCATCATCCCATGGGACCCTTTCATCGAATGGAAGGATACATCTCTTCTTGATGATGTGGAAGAGGCCGAGATCAACGACGAACTTACCGATAGCGGGAGCCGTATCAACCGTACAGAGGCTAAGCTTACTCTCCGTACCCTTAGATATTATATCGATAGCATAGGCAAGGATCGCGTCTTGAACGATAATATCAATTTCGGTGTCATCACACCCTACAAGGCGCAGGCTTCTCTCATACGCCAACTCCTTAAGTCGCATCCTTTCTTCAAGCAGATAAGGCGTCTCATTACCGTGGGTACAGTGGATGGCTTTCAGGGTCAGGAGCGCGATGTAGTACTTATATCTCTGGTTCGCGCTAATCCCGAGAATAGCATTGGCTTCCTGTCCGATCTGAGGCGTATGAATGTGGCCATGACTCGTGCTCGTATGAAGCTTATCATCATAGGCAATTCTAAAAACCTTTGTCGCTACCGTTTCTTCCGAGAACTGAAGGAGTATATCGACGGTGAGTCATCAATATAAAACAAAAAACTGCGAGCAACAACTACGCTCTATAGTATCACATTAATGATAGAAAGTACAAATGTCGCTGACTGCTGAAGAATATAAAAAACTGCTTGTCGCAATAAGTAAAACAGGAACCGATAGGGATTTCCGCCGTCTGTACGATGAGAGCTACGAACGCTTGTTCCGTACAGCGTACTATTTCACCCATAGCGATGATTTGGCACGTGAGGTTGTTCTGGATGTGCTGGCTGATGTGTGGGATAAACGCAAGAGTATGATAATTCCCGACGACTGGGAGAGGTGGAGTTTTATAGTTACCAAAAATAGGTCGCTTAATACATTGGAGAGGGAGTCTCGCAGACGTGGGGTAGGCGAACCTCAGGAAGGGGATGTCTCTCACAATGTCTCTCCTGCCGATGAGGTGGAGGCCGATGAGGCTTACCGTATATATGAGCGTACAGTGTGGAGCTTGCCCGAGCGTTGCAGGATGGCTTGGCAAATGGTCAGAGAGGAGGGATTATCCCACGCCGAGGTGGCCCAACGTATGGGTATAAGCGAGAAAACTGTCGATGCTCAAATATCCAAAGCCCTCAAGGCACTGAGGGAGGCTTTGCTACAGTTGTTGCTAATAATATGGTTGTGAGTCGGTTGTGTGTTTTGTAAAAGAAATGTTGAAAAAATGCACATCGGGCATAGGTGTTAATTGATATTGGTCGGTCTTTATGGACAGATAACAGAAAACAGCAATGAAAAAGAAAGACAATACAATGTCAATTTACAGAAGTTTTATTTTGGAGCTCTTCTCGCTCTTCTTTCTGCTCATATCCTCTGTGAGCGGACTCTATGCTCAGGAGAAACTCAATGTACACCTCAAGGACGCGTCAGTGGCTCAGTTGGCTCAGGAGATTCAGCGCCAGGCCGATTATACTTTCGTCTACGTGGAGAATGTGGTCAGGGATGTAAAGGTAAATGTCGACCTCACAAATGCCAACTTGAATGATGTGATGTCTCAGGCTCTTCACGATACGGGTCTTATGTATCGTATTACCGACCGACATGTCGTAATAGGCAAGGTCAAATCTGGTAGCGATGGCGATAATAAACCCATTAAGCCTACTCGTACCATATCTGGCTTTATTAAGGATGCCGAGAGTAGGGAGATTCTTATAGGTGCCGTGGCTTATTGTTTGAATACCCGTCAGGGTGCTCCGTCGAATGAGTATGGCTTTTTTTCTCTCACTTTGCCTGATGATGCAGTGACAATGCATTTTTCTTACTTGGGCTACAATTCTCAGACTATTGCTTTGCCCGATGGCGGCGATGTGTCTCTCAATGTCTTGATGTACTCGGATAACCGCATAGCCGAAATTGAGGTCAAGGCCGATCGCCCCGAGACGGGTAACGCTAGTACACGTACTGGTTCCGAGACCGTGCCGATATCGTATATCAATCATCTGCCATGTTTGTTTAGCGAGCCCGACGTGATGCGAGCTCTCCAGACTATGCCTGGCGTTCAAAAGGGTATATCTGGCACAAGTGGTATATTCGTCCGCGGTGGCGGCCAGGAGCAGAATCTTTTCTTGCTCGATGGCGTGTCGCTCTATAATGTCGACCACCTCTTTGGCTTCATGAGCGCTTTTATGCCCGATGCCGTAAAAAATGTTGATTTCTATAAGTCGGCTTTCCCTTCACGCTACGGCGGACGCCTCTCTTCTGTAGTGGATGTGCGTACCAAGGATGGCGATATGCAGTCGTACCACGGCACATTGTCGGTGGGACTCCTCTCTTCTCATGCTTCGTTGGAGGGCCCTATAAAGAAAAACAAGACCTCTTTTAGCATCGCAGCTCGCCGTAGCTATGTCGATGGTTTATTTGCATTGGTTAGTAAAGTGGCTAACGATGCCGACGTGAATGCGCTCCGTCCTAGTTTCTATGATGTGAACGTGAAACTTAACCATATATTCTCGGACGCCGATCGTCTCTTCGCTAGCTTCTATGTGGGCAAGGATTCTTATAGGTATAAGTTCCAAGACCGCAATAAACAGTCGACATTGGTGTGGTCGGATGATGGCTTTACGTGGGAAGAGAATAGCAATAATTACTATAGCGACAAGTATTACATAAGAACCAAGGCTTACATGAAGGCTCGCTGGGGTAATATGCAGGGCGCTTTGAGGTGGAATCATGTCTACTCGCCTCGCCTTTTTGCCAATACCACAGTGGCATTCAACAAATTCCATTTCTACGATAAGCAGAGTCGTCGCGAGGATACATGGGTCGAAGGCGACTTTAAGAGCCGTGAAGAGTACGAGAGCCGATACGAGAGCGGTATCACTGATCTTACGTTTATTCACGACTTGGATTATCGCCCTCTTCCCGATCATCATGTCCGTATGGGCGCTCAGTATGTATTGCACCGTTTCTTGCCCGAGGTGACAGAAGGTTCAACTAGTACAATGGTCGATGGCGATGACGTTGATTCTTCTAGTCAGTTCAATACCAATGGCGAAAAGACTACGGGACACGATGTGTCTCTCTATGCCGAGGACGATATGAGTATTACCGATCTCTTCCAGATGATTGTGGGCGCAAGGGCAAGCCTCTTCGCTGTCAAAAATAAGGTCTATCCTGCATTCGAGCCTCGCGTGGCGGCTAGCTACCAACTTGCGCCCGCGTGGCGTATCAAGGCGTCTTATGCTATGATGCACCAATATGTCCATCTGCTCTCTACCATGCCTATATCATTGCCTACCGACTTGTGGGTGCCTGTTTCAAAGAATATCAAGCCTATGAGTTCTAATCAGATCTCTATGGGCGCATACTCCGATGCTGTGCCTACCTTTAAGTTGTCTGTCGAACTCTACTATAAGTGGCTGAATAATATTCTCGATTTCAAGGATGGCGCCTTCTTCGGGGGTGGTTCTACAGGTTGGCAACGCTTGGTGGAGAGCGGTATCGGTCGTAGCCGAGGCATCGAATTGTCGGCTAAACGTACCGAGGGCAGTATAACTGGCCAGGTGTCGTACACGTTGTCTAAGACCGATCAGAAGTATGGCAAGGACCTTAACGCTGGACAGTGGTTCCCGTTTAGGTACGACCGCCGCCATGTCCTTTGTATTGTATCTCAATGGCAGGTTAATGATCGTGTCGATTTGGGTGCTCAATGGAATTTCGCAAGTGGTGCATGTATGTCAGTGCCGGATAAACTGATAAAGCTGGAACTGCCTGCTCCTAACGATGGCAATTTATACAATATCGATAATACTGCCGTGTGCAGCTCAAGAAATAATTATAGGTTGGCACCTACTCATTCTTTGGATCTGAGCGTCAATTTTCACAAGCAACTTAAGCGCGTGAGCCGTACCCTCAGCATTTCTGTCATGAATGTCTATGCTAGACACAATCAAGATATTGTATATGCCGAGCAGGAGGGCCATTGCGCTAGAGAAGATGGTACCCTGCGCCCATCAGGTGGCGAAATATTGCCTACCGATGTGTCCGCAAAGAAGACTGTGCTCTTCCAGTCTACTATCATTCCTATCTTGCCGTCTGTTTCATATAGTATCAAATTCTAATATCTTTTGCTCACCGTAACACATTAAATATGATGAAAAACAATATATTATATATTTTCTCTTGTCTCTTCTTCTTGAGCCAATTGCTGACCTCTTGTACCGAGGAGGAGATAGGTGTCTATATGCACGATAACGATGGCGAGTATCTGATGAGCGCTATCATCAATACTTCCGATTCCTTGTCTCATGTCTCCATCCGACGCGTTAAGAAGTATATATCCGACCCCGTGAATAATGCCGTGGTCGATATCTTGGTCAATGGCAAACTCCAACAGAGTGTCGCTGCTAGTGACGACCATGAGGGTAATTACTATTTCCAACCGCTCTTCTCCGCAAATGATGAGGTCGAGGTGGTTGCTCATGTGGGTGATGTGGTGCTTACTTCTAAGTCGCATTGCCTAGCTCCTGTGGAGATAGTTAGCGTGGATACTACTGCCTATTCTGTAAGCTACTCGGATGCTAGAGTAGATAATCTGTACCGAGTCCGTATCAAGATAAGAAAACCTCAGGGCGCCAAAAGAAATGGTAATTTCTATCGCTTGGATATGCGCCATACTATAACACTGGCTTCTATATGGACCGAATACGATTACGCTACTAATACCTATTATCTCGTAAGGGAACTGGTCCCTCATGACGAATACCGTTTCTCATACAAAAATGATGTGGCTTTGAATAATGGTAATGTCAATACGGATGACGATCCTCTTATTAACTTTACCGATGATACGCCTAATCGTTACGGGGTATTTACCGACGACTTCTTCGATGGCGATACATATACGCTTGTCGTCGATGTTCCAAGAAATATCTTTTCTTGGGAGGAGGAATTGCAGTGCGTCGTATCTACTATCTCTTCCGATGAGTATAATTACCTCAAGACCGTATGCGTTGTCTCCTTGGATGGCGTCGACTTGTTTAGCGGTGGTACTCCTGTCCTTAAATCCAATGTCTCTGGAGGCTTCGGATTCGTGGGCGTAGAGAATGCATCTGTATATAGCATCAAATGGGCTAGTCATTTCGATATTTCAAACGTTCCGTATTACTAAATTATGGATTACAAAGACATAGAAGCTCGCACACATTCGCCTAAGGGTGAATATGCAGCTACCGACGAGAATTATGAAAGGTTGCTGAGCCGACTGAAAACAGAACGCCCTGTTCGTTCGCAGGCAGTGCTCCACCCTAATGCGCATTCTTGGATGCGTAAGTGGAGCGTTGCAGCTAGTATAGCTGTGCTGTGCGTACTCGCTTGGGCTGTCGCTTGGCAGAATGGATGGACCGATGTCCTTAGGTTGTGGCCTGCATCTACCGAACTGGCTCCTGCACCTCAGGCATTGTCCTTTACAGATACCCCGTTGAGCAATGTCTTGATGTCCATAAGTGCCAAGTATGGCGTAGAGGTCGATATGACTAATCTATACGACGATATGAATATCACAGCCGAATTCGCAGCCGATGAGCCTCTCAACGAGGTGCTCGAGGCGCTCTCTATGGTTTCAGGCTTCGATATAACAATGGAAGGAACCCAAATAGTAGTGAGATAAATATCTTTTGTTTTTAGTGAATTATATGCCTACATTTGCGATAAGCGAAAATGTAACGCAACTATAAAAGATTCATTATGAACAATATGATTGAGCTGAACAACTCAGCATATATCCCACAGGTAGGCGTAGGAACATGGACCCTCAAGGATGATGTTGCTACCGAGAACGTAAGATTGGCTCTCGAAGCTGGATTCCGCCATATAGATACAGCTCAAGGCTACGACAACGAGGAGGCTGTTGGCCAGGGTATCATCAATAGCGGTGTGCCTAGAGAGGAGATATTCCTCACAACCAAGGTTGCTACCAACATCATGCGCGAGGGTAGGGATGCCGTACGCAAATCTATCGAGGAGAGCTTGCGTAAGCTCAAAACACCTTATATCGACCTCCTGCTTATCCACTGGCCAGTTAAGGATTGTGTGAAGGATACCTGGCAGGTAATGGAAGAATTCGTTCAGCAAGGTAAGGTTCGTTCACTAGGTGTCAGCAACTTCAATCGTCACCACCTTGAGGATCTTCTCTCTTATGCCAAGATACGTCCCGTGATAAACCAGATAGAGGTTCATCCACTTATGTCTCAGGAAGAGAATATAGCGTACAACCGTTCCTTGGGCATTCAGGTGCAGGCGTGGGGACCATTCGGTCAAGGCGATATCGACGTGGTAGGTCATCCCGTATTGCAGTCGCTTGCCAAGAAATATAATAAGACAGCATCGCAGATAGTCCTCAGATGGATATTACAGCGTGGTCTTATTACCATTCCTCGTTGCAAGCCAAACCATTTTGCAGAGAACCTCGAGATAATGGAATTCTCTTTGTCTGCCGAGGATATGGAGGCCATAAGCGCTCTCAACCAGAATCTCCGCAGCAACAAGTTCAACGACCCAGAGACCTTCCCTTGGTAACCCATATAAATACAGAGCACTATGCAGGGTCTATTCAAAAAATATCTCTGGCTGGTATGCCAAGTCAAAGAGGCTCCTAACGGAATAACATACGAGGAGATTAATCGCCGTTGGAAACGCAATACCAATCTCAACCCTAATGGTGAAGATCTGGCTAAGCGTACATTTCGCAACTGGTTGGCTGCGCTGCCCGATGAATTGGGGGTAACGGTGGAGTGCGACCGTCGCCCGCCGTTCAATTATTATATCTCCGACTCACCGCCAGGCTTGGGAGATGTACGACTGATTTTTGCT
This sequence comes from Bacteroidales bacterium, assembly GCA_024401365.1. Lineage (GTDB taxonomy): Bacteria > Bacteroidota > Bacteroidia > Bacteroidales > Marinilabiliaceae > W3P20-009. Next base: position 31,923 of record JAKSLE010000021.1, on the reverse strand, counting down.
ACCTTTGCAGCCTGTTATTGATGTTGAATCCTATGAATACCGTCGTCAAAACAAATAATCGTATCCACGTGGCAGATGCTTTGCGAGGCCTGGCAATTGTCGGGATCATTCTCATGCATGCATCTGAACAATTCAATATGTACGACCCCTCGATAGCCTTGCCCTACACCCTGGAGTGCGATGCCATGGTAGCTGAGGTTGCGTCATTCTTGCTCAGCGGAAAGATGTACGGCATATTTGCGCTGCTCTTCGGCTTGTCGTTCTTTATCATGAATGACAATCAGCAGAAAAAGGGTAATTCTTTTCTGGGCCGTTTTGCGTGGCGTATGATTCTGCTTATGGGTTTCGGCATCCTCAATACGGTCTTTTACGACGGCGATATACTCTTTACCTATGCCTATCTGGGGCTGTTCTTGATCCCTATCAGCCTGCTGCCCAATAGATGGGCTATTGCGCTGACAATCTTTTTGGCGTGCCAACCGCTGGATATATATTTCCTGGTCACGGATAATACTGTAGACCCAAGCGATGTGTGGACCGCCTATAGTAAAATGGGCGAGGCTCATCACCAAGGAACATTCATGGAGAATGCATGGGCCAATCTGCGCTATGGTCAGTATGCATCGTTTATGTGGTTCTTGATGTTTGGCCGTCTGACGCAGACACTTATGCTTTTCGTCTTGGGTATGCTTATCGGTCGCGCTAGGATGTTTTATGACGAAGGCGACAACCTGAAGCGATGGTCCACCATTTTGCTATTGTGCGTGATGGGCTACGCTGGCATGTACACTTTGGCAGAATATAGCTCTTGGGGGAGCGTGTTCCGACCTATACAGAATTTCTGCATGACCATGGCTATTGTGGCTGCAGTCACGCTTCTGTGGTACAAGACGACCTGGATGAGTCGCATTGCTGCTCCTCTGACCGTGATAGGTAAGATGTCGATGACCAACTACTTCTTGCAGTCGATACTCGGTTGTGCTTATTTCTGCGCATACGGTATGGGCCTTTCCAATATGATAGGCATAACATACAGCATGCTTGTAGGCATTGTCATCATCATTATCCAGTACCAACTCTGCCGTATATGGGCACGGAAAAACACTCGTGGTCCATTCGAAAGTCTCTGGCGCCGCCTGACGTGGATACGGTTGTAGAGACGTTTTTTGGGGTGACTTTTATGGGACATACGGATTGTATTAACGTTGACGATGCAAATATAATACAGTCCAAAACGGCGCTGTCGGACTTTGTCGGGTTTTGTCGGACTTTGTCGCGAAATGTCGCGAAATGTCGGGCTTTGGGTCTGGGAAGATGCTCCGACAGAAGGATGGGGAAAGGGATATGAAAAAGATAATATTTAGTGGGGTGAAATTGGGGTCTCTGGGTAGTGTCTGTCTATATAGTGTCTATATAGAGCCTATATAGAAGTCACATAGAAGAGGAAGGGTTATGAAATGATAAGGATAGTTTGGTTTGTCAGATTCTTTTTCTTGCTATGTTTATTTAAATACTTGATACTATTTTAGGATTATTTCCTGCTCGGCAGATTTAAGTCCAGGGGCGTTGACCCTTACCGAAACTTGACCACTCACGTCCTGAGGCTGTATTATGATCAATGCTCGGCCGCGGTAAGTAGTGGGGTTCAAAGAGCGGAAAGACTTCATGTCGTACGGGTGTGCTGTACCTGCGGTAGCTATATGCTTAGTACCCGAAGTCTCGATAGAGACAGGCAACTGTGCGGTAGGGCAGAGATTACCCTTATCATCGACGATGCTTACATATATATAGGCCAGATCGTTGTGAGAAGCAGATATGCTACTCTTGACAGCGTCGATACGGATAGCGGCAGGGGCAGAAGCCGTACTATAAGAGACAGTTGCGGGAGAGCCCTTAGAGACGACCTCGGCCTTTATTTCGCCAGGTTCGTAGGCCACCATAAAAGAAGCCGTATAATTATTAGGGTTAGTATTCTGTTCACCTATTATGCGGCCATTGATAGACAAGCGCACTCGTTTTTCGCGAGAATAGACGTTGACGCGCAAAGAATCGGGGCGGGGAGCGTTGATATCATGCTTTACGTAGCCAGCAATGCCCTCTGTATTGTAATTTTCGGGACGAAGTTCGAGAGGGAGGTATCGTTCAGAAGCGTTGCTCCATATTTCTGCATTAGCGATACCCTTGCCCCAGTTCCAGTGATTCTCCTCGGCGGTCCAACACCAACCACGCACCTCCTCGTGTTCGCCAACGGGTATAGCTGGTCGGACAGCCATAGCTATTTTTCTACGTCCCCAGACAATATCGCGGTAGTACGACTGCATTTTCTTATCTCCGATGAGATCGATATCGCCGCACCAAGCGTTGAACCAAGGCCAGCCCAAAGTCTGTACCCAAGCGTCATCGGTACGTTCGAATGTATGGCCTACGCCAGCCTCGCCAATGTAATCGACTGCGGTCCACACGAAATCGCCGATGACATAAGGATGCTTCTCGACGAGATTCCAGTATTCAGCTATTCCATTAGGGTATGATTCTGTGCCGACCATTATGCGGTTAGGGAATTTCTCGTGATCGGCCTCGTAGTATTGTGCAGCGTAGTTATAGCCACCAATCTCGATATTCTCGAAAGCGATAGGCGAGTCGACCTCCCAAGACTTACCAGGCTGGTCCCAGTAGGTACAATTGGCCATGGTAGTAGGTCGAGTAGTATCCTCGCTTTTTATTACCTTACAGATGATCTTAGCCAGCTCCTGACCTCGGGTAGCATCTGAGCGTTGGTAAATTTCGTTACCTATACTCCAGATGATGATACTAGGGTGGTTACGGTCGCGACGCACCATAAGAGCTGCGTCGTATTCGAAATTAGAAATACCGAGGCCCGTTATATGGCCATTAACCAACTGCACCTTCTCTTTAGAGAAGATAGTGCTATAGTCGTTAGGTCGTTTAGACACCTCCCATTGGTCGAACACCTCGTCGATAACCAAGAGGCCCAAGCTATCGCAAGCGTAGAGGAAAGCCTCGGAAGGGAGGTTGTGGCTACAACGCACGGCGTTAAATCCCTGAGCCTTCAGCAATTCCGCCTTACGAATTTCGGCGCGATCGATAGCTGCGGCTCCGAGGAGACCATTATCGTGATGAGCGCAACCACCCTTAAGATTCAAGGACTTACCATTAAGTTTGAAACCCTCCTCGGCAGAAAAACTTATGGTACGTATGCCGAAAGGGATATTGAGGGCATCCTGCTCCCTGCCATTAGCCACGACACTGATGTTGGCAGTATATCGGTAAGGGTTTTCAGTAGACCAGAGGTGAGGCATTTTGACATTTACCTCCAAGTTGACCATTGAGCCATTGGCATTGGCAGAAGCAAAAGCCTTAGTAGAAGTAGCCACCTTATTGCCATCCTTATCGAAGATACTTACGACGAGTTCACCTCCAGTTGGGGTAGTACTCTCATTAAAAACTTTAGCAGAAACCTTTATGTTGGCGCCATTCTTTGGGTGGACATTAGAGCCATCTACGAAAGTATCATACTCGTTGAGGTGGATTTTAGGGGTAGTAATCAGCCACACGTGGCGATAGATGCCACTACCAGAATACCAACGAGAATTGTGGTCGGCATTTAAGGCACGAACAACCACTGTTACCTGTTTCTCGTTATTACTATTTCGGTTATCCTTATTGGCAAGCACCCTATTGATATTTACGCTAAAAGGCATGTAGCCATGAAGGTTGATAGCGCTTTTGACGTTATTGATCCAAACTTCGGCGCTATTATATACACCATCGAACTTGATAGACACCTCGTTGTTGGCGAGGAAAGAATCGAGGGATTCATTATTGTTGACAGGCAAAGAGAAAGACTTCATGTACCAACCCTCACCGCCGATAGTCTGGCCCTGATCCTCGTTACCCAGATTGAGTCGGGCGAAAGGCCCCACCTGAACATTGCTCCAATCGGCGGCACGCTGACGTTTGTCAGGAACAGGCATAGCAGGCTCTATGCTAAAATCGTGAGGTAAAGTAATGGATTGCCACTGAGACTCATCGTTCATGATAAGCTCGTGGCTTACTAGGCTTCCGCGATGAAACTTCCAATCAGTTTCGAGGCCAGTTTTGCGTTGGGCACTAGAAGAAAGTGCTATGAAAGCCAACGTCAAAGTGATAAATAATCTCATGGAATTGCGTTTGTTGTGTAATAAATTGTGATGCAAATGTACTAATAATAAGTGTGAGAAAGAGAAGGTTGAGGTTCTTTGTTTGACAAAAATAGAAGTTGTTTGTGCAAAGAGGGGAAGACAAGTCTAATATAAGCCAGATATAAGCGAGGTATAAAGTTGCTAGCAGTTTTTTATTTAGCGAATAACAAGAAGAAAACGAAGAATGGAAAAGGGGGTATGTAAGAACGAGCCGATTTTGTCGACGAATCAACCATTTGTGATGATAGAAAAAACAATAACTAAATGAATAAATCCCTATATTTGCAAGTGAAATCATTAGATAATTACCCCTATGGTAAGAATTTAGTGATTTTGCTAAATTATAATTACACACATAATGTATCATGAAAAACAAACTATTTAAATTGGCCGTAACATGCCTTATGGCAGTTATGGGTGTTTGTGCAGCAAATGCACAATTTGGAGGTCAGATGCCTAGCCCAGAGGAGATGGCAAAGATGCAGGCAGACCAGATGAAGCAAACAGTAAGTTTGTCGGATGACCAGTACGCAAAAGTACTAGTAATCTTCAAGGAGCAAAGCGAAGAGATGCAGAAGGTATTCCAAGGTGGTGGTCAGCCAGACTTCAGTGTTTTCCGTACAATTCAAGAGAACCAGAACAAGAAGCTCAAGGAAGTTCTTGACGAGGAGCAGTTCAAGAAGTGGGATGAGCACATGCAAGAGATGCGCAGAAATATGGGTGGCGGCTTTTGATAGAGCTATGTCATGCAATAAATAAGAAAGCGCTCCGTGAGATTTCACGGGGCGCTTTGTGTTTATTGTGAGTACGATGTAAGCAGATTACTTTGTGAACTGTATAGTGTAGAGTTCGCAGAGCTCCTTCTCGGCTGTCTTCGAAGAGAATACCAAATAGATGGCATGTTTGCCTGTGAGTTTTGGCATATTCAGTTTAGCTGAGACATTGGTAGGCTTAGAAATCTTCTTGCCAAGCTTGATATTGCCGATTACCTTGCCGCCCTGAGACTCCCAAGGACTATCGAGCATAATCTTGATATTGCCTGCTATGCCAGTTGACGTGAGGCGGAGAGCAAGTTTAGCTTTTGCAGCATCGAAGTTATCGAAGTTGTAATACTTATATCCCACTACAGAGCCATCGTTGTTGTTGATTACTGGGGTGTAATCGTCGTTGTTTTTGTAAGGCTCCTTGAAATTAGGGTTCTCGGCGTAAGTAGCCTTAAAATAAGAACCTGTGTATATCATATTAGGGTACTCCTGGTGGCCTATGCCACGACCTGTGAAGTAGCAAGCGATGCCGGCAGGGTAAGCCTTGTAAGGGTCGAGGCCATTAAGTTCGAAGCCCTCGGAAGTATATTCAGCCTCGCTGATAGTAACCTTACCGCCGAGACCAGTCTGAACATCGACAGTAATAGGAGCCACCATAGCCTGGCGAGAATACTCTGTTGTACCAGTCTGGCGGTGATAGAATACGTACCACTGGCCGTTGATTTCGCATATTGAGCCATGGGTATTGCCATTTGGTGTAGCGGTAGGGATTATTTCGCCATTCTCATTCTTGCCACGAGCGCGGCCATCGATGATAGTTCCGCCATAGGTGAATGGGCCCAGAGGGTAGTCGGAGTAAGCATAAGCAAGAGTATAGTTAGTCTGAGGCAAGCCGAACTCACCAGGAGCGGTCATACGGCTATATATAAAGACATACTTATCCTTGATTTTGCGCATAGACGAAGCCTCGAAGAAGCGGAAAACGCCCTCGTGCTTATAGTCGGATATCATATTATCGACCCTTTTGCCACCAGGCTTTACTGTTGCCATAGTGTTGAGGTCGACCTCGGCGCCTGTACAAGACTCGAAGCCCCAGTATGCGTACACTTTGCCATCCTCATCCTGGAAAACTGCTGGGTCGAAACGAAGATCGCCCACCGTTTCGCGAGGGTTCTTAGGGTTCCAGTTACATACCTCGAAAGGACCATCGGGGCGGTTGGACTTAGCTATCATGCCCTGGCGACCACCAACTTGGTTATTAGGGTAGAGGTAGTATGTCTTTGAGCCATCAGGGTTACGGTACTCCATTACATCAGGGGCGAAAAGGACGTCGCCCTTACCATCAGCGTTGAGGAGTTGGCCATTAGGGTCCTTGACAGGTTCCAATATTATGCCATCGTAGCGCCAGTTGTTCAAGTCATCGACGGGAGCAGACCATACGACCTGTTCCTTACCGCAATATGCCTTGATGAGTGTATCATGAGAGCCGTAGATGTATACGCGGTATTTGCCAGGGTTATCTGGGTCCTCGAAGACATAAGGCTCTCCGTCGGGGATATGCTCCCACAAAGGAAGATAAGGGTTAGCCGCTTGAGTCAGATTAGCGAGCATACAAGCAGCACCCACTGCTAGAGAACGAAAAAACTTGTTAGACATAAATAAATATTGCTATGTAAAAAAATAAGATTATGCGTAAATGATGTATACCAAAGAAGCGATGCTTATGGTAATCCAAAGCAAGATGCCCTGGAATAAAGGACGGACCCCCACAGCTCTAAGAGTCTCTCGGGTCAAGCCTGCTCCGATAAAGAACAACGACAATGTAATGAGGTGTTTAGCCAATTTGTTTATTGCGCTACCCACCATTGTACCTATTTCTGCGGCGTCATTACCGATTAGGGAATCGTTGGACAATATATATGTATTAAATAGTATTGCGGCTACGAACCAGATAATGAAAGTAGGGATAGTTCTGTACCAAGGTTTCTTTTTACCATCAGAGTTAGACTGGAGGCTTTTGAAGAAGAAAGGAGTCATAATAGCGATGGCGACAATCCACAAAGCTCGGGTAAGTTTGATTGTAGTAGCGACTTCCAGGGCGGAAACACCTTCGGACGACAATAGGTCGGGGTTCATTTGGTCGTATGCTGCTCCGGCGCCTACTACGGAGCTAGTATCGTGGATTGCGATTGCGGCCCACATACCGAACTGCTTCATTGTCAAGCCTAAAGCGTCGCCTATATAAGGGAAAATAAAAAGGGCGACAGCGTTGAGGATGAACACTACGCCGAGTGCGACAGACATATTCTCGGCCTTTGCTTTAATTACGGGACCCACTGCGGCGATAGCTGAGCCTCCGCAAATAGCGGTACCAGAAGAGATGAGGTAAGAAGTCTGGCTATCGACCTTAAGCAATTTACGACCGAAGAACCAACCAATAGCCAAAGTTCCCAAGACGCTGATAATGGTAAATATCATGCCCTCGCTACCAGATTCCAAAGCTTTGTAAACATTCATACCGAATCCCAGTCCGATGACAGAATACTGGAGAAGTTTTTTTGACATTGTTTTATTGAAATCTGGATAAGCCTTACCAAAAATAAGTGCGAAAGACAATCCGATGAGCAGAGCTACAGGAGAGGTTACCCATTTGGCTAGCCAAGAAGCAGAACCGAGGTTAATATTTGTTATTTCGCAGATAAAACCCAAGACAAGGCAAGAGGTCAGAACAGTAACAATAGTGATGTAGATGATATTGTTGCGTTTCATAATAAGTTTTTTTTTCTGCAAATGTATAAATATTATTGGGTAAACAGTAACCTTCGGAGTTATTTCATACGTAAATAGAGATATGAAGAAGATGCTCTATTAATTACTAAAGCTATGAGAGTACTAGATGATATAATCAGAAATAATTTTGATGAGATACACATCGTACAGATTGTTTGTGACGATGATTGTAATATTGTGCGGTACAACAAGTATGCAAAGGAGTCATTTGAAGAAAAATCGTCATTTCCATTAGAGCAATTACCTCTATATAAGGCACTCAGTCCGAAGCTGCTCAATGCGATGAAAATTAAAAAGCACACATACGATGCATTTTTTGTCAATTATAAGTCGGAAGTTACAAACATACGTCGCCTAAGTGACGTGGACGGTTGCCGCGCTTATTATGCTGAGTATGAGCCAGTGATAGATGGTGAGACGGGGAAGGTGCTGCACTATTTCCTTATCAAAGATGCGACGGACTATGTGGGAACGGTATATGAAAAGAGTATTGACTCTGCGAAGTTCAGGGACCTCATGTCGACCGTAGGTATGGCGCACATAGACTTTATGCCGCAAGAGATGATGTTGGATATAGTAGGAGGTCGTGATGGTCACAATGCTGTAGGTGTTTCGCTCAAAGATCCGTTGAGGAACATAGTGCATCCCGACGATTTGCAGAGAGGATTGAGCTATTTCAAGAGGGCGGCCAAGAGTACAGACAAGCCCCACAGTACGATGCTTAGGATATATTCGCAAACCCTGAAGGAGTATAGAGAATTTGCGTTCAAGTTATTCCCTGTTAAAGATGTGGATGGTGCATTCTTGAAGTTTTCTGGGTATTGTGTAGACATGACAGAGCGCTTGTCGGAGATAAAGAGGCACGATATAAAGAAAAATGCGAGTATCAACAGGCTACGGAAAGAGAAGAAAGATATAGAAGACACTAAGTCGCGTATGGATGAGATGATATCGATGATGGGGCATGATTTGCGCTCACCATTGAATTCCATACTAGGTTTTAGTGAGATGATGACTACGGTAGACAGCAGGGAAGAGAGGGAAGAATTGTTTGGCTTTATCAAGAAAGGGGTAGAGCAGATGTCGTTGTTGGTCAATGATATTCTAGAATCGTCCCGACTTGATGCGGGGACGATGAAGTATAATGTGCGAAGTATAGATGTAAAAGAGGTAATGAGCGATGTATATTCGGCCCATTTACCCATTTTCAAAGACTTGAAGATAGACCTGCATCTTTCTTTGCCAGAAACAGAGTTGACCATAGAGACCGATAAGATGCGACTCATAGAGATATTGAACAATTATCTTTCCAATGCTATAAAGTATACCCACGAAGGGTCGGTTTCACTTTCGTGCCATGAAGAAGATGATGGATGTTATTTCCACGTTAAGGATACGGGAGTAGGCATAGCCAAGAAAGATTGTGACCGAGTATTTGACAGATATGAGATGTTGGGCTCGGATGTTCCAGGTACAGGACTTGGGCTATTTATCTGTAAGGAGTTGGCCATAGCTTTAGGAGGAAAAGTAGGATGTACCTCGGATAAGGGGCATGGCAGTGACTTTTGGTTGTGGTTGCCATCGAAGTCGTAATTTATACTATCTTTGTAGGCATAAACATAAACAATCTGGATATACATCACGATGATATATAAGTCGAATAACAATTACATACTTGAGGATGTGATGGGCGATACTGCGATAATAGCGGTAGAGCAAGATATAGCCAAGATGAAAAGTATGGTGGCCACCAACAGTAGCGGTCGTGCCATGATAGACTGTTTGGCAGATGGGCAAGAACACGCGACGACAGATATAGCATCGAAGATTATGGAAGAATTTGATGCAGAATCGCTTGACCAGGTGAAGTTGGACGTAGATACCTTTCTCGGACAGCTTGTTGAATATGGATATGTAACGAGACGCTCTGAGTAATGTACCTATCATTAGCTGGCATAAATTTCGGTATAGAGTTATCTGAAGACCCGAGGTGGGTTGATTTTCGGCAAGACTTTCATGGCTTCATGCGAGAAGGCGAGCCAGAGAGAAGAGACGTAGGTGTAAGATTCCGTATAGAAGAGGAAGTTCCCGAAGTAGTAGAGGGAGAATTTGCGTGGCATTGCAAGAGTACCAGTGAGAATGTTCCGGACACTCCGTATGATTATGAGTGGAAGGTATGCATAGATGAGAGGAACAGGGAGGTATTGTATGTCAATTATTTCTCCAGACATCCATTTTTGAAGAGGGTACGAGTAGATTTTAATCCAGATACATTTGAGGCGGAGGTAAGCATGCAGTTGTTGCCCAATCCAGAGCAGCAAGACATTATGATTATGCCTCTGTTTATGCTATTCCTGTCGCGAGTATTATGGCGATTTGATGCGGTATTGATACATGCGTCGTGTGTATCGTACAAAGACAGGGGTAGGTTGTTTACGGCTGTTTCCGGTACCGGTAAGAGTACTATGGCGCGAATATGGGAGCGTTGTGGGGCTACGATTATCAATGATGACATGTTGATAATGCGACTTCACCGTCCGACTAAAAAGACATGGGTGTTTAATATACCTATGCCATATTATAAGGATGTGCAGAGGTCGGTACTATTGGACACGATATTTTTCATTCGTCAGAGTAAGAACAATGAGGTAGCTCCATTATCCGGGGCTGTATATGTTATGCAATTGATGTCGCACACGGCGCATCAGACATTTCAGCCAGAATATCTCAAGAAGTATATTAAGTTGATGATGGATATATCTTCATCGGTAGGCTTTGCCGACTGTGGTTTTCTTCCAGACGAGCGTATAGTAGACGAGATACAAAAAGCGGGCTTATGATTTGCATGCCAGAATTGGTAAGGAAGATGTTGGCGGAAGGGAAGGTAGGTGTATATGAGACCCTTTCTGCTGGTATTAGCATGTTTCCTACGATTTGGCCACACAGTATTCTGAGGGCTGTGAAGTTTCCGTTAGAAGAAGTAGGTAAGGGGGATATTATTATATTTCAGAGAGGCAACAAGATGGTAGCACATCGAGTAGTAGAGATAGGGGACGGATTTGTGCGTACGCAAGGAGATTCGTGTCGTGTAAAAGATGAGGTAGTAGATACGACGAACTACCTATGTAAGGTGGTAGAATTTGTGCTATTTAAAAAGTTCACAATCAATGAAAAATCGCTCTATTGGAGGGTTCAAAGGTGGTTGTTTGTAAATTTTTTTTTGATGCATGTGTTAAATTTTTATTTTACAAAAGTCGTAGTGAAAGTTGCACTTTTTATGGGAATTCGGTATCCAAAAGAATAAATTGGAGTAGATAAATTCAAAAAATAAGGCGAAAAGAGAGCTGAAAATTATTTTTTCGGCTCTCTTTTTTCATTTAGAGATTGTAAGTTGCTTTGCATTTTAACTTATAAATCGTTGTAAATCGCCCGTGAAAATTTGCATATTAAAAGTAATCGTGTATCTTTGTAGTGAATTTGAAACTAAGAGTGTTTAATTTATTTGTATAGTGTGTATGTATAGTCTACTTTTGAAACAAACTGATGCTGTCAACAGATGGATGGAGCGATATGGAGTGCGCTTTGGCATCTATAAGAACGGCGAATTCAAGGAACAGTTGTTCCCATTTGATGCGATTCCCCGCATTATCAGTCATGCTGACTGGCAAAAACTTGAGGTAGGACTTAAGCAGCGAGTTGATGCGTTGAACGCATTTCTTCGAGATGTATATACTGAGAAGAGTATTGTGAAAGATGGGGTTATTCCTGCTGATTTTATCTATTCCTCGAAAGGATATTTGCCACAATGTGAAGGGTTTGAGCCATATAGGGGAATATACTCCCATATATCGGGCATTGATCTTGTTCAGGCAGAAGGAGGCGAGTGGTATGTACTAGAAGACAATCTAAGAGTGCCGTCGGGTGCGTCGTATCCTATGATTGCCAGGGATTTGACGAGGAAGGCTTCGCCTGAGACATTTACAGATTCGTCATTGATAGACAACAGAAACTATGCTCAGTTGCTCAGAGAATCGATGGACTATGTGAATGTTGACAATGGTCTAGAGGTAATACTTACGCCAGGGCGATACAATTCGGCATATTTTGAGCATTCCTATTTAGCAGAAAAAGCCAGAGTAGTTTTGGCCTATCCTGATGACCTATTTGTAGACAACGGTCATGTTTACTACAAGGGGTTGAACAACAAGAGTGAGAGGGTAGGAGTAATATACCGTCGTATATCAGACGAGTATATGGATCCTATGACATTTGAGCCATCGTCGCTTTTGGGAGTTGCCAATCTATTTGAGGTATATCGTCAAGGGAATGTAGCCATAGTGAATGCTTTTGGTAACGGAGTAGCAGACGACAAGGGACTATATTACTTTGTACCCAAGATGGTGGAATACTATCTCAATGAAAAGCCTATACTGAAGAATGCGCCTACATATCTTCCATTCTATGAAGAAGATCGCAAGTATGTATTGGAGAATCTAGAGAAACTAGTTCTGAAAGACGTTTCGGAAGCCGGAGGATATGGTGTAATGTTTGGCAGGGATATGAGTCCTGAGAAACTCAAAGAGATGCGTCATCTCATAGAGACAGAATCTCGTAGGTGGATTGCGCAGGAGGTAATCAACTTCATTGATCTTGATATTATAGACAATGGGGAGAAGGTTAAGCGAAAGGCAGATTTGCGAGCATTTGTTATCTCAGGAGAGCAGACAAAAGTTTGGGCAAGCGGATTGACCAGATTTACAAGAGACAGCAAATCGTTCATTGTCAATTCATCGCAAGGCGGTGGTTTCAAGGATACATGGGTACTAGATAAATAAGAAATTAAAAAAAATTAGAGTTATGACTTACAATATTGCAATTTCCCCTGCGAAGGCAAGTCGCCTTTACTGGTTGGGTAGATATTCAGAGCGTGTATGTACGGTACTTCATATGTTACACAAAGATTATGATGAGGTACTAGATAACGAGAGCACCAATGTACATAAGAGTTTCTGTACTCGTTTAGGTATTCCATGTGAGGAAGAGAATGCAAGGCAGTTTCTAAAAGACTTCCTCTACAACAGAGAGAAAGAATATTCGGTAATCAACATGTTGGAGCGAGTAAAAGACAATGCTATACTATTGAGAGAAGAGCTCAAGAGTGAGTCGCTTGCGTATGTTGAGATGGCGATTAACTATATGAAGAAGGCGCAAGAAGACGAGAGTCGTCTCTATGACTTGCAGCCAGTAACAGATTTTCTCTTTGCGTTTTTTGGAGCTATTGAAGAGAGGGTATACAATATGGAAGTGCTCAATCTGATACTTATAGGCAAGTATGTTGAGAAATCGGATTTGTACATCAGATTTGATTATACACGAAATCGTATAGAAGAGATGCTTGACAGGTTGGAGTATTTTGTAAATGTTGAGTCGAGTCTATGTGACGACCGAAAGATGTCGGTAGTTCGTAGTGGGATTACAGAAGTTACACTTTCTCCGATAGTTCTTGATAACCTCAACAATATTTTTGCTGCCTAACAGATGGTACTCAAATACAGCCATATTACTGTAATTACGTTTTCGTCGCCGATACACGCACACAGTTTCAGTATGCGCTGTTCTCCGTACCAAAGTATATGTCAGCACATTATAGAAGAGCATGTTTCGGCCATTCCGAACTGCAATATAAGTAGGAATACAGATTTCATGGGAAATACTGTAGATTATGGGTATATCGATGACTACCACGACTCTTTTGCATTTGAGAGTCGTGGGCTAGTCTCGGTCGATAGACACATATATCCAGGAGATTTCAATCCCTTATTCTTATATGAATCGCCCCTCACCAGTCCGTCGGCGGCACTAATGTATCTTGCTCATCAATTAGGTAGCACGACTGGTGAGGAGGCTTTGATTCGCAAGATTTCGGACCTTATACATGTGCATATACAATATGTATCTGGGAGCACGGACGTCTGTACCTCAGCCGAGGCAGCGTTTGCGCAAGGCAAGGGGGTATGTCAAGATTTTGCGCATATAGCCATATGTCTATGTCGTTTATGCGGAGTAGCAGCCAGGTATGTCAATGGGTATATGTTGGGAGAAGGGCAGACCCATGCGTGGGTAGAGTATTATGTAGCTGACTTAAAAGAGTGGCATGCATTTGATCCGACCAACAACAAGGCTGTAGATGACACATATATCAAGTTGGCCCATGGACGAGACTACAATGATTGCTGTACCAATCATGGAGTTTTTAGAGGGGCGGGAGATCAGACCATACATGTAAGCACGTCGGTACGAGAAGTTCTGAGAGGCAATATTATTAATAGTACAATATGATACAAACCGTAATATCAGAGAATCTTCCAGTTGATGAGCGACTTATCATCAAGAAGAATTCTATAGGAACAAAAGGTGGGAAGCGAGTGTGTATCGTTACAGGTATTCATGGAGACGAGCTAGAGGGTCAGTACGTCTGCTATGAACTAATGCGAAGGCTGAAGAAAGACATACATCAGCTTAAGGGGCTCGTTGAGTTGTATCCCGCTTTAAATCCGCTAGGAGTAGATTCGGTGTCGAGAGCGATTCCGACATTTGATTTAGACATGAACCGCATATTCCCTGGAAATCCAGATGGGCATATGATAGAGTATGTGGCTCATAGGATTATTGAAGATCTGGCTGGGGCGGATCTAGTTATTGATATTCACTCATCCAACATTTATCTATATGAGATACCCCAGGCTCGAGTAAGCAAGACATTTGCGGACAAGCTTATGCCGATAGTACAGATGTTGAATCTAGACTTTATATGGGTACATGATGCTGCCACTGTGCTAGAGTCGACCATTGCCCATTCTCTCAATTCGATAGGGACGCCTACGGTAGTGGTAGAGATGGGAATAGGTATGAAGATTACCAAGGAGTATGGAGATAAACTGGTGGATGGCATTATAAATGTGTTGGACAAGTTTGGCATGTGGGGAGGCGATTTGCCAGTGAGGATACACAAGCCGATAGTATCCACGATAGGTGATGTATGTTTTATCAATGCCAACTATTCCGGCGTTATAATAAATACGATACCAAATTTGACAAGAGTCAGCAAGGGCGATGTGCTCTGTCAGATAGTAAGTTCTTTGACAGGAGATGTACTTGAGAATGTTGAGGCGCCAGTTGATGGCCTATTATTTACAATGCGTAGCTATCCAATAGTATACGAAGGGTCGTTATTGGCTCGAATATTCTACGAAAATAATCCAGTATAGAAATGAAACAATGTGATATTTTTACGATGAAATCACCTTTTAGAGATGACTATCGCATACCAGGTTTTTATTTCGGTAATGGAGATAAAACTGTGGCAATTGTTGGTGCTATGCGAGGCAATGAGGTGCAGCAGCTATTTATATGTTCGCAGTTGGTGAAGAATCTCATAGCGTTAGAAGGTGAAGGAAAGATAAATCCCAATGTAGGAATACTTGTAATACCTACGGTCAATCCATATTCGCTGAATATACATAAGCGATTCTGGGCGATGGACAATACGGACATCAACCGTATGTTTCCTGGGTATGATCAGGGAGAGACTACGCAGCGTATTGCTGCAGCTCTTTTTGAGACCGTTAAGGGATACGAGTATGGCATACAGCTATCTAGTTACTATTTGAATGGAAACTTTGTGCCACACGTGAGGGTTATGGATACCGGCTATCAAGACATTGAGAGTGCCGAGAGTTTTGGTTTGCCATTCGTATATGAATATGAGCCAAGGCCTTATGATACGACGTTGTTGAACTACAACTGGCAGATATTTGAGACGAAGGCGTTCAGTGTATATGGAGGTTCGACCGATGTCATCAATAAAGATTTAGCGAAGCAGACGTGGACAGGAATATTGAGGTTTCTGCATGCCAAGGGGATAATAGACAAGCCTATGCATGGAGGAATGGTACCATTCAGGTTGAAGAACGATAAGTTGAGCACAGTAGTTTCGAGACAATCAGGCATACTATATCCGAGATGTGATATAGCGCAAAACGTGAAGAAAGGCGATTTATTGGCAGAAGTACTCTCGCCATATATGGGAGAGACGTTGGACTCCATCTATTCGCCAGTAACGGGAACGGTATTTTTTGCGCATCACACTCCGCTGATTCACCAGCACTCCAGGATTTTCCAGATAGTAGAATATATAGAATAGCGTTTTTGCAAAAATCACACAACGGTTACTCTAACAATTAACGCACGGAGGGCTAGTCTGAGATAGGCTAGCCCTTTTGTTTTTGCAGTGTGAGATATAAGTCTGATATAAGCGAGGGTAGTGTTTGCTCGCAGTTTTTTTAATTTTACACGATAAAGATGTTTATTGGCGATGTCGTGGTGTATGCTGGTAATTGTGATTATATTTGCATAGCGAATATATGATGGGTATGACATTGACATATATTTTTCATAGCGGTTTTGTGCTAGAGTCGGAAGAGTGTATACTGATATTTGATTATTGGATGGATCCGGCGAATGTTGTTCTTCCCGTGCTAGGGAAGTCGAAGCCCGTCTATGTATTCTCCAGTCATTTTCATGAAGACCACTTCAGTCGCGCTATCTTTTCGTGGAGAGAAAAGAAAAAAGATATTACCTATATACTATCCAAGGATATATTGAGACGCAAGAGAGCGAAGCAAGAAGAGGCAGACGTATGGATGGGCAAGGGGGCTATGTGGCAAGATGAGCATATAAAAGTCACGGCAACGGGCAGTAATGACAGTGGTGTCAGTTGGATTATTGAGGTAGGAGGGAAGAAGATATTTCATGCAGGCGATTTGAACAACTGGTATGCGAAGTTTCTCTATGACAGAGACAATGTGCCCCCGATGATAATCAGTGATGAATACTGTGAGATAGATCCGTTGAAAGAAGAAAAGCGCTTTTTGGGAGAGCTAAAAGATATAGGCAAGTTGACGGACAAGTTTGACATTGCGATGTTTCCTGTAGACGGCAGGATTGGCAATGGGTATACGTTAGGTGCCCGTCAGTTTATTGATAAGTTCAAGGTAGGGCTATTTGTGCCGATGCACTTTGTGATGAGTGGGTTTGAGAGTTCGTGGAGGGTGAAAGACGAGTGTGCGGCCAAAGGTATTGAATATTGGTGCATAGAGAGAGACGGGGCGAGTATAGAGTGTTGAACATAAACAAGGAACGAGATATGGAAATGCTGAAGATAGACAGGAGCCATAAAGATGCTGGCAAGCTGTTGGATATATATGAGAGATCTTTTCCTGATAGTGAGCGCATAGAGAGTGACAAGTATTATGATATGCTTGAAGAATATTCGGTAGATATCTATGGGATATATGAAGAAGAGGTGCTTGTGGGGTTGCTCAATATTATGACCAGGCTAGAGAATAGGATTGTATACTTCTGGTTCTTTGCTGTTGACGAGAAGTATAGGAATAGGGGTATAGGGGGCAAGGCGTTGGAGAAGCTTATATCTATGTATCCTGACTGTCAGCTTGTGCTTGATATGGGGCCATTGAAGGAGGGTGCAGGCAATTATGAAGAGCGGCTTATGCGAACGAGGTTCTATGAGCGATATGGTTTTTCTCACACGGGCAGATGTATGACGTATTTTGGCAGTACGTTTGAGATAATGTGTACGAAGGCGCCATTCAGGGAAGGTGATTTCAGGAAGATGTATGACGAGCCGATGTTTAAAGAGTGGCAGCCCGTATTTGCTGATGTAGACGATATTTGAGGTAGGGGAAATAAAAAACACTCGTTGAACTATTGCTCAACGAGTGTTATAACTTAATGTGCTAAAGGAGAAATTACTTCTTAGCGAAGAAATCCTTAACCTCCTCTGTAGTTACCATCTCCTCCTCGAATACATAAGCACCTGTCTTAGGAGACTTCACCATCTTGATGCACTTAACGTGACCTTTGCCGTCACCTTTTTGCAATGTAGCAACTGCTTTCTTAGCCATAGGTCAAATTATTTAATCTCTCTGTGAAGTGTTACACGCTTCAAGAAAGGGTTATACTTACGACGCTCCAAACGATCTGGGCTGTTCTTACGGTTCTTTACAGTAATGTAACGTGACATTCCTGGAACGCCGCTCTCTTTCTGCTCAGTGCACTCAAGTACTACCTGAACACGATTGCCTTTTGCTTTCTTTGCCATCTTTTAAGCCTCCTCTGGATTAATAGTTAGCGATAATACCATTAGCAGCGGCACGCTTAAGTGCAGCATGGATGCCGATCTTGTTGATAAGACGAAGACCAGCGCAAGAGACCTTGAGAGTCACCCATGCATCCTGCTCAGGGATGTAAAACTTCTTTACGAAGAGATTTGGTTCAAATCTTCTTCTGACACGACGCTTTGAGTGAGAAACATTGTTTCCCGACTGATACGAGATGCCTGTTATTTGACAAATCTTAGACATTTTCTTTTCCTTTACGGATACTTTTCAAAACACGGCGCAAAGTTCGTAATTATTTTTTTCTTTTGCAAGAGTAGCTATTAAAAAATAAGACAAAACATTGCCCTTTAACGTTCTTTAGAGATTATCATCGAGATATCTCTTGATTCTCTTGATCAAATGAGCTCTGTCTGGGCCGGTTACGTTATGAGCGTGGCCGGTATAGAAAGCCATATCGATCATTATATCTTTATCGACAGCCGTTTTGATGAGGCCGAGTACGTTTTGGGGGACTACTGTTGCGTCTTGGTATCCGTGGATGAGGAGCAATTTAGCCTTCAGTTTTTCGATATTATTAGAGATATTGTTGAATGCGTATCCCTCGGGGTTTTCTTGTGGGGTATCCATATATCTCTCGCCGTACATAACCTCGTACAGGCTCCAGTCGCACACAGGGCCGCCAGCTATACCCACTTTGAAGACATCGGGGTATCGGGTCAGCATAGTGAGAGTCATGAATCCGCCGAAGCTCCATCCGTGGATAGCCATTCTATCCTTGTCGACATAAGGCAGTGAGAGGAGGTATTTGACGCCCTCCATCTGGTCGGCGCTCTCGCAAGTACCCAGTTGTCGGTGAGTGGCATGTTCGAACTCCACGCCGCGGTTTTCGCTACCTCGGTTATCGAGAGACCAAACGATGTATCCCTCCTGGGCGAAGTAAAGCATCCAAGCAGACGCTCCGCCTATCCAACTCTTATCGACCATGTGGGCATGAGAGCCGCCATAGAGATAGACCAGTACGGGATATTTCTTAGACGGGTCGAAATTAAGAGGCAAGATCATACGGCCTGTGATATCATGTTTACCATCGGCAGTCTTGAGGTTGACGAACTCCATTTCAGGAAGGGCTGTATCACCCCAAGGCTTCTCGATTCTATTCAATTCCTTAACAACCTTGCCAGTTGTAATGTCTATGATACTTGTGGTCATAGCTGGCATCAAAGCAGAGCAGCGGTCTACCAAGAAACGGCTATTGTCGCTATAATCGCCATTGTGAACACCCTCGCCCTGGGTGAGACGGACAGGCTCCTTCTTGCCGCTGATGTTTACAGAATAGATGTCACGGCACAGGTAGCTCTCCTTGTTTGCCTGAAAGATTACGTTTTTGGTCTTGGCATCATATCCCAAGAGTTCAGTTACGACCCAATTGCCATGAGTCAACTGAGTGCAAGAGCCATTAGAGATGTTATACCTATATATATGTAGGTATCCGTCACGTTCGGAGAGCCACAACATTGTGTTATCATCGATAAACTTAGCGGCAGTACAAGGTTCAACCCAAGAATTGCTCTCCTCCTCGAACAAAGTCTTGATTTTTTTACCCGTTGTAGCATCGTAAATATTGAACCACATGTGGTTCTGTTCGCGATTGATCTCGGCTACGCATATTGACTTGTTGTCGGTAGACCAACTAATGTTGGTAAGGTATCTGTTTTCGTCGTATCCCTCGGTATCGAGATAGATGATTTTCTGGGTATTAGTATCGAAGATTCCTATTTTGACCTTATGGCTAGTGCTTCCGGCCATAGGGTAGCGGTCGGGATGAGCGGTAGCTATACCATTATTTACCTCTGGTATATCGACCAGTGGGTATTGGGCGACCATACGTTCGTCCATGCGATAGAAGGCGAGGAGAGAGCCGTTGTGATTCCAGAAGCGACCATCCATGATACCGAACTCATTGCGGTGGACAGACTTACCGAAAACGAGGCCATCAGCTATAGTATCGTTGATCAACACTGCGATGCCATTTGTAGCGGGAGCCTTTACTAGGAGAGAATCACCCTGGTGGTATGCGGAGTAGGGCAGTTCCTCGTTTTTGTTTACTTCGTCTATTGATGAGCGCTTACCGATTCTTTTTTTGTCGGTAGACGCTGCAACGTAGTAATCCTTACTCTCATTATCGTATGCAAGTACGTCGCCAGTCTGTTTACAAAAAGTAGTATATATGCCACGAGGGTATATTTCTCTATACTCTTTTGTGCCAGCTGTAGTGTTCTCTACGGTCAGCTGAGCCATAGCAGAAGTTGCGCTCAGCATCAGAGCAACAAATAAAAGTCGTTTCATATTAGGTATATAATTGTTGTTCAGTTATCAAGAATTAAGCGTTACGACAGTTATGCCGGCACCGCCCAGTCGGATATCCTCATCAGCGATATGTTGCACGCCATCGATAGAGCGCAAGAATATACGCAGCTGTTGGCGAAGGATGCCATTACCCTTGCCGTGGAGGATTCTGACTTGGCTCTGTTCGCATATTATTGCCTCATCGATGAATCCAGCCACCTGTTCGATAGCCTCGTCGGTACGCATACCTCTGACATCGATATCGGGCTTGAAGTTGAGTTTTTTCTCGCGAACAGCCTCCATGACATTAGAGTAAGTGCGAGCCAGAGCCATATTAGCTGAAGCAGACCCGGCGCTCTTTTTGGCGGCAGACTTACTGATAGCCTTGAGGCGGCTAAGTTTGATGTTACTCTGCATTCCGCCCATGGCGACGAGAGCCTCATTTTTGTTTATTTTGAGGATTTCGCCGATGCGGTCTGCCTTGCCATCGATCTGCACCATGGCACCCACTTCGATAGCCAGTTCAGGTGCTTTCTTTTCGGTGCTTACCTCTGGAGTGTTACCCTGTTGAGCTCTGCGTTTTTCTCGTTGCTCCTGTTGGCGCTTGATTTTTTCTATTTTACGATTGATGCTTGCTTCTCGTTCTTTATCCGCATCGGACTCCTCTACGGTCTGTTCGAAAGCGTTCAGGGCCTCGCGAGCCTCCTTCGTTTTCTGTTTTTCGGCTTGGCTCTCCTTGATTTCCCTGATAGTATTTTCGATACGTCGATTAGTTTCGGAGAGTAGCTGTTGAGCTTCGGTCTTAGCTTTATCGAGGATTTCTCGACGTTCCTTCTTGATATTCTGCAAGCCTTGGTCGTACTGAGCCTCCAGTTCCTCGACGCGTTTTTCTCGTTGGCGAATCTGTTCTCGTCTTTGCTCGTAGTAATTTTTATCGCGGATAATCTCTCGGAGATGCTTATCGAAATCCAGGTGCTCCTGTCCGATTTTCTCTTTAGCGGACTCGAGGATGCTCTCTGGTAATCCGATTTTGCGAGCTATTTCGAATGCGAAAGAGCTACCAGGCTGTCCCATTCTCAGTTTGAACAAAGGTTCAATCTTATGGGTATCGAATAGCATAGCTGCATTTACCAAACCGTCGGTTTGTGCGGCAAAATGCTTAAGGTTGGTATAGTGGGTTGTTATGACACCCCATGCCCTCATCTTGTTCAGTTCGTCCAATACGCTCTCGGCAATAGCGCCGCCGATAGCTGGTTCGGTACCTGTTCCGAACTCATCTATCAGTATCAAAGAAGATTTAGAGCACACCTTGACGAACATTTTCATATTTGTCAAGTGGGACGAATAAGTAGACAAGTCGTTCTCGATACTCTGTTCGTCGCCCATATCGATGAGGATATCCTTGAATATACCCATCTTAGAACCCTCTTTGACAGGAACGAGCAAGCCACACTGGAGCATATAATGCAATATACCCACGGTCTGCAGGCAGACAGACTTGCCACCAGCATTAGGTCCTGAAATAATAGCTATGCGGGCGTTTGGCCATTTAAGTTCTATGTCTAAAGGTACAACGCTCTTACCCTGAGCCTTCAATTGTACATGAAGAAGAGGGTGTCGACCACCATAAATATATGTACCAGCCTTCTTGTCGACTTCGGGCATGACGGCATCGATATCTCGTGCGTAGATAGCCTTGCCACGGATGAAGTCGGTTTTTGCCAGCATATCCACTCCATCAAGGATATCTTCTGAGTAAGGGCGGATATTATCGGTAAGAGAAGTGAGGATTCTTATGATTTCTCTGCGCTCGGCATACTGCAGTTCGCGGAGATCGTTATTCATAGAGACAATCTCGGCAGGCTCGATATATGAGGTACGTCCAGAAGCCGATTCATCCATCACTATACCCTGGAGGCGGCGTTTGTTAGCTGCGGCTACAGGGATTACGGCGCGGCCATCGCGAATGCTTACAGAAGCGTCTGCCTCTACAATACCATCGGTTTGAGCCTGCTTGAGGATTTGGTTGAGTCGTCGTGTTATCTGGCTCTCCTTATCCCTTATGTCGCGACGAGTCTGTGCCAGTTCCGGTGAAGCACTATCCTTTATTCTTCCATACTTGTCGACTACCTTATCGATAGTCTGAATGAGCAGAGGGAATGTCTGTATGTCATCAGTCAGCAACCTTAGGGTAGGGTAAGGGTAGTTGTCCTCTCCTACAGAATCGACCTGATTTCTGTTGAAAAAAGATACGGTCTGACGGATAAGGGAAAGGATAGTGTGAAGGTCGGCCAGTTCATCCTCCTCGAGGTGTAGGCCGATGATACGTATGCGGTTGAACATCTCCCTTGGGTCGTTGAACTCGTCAGAAGGGAGGAGGTCGTTGTCTGATGAAGATATGAGAGCCAACATCTCGTTGACCTCTTGTAGTTTTTGCATTATAGGCTCGTAGTCGGTCAGCATCTCCATGCTAGTCACCATTTCGCGGCCCATTCCGCTTTTACACCTTAATCGGATACTCTCACGTATAGTCCCGAAGTGTAGTTTGTCTTCAATATTCTCTGGATAAAGCATTTTCTCTTTTATATCAGCCAGAAATAGAGGGTTGATAATACGCCAATGAGCATGATAAACTTGCAAAACAAGCTACAGCGGTGTATTTCGGCCTTGCTTTCGGCTTTATATAGTAATAAGGTGTTTACAATAATAGGTAAAGTCAATCCGACAGCCAGGTACAATTCGCTATAGGGGTGACTCTGCAGTGATGGGGATATGCAGTATATAGACCACAGCATTATGATAGTCAGTGCATTGAGGAAAGATATTACAACCTTTGTATATCCTACGCCAAGCATGATAGGCAATGTTTTGCAGCCATACTCACTATCGCCCTCGATATCCTCGATATCCTTTATTATTTCCCTAGCGAGATTGCATAGGAATGCGAAGAAAGAATAAGCCACGCAATAGTACCAAGCGTGCATACAGCCCTCGGAATTAGACTTATTTATATCCTGAAGGTCGAGGAACGACAATTCGACAGACACCACGAGGTATGCCATAATGCCCGTAAGGGTAGCTACTACGATATTTCCTATCAGCATCTGTCTTTTGAAATGAGTGGAGTAGAACCACAAAACAATAGGTATGCCTAGGAATAGGAGGACAAAAACCACTCTACGGGTAGCGAAAGCTATGTACATGCCTAAGAAAATAGCAACTAAAGTCAGTAGTACATGGACAAGTATAGCTATTTTACGCTCAAACAATCGGTCGAGCACAATTGTTTTAGGTCTGTTGATGCGATCGACATAGATATCAAAATAGTCATTTATAACATTGCCGCTAGCAGCCATTAAGACTGTAGCTGTGACCAATACGGCGAATTGCCAGTGGGTCATCACTGGGTCTATGCCATAACTGGCCAGTACTGGTAGGATGATAAAGTACCTTAGGAGGTACTGAAACAGTACTATGAACAATAAATTCTCTATTCTGATTAGTCTCAGCATAAGATCTGTTTATTTATAATTGATTGCGACCAAGCTTAGAATTCTCTCAATGCACAATTATATATTGGCTACCAATCCAGGTCCTTACCCCAATCGCCATTTACGCGCAAAACCTGCTCGATGACGTCGCGAACGCAGCACTGACCTCCATTGAATGGAGATATATAGTGAGCAACCTCCTGTACGTCTCTAACAGCATCGGCAGGGCAAGTTGGAACACCTGCGCGTTTCAAGAGAGGGAGGTCGGGCATATCGTCACCCATGTAAAGTATCTGGCTATTATCCAGTCCGTACTTCTCCTTCCATCCTTCGTATGCGGCAATTTTATTTGACTGTCCCATGAAGACATCCTGTACGCCAAGGTTAGTATACCTTACACGGATAGCCTCCGTATTGCCACCTGTGATGATAGCTACGTGGTATCCCAGTTTTACGGCCAATTGTATAGCATATCCGTCCTTGATATTAGCGGTACGCATAGGTTCTCCGTTAGGGAACATAGGAACCTGTGTCATACTTAGCACGCCATCGACATCAAATGCGAAAGCTTTTATATCTGATAGTTCTTCTTTGAAGTTGCGTTTCATATTATTTGTTGTTCTCTTTTTCGGTTAGGTATTCATTCCATATTCTTGCAGTCTCCTCTATTATTTTGGGGCAAGGTCTTTTGGCGAAGTACTGTGCGGTACGTTCGTCCGGTTTGTAATTCGTTGTTGTTTGTATACCACCCTGTTTCAGAAGTTCTGCGCACTCTATGCTTCCTCCATTTCTCTCTGCGAATCGGCGAGCCAACTCCTGTACTACCTTGTAGTTTTCTGCCTTGGCGTCTTTGTCAGTTGCGTTGGCATTACCCTCTTCGAGGCCTAGAAGCAGAAACATACCGCAAGCAGCGCCGCAAGTTTTTCTCATTCTGCCTATTCCTCCGCCGAAGCAAGACGATAATTTAGCCATTTGCTCCTCTGAGAAGCCGTAAGCATCGGCCCACGCAGTACATATAGACTGAGAGCAGTTGTATCCGCTATAGAATTTTTGTACTGCTAGCTCTATTCTCTCCTCTGAAATCTTTTCCACGTTTAATCCTCGAAGTACTTTATCTCACGATATGTTATCCATTTAGGTTCCCCGTCGATATACTCTATTCTTTCGGTCCAGTTTTTGTGGCTATCGACCACATATTCGTAGGTGAATTTGCTCTTTTCGCCATTGTCGGCTTTACCCATGACGCTTTTAGGGTGGCCATTAGAATCAAGTTTTACCTGAGAAGTAGCTGTATGTCCATCCATATCGACTGTCTGTTTGATGATTCGGCCCTCGGGGTTATACTCAAACTTCCACACGGAAGTGGTAGAGAGACGATCGGATACAGCAAAAATTTCGGTAACACTTGCCCAATCCTTGCCATGGCTTATTTCTGACGTTGCCATGGTTATAGCCATAGCATCGGTAACTCTGGTACTAGCGCACAAGCCATCGGCGGTATATGAGTACAGCATCTGTGTGGTGCGTTCGCCAGCCTCGGTATATTGGGTAGTGACGCGTTTGGTACCATTTTCGTTGAATTGGGTTATTGTTTTTCCTACGTCGGAGCCATCGCTATTGTGGAGGGTAACGCTTTTTTCGCTACCATTGGACGTAAAAGATGTAGTATGGCTTGATGTCCACTGTCCTTTTTCTATTGTATGTCGGCTATAGTCGACAGCATACTTTGTCTCAGTGTAGGATTCTACGTTGTCGTAGAGTTGAGCATTTTGTCGATCAGACATACCAATAGGGGCTACGTTGGCTTGGAGTTGTATCTGAGCAGTGGCCATGCCGATACTCATTGTTGCCAATGTAAACAAGGAAAATATGAGTGTTTTCAGTCTTGCCATACTTACTGGATTATAAATTATGCGAAGATAATATCTTTGAGTGTAATGAACAAAGAAAAAGCCCATAAGGTTAACCTTACGGGCTGTTGAGCCAATAGCCGGACTCGAACCGGCGACCCACGCATTACGAATGCGTTGCTCTACCAACTGAGCCATATTGGCAAAACCGAGTGCAAAGATAGTATAATTCTTACCTTTTGAAACACTCGGGGATTCTTTTTTTGTTGAGTATCTCCCGTTAGGTGGGGTTACTTCTTAATATTCAACGCTTTAACAATTCGGTCGAATACCTCGGTATTCTGGTACCATCCGTGGAATAGTTCAGAACAAGGGCCTACGGCGTATACAGGAACCATTACACCTGTATGGTTGCCCGTTGAGAAATTGGCGTTGATGGCACCAGTAGAGTAGTCGCCATCGATAACCGTAAGGCCACCAGTCTCGTGATCGGCTGTGATTACTATCAATGTCTCGCCATTTTCTGCGGCGAATTTGAGAGCTTCGCCGACAGCCCTATCCATGTCGAGGGTTTCTGTTACGACCTCGTTGATGACATTATGGTGTCCTCCCCAGTCGATTTGGGAGCCCTCGACCATTAGGAAGAAACCGTTTTTATCCTGTTTAAGGATGTCGATAGCTTTTTTGGTAGATTCAGCCAAAGAGAATTTTCTGTCGCTAGCTACATCAGGCATATGCTCGGGGTATGCCAATACGGCCAATTTGCTTTTGTTGTCATTTTTTGCCGACTCCAGGTTCTCGTAGAATCTATAGCCCTCTTTTTCAGTCATTTCTTTCACGAGGTTTCTGCCATCCTTACGTTGAGTGAAGTGCTTCATGCCACCACCGATGAAGAGGTCGATTCCCGAGTTGGGGTAGAAAGATGCTATATCCTCGTATCTATGTCGGTCGGGAACATGAGCGATGAAAGCTGCTGGGGTAGCGTGGGTTACTGCTACTGTTACAACGATACCTGTAGCCTTGCCCGCTTTTTCAGCCAGTTCGAGCATAGAAGGGACAGCTACCGAGTCGGGAGTCATGCCCACCATATAGTTGTTCGTTTTCTTTCCGGTAGACAAAGCTGTGCCACCTGCGGCAGAATCTGTAACGTAGTTATTGGCAGACTGAGTTTGGCTGTAGCCGCATAAGTTAAGTTGCGACATATACATTTGGCCACCGTTGGCGGTCAGTGCGGCATATACCTGAGCCTGACCCATACCGTCACCGATAAAGAAAATCACATTTTTAGGTGCTTTTGCAAATTTTGTATCAGGAGTTACGTACTGAACAGGGGTATATCTGTTTGTGTACTCTTTCAGTTCGGTTTTATTGATAACCTCCTTGTAATTCTCCTGAGCGTAGCAAGTGAGGCTAGTCACAGCAGCGATGCTCAATAAAGTCTGCTTAATTGAAATCATATAGTAATAAAGTTAATGGTTAAGCGGCAAGTCCCTTGTGGGGGCTTGTCGCAAATGGTTGTATAAGACGTAATTAGAATTTGTACTTGAAGTTAGGCTTACGTTTCTCCAGGAATGCCTTACCGCCCTCTTGGGCTTCTTCGGTCATGTAATAGAGCATTGTAGCATCGCCTGCAAGCTCTTGGATACCTGCTTGGCCGTCAAGTTCGGCGTTCAAGCCAACTTTTATCATTCTAAGAGCCAGTGGAGAAAGTTGCATCATCTCCTCAGCCCATGAAATCACCTCTGCCTCGAGTTGGTCCTGAGGGACTACCTTATTTACGAGGCCCATTTCGAGAGCCTCCTGGGCGGTATACTGTCGGCACAGGAACCAAATCTCTCGAGCTTTCTTCTGTCCGACTACGCGAGCGAGGTAAGATGCGCCGAAACCAGCGTCGAAACTACCGACGCGGGGGCCAGTCTGACCGAAGCGGGCGTTCTCGGAAGCGATAGACAAGTCGCAAACGACGTGAAGTACGTGACCTCCGCCTATGGCAAAGCCGTTGACCATAGCGATGACAGGCTTAGGGATACTTCTGATCTGTTTCTGTACGTGGAGGATATTCAGGTGAGGAGCGCCATCCTTATCGACATAGCCACCGAAACCCTTGACGTGCATATCACCGCCGGCGCAGAATGCTATATCGCCGGCACCTGTGAGAACGACGACTCGTATATCGGAGCATCTCTCGCAATAGTTCAAGGCATCAATCATCTCCTCGACTGTCAATGGAGTGAAGGCGTTTCTGTACCTCTCTCTATTGATAGTTATTCGTGCTATATGGTTATACTCGTCGAAGAGAATCTCCTCGTAATCCTTAATTTTCTTCCACATGGTATGTAAGTTGAGTTTTTTGTTATTCAGCAGGCTGACTAGCTGTCAGCAAGAATATCTTTTGGATGACATCCTGGCTATATACTTTCTCCTCTACGACGATAGGAGTTTCAAATTCCTCGGCCTCTTCAGAAGTAATTCTAAGAGTATATGTGCCAGGTTCCAGGGCCAATACGAAAGTTGATGACTGGAGGTTGAGTCTAGCCGTAGATACTATCTCTTCGTCGGTGTCGAATACCTGTATTAGAGGCATTTGAGTGAGGGGACGAGGTTTAGGCTTAGTATTTATGCCCACGAAGCACTTCATGATGGCGTGGGTAGCTGCCTTGCTGTCGTTGATAATACAATAGATATCGCGGCAACCATATCCTTCTTTTCTTACATTGCTGACATACGAGTATCTGTTATCAGAAGTGAAAGAGATAGACATATTGTCGAAAGTATCATTAATAGGATAAGGGAGTTGTACCGGTTTTCCCCACTTAAACTCCTTAGGGTCGAGGTCGGAATAGTACAAATCGTAACCACCCATAGAAGTCTCATTGTTAGAGGCGAAATATAGGCGAGTGCCGTTATTTGCGAGGGTAGGGTAGTTTTCGTCGTACAATTCTGTATTTATTTCACCAGGGAGAGGTCGGCTTTCAACCCACTTACCATTAACCCTGATAGAATAATAAAGATCGAGTTTGCCATTAAGAGTTGTAGCGGAGAAGATGATAGTATCATTTCCCATCATGCAAGCACCCACCTCGTCGCCGTAGAGGTCGATAGGAGGCGGAAGTTTAGTTGCAGATACGAATTTACCAGCAGGGCCCTTACGGATAGGGCACTCGAAGATACCGAAATCGCCAGTTCTGTTACTAGTCAGCAATAGGCCACCCTCATAGACGCCAGTTACATACTCATCGAACAAAGTATTTATAGGGCCAGTAGCCAATTTGCTTTTGGTCCAAGACAAGTCCTGATTCTCGGCATACTTGATACTGAAGTAGTTGAGCATGATGCCGCTGTTGTACTTTTCGTCGCACGAGAAATACAATACGCTATTATCGGCTGCGATAATAGGGCTAAGTTCGTTAGACGGCGAGTTGATCATCTCACCCATGTTGTGCAAAACGATTTTAGCAGAATCCTTGACCATTCGGCGTGCGTTTTTGATGCGGCGAGCCAGATCGTTAGCTTCGGCTATATCTTTTTCCTCGGACAATACTTTTTTGTACTCCTCGAGATATTTATCAGCCTTATCGAATTTATGGGTGTGATAGTATGCCTTAGCTGCCAAGAAAATACCGTTGTAGTCCTCTGGGTTAAGAGCCATATACTGCTCAGCGAAGAAGCAAGCAGTATCTTTAGGCATATCTTCGTTGATAATACTCTCGGTAAGTTTCAAGAGCAATTCAGGATTAGCCTTATTTTTAGATCTTGAATAGAATTTCAAGTATTCATTGTAGGCCTTGTTGTAGCTGCCAGCAAAGAAATACATGTCGCCCTTTACGCAACCTGTTACAGACTCCTGTTCGGACTGCTTGTTTTTTTGTGCGTTTGCTAGGTATGTACAGCAGAAAACCAGTAGCGCTACCAAGCCTACTGTGCGTACAAGTCGTATTATTCCATTTTTCATAAGCATTTGGGGTGTTTGATGCTGCTCTGTGAATCTGAGTATTTTACGAAAGGGCAACTAAAAGGTTGCATTTGTTTTATTTGAGGGAATAAAGCATTACCTTTGCGTGCGAAAAATAGAACAAACAGTATGCCAAATACTTCATCCATAGTTTCACGCGACAGGTATTATATGCTCAGAGTTTCGTCTCCTATGTTATCTGCTGAGCAGCAGTTTGGGGAGATTTTGTCACAGATACGAGTATTGTCCCAGATGTCGCAGATTTCCCATTCTACTATTGTGTTTGTGAGGATGTTTCTATCGGATGTAGCCAATCAGTTGGAATATGTTGAGACATTAAAAACTGATTATGCTTTGAGTATTGTTGGACAGGCTCCATTAGACGGCACTAAAGTTTCGGCATTAGTATATATAATGCGAGACGTGAAGGTAAATCGAATAGATGCTGATACTATTGAGGTTCAAGATGGAGAGGTAAGTCATTATTGGACTACCAATGTGCGTTTTGGTGGGGATACATCGAAGGATCAGACACGTTCCATTTTTGATGATTATGTGAGTAAGTTGCGCTCGCAAGGCATGACGTTGCTTGACAACTGTGTACGCACTTGGTTTTTTGTTCATGATATAGACAGGCATTATTCGGGGGTAGTAGAAGGCAGGAATGACAAATTTGCTGAGCAAGGTCTTACTACGCAGACCCATTTTATAGCCTCGACGGGTATAGGGGGCGAGTCAATCTCCTCGTCGTCGTTGGTTCAGATGGATGCCTATTCCGTTAAGGGAGTTGCTCCTAGTGATATTCACTATTTGTATGCGAAGAGTCATTTAAATTCCACTGCGGAGTATGGTGTTTCGTTTGAGAGAGGTACCTATGTAGATTATCCTGGAGGCAGGAGGGTGTTTATTTCTGGGACGGCATCGATAGATAATAAGGGTAAGGTTCTTTTTGAAGGCGATGTAGTAAAGCAAGCAGAGCGTATGTTGGAGAATGTTGAAGTTCTTCTATCAGAAGCAGGGGCTGACTTTACGAAAGTGCAGTATATGATTGTATATCTCAGGGATATAGCTGATTATGCTATTGTGCGACAGTTGTTTGTGTCGCGATTTGGGGAGACGATGCCATTTGTGTTCCTTCAGGCTCCTGTCTGTCGTCCGAAGTGGCTCATTGAGATGGAGTGTGTAGCTGCTGTATAAAGTAGCGAGATCGACAAGGAATTATTTGAATAGGGTATAAATATTAAGCGCTCACCGCATTGCGATGAGCGCTTGTTGTACGTTAGAAAATCTGCTGTTGTCTGTTGATTAGTCTACTTGAGTACCGAGGTCGAGGAGTTTCTTGAGCACGCTCAATCCTCTGGCCTTGATGTTCTTTTCTGAGATTTCGAATGCTAGTTTAGATCCCTCTGTGTAGAAAGATATACTAGCACCATTAGCGCACTGACCCTTTTTACCGCTTACGATCAGTGTTTTGTTGTCCTTTTGGTTAGCGACCAAAGTACCTATCTGTCCACTTTTAGCTTCGCCGAGGCAGATGATGTCGCTCTGTGGGAGTGCGTTTACTGTAGCTGCTTCTTTTACTACTACTGAACGCACGCCGATTTTCTTAGTCTTTGCTAGGTTGGAAAGTTCACCAATCAAATCGTTGTCGCCAACAACCGTGATGACGAGATCACGTGTATTATCTTCTGCTGCCCAGCCAATATTCTTAGCGAAGTTGTATACATACAAAGCTTGGAACTTAGCCATTTGTGCGTAGCAAGCGGTGCCGAGCACAACTAGAAGTATTGATACAATAGCTCTTTTCATAACTGTCTTCATTTGTTCTTCTATACTTGAATGTGATACAATATGTTTCATTGTAAGGATGATTTTTTGATTTTTTAGGATTAGTGAATGTGTTGTTTCTTCAAATCCTCTTCATTTTTTTATTAAGTTATCGATTTAGTGTTTGTTTTATTGTTTGATAAGTCAGGTATCAAATACCGTGCCAAAAAATCACAATAGTAAAATTACCGTTAGAAAATAGCCATATATCAAATGGTGTGTTTGTTTACGGGTGCAAATGTAATAAAAAATTAATTGTGTTAACATTTGTTACTATTAAAAAAAAGTTGTATGTTTGCTACATGAAAAATAAATGAGGTCTGCAGGTCAGATACTCAATTATGATATTCCCGTTGTGAAACGCGGTAATTTTTTCATCTGTTGTTGTCTATTGTTGATTAAAGGCTTTCCAGAAGGAGGGCCTTTAATTTTTTATATGTATACCATGAGAGAGTTGTGTGAGAGTAGTTTGTGGGTATATTCTGATATAAGGGAGAGTAGA